>NZ_CP011856.1:682857-1365714 GCF_001029265.1 Spiroplasma eriocheiris | reverse complement strand
TGTTTCTAATTCACTCCAATTATTTATTCCAATATTTATTATAAATAAATATGTGGAAAAGTCATAGTCTTTTTTAATCATCGCTTTAATTTTTAAGTTTTCCACAGGTAATTAATAATTTAAAATTATGATAATTTTAATAATTATTGGCTATTTATATTCTTATTAACAATATTAACATATTTAAGATATGTTTATAACAATTGTGGAAAACTAAATTTATTTTTAATAAAGTTGCAATTTATTATTTTTTTCTTTACAATTATGCTTAAGAAAATAAGAAAGATATATATTTTTATTTTATAAAAACAAAAGGAGAAAAATCAATGAAAAAGCTTTTAGCAATTCTAGGAGCTGTTGGTTTAACAGCAACTGGTGCTTCATCAGTTGTTGCATGTAATGGGGAAAAGTCATCAGAAAAAAATCCATCAACTTTAGATGGTAAAACATTTCAAACAAGTTTAGCAGAATTAAAGAAAATTACAAAAGATAATTCAGCTAGCTGAGGTTCAGACAAAGATGTTTTAGGTTATTTAATTAGTACATTAGATTCAATTAATAACAAATCAGCAATTGCTGATGGGTATAATATTCAAAATACAAAAGTAGCTGAATATTTACACCAAGGTGAAAGTGTTAAATGAGAAATACCAGTTACTATCAAGGATAAAGAAGGTAAGGATGTAACTTTAGATAGTACTGATACTAATAAAACACCTTTACAAGAAGGATATTTAATTAAAATGACTTTAACAGTTTTAACTTATAAAAAAATGACCAAGGAAAAACTGTTGTTGATAAGACTTTTAACCCAATTATTACAATGACAATCACAGCGTAATTTGACTTTAAAATTAGTAATGCGAATTACTAATTTTTTATTTTATTTATTTTTTATTTTGTTATAATTTACCTAATTTAATATTGGATCCTATATAAGCTAGTAATATGGTCTAGTGTTTCTACAATTAACCGTAAATTAATTACTATGGTAAAATTATGTAATTTTTATTTTACATGTAATTTTTTAGTCTTATAATGGGTAGTTTTAAATAAAAAAAGAAAGGTGATGTGTAAAATGAAAATTAGAAAAACTTATACATTCGATGATTTACTTCTTGTCCCCCAAAAATCAGATGTCTTACCAAACCAAGTAAATTTAGCTACTAAATTAACAAAGAATATTATGTTAAATATTCCTTTTTTATCAGCAGCAATGGATACCGTGACCGAATCCAAAATGGCAATTGCCCTTGCTCGTGAAGGAGGGATTGGAATTATTCATAAAAATTTAACAATTCAACAACAAGTAGAAGAAGTTGAAAAAGTAAAACGCAATGAATCAGGCTTTATTATTGATCCCATTACGTTATCTCCAACAGCTAATATTAACGAAGCTGAAAAAATTATGGCCCAATACCGTATTTCTGGATTACCAGTTGTTGATGAAAATAAAAAATTATTAGGAATTATTACTAACCGTGATATTAGAGCTTGCCAAGATTTTAATGAACCCGTTGCTAATTATATGACTTCTCAAAATTTAGTAACAACCAAAGAAAATATTAGTTTAGAAGCAGCGAAAGAAATTTTGTTAAAAAACCGAATTGAAAAATTACCAATTATTAATGATGATAATGTTTTAACCGGGTTAATTACTATTAAGGATATTAATAATAAAGAAGAATATCCTTTTGCTTGTAAAGATGACCAAGGACGATTAAGAGTTGGCGCTGCGGTAGGGGTTGGCCCAGAAACTTTAGAACGTGTTGATGCCCTGGTTGCTAGTCATGTGGATGTTATTGTGGTAGACTCTGCACATGGGCATAGTAATGGTATTATTGCAATGGTTCAGAAAATTCGCACTAAGTATCCACAGTTAGATATTATTGCGGGAAATATTGTGACCAAACAAGCAGCCTTAGATTTAATTAATGTTGGTGCTAGTGCTCTAAAAGTGGGGGTTGGTCCCGGTAGTATTTGTACAACCCGGGTTGTAGCCGGCGTTGGGGTGCCCCAAATTAGTGCAATTAATGATGTTTATGAAGTTGCAAAAGAAAAAGGGATTCCTGTTATTGCGGATGGGGGTATTAAATATTCTGGTGATGTTGTTAAAGCTTTAGCAGCCGGTGCTAATGCGGTTATGATGGGTTCAATTTTTGCTTCAAGTGATGAAGCATCTGGTGAAGAGTTAATAATTGATGGGAAAAAGTACAAAATATATATGGGGATGGGATCACTAGCAGCAATGAAGCGTGGAAGTGCTGATCGCTATTTCCAAAACAAAGATAAAAAACTAGTTCCCGAAGGAGTCGAAGGACGCGTTCTTTTAAAAGGAAAAGTTAGTGATATTCTCTTCCAATTTGTTGGTGGTTTACGGAGTGGTTTTGGTTATTGTGGAGCCCAAGACATTCCTACTTTACAAGCAACTGCTGAATTTGTTGAAATTTCAAACAATGGTCTAAAAGAATCACATCCGCACGATATTACAATTGTTAAACAACTGCCAAATTATACAAAATAAAAATTTATGATTCATTTTTAAGTTAAACTAAAGATGAATTTTTTCTTTTTTTTGTAAAAAATATCTTAGTTTATTAATAAAAATTAGATTTATTTTAGGTGTATTATATAAGCAAAATAAGGAGTTTTTATGAAAAACTTATTTAAAATCTTAACTTCATTATGTTTAACTACAACTTTAATCTTACCTGTTATTAGTTGTCATTCACAAAGACCAAAGTTTGCTAACAATCAGGGTCCTTCTGAACAAGAAATCATTGCGGAAAAATATTATCAAGAAAAATCTTTGCAACTAGAATAAGACATTCAAGAAATGTCACAAATAGTATATTTCAATGATAAAGATATTTTTGATTCTTGGAATGGTAGTATTATAATTGATTTACCTTATAACCCAGATACTATTATTGATTATACATATAATAAATATACTTATGTTCCACTTTATTTTGAAAATCCAGTGGATGGTTATTTTGATAATGCTAATTTACGTTTAACATATTATTTTACCGACCAAATTTTAAATATTTTAGATAACAAAACAAAGGGTGCTTTTAGTAATTATCTTAATGATTTTGATCTTTATAAACAATATCCTGACTATATTAAATATCATCATTGAATGTGAAATTGAGCAGGCTGAGCCCAGTATGATGAAAATAAGCAAAGAGCTTACTGAGTATCTGATAAATTTGAAAACCAAAGAATTGGGTTTTGATATGAAATTGAATCTTTTGAGGGATGACCGGATAATACATATGTTGGAACATCTAATTTTTATACGGATGTTTTTGCAGCTCGCAGAGTTAGAACAGGAACTTATTTTTCGCCATGAGCAATTCGTGAAGGAATTATTGATGAAGGTTTAATTGAACCAAATCGATATATTTTAAAAAAAGGTACAAAATTAATGGAAGATGCAATTAAATTATTTACAAAGTATTTTCATAGTTCTAATTTTGTTAAGCGTTGAGCAGGGGAAATGATAATTCCATTATTTTATAATTTAATTCCTGACAAAACAATAAAATATGACTCATAAAATATTATGAGTCATATTTTATTGTTTTTATTTACATTAGAATACAATAGCAAGGTTATCGTCACTCACTATAATTATATATTTTATGGAAATTGTTATTTGAATTTCATCATACTACCAGAAACAATAATTTTGTGGAGGATTGTTTTTATATAATATTGTCAGTAGTGTCCTAATTATACTAATATGCAGGCATTTAACTTAATTTTTATTCTATAATACTGAGAATATTTTATAAAATCATTTTTTATAGAATATTTTTTAATAACAAAAAATAATTCAAACGTATCGTATTTTTTAAATAATTTTTAGACAAAACATAATATTTTCGTTGATATTTTTCAACAATTATTATATTATTTATATGATGTCTTAATGTATTAAGGAGGTGCTTATTTATGAAAAGAACATGACAACCAAGTAAAATTAAACATAAAAGAACTCATGGTTTTAGAGCTAGAATGCAATCAGAATCAGGAAGAAAAGTATTAAGTAGAAGAAGAGCAAAAGGAAGAAAAGTATTATCAGCCTAATGCTTTTTGGCTACTTTATTTTTGTGGTTTTACAATAGTGAAAAAAAAATTTACTGTTAAGAAAAATCATGAATTTCAAAATATTATTAATAAGGGTTCTCTTTTAAAAACAAACGGATATTTTATTTATTATAAAAAGAATAACTTAACTTATCATCGATTCGGAATCTCGGTTGGTAAAAAATTAGGTAATGCGGTTATAAGAAATAAAATAAAAAGGCAAATTCGCAGTATGTTAAATATAGATTATAGCACCTCTCATGGTTATGATTATATAATTATTGTTCGAAAGAATTATTTTAATAATAGTTATGAAGATAATAAGAACATACTTTTAAATAGTATTATTAAATAGAAAAGGAGGGGACTTTGTGAACTACCGAGATTATATCTTTGCTGGTGGGAAGAAAAACCGTAAGCCTTGATACTCAATCACTTGAAAGTGAACGAAGCTAATTTTATATTTATTTTTATTACTTTCAATGCTATGAGGTTGTGGACAGATGATGGTAAGTAAATTTAATGTGTGACAAATTACTGATGTTACTGGCCAGTCGGTTTATAAACCTGGGGTTTTCTTTGAAATCTTAGTGGGAACAGTTAATGTAGGGAAAGAACATTTCTTCCATATTGTTGATGGAAAAATCTATGAATATTCATATTTAGGAATTCAAACATGAGCTGAAGCCTTTACAAAGACCCAGTCTCCTTTCTATGGCTGTTTCGTATTCCCGGTTGCCTGGGTGATGGTTAAAATTATTGATGGTTTTGGTGGTTTATCAAACGGAGCTGGAATTATTGGGGCAATCTTTATTACCTCATTAATGGTACGGTTAATTACCCTAATGTTTAGTTGAAAAGCACAGAAAAACCAAGATAAAATGCAATTATTACAAATTAAACAAGCGGAAATTCAAGCAAAATATAAGGGTTCAAAAGATCCCGCGGCGAAACAAAAGCAACAAATGGAAATGATGCAACTTTATCGGAAGGAAGGGGTTTCCCCGTTATCAACAATCGGATCATCCTTCTTATCAATTCCATTCTTGATTGCGATGTATACCGTGGTTAAATCAGCACGGGACTTAAAAATGGCAACCATTGGTCAAGTTTCGTTAATTGAAAAACCGTGAGATATGATTACAAGTGGTCATTACATTTATTTAGTTATTTTATTTGTATATTTACCAATTCAGATTGTATCAATGTTATTACCAACCATTTTAAACCTAAAGAAAACCAAAGTTATTTCCAAAGAGCAAAAAAAAGCCCGCAAGAAACAATTTATTATGCAAGGGGTAATGATTATTGTCTTCTTCATTGTTACAATTAGTATTGCAGCCGGGGTTGCGATCTACTGGATTTTCTCAGCGTTTATTCAAATTTTACAAACCCTTGGGTTCCATTACCTACGGGTTCGTAAGCGTAAAAAAGGTAAAGATAAAAACATGGTTTTCCAAAAAATTAAAGGGTTGTTTAAAAAGAAAAATGTTTACCAAACTACAAGTGGGGAAACAATTCATGTTACTCCAACGAAAAAAACCAAAACGGGTGATCAGGTTTCTTATAATCCGATTGCTCCAAAAAATAAGAATAAAACAAAATTTTCTTTACATAATAAGAATAAAAAAAGAGACAAAAAATAACGATGATGATTAAAATATTTAAAAACTATGAAGAAATTAAAAAATATTTAAATACTTTATCTGATAAGCATTATTATAATGTTGAAAATACAGTTAAAAAATTTTTTGGTAAAAAAATTATCGTATTAATTTATCAGATGCAAGATGTCAGTGCCACTGTTCACCAATGGTTGCAAGACATTTTCCAAAACATTTTACTAATTAACAATAGTGAAATGTTTTTTTCCATTAAAAGCCGAACTATTAACATTCGGATTTTATTTTGTCAGCAGAATAATAGTTATGACAATCTAGTTGAAATTTTAACTAATTTAATGCATGTTTATATTAGTCGTAAATTTAAAAATAATTTTTATTTAAACATTCAATTGCAAAATATTGAAAATGAGTTTTTACTTTTAATTAATAAATGAGCTAATGAAGTGGTCCAAACTAAAAATGAACTAATTCTTCCTGCTTTGCCACTTGAAAAACGTAAAATAATTCACCAGGTGATCAGTCGTTTTCCCCAGTTAACTTCAAAGTCAATTAAGATTAATAATAGTGATAATAAAAAAATTATTATTAAATATAAAATAACTAAGTAAGCGATTTCGTTTGCAAAAGTGTTAGGATCCTAACCTTGTTGAAAAAGAACAATAATTTCATTTCCAGTTGCTAATTGGTGATAAATTTTTGAATTTCCTTTGACGTGTACTCGGGCAAACTCTTTGACACTTGAATCAAGGGATACAAAAATTTCAGTAATAACTACTTTTGGATTTTTCGCTTTAATATATATTAAAACAACATCGGGAGTTATGGTTGGGATTTTTCCTAAATCAGTTACTGTTAACACATCTTCTAAGTTTATTAAATTATTACTTGTCTCCGGGTTTTTACAAGATATTACATTTGTAGTTCCAGTTGTTATAAAAGTTATTGCTCCGATTAAACCTAAGATTTTTTTCATCATGTTAAATTTTCGCTTTCTATTCTATGAATAAATAATTTATTTGTATTTTTATTTTATCAATAAAATTAGGTTTTATTTAAATAATTGCACCGAATTTATTCTTTATTTTTGGTATAATTTGTTATGTTAAAAGGGTGATTAAGATGATTAATGATACAATTGTTGCACCAACAACAAGTATGATGAACCAAGCAATTTCAATAATCCGACTGTCGGGACCAGACGCTTTTCCGATTATTAATAAGATTTTTTCAAAAGTAGTTAAACCTCATAAAAATGAAATTCATTATGGTTTTATTAAGGATGGAGCAGAAACATTAGACCAAGTTTTATTAATGTGTTTTGAAAATCCTAATTCTTTTACCGGCGAAGATGTCATTGAAATAAATTGCCACGGGGGAGTCTATATTACTAATAAAATTTTAAAGTTATTACTAAAAAATGGTGCTCGTTTAGCTAATCGAGGGGAATTTTCCCAACGAGCTTTTTTAAATGGCAAAATTAACTTAATTCAAGCCGAGGCTATTAATGATCTGGTTCATGCCACAAATGACCAGAGTGCTAAAATTGCGATTAGTAATTTACAAAATAAAAATATTAGTGTTATTAATAATTTTCGCAATGATTTGCTAGATATTATCGCTAATATTGAGGTAAATATTGATTATCCGGAATATGATGGGGTTGGGAATTTAACTGTTGGTGAACTTCATGAAAAATTGAAGGTTTTATCAAATAGAATTGCGGAAATTATTGCTTTAAGTAAAATTGGTAAAGTAATAAATGACGGGGTTAATTTAGTAATCTTAGGACAACCTAATGTTGGTAAATCTTCGCTTTTAAATGCATTACTAAATGAAGATAAAGCAATCGTTTCTGATACTCCTGGAACAACCCGGGATATTGTTGAAGGTCGGGTAAATATTGGAAACTTAACTTTAAATCTTATTGATACAGCAGGAATTCGGACAACTGATAATGAAATTGAACGAATTGGGATTAATAAAGCGAAAGAACAAATTACTTTAGCTGATTTAGTATTACTAGTATTTGATAGTACCCGTTCTTTATCTGTTGAAGAACAAGAATTATTAGAGTTAACAAAAAATAAAAAACGAATTATTATTATTAATAAAATTGATTTAAATCCTCATCATCAATATCGCTTCTCAGCGGATCACCAAATTGAAATGGCGGCAATTAACCGGGATATTAAATCGTTAATTAATAAGATTAATGAATTATTTAGTACTGATCAGTTATTTAAGGATGATACTATTATTTTGAGTAATATAAAACAAATTTCTATCCTTGAGAATGTAGAAAAATCTTTGAAAAATGCATATAATAATAGTACAGATGGATTTCCTGTTGATATTGTTAATGTTGATTTACATGAATCATGAAATCTACTGGGAGAATTGTTAGGAGAAAGTTACGATGATAATTTGCTAGACACAATGTTTAGTAAATATTGTCTTGGAAAGTAAGAGGAAAAATATATGGCTGGGATCTTTGATACACATTGTCATTTAATGTCAGAAGAATATAATGTTGATGAAACATCAGAAACTATTGAAGAGGCAAGAATTAGTGGGGTTGTATTATTAAATAATGTTGGCTATGATATTGAATCAAGCGAAGCGGCAGTTCGCCAAGCTTTACAGTATGATAGTGTTTATGCAACGGTCGGGATTCATCCTACTGATGTTGCTCGTCATTCTTCAGCAGATATTCAACGGTTAAATGAATTAAGCAATGCCAGTAAAGTTATAGCAATTGGGGAAATTGGCTTAGATTATTACCATAAAAATGTTTCACCCGAGTTACAAAAAGAATGATTTCGTAAACAAATCAAAATTGCAAAAGCCCATGATTTACCAGTGGTAATTCATTGTCGTGATGCTTACGAAGATTGTTTTAAAATTTTATTAGAAGAAAAAGTAACTAAAGGTGAGATGCATTGTTATGGTGGGGATATTGTCATGGCCCAAAAATTCTTAGATTTAGGATTTTATATTTCATTTGCCGGAAATATTACTTTTAAAAATGCTGAAAATTTACGGGAAGTGGCCCGTTTAATTCCATTAAATAAATTATTAGTGGAAACTGATGCACCATATTTAACACCAGATCCTTATCGTGGTGAAAAAAATTACCCCCGTTTTATTACTTATACGGTTAAAAAATTAGCCGAATTAAAAAAAATTCCAGTTGAAGAAATGATTAGAGTTACTTCACGGAATGGGAAAAAAGTATTTGGCATCCAAGAATAACGGATTAAGAATTAATATTAAAAAAAACATTAGGTTAACCTAATGTTTTTTTTAATTTATCTTGTTAATTATTTTTTCTTCCCAATGCCAGCTAATAATCCTTTGTCATTGAAGTTATAGTAACCGTTTTCAATACGTTTTCTAATAACTTTTTCAAACGCTCTTGTTCCTTCAATAACACACATTAGCGGATCAGAAGCAGTTCTTGTTGGTAATTGGAAGATATCAAAGAAGTATTTATCAATATTTCTAATTAATGCTCCCCCACCACAAATTGTGATACCATTACGCATGATATCTCCTGCTAATTCCGGAGGTGTATTTTCCAGTAATTCAATTACTAAGTCAGTAATTTTAGAAAAGGCATTTAGTAAAACGTTTCTAATTTCATCAGAACTAATTTTAGCTTCTTTTGGTAATCCTGAAACAATGTCTCTTCCATAAATTTGCATTGCACGTTCATTATGGTATTTAACTAATGAACCGATGTATTTTTTAACATCTTCTGCAGTTTTTTGTCCAATTGCAATGTTATATTCTGAACGAATATATTTACGGATATCATCATCAAAGTGGTTTCCGGCAACTTTAATACTTCTCGCAACTACAATATCTCCTGATGAAATAATTGCTAAGTCAGTTGTTCCTCCTCCAATATCAATGATTAAGTTCCCTTGTGGTAAGTCAATGTTGATTCCTGCTCCAATTGCTGCCATTTTAGCTTCTTCTTCAATAATAACTAAGTCAGCTCCCATATCTTGGGCAACGTTTTTTAAAGCTTCTCTTTCTAATTCAGTAACTCCACTTGGACATGCTAGTAAAACTACCGCATTTTTTCAAATATTCATCATTTTCATTCTTGAGAAAACGTGTTTTAATAAATCTTGTGCAGCTTCCATATCTGCGATAACTCCATCAACTAGCGGAGTCACCATTCTAATTTGGTCGTGTGTCTTTCCAATCATATCATAAGCTTCTTTCCCTAAAGCAATTAATTTATTGGTTTTAGTATCGTAAGCCATTAATGATGGTTCATTATAGATAATCCCTTGACCAGAAACGTAAGCTAACACGTTAGCTGTTCCCAAGTCAAGTGAGATAAATGGTCTTTCTGGTTTCACGTTAATTTCCTCCTTAATATATTCTCTAAATATTATATCAAGAAAAAACCTCTATATTTTTAATTAAAGCGAATTTCTCTAAATATATTCTTTTTTAGTAATCTAATTCTTTAGTATGCATTTGTTCTTGACGTAAGATGTCATAGATATCAGATTCGAATTTTTTAGTACCATTAATAACCGCTAGTAATGGTTGTTCACCAACTTTTGATGGTAATTGTAATGTATCTGTGAAGTAACGATCAATTCCCTTAATTAATGCTCCTCCTCCATAAATTGTGATTCCATTTTTGAAGATATCTCCTGCCAATTCTGGTGGTGTTTCTTCTAATACTTGGACTGTTAAGTCGATAATTCTTGATACCGGTACTTTTAATACCTCTCTAACTTCTTCTGGTGTAACTTCGATTTCTCTTGGTAATCCTGAAACGACGTCACGTCCATAAACTTTCATTTTTCTTTCGTCTGGGTATTTTGCTAATGAACCAATTTCAATTTTAATTTGTTCAGCTGTTTTTGATCCTACTTCTAATCCATATTGTGAACGAATGAATTTTTGCATTTCATCGTTTAGATAGTTTCCAGCAACTTTTACTGATTTCGATAATACGATATCTCCTGAGGCAATAACAGCAATATCTGTTGTTCCCCCTCCCATATCAACAACTAAGTTACCAGTAGGTTTGTAGATATCTACTCCTCCACCTAAGGCAGCCATTTTAACTTCTTCTTCAACGAAAACTTTAGTTGCCCCTAAGTTCATCGCGATTTTTTTCAACGCTGCTTTTTCTAATTCAGTAATAACACTTGGACATGCTAATAACATGATTGAGTGTTTTAGTTGTTTTGAGATTCGTAATTTTCCGAAGATATATCTTAATTGAGCTTCAGTTGCTCTAATATCAGTAATAACTCCGTCAACCATTGGTCTTACAATACGAATTGATTTGTTACCTTTTCCGATCATTTTATAAGCTTCGATCCCTACAGCAATAATTCTATTTTCTTTTATTCTGTAAGCTACGATTGATGGTTCGTTATAAACTACTCCTGAACCTGAAACATACACTAGTGTGTTTGCAGTTCCTAAGTCCATTGAAACGAAAGTTGGTCTTTTACTTTTGCCGCTATTAAATCCTGCCATTGTAAAAATTCCTCCCTTTTTTCTTTTTCAATGTGTATAAACATAAACAATATCTAACATTAAAAAATTTTCCTATTAATGTCAGTAAAAAATGGATTGCAAGACTCTAATACATTGATATTAGAGTATACAATACTAAGTAATTATAACATAAATTTTAAGAAAAAGGAATCTTCTTCGCAAGAGAACTTCTAGAAGAATTTAATTTAAATTATTATAACAAAAATTATTTTAAAAGTGAGATGTTACTAGCATTTTAGTTGATAAAGAGTTTTATAGTTGAATAAAAAAATTAATGACTTCTTGAAATTAGCAATAGTTAAATTGGATTAATAGTAGTGTTAATATTTAACGCAATGTTAAAATTTGGGGATAATACTACTTCAACATGAATTAAGGAGTCTACTAACGTATTAATTGTTTGATTAGCTGTTGATAAATCTAAAATGTATGTTTTTAATACCGGATATAAATTTATTATTTGTTTATAATAATTTTCATAATCTGTTTTTATTTTACTTTTGTATGCTTCAATTGCGCTATTGGTTGAAATTTTATATTCAATTTTAATTGAACTATGTTCTTTTGAATAAGTATTAGTTAGTAATCCACCTTGTAAAATGATTGGATTATAAATGGTTAAATAAGTGTAAATTAATTTAAAATCATTCTTATTTAAGGGATCAGTTTCTCGTTCTAAACTATCAATTACTCTTGGATATCATGTTGGCGCAATATTATGAATACTAATTGTTCCAGGGTCTAAGGATTTTCAATCACCACTTAAAACTAGTTGGTACATTGTTTTATCAATTAAATTAAATTGGGAGGCAATTAATAGTTGTTGAATAAACCAATAGTAATAATAATACCAATTAGGATCTTTATTAATTCGAAAAACTGAACCATAAATTGGGGCATCAGTTTTGGCATTAAAAGTTCAACTAGTAAAAGCCTGTTTGATTCGATTATCTAAGGTTAAACAACTAGTAACATTACTTGCTAAGCTACTCGTCAGGGTTAAACTAGTTAAGAGTACTAAGATCTTTTTCATTTATTAATCATCCTTTATTGATAATTATTTTATATTAATTATTATATCGTGAAATAAAAAAATCACATGAAGTGATTTATTTATTTTTTTTATTTTCTTCAATTAAGCGATCTCTAATTTCTTTTTCATAAGCGATACATCCATCAATAACAGCAGTTTGTGGATTTTTAGCAATTTTAACTGGGATTTGGAAGTAACTTTCTAAAAATTCTTTTAATCCACTAATTTGTGCACATCCACCGCTGACTAGTAACCCGTTCATTACTGCATCACCGGCTAATTCAGCTGGTGTTGATTCTAAAATATCAGTAACTAATTGAGTAATTGAAGAAAAAATACTAATTAATAATTTTCTAATTTCAGAGTCTAAGATTTCGGTTTCTTTTGGCATTCCAGTAACTACATCACGACCAAAGATTACCATTTTTTTTGTTTCTTTGCCTTTGTATAAAGAACCAATTTGTTTTTTGATTTGTTCAGCAGTTACTACTCCAATTGAGATAGTATGTTTTGCCCGAATATATTTTAAAATTTCCTCGTCGATATAATTTCCTGCAATTTTAATTGATTTACTTACAACAATTCCCCCAGCAGAGATAATTCCCGCACTGGTTTTACCCCCACCAATGTCTAAAATAAAAGTTCCTTTTGGAGCGAAAATGTTGGCCCCAGCTCCTAACGCAGCCATTAGGGTATCTTCTTCAACTTGAACAAGATCAGCGCCTAAATGTTTACACATTTCAACCATTGCGCGACGTTCTAATTCGGTAACACTTTTTGGACATGCAATTAAGACAATTGAGCCTTTTCAAACATCTTGAACTTTGGCACGGTTTCCAATATGTTGAATAAATTCTTCGGCAATTCTTAAATCAGTAATTGCACCGTTTCTTAAGGGAGTATAAATTTCAATTTTATCATGTGTTTTTCCTATTAATTTACGAGCATCTTCTCCTAGGGCAACTAGTTTTTTAGTTCCTGTTTCATAAGCCATCACTGATGCTTCATTATAAATAATTCCTCTTCCTCCAATGTAAGCAATTGAATTTGTTGTCCCTAAGTCAATTGCAATAAATTTACGAGGTGGTTTAGGAGAAATATTAAATGTATTTTTTAATACGTCTGTTATAGTCATCTATGATTGTCTCCTTTCATATTGCCTCATTCTATTTTAAAAATAAAATTTCAATATAAATATCTTGTAACTTCTTATATATTCTCTTTATTCCTTAGATATCAAATAATATTTTTCTTACTATCAATACCAAGTAATTTTATTATACATATTATAATCTGTTTTACAAATACTTTTTTAAATAAAAACTTTTTTTTAAACATTTATTTCTATTTGGTAATTTTTGAAAATTAAAACAATAAGTTTTAGTTATTATTTTCAAAATTTAGAAGTTGCTTTTTAATTTCTCCGCCGGAACGAAATTTATAAAGGTTATTATTTTTACCAATAACCCGGTGGCAAGGAATTAATAATAAAATGGGGTTTTTTCCAACGGCGCTAGCGACCGCGCGGGCTGCTGTTGGGTGATTAATTTTTTGGGCAAGATCACTATAAGTAATTGTTTCGCCAGCTTTAATTTTAATTAATTCATTTCAAACTTTTTTTTGAAATTCACTGCCAGTTAAATAAAAATTATCTAAAGTTAGCTGTAATGGTTTTTTAGCAAAAAAATCATCTAGTAATTGAGTAATTTCACTTGGGAGTAGGCTAGGTTGGTGTTCTAAAATAAATTTATGATTATCAAACCATGTCGTAATTTCATCATTTTGTAAACCAAGATAGCAAATTTTGTCATTAAAAGTCCCAATTGTTAGAGTTAAACCATTTTTTTCTGTATTTCAATACTTAATTATTGATTTCATTTTTAAGATACTCCTTAAATTTAATCCCGTGTTGGGCAAGATTTCTTGATAAATAACTAGTATTATAACCTAGTGCTTTTGCACATTGCTCAAGAGTTATTTTTGTTTGACAATTTTTAAGATAGTTTTTAAACTTATCAATTATATTAGTGGGTTGAGGGTTTAGCGGTTCACAACGTTTACAAGGACGAAAATTAGCTAGATTTTTAGAATTTTTTGCAAAAATTAAAATATTATTAAGATTTGGGGCCTTTGATTTACAACTAAAACGACAAAATATTTTTGTGGTTTTAACTGCGTAATAGTAATCATCATTTTCTTGACAATTAATAATTGCTTGGTACTGGTTCATTGTTGGTTTCATTCTATTCGCCATCCTTTAGTTATATTTTACACAATAATAAATGCAAAAGAAGTTTTCTTGAATTAGAAGTAAAGTTTTTTCGGTTAATTTGAGATATAGTTAAAGAAGAGGTGATTTGAATGAAAACGAGAATTATGACTAACTATCATTATGATTGAGATAGCAACGAAAAAACTTTCTTTGTTTATCAAGATGATATTTGTTTTCATTATGATCAACAACACCAAACTTTAGTGCTAGCGCTCCCATTTAAAAATGAAATTTTTGTTTTAGAAATTTTTAGTTTAGATAATTTGGTAATTGATGTTTACCATTCCCTACCATTAGGACAAGACCAGAAGGATAATATTTTAAATTACGTTATTGAATTATTAGATTTAAATTATGACTTACCAGGTTTTTATTTATTTAGTGCCCAGGATCCGATTTTAAAGTTAATTTATCAAGATCATCTTGGCTTTCGTGCGTATAGTTATTTAAATTTATATGAAGCATTTATGTGAACAATTATTGGTCAACAAATTAATATGAAATTTGCTTATAGTATTAAAAGTGAGCTTGTTAAAAAATATGGGCGAGCAATTAAACACAAAGATTTAACATTATTTGTTTTTCCGACTCCCAAAGTATTAGAAACAGTAAGTTTTGAAGATTTTCAAAAATTAAGGTTATCTAAAAATAAAATTAATACTATTAAGTTAGTGACAACAATGTTTGTTAACCATGAAATTAGTCAGGAAGTATTTAATAGTTTTTCCACCGCCGCGGAAAAGATTAAATTTATTACTAGTATTAAAGGTTTAGGGATTTGGTCTGCAAACTATATTTTGATTCGATCATTAAAACAAAATGATGTTATCTTATTTAAAGATGTAGGATTAAATAATTGTTTAAAAACCTTACTCAATTTAGAAAAAATTGAAGATAGTTTTTTACTAGCCTTACAAGAACGTTATCAACAGTGGTGTCGTTATGCTGTTTTTTATTTATGAAGAGTGTTGTATTAATTTAAAATAAAAAAGGATTACTCATCCTTTAACTCTAATTTAAATTTTATATTCTTTTGCTTCTAATAATTCGATTCTTTCAATAACTGCGCCTAAATTTTTTTCATAAGTTTTTGCCCCATCAATCACACACATTAGGGGATCTTGAGCGGCTCTAACTTTTAATTGGAAAATTGATTCAAAATATTTAACAATTCCCCGAATTAAGGCACCACCTCCACAAATGGTGATTCCATTACGAATAACATCTCCTGCTAATTCTGGTGGTGTTTCTTCTAAAACTTCCACTAATAAATCAGTAATTCTTGAGAATGGTGCTAATAACACATTTTTAATTTCTTCTGGCTTGATCATAACTTCTCGTGGCAAACCAGTAATAATATCACGACCAAAAGCACGAATTGGTTTTTCATTAACAATTTTAACCAATGCTCCAATATCTTTTTTGATTTGTTCAGCGGTTCTGATTCCAATTAAAACATTGTATTCTGCCCGAATATATTTTTGGATTTCTTGATCAAAGTGTTTTCCTGCCACTTTTACTGATTTCGACTTAACAATATCCCCAGCTGATAAGATGGCAATATCTGTTGTTCCTCCCCCAATATCGATAACTAAATTACCTTGGGCAAGTCCAATATTAATACCGGCTCCTAATGCGGCTAGTTTAACTTCTTCTTCAACTAAAACATAACTAGCTCCCATATCCTTAGCAATTGCTTTTAAAGCACTGCGTTCTAATTCAGTAACACCACTAGGACAAGCTAGGATTACTAATGAATTTTTTCAGATACCAGTCATTTTTAATCTACCAAAAATATGTTTTAATAAGTCTTGTGCAGCATCCATGTCCGAAATAACTCCGTCCACTAAAGGAGTTACCATTTTAATATGATCATGAGTTTTCCCAATCATTTTATAAGCTTCTTCTCCTAATGCTACTAATGAATTACTTAAGGTGTCATATGCCATCATTGATGGTTCATTATAGACAATTCCTTGGCCAGCGACATACGCGACAGTATTTGCAGTTCCTAAATCTAATGCTAAAAATGAATATTCTTTTCCAAATTTATAATTAGCCATCTTTTCTTTGCCTCCTACTCTTATATATAAATAAAATATTTATTTTAATATAATAGTCTAATGTAATTATACTATAAAAATGGTATAAATAAAAAGAAAATATATTGCAACTAGTTTTAGTGAGGGAGAATATGTGAGATAATATTATAATTATTGTTGAAGGTAAAACAGATACCAATAAAATTCAGAGTATTTACCCAAATTTGACTTGTGTTGAAACAAATGGCAGTGCAATTGATGGGTCTATTTTACAACGCATCAAACAGTTAAGCTTAACTCATCAAATTATAATTTTTACTGACCCTGATTATCCTGGCCAAAAAATTCGACAAATAGTAAGTGACTATCTAGATAATAAATGTTCGCATGCTTTTATTGATAAGAATCTAGCAATTAAAAATAATAAGGTTGGGATTGCCCAAGCAGTTCCAGAAACAATTAAAAAAGCCCTGGCAAGTGTTGTTCATTTTAATTCTAACCAAGAACCGAGTCTTTCTTGGCACGATTATATTATATTAGTAGATAGCAAACCAAAACGCGATTATCTTAGTCAAAATTTACACTTTACAAAAGTTAATAATAAAACTTTGTATAAATGATTAAATTTAATGGGGGTTAATAAAACAAAAGTTCAAGAAATTTTAAAGGAGCAAATTAATGATGGCACAACAAAATAAAGAAATGATAACACATAATATTTATGCCAAAAAAAGATTTGGTCAAAATTTTTTGACTAATAAACATATTATTAATTTAATTATTGATAGTGTTCTTGGTGATTCTGACCAGGGAATTATTGAAATTGGTCCGGGAATGGGAGCTTTAACGGCGGAAATTATTTATAAAGCTGCCAAAACTGTTGCTATTGAAATTGATGATAATTTAATTGATTTTCTTATTAATAAATATCAAACCGTTAAAAATTTTAAGGTAATCCACCAAGATATTTTAAAAACAAATTTAGACCAGTTGGTGGCTGAAGAATTTTCTAATCTTCAAGAAGTTAATATTATTTCTAACATTCCATACTATATTACTTCACCAATTATTTTTAAATTATTAAAAATAACAAATCCAAAGGTAAAATCTTTTGTGTTGATGATGCAAAAAGAAGTGGGAGAACGAATTTTAGCTCAACCAAATACAAAGAGTTATAATAATTTATCGATTGTTTGCCAATTTTATTGTGACATTGAGAAGGTTACTTTAGTTGGCAAAAATAATTTTGTTCCGGTCCCAAAAGTTGATAGTATTGTTTTAAAATTTACTTTTAATAAAAAATACCATGATATAAAAAATGAAGGATCATTTCTAGAATTTATTCGTTCAATGTTTAGTACAAAACGAAAAACAATTTTAAATAATTTAGGTAATTATTTAAAAAATAAAAGACAAGCAGAAACTATTTTAACTAGTTTAAAATATAGTCATAATTTACGTTCTGAAAATTTAACTTTAAATGACTTCTATCTGTTATATAATAAAATTAATGAAGAGGAGTCTTAATAGATGGAAATCAAATCATATGGGAAAGTTAATTTAACTTTAAAAGTTTATAAAAATAATCGAAAACGAAACTTGCATAAAATTAATTCGATTATGTTTCCCTATCAAGAACTATTTGATATTATTATTGTTAAAAAAAATAGTACACAGCAATTTAAGTTTGAGTGTAATCTTTTGGAATTAAATAATAATGAAAATACAATTGTTAAAGCCTACCAAGCTTTTTTACGAGAGTTTCCTGAATTTAATGCAATTGGGATTGATATTTTTTTAGATAAAAAAACACCAGTTGGTTCTGGGCTAGGTTATTCAAGTAGTAACCAGGTCGCAACCATTAAATTGTTATGTCGGATTTTTAAAATTGATTTTAATAGTAAAAAAATTTTAAATTTAATTAAAAGTTTATCTTGTGATGCCTTATTTTTTTATTATCAAAAACCAGCTCGTATTTTGGGTTATGGTAATCAGATTCGGTTATTATCTAAACACCAAATTACAAAGTATCAGCTTCCAAATTGAAAGGTTATTATTAGTAACATTCCTTCAATCACAAAGGATGTTTATGCTGAATTTGATTTGGATTATTCATATTATAAAAAAAGAAATCGGGTTTTTCCCGAAAAATATTTCAACATGTTAGAAAAACCAGCGTTAAAGATTAACCAAAAATTAAAAGAATTCCATCATAATTTAACAAAACAATATAGCCATGTTTTATTAGCTGGCAGTGGTGGGTCATTTTTAGTTTGATAATCACAACTATTTTGAAAGATATCCGCTATAATTAATTTTAAAGGAGAGTGGCGAAGTGAATAAAGTTTTATTAATTGATGGGAACTCGTTAGTGTTCCGAGCTTTTTATGCAACGGCATATGGGGGAGAAATGTTGAAAAGTATGGATGGGACACCTACCAATGCTGTGTATGCTTTTGCCAATATGCTAAATAAAATCTTAAAAGAAAATAACTATTATTCAGTAGTTGTTGCGTTTGATAAAAATAAAAAGAATTTTCGCCATGATTTACTAGCTAATTATAAGGAGGGACGTAGTAAAACCCCTCAGGAATTAATAACCCAGTTCCCAATTGTTAAAGAATATCTGGATAATTATAATATTCCTTATTTAGAACAGGACGGTTATGAAGCGGATGATTTAATTGGGTGTTTATCAAAATTAGCCGAAACTGAGAATTATTATGTTGACATTTTATCCAGCGATAAGGACCTTTTCCAATTAATTTCTCCCAAAACTAATGTATTAGTAACTAAGCAGGGAATTTCTAATATTGAAATTATTGATGAAAAAGCTTTGCACGAAAAATGAGGAATTACTCCGAACCAAGTTCCCGATTTAAAAGGTTTGATGGGTGATCCTTCTGATAATTTAAAAGGAGTACCTGGTGTTGGTGAAAAAACCGCAATTAAATTAGTTAAAGAATATGGGAGCTTAGAAAATTTATATCAACATATTGATGAAATTAAGGGAAGTTTACATAATAATTTAGCTATGGCAAAAGATGATGCTTTATTATGTAAACAGGTAGCAACAATAGTTTGTGATGTTGCTTTAACTAATTTTAGTTTTGCACCTATTAATCCTGACCATAACAAATTAATTGATTTTTATTTAAAATATAATATGAATTCGTTTGTAAGTAAATTATTTAATGGTAAAGAAGAAAAGATTAATGATCAGCTTAAAGTTAACATTATTGAAGAATGAAAGAAAGAGTATCAAGCTAACCACAATGTTGTTTATTTAGAACTTTTTGATGAAAACTACCATTTATCTGAAATCATTGCCTTTGCAATTATTAATAGCCAGGGTATTTTTTACTATGATTTTAACATTGCTAAATTTGACCAAGCATTTTTAGAATTTTTAACCGATTCGCAATTCGAAAAATGAACATATAATGCAAAAAGTTTAATTGTTAGTTTACACCGTTCAAATATTAGTATTAATAACATTACTTATGACATGATGCTTGCTGGTTATGTTTATAATTCTAATATTAAGAATTCCTTTGATTCTTATATTAAGTTATTTTCTAATAAACAAATTTTAAGTGACGAGTTATTTTATGGGAAAGGGGTTAAAAAAGAAATTCCAAATGATTTAACGCGATTAAGTCATTTTATTTGTGAAAAAGCTAATTATATTTATACTCTGCATGACCAAATTATTAATTTATTAAAAACAAACGAACAATATGAGTTATATTATGATATTGAATTACCAACCGCTTTTGCATTGGCTCAAATGGAAATTAACGGGGTTAAAGTTGACCGTGAAGAATTACAACGCCAAACCTTACGAATTGAACAAATTGTTAATAATTTGAACGAAGAAATTAATACAATGAGTAATCGCGAAATTAACCCTAATTCGCCAAAACAGGTTTCTGAATTATTATTTAAAGATTTAGCTTTACCAGATTATAAAAAAGGATCAACTGCTCAAGAAGTTTTGGAAGGAATTAAGTTAGCCCATCCAATTGTGGCAAAAATATTAGATTATCGGAAATATCAAAAACTATATTCAACATACTTAAAAGGAATGGAAAAATACATTTTTAAAGATGGTAAAGTCCATACAATTTATAAACAAACATTAACAAACACCGGACGGTTATCTTCTGTTGAACCTAATATGCAAAATATTAGTATTCGTGATGAAGTTCAACGAGAAGTCCGCAAAATTTTTACTGTTTCTAACAATAATAATATTTTATTATCTTGTGATTATTCGCAAATTGAATTACGAATTCTAGCTCATATGTCAAAAGATGCTGATTTAATTGCTGCCTTTAACCGGGGTGAAGATATTCATACCAACACAGCGATGAAAATTTTTAATTTACCAAAAGAACAAATTACTCCAAATATTCGGCGTAGTGCTAAGGCCTTTAATTTTGGAATTATCTATGGTATTAGTGATTTTGGGTTAGCGAATGATTTAAATATCTCGGTGACTAAGGCAAAAGAAATTATTGCTAATTACTATAGTCAGTTTCCGACTATTAAGAAATTTATTGATGCCCAGGTTGAATTTTGTAAAAAAAATGGGTATGTCACAACAATTTTTAACCGGAAACGTTATGTTCCAGAGATTAATGACCATAATTATATGCAACGAGAATTCGGGAAACGTGTCGCAATGAACATGCCTATTCAAGGAAGCGCAGCAGATATTATTAAAATTGCTTTAAAAAATATTGATCAAAAATTTAAAGAATTACATTTGCAATCAAAAATAATTGCTCAAATTCACGATGAATTAATTTTTGAAGTTGTTAAAGATGAACTAACCCAAGTGCAAACTATTGTTAAAGAACTGATGGAAAATTCAACGAAACTAGATGTTAAACTAATCGTTGATATGAAAACTGGTTATAGTTGATATGAGTTAAAATAACAAGATTTATTAATTAGGATAGATAAATAATGAAAAATCTTGTTATTTTTTAACAAAAATAATTTAAAAATTATATAATTATTTTTGTTGTTATTTTATTATAAAGATAGAAAAGGAGATTTATGCAAACAAAAAAGAATATCGTTAGTCCAATTCCATTTGCAATTGTTGGTGTCGCACTAGGTTTAACTACCTTAGGAACTGGTTGAACATTATTTGCTAATCAGGGTGGGGGCTTTAGTTTTGAAGCAAATTGAGTACCCAAATTAACAATGACCCTTGCATGTTTATTTGTATTACTAGGAATTATTAAAATGCTGGGTGATCCAAAGTGAACATGAAATCATTTGTTGAAAGATGCCATTGCTTCTTCTCATTTTGCAGTTTTTCCAATGGTAATTATTTCAATTGGAGCATTTATTTTAGGATACCAAGATAAATCCGCAACTGGTACTTACTTACATTCTGGAGGAGTATATTACTTTGGATTAATTGTGTGGTACCTGGGGTTAATTATTCAGCTTTCACATTTTCTATTTTGATTTATTTTAAAATGTTGAACATTTAAATGAGCTGATGTTGATGCCTCATGGTATGTACCACCTGTCGGAATTGCGGCAGCCAATGTAATTCCTGCCCAACAATTAGGTGATCATTATACATTATTTTTACAAGTATTGTGATACATTGTTTTTGCAATGTATATTATTGCTACTCCGATTATTTGATACCGTTATTTATTTATTAAAGGACATGATAGTGAACTACCATCAATGGGAATTTTAACATCTGTGCATTCGCTAATGTTAGTATCTTATTTCTTCGATTTTAATGATACTCCCCAAGAACATCCGAGCTTTATGATTATTTTAGGATCATTCTCACTAGTTATGACTTTAATTATTTATATTACAATGTTTAAAACATTCCGCACCAAATGGTTTAATCCGGGATTATCGGGATACTCATTCCCATTAGCGGTGTCAGCTGTTGGTCGAATTATTTTTGGTGAGTATTTAGCAAAATTAGTAACAAATCCAACAATGCAAAACGAGTTATTAACTACTTTTAAATACTGAGCATTAATTGAATTAATTATTGCCACTGGGGTCTTTATTTATTTAATTGCCGGATTTAGTTATTTATTAGTAACTGATTATATGAATTATTTTAAAAACAACAAACAAGCAACAAAAGCAAAGGCTTAAAAAAAGTATCTATTGAATAGATACTTTTTATTTTAACAATTCTTTAATTTTTTCTTGGTTTAAATGTTGATCAAAAATCTTATCATAATCCACCCGATATTTGTGGGCAATCTGTTTAATTTTACTTTTTGCTTCATCATCAGTCATTGTATCCCCAATATTTGGGTATAAATCAATAATTCGATCAGCTAATTGCACAAAATCTTTTTCTAAGCTATTGAAAACAATTTCTTGAAAGCGGGTGCTAATCGCCGTTGTAATATTAATATAATATTTTTCAACATCCTTAGTTTTAATTAATTCTAAACAATTTTGGTAAATAATTGGTAGATAATAATCACAAATAAAGCGGATGGTATGTTCACGAAAACTTAGGACTCATTTTGCATAATATTCATCTGAAAGATCATTGGTAATTTCTCGTTCTTCATTTAGTTTTTCAAAATTAGGAATAATGAATTGGTTTGTAATTTGGGAAAAAATTGTTGTTAAAAGTAAGTTAAGATTAGTATCTAGTAAGTATTGGTATAATTCACGATATTTTTGATCACTATTTTGCACTAGTAAGTTAATAATATCTTGGTAGTCTGATTCTATAATATCAAGGTTAAAAACAACTTTACTATTTAATTCTTTAACTGGGTAAGTTAATGGCAATTTTTCAAAATATTTTTTATAAAATGGTCGATTAATTGCTTTTTCTAATAATAAATGTTGATGATTATCCGTTATTTTATCAACAGTTATTTTACGGTTTAGTGTTCTTTGACGTTTATATTTTTGATTCCGAATTCTTGTCATTAAGGGTTTGTATAGGGCAATTGTAAAAAGAATTAATGCGACAATTACCAACACTGCAATTCCTCAATCGGGCATAAGTTCACTTCCTAACTATAATTAATATATTAATTATATCTTAATATTTTTCAAACATTATAATTTCTCTTTTTTTCTTTTTGGACAAATAGATAGTTTAATATTTTTTTTACTATAATATAATTAAAGTAGAAAGTGAGTATTACATTATGCCAGAATTACCAGAAGTCGAGACAGTTAAACGAATTTTATTAAAAAATATTAAGGGGATGACAATTACTGATTGTTTAATTTTTACTAATAAAATTATTAAATACCCCACTGTTGACGAATTTAGTCAGCAAATTATTGGCCAAACTATTAACAATATTGAACGGAAAGGTAAGCATTTGCTTTTTATTTTAGATGATTATGTTTTAATTAGTCATTTAAGAATGGAAGGAAAATATTATTTTGTTGATAAAAATAGTGATGGGGATTGAAAACACATTATGGTGGCTTTTGAGTTAAATCACCAATACCAATTACGCTACCATGATACTCGTAAATTTGGAACAATGCATTTGTATCCTAAAAATATCTATTTAACTACCCCACCACTAAATAAACTAGGATTAGAACCATTTGACCCTAATCTAACAGTTGAATATTTACAATCTCGCTGAATGAAAAAAACGCAGCCTATTAAAACAACATTATTGGAACAAGATACAATTGTGGGAATCGGTAATATTTATGCGAATGAAATCTTATTTGAATCACGAATTCATCCAGGCGAAAAAACAAAAAATTTAACAACAACTGATTATCAAAATATTATTGATCATACCCGGAAAGTTTTAACAACGGCAATTAACGAAGGGGGCACAACTATTGCGACCTACCATCCTGAGCCGGGTGTTGATGGGAAGTTTTTACAACATTTAAAAGTTCATGGCCGTGCTAACCAACCGTGCTATGTTTGTCAAACTTTAATTACTAAAGATTTTATTAATGGGCGGGGAACATATTATTGCAGTACTTGCCAAAAGTTAAAATAAATTACTAAGAAAATTAAAAAAAATTATTAAATTTGATCTTTTTAAGGTAATATTTATGTGAGGTTTATTAAAATAACTATTATATTTAACAAGTCAATTACTATTTAGTAGGAAACAGATATTAATACTTTAGGTAATGGTTAGTAAACATAGTTTATTGGACATGCAAAGAAGGTAGAAATTTATGGGCGGTAATTTTGAATTATCATTTATTTGAGGTTATTATTTTTTATCAGCATTAAGAGTTAATGCTCTTTTTTCGCAGATCATTATTAATCGTAATTCTGATTTAAAATTAACAGAGTTTCGCCCGCAAACATTTTCAGAGTTTATTAACCAAGCTTTTTTATATAATTTTTTAGTTATTTTATTATTTTCAAATAATTGGGTAATGCTGTTTTGAGAAATGATTAATGATATTGCCGAAACAATTGAAAAATGTAATTTTAACGAGGGACCGTTGTTCTTTAGCAAGGATAATTATAAAGAAGAAAGCCAATTATATTGTCGCAAAATTACTAATTTTAATTTTTTAAATTTTATGCAATTTAAACTAATTAATGCCCAAGAGAATGATCTGGTGTTACTAATTTAATAATTGCTATTTTAAAATAAGTTACTATTATTTTATTTTTCATAATGTGAAAAATATCTTTTTAAGTATGTTTTTAAAATATTATAGTTATTAAACTAGGGGGAATATTACAATGAAGATTAATAAAAAAAGTCATCGGCCAAATTTCATGCGGGGAGTTAATTTATTATTTAAAAATGTTTTTAAAGATGTTTTTAAAAATTGAATCCAAGTTATTATTTTAACTTTTTTAATTATTATTAGTGCAGTGGGGTTTACTGTTTTACAAACAACAACAACCCGTATGAAAGGTGAATACAATATCGCGATAAAAGAAGGACGCTTACATAGTGCTATTTTTGAAGCCGAGTTTGCTAGCAAAACTTCTGATCCTAATAATCCATTAGGTCCTGATGTTTTTAATGATTACGGTGTCAAGGGAAATTATAACCAACGGGTAATGTATGAAATCCAAGAAAATTTTAATAGTTTATACCCAAGCGTTTATAATACTTTTGACTATATTCGCCGGGAAACACGATTATTTGATAAAAAAATTGCTAATGAAAACTATTTATTTAAAACAATTGCGTATGGAAACAAAAGTAACCTGACTCCCAATGGAAAAATTCCTTTTACTCCAACAGTTGATAATTTAATTATTACTGCAAGGGGAACCTATATGAATGGTCAACAATATGATGGCCACCTTTATGGGGGAATGAATATTGATAGTACTGGAGTGGCAACAAGAGCAGCAGAAGACGATGTTGTGGTTGACCCTATTTTTGCGAGACAAAATAACCTTGTCTTAGGAGACTATCTATGTCCCCAATTAGATGACGGAAAGCTAACTTGTGATCCTACTAAAATTGATCCTAAAACAACTGTTCCTCTGAGAATTGTTGCCTTTGGTTATACTCCTGATTTTACTTATCCAATGGTTGACCCAACTACTGTTTTACCAGATACGAAAAAAGATGCCTTAATTTATGTTAACCCACAAATGTTTGGATTAGTATGAAGTGATGCCGATCCAACCAATGATTATCCGATGGAATATTGAAAACAATATCCTACAAATGATATGATGGCGTTATCGTCAATTGCAGATAAAGAAACATATTATTCAATTAAAATAAATGATTCTCGCCTTACTCCGGAAGTTTTAAATAAGCAAATGGACTATTATATGACACTTGCTGCTGGAAATAAAGGAAAATATATTTACCGGATCTATGATCAAAATTATCGTTTTAGTCCCCGAACTTCAATGATGAATGATATGACAACGTTATATACAACAGCATTAACAATTGGGTTAGTTATTATTTTAATTATTGCCTTCTTTATTATTGTATTGCTAATTAGAAAACAAATTGCCTTTGCACGTCAACGAATTGCAACATTAAAATCATTAGGTTATGATAAACTAACAGTAATTGGGGCATATAGTGCTTATCCGTTAACTATTGGGATTATTGGCGGTTTAATTGGGTGGTTCATTGGAACAGCTATTCAAAATTTACCAGTAAATGCTTTTCAAAAATTCTTTGCGATGCCATTTGCTGGCTTCAATTGGAGCGGGGGGGCTTTTGCAATTTCTGCCATTCTAATTACTGCGGTGCTTGTTTTAATTACTTTCTTTACTGGATGATTTACAATTAGTGGTGATGTTTTAAAATTATATGCTGAACAAAAACAAACCAAATTAGTATCAACAATCCAACGAACATTAACAAAAATTAATCCGCGTCGTAATTTCCATGTCCGGTTCCAAATTGCAATTTTTACAAAATCACTGGGAAGAATGATGATAACCTTTATTGCCTTAATTATTGGGAGTGCGTTAATCACTGCCGCTATTTTTGCTCCCAAATCATTAACAACCATGATTGATAAAACTTATAAAAATAAGGATTACCAAGGGGTTTCCCATTATGAATTACCAATTTGAAACTCACCATTATCAACTTATCGAACATATGATTTATCAGTTGGGAACCATGATGACAATCCGTTTTTAGGACAAGATGCTATTAATGGAAAAATTGCTCCTTATAACTTATTACCAGTGCATATTGATCCGTATATTGTTAATAGCAATTTAGAATTGGCTAAAAAGAATGTGCTAATGTCAGTTATTGGGTCAGGACAATTGCAGAATTCAAATTGATTGCTTTATAATAAAGACTACATTCAATCAATGATTACTGCTGAAAATGCTGGATTATATAGTGACCCAAGTGTGGCACCATTTGCTTATATTACTTGTTCAATTGCTCTTCCCGATTATTCAAGTGTGATTGCAGGGACGATGTCAACTTATGAGTTTGCTTTAAAATATGCTCAGCCTGATCCGAATGAACCAGGGAAAATTATTTGGTACCAAATAGTTGATACTAATGGAATTCCCCAAAAAATTACCGACCGTGATGGGAAAGAAATCCCAATTCCTTCTGATGTTAACTTAAAACCAATGTCAGCAGGAGTATGTAGTTATGAAGGAGTTTTAACCCGATCGCCATGATTTGTGCGGGAAAGATTATCAAGTCCGGACTTAAACCTTCAATATGGAATTGGGTTTGGTGCTATTCCTTATAATCCTAATACTGATCAATCAGCGATTTATTTCAACCCTGTTATTAAAAAGATTAACAACCATAATAATATGGATGGAAACAAAGATAGTATTGATGGATATGGAATTAACCCTTATAACTATTATGTTGATAACAATGGTGATCCTCATTATCTAAATTTAACTAATTTATATGATGAACATGGTCATAATTTAATTAATAATTTAGAAAATTACGAAGTTGATTTAAGTAATCCTAGTGCTGTATTACCTGTGGTAATCAACCAAGCACTAGCTAAAAAACTAAATATAAAAAATGGTGATGTTTTAACAATTTCCCCAAATAATGATACTTTACAATATTACAATGGAACACGGGTTAGAAACTATGAGCCATTTAATGTCAACGGAACCAACACCTCTGATTTAGATTACACAAGTATTCAAAAAGGATTTGGTGGTAATTCAATGACCCAACAGTTACGAGATGCCTTTTGACCAAATCAAAGTACTGTTAAAGTTGGTAGTGATACTTTTGATTTAGCAATTCAACCATATATGGACAGTGTGCAATCATCAAAAGGTAGTGATTTAGCATATAAAGGTGAACACCGGCTATATTATTCAAATAATGCTCAGAACCAAACAACAATGGGTCATTTGATTTATGAAAATAAAGTGTTTACTAGTGCCGTTACCAAAGAACAACAAGTACAAGTGGTTGGCATTGATGAAGACTATGGTAATGGTAAAATGTATACTTTAAATGAACAAACCCGTTTTAAAAATTTAGAAAATATTAAAGATGGGAATGGTGATTTGATTGGTCCGAAATTATATGCTGAAAGAATTTTAAACTTTGATAAGTTACGTGATTATTTAGTTCCTATTTTTAACCTAAGTAATTTAAATGCGTCAACATTAAATTATACAGCAGGGTTATATAATAGCTATCTTTATGGCAAAGCATATGATGCCATCACCCAAACAATTGATTTTAAAATTGTTAATAGTTGATCTACTTCAGAAAAACTTGAATTTTATAATCATCTCCGTCTATTTGATTCCTTATATCCAGTTTGAAACGCCAAATTTACGACTTCTACAGCCCTTGATGATGTGCAAAGTAGTATTGGACTCCATCAAAATGAGGGAGACTATACAAGATTAACACTTGGTGGTGGACAAGAATTTGGACCTGGTGCGGATTTAACAACAATGTATCCGCAATATGGTTATGCGGGATTAACTTTTGATGCTTTATTATCACAACAATTACATGTTATTGAAAGTTTTGTTAATTTAATTACAATTGCGTTATATTTCTTTTTAGCAATCGCAATTGCAATCTGTTTTATCATTATTGTCTTTACTGCTAATATGATTATTACAGAAAATAAACGATTAATTTCAACAATGAAAGTGGTAGGTTATCGAAATCGTGAAATTACCAAAGCAATTTTAGGAATGTATTTCCCAGTTATTGTCGTTGGCTTAGGTTTAGGAATCTTAGCTGGTTGATTCATTTATGCGGCAGTCATCGGAGCGTTAGTTGGTTGATTTGTATTACCAATTATTAAAACATGGTTATTATTTGTAATTATTATTATAATTGTATTAATAACCTATATTATTTCATTACTTGGTGGTTATATTTCATTAAAACGTACTCGCGTCTTAGATGCTTTACAAGAATAAAATTAAAAACCCAACTTGAGATCAAGTTGGGTTTTTAATTATCTTTAATTATTATTGTTAAAAATAAAAATAACCTCAAGCGCTAACTTGAGGTCTAGAAAAAACTATGAAAAAACTATTTACGAACGGAAACTCATTATTTAACCAGGTAAAGGAGGCCCTTCCAAACCCTGGAACAAATTTCTATCCACTATATGTTACCATATAGCATTTTTATAATAGCATAGTAAATTCTAAAATAAATAGATTTCACAAATATGAAAAAAATTAATTTAATAAATTAAAAACTCTATATTTGTTGAATTTTTTAAGTTAGTAGATATTTAAAATCTTAAAAAACAAAACAAATTTGAAAAAACAAAAAACACAGTAATACTGTGTTTAGAAAAAATTATGAAAAACTATTTTGAACGGAAACATATTGTTTGGTTAAGATTTTATCTTAACCTGTCTTTATGATAACATATTTTGTAAAAGTGTGTAATTTTTCCCCAAAAAAGCAATAATTTTTTAATTTTATTTGGAAAGTTTTGAAAAATATGTGATATTTTTTAAAACTTTGTTAATTCTTATTTTTTCCCGAGATTTATTAGGCAAAAGGTTTATAATATTAATGTTAAAGTTAAATATATAGAAGGAGAAAAAACAATATGGCAAGAAAATATCATGCAAGATTAGTAAATGCTAAAGGAATGGTTGACAAAGCTCATCAAAATAAATATGCTGTTGGTCATTTTAACATTAATAATCTAGAATGAACAAAAGCATTATTAGAAGTGGCCCAAGCAACTAACACTCCAATTATTTTAGGGGTATCAGAAGGTGCAAACAAATATATGGGAGGATTTAAAGTTGTTGAAGCAATGGTAACTAATTTATTAGATTCTTTAAACATAACTGTTCCTGTTGCATTACACTTAGATCATGGTCAATCAGTCGAAAGCTGTAAAGCAGCGATTGACGCGGGATTTTCGTCAGTAATGTATGATGGAAGTCATCATCCATTTGAAGAAAACTATAAAAATACCCAAGAAGTTATTGCCTATGCGAATGCTCATGAAGTTTCAGTGGAAGCTGAAATTGGAACAATTGGCGGTGAAGAAGACGGGGTTATTGGAGCCGGTGAAATTGGTGATCCAGCCGAAGCTAAAAAAATGGTCGATTTAGGAGTTAGTTTTTTAGCCGCTGGAATTGGAAACATTCATGGACCTTATCCTAAAGGATGAAAAGGATTGAATTTTGATGCACTAGAAAAAATTCAAGCGGCAGCTCAAATTGGAATGGTATTACATGGGGGTAGTGGAATTCCCCAAGACCAAGTGATGAAAGCAATTTCATTAGGAATTAGTAAAGTCAATGTTAATACTGAATTACAAATTGCTTTTGCGGCAGCCACAAGAAAATATATTGAAGAAGGTAAAGATAAACCAGAAAATGGTAAAGGATTTGACCCTCGTAAATTATTACATCCCGGTGTTGAAGCAATTAAAGAAACTTTTAGTGAATTAACTGGTTGATTTGGTTGCAAAGGTAAAGCTTAGGAATTAAATTTTAGCGGAGGCATTTTTACTAAAATAATTTTGGTAAAAATGTTTTCTTTTCGTTAATTATTTTTATTTTAAAATTATAAACCATAAAGTTTAAAGTAAAAATAATTAAGACTATAATTAAAATTAAATTAGAAGAAGGAGGAATAATATGGAAAATAAAAAAATTACCGGTGCCGATATTGTTGTTGATACCTTAATTAACCAAAATGTTGAATATATTTTTGGTATCCCTGGTGCCAAAATTGATAAAGTTTTTGATGTCTTATTAGATCGGGGACCAAAATTAATCTTAACTCGTCATGAACAAAATGCTGCTTTTATTGCCGGCGGAATTGGAAGAATTACTGGGAAGCCAGGAGTTGTTTTGGTAACCAGTGGACCAGGTGCTTCTAATTTAGCAACTGGCTTAGTTACTGCGAATGCGGAAGGAGACCCAATCGTTGCGATTGCCGGGAATGTTTCCCGAGCTGATAGTTTAAAAAGAACCCATCAATCAATGGATAATGCGGCATTATTTGCCCCAATTACTAAATATAGTAAAGAAGTAGTGCACCCCGATAATATTTCAGAAGCCTTGGTTAACGCCTTTCGGGAAGCAACGTCACCACGGAAAGGAGCCACTTTTGTTTCTTTGCCCCAAGATATTGTTAATGCGACTGATTTAAAAGAAACCGCAATTCTGCCTTTTAATAAGCATGATTTAGGACCAGCTGAGGAATCAAAAATTGACCAGTTAATAGTAGAAATTAAAAAAGCAAAATTGCCAGTTTTATTGTTAGGAATGCGTTCGTCAAGTCGAGAAGTAACAACAGTAATTCGTAAATTATTAACAAAAACAAAAATTCCAGTTGTGGAAACTTTCCAAGCAGCCGGAGTAATTTCCCGAGAATTAGAAACTTGTTTTTATGGTCGTGTTGGTTTATTTAAAAACCAACCAGGAGATATTTTATTAGACCAATCAGATTTAGTAATTGCGGTTGGTTATGATCCGATTGAATATGATCCTGTTGTATGAAATCATGATAAAAAATCAAAAATTATTCATATTGATGAAGTAATTGCGGATATTGATAATTATTACCAACCAGAATTAGAGTTAATAGGAGATTTACCAGCTACTCTAAATAAATTTATTGATAAATTTGAAGGATTAACATTAAACCCAACAGAAGATAAAATATTAAATGATTTACACACTAGATTAATGGCTAGCCAAAATGTTAAGAGTACGAGTGATAGTAACTTAACTCATCCTTTACATATTATCAATACTCTCCGTGCTTTAATTGATGATAAGGTTACAGTAGCCGTTGACGTTGGTTCAATTTATATTTGAATGGCTCGTCACTTCCGTTCATATGAACCACGAAGATTGTTATTTAGTAATGGAATGCAAACATTAGGAGTAGCTTTACCATGAGGGATTGCTGCTTGTTTAGTTCGTCCGGGAGAAAAAGTAGTTTCAATGTCAGGAGATGGAGGATTCTTATTTTCGGCAATGGAGTTAGAAACTGCTGTGCGATTAAATTTACCACTAGTCCACTTAATTTGAAATGATGGTTATTTTGATATGGTGGCCTTCCAACAAAACATGAAATACAACCGTACTTCTGCAGTAGAACTGGGACCAGTTGATTTTGTTAAATATGCTGAAAGTTTCGGAGCTATCGGTTTGCGTGTTAATCACCCCAGTGAACTGCAAAGCGTGTTAGAACAAGCATTAGCTGCTAACAAACCAGTTATTGTTGATATTCCGGTTGATTATAAAGATAATATTTTACTAGCTAAAACATTACTTGATAAGGAAATTTACTAATGAAAAAAAATTATTCTCAATTATATCAATATTCAACAATTGCTAGTTTATTTGCGGGAAACTATGATGGTTCAATTACTTTCAAAGAATTATTAAAACATGGAGATTTTGGGTTAGGAACTTTTGACCATTTAGATGGGGAATTAATTGTTTTAGATGGAAAAGCCTATCAATTAAAAGCCGATGGTAGTGTGCATAATGTTAAACCTGATTGAACTTCATCTTTTGCTTCGTTAAGTTTTTTCAAAACGGATAAAACATTTACCTTGGAAAAAACAGTTACTCTAGAAGAGTTAGAAGCAATTATTAGTGAACATTTTCCTAGTAAAAACATCTTTTATGCTTTAAAAGTTAATGGTTATTTTGAAGAAATTTCAACAAGAACAGTGGCATATCAAGAAAAACCATATCCAACTTTAATTAATGCAACTAAAGATCAGGGAGTTGCTAAATTTGAAAACTTGCAGGGTACCTTAGCTGGTTTTTGAACTCCTGAATTTGCTAACACAATTGGGGTTCATAACTACCATTTACATTTTTTAGATGATAGTAAAACTAAAGGTGGACATGTTTTCAATTTTCAATTAGTAAATCCCACTGTTGAAATTTCTTATTTAACGACAACACTTTTAGTGTTACCAACCAATGAAGAATATTTATCTGCGGATTTAGAAAATGAAAATTTACAAGCAGAAATTCATGCTTCTGAACGGCACCGAGGATAAAAAAACAATGTTTTAGAACATTGTTTTTTTATTTATTTGTTATTAAGATATAATTTATATAATAGATGTGATGTGGGAGTTAGCAAAGGAGAATTAAAATTGTGGATTACAAAATAACTTGTCCTCATTGTGGAAAAACAATTGATTTACAAAAATTGGATTTAGCAAAAGATGAACATATTAAAGCTTTTATTAATCAAGAAGTAAAAGAAAAGTTAGAAGCTAGTCAATTAAAATTAAAAGCTGAATACAATGATTTATTAATTATTAAAGCTAAAGAACAAGAGGAAAACTTACGCTTAAAAATCACAAATGAATTTCATGAAAAAGAAAAAGAATTCCATAAACAGTTAAGTGCTTTAAGCCAACTTAATATTCATTTTCAAGAAACGCAAAAAACTCACCAGGCAGATTTAGCAAATGAGAGAAAGAATTATACCGAATTGATGCAAACATTTAATAACTTAAAAGATACTTTGACAGATTCCCTTCAAAAAAATTTTGACTACCGTTATGAACAAGCTACCAAAGAATATCACGATAAAGTTAATCAGTTGAATGAACAGATCCGGATTTTAACAAATGTCAAAAATAAAGGAAACCAATCAGAAAAAGATTTTGCAGATTTTTTAACTAATCAATTTGAGCAATATGGTGATGTTATTGAGCGTGTTAATCCGGGTAAAAACGGGGCGGATATTGTTCACCAAGTAAAAATTAGTAATCATAAATTTGAAGAAATTTATTATGAAATTAAGGATGTTGATACTTTCCAAACCAACTATATTACCAAGTTTATTCAGGATATCAACAATCGTAATTTACAATTTGGAGCTATTATTGCTCGTAATATTCCTGCGGAGTGAAGAAACAATGGTGAATATATCAAAGAAATTGATAACAATCCGGGATTATTTGTCTGTACTTTCGAAGCAGCACGTGTATTATTTATTCTCTTACGAAAACTAGTTTTAGAAACTGAAAAAATAAAAATTACTAATCAGCAAGAATATGATTTAAAAACTGAAATTTACCAAAAAATTAATTCCCCTGAATTTCGTGCACTTTTTAAAAAGATTAATGAATTACTAACGGATGCTAATAAAAAATTAACCACTTTAAATAATACTTTTATCAAAACTTATGGTGAATTATTGGCTATTAATAGTGATATTGAAAGTAATATTTTAAACTTAATTGCTAGTTTAAAACTAAATTAAAAGGAGAGGGGCGATATAAAAAATGTGATTTAACAAAACAGAAGAAGAATTAGAACAAGAGTTAGAAACAAGTATTGAACAGGGGCTAACAACCGAACAGGCCCAAGCAAAATTAAAGAAAAATGGTAAGAATGAATTAGTAAAGACTAAAAATCGCCATTGAAGTTTAATTTTTTTACTAGCGTTAATTGAACCATTATCATTAATTTTAATTGTTGCCGGAGTGATCTCAATTGTTGTTGAGCGCATTATTAATCAACACATTGATTTTATTGATTTTATTGTGATTATGGCAATTGTTATTATCAATGCTTTAATTCAAACAATTCAGCAAATGAAGGCGCGCAAATCTTTAGAAGCACTCCAGCAATTAACAATTCCCATGGCGGTTGTGAAACGGGATGGTGAAATTGTTGAAATCCTAGCTATTGAATTAGTAGTTGGGGATGTTGTTATTTTAGAGGCAGGTAAATACATCCCGGCTGATATCCGTCTTGTTGAAGCAAGTAATTTACAAATTGATGAATCAGCTTTAACCGGAGAGTCAGTTCCTGTTGAAAAAAATAGTAAAATTATTAATAAAGATAAATTAGTGTTAGCTGAGCAACATAACATTGCTTTTATGTCAACTTTTATTACCAATGGTCGAGCAATTGGGGTTGTGGTGGCTAATGCTGTTGATAGTGAAATTGGGAAAATTGCTAAAAGTGTTTCGGAAACAAAACAAAATAAAACACCACTGCAACTACGGTTAGCAAAATTAACAAAATGAGTTTCAGCGTTTGCTGTTATTTTAGCAATTGCGGTTTTCGTTTTCTTCTTTTTTATGGATGAAAATGATTGACCAGTTAACATGATGACTTCGGTTACTATTGCAATTGCAGTTATTCCTGAGTCGTTGATGGTGATTGTTTCTGTTATCTTGTCATTGTCAACTAAAAGAATGTCAAATGTTAATGTTATTGTTAAAAAATTAGATGCGGTGGAAACTTTGGGATCTGTCAATATTATTTGTTCGGATAAAACCGGAACGTTAACCCAAAATAAAATGACGGTGAAAGAAGTTATTATTGATAATAATATCTTAAAAGCAAATGCTTATAAACATCATAAAGAAAGCCCCCACCACCAGCATTTTATTAATTGTTTAACATTGTGTAACGATGCTATTAATGAGAAAAAAGAAAAAATTGGTGATCCCACTGAAATTGCCTTAGTTGACTTTACAAGAGCAATTACGATTCGTGAAACCGAATGAAGAAAAAAATATAAACGGGTGGATGAAATCCCCTTTGATTCTGACCGTAAATTAATGACAACTGTTAATAAAGTTAATAATAAAAAAATTGTTTACACCAAAGGGGCAATCGACCAACTATTAGAACGCTGTACAAAAATATATTTAGATGAAAAAATCATTCCGTTAACAGCAGAACTTAAAAAAATCGTTCATTCGGAAGCAATGAAATTATCCCATGAAGCGTTACGGGTATTAGCATTTGCGTTCAAAGAACAAGATGACTCTCCGCTGGAAAGTGATTTGATTTTCTTAGGTGCGGTTGGTATGATTGATCCACCCCGCCCCGAAGCAATTGTCGCAATTGAAAAAGCCCACCATGCGGGGATTAGAGTGGTAATGATTACTGGTGATCATAAAGTTACAGCCTTTGCAATTGCACAACAATTAAAAATTGTTGATTCCGAAGAAAATGTAATGAATGGTCATCAAATTGATAGTATTGATAATGATCAGTTAAAAGAAAAGTTAAAAACTGTAAATGTATTTGCTCGGGTTAACCCTGAACATAAAACCCGAATTGTCGAGTGCTTACAAGAACTAAATTATGTAGTTTCAATGACTGGTGATGGTGTTAATGATGCACCAAGTTTAAGTAAAGCTGATATTGGCGTTGCGATGGGAATTACTGGTACTGATGTGTCAAAAGAAGCGGCCAATATTATTTTACAAGATGATAACTTTTCAACTATTATTAAAGGGGTTGAAGAAGGCCGTAATGTTTATCAAAAAATTAAACGGGCAATCATTTTTGTTATTTCTGCTAATATTGCCCAGGTGCTAGCATTTTTATTGATTTCAATTATCACAACCATTAAACCTTTTGAATCAGTAAATATTCTATGGTTTAACTTAATTATTGAAACTTTATTAGCGATTCCAATTGGTCTTGACCATAATGATGGTAGTTTAATGCTCGATAAGCCGCGAAATAAAAAAGAATCATTCTTCTCCCATGAACTGCTAACATTATTCTTTATTAGTTTCATTACAGCAGCTAGTGTTATTGCAACCTTCTTTATTGGGCGCGAAGTGTTTGATAGTAATGCCGATGCCAAAATAGCAGCGGTGCTAGTAATGACTTGTGCTCCGGCGATTTATGTATATGCAATACGTTTACCAAATTACAAAATAAAATATCATCAAAAACATAAATTAAATTATTACTTACTAGGTTCAATATTTTTGACCTTAATTTTAAACTTTATGATTGTTTACATTCCTGGTTTAAATCAAATTTTCTTAAATGATCCAACTGGTGTGATTTATTCTACACCACCAACGTTGTCGTGACAGATGAGTTTAGTTTCCTTAGCGATGATGTGTGTTCCTTTAGTCGGAATTATCTTATATGGACAAATTCGTCATTTAATTAAAAAATAATTAATAATTAATCAAGTTTCCATTATTGGTAACTTGATTTTTAATTTGTTTTTAAGTTTATTAAATTTAATAGTAGGCGGGCAGATTGCTTTTTTTTTTTTTTTTAATTACAATAAAATAAGTAGTTAACCCTTAAACAAAGTTAGTAAAAAGGAAGAATCAAGATGGTAAACAATAACAATAAAATGAAGCAATTCAATATTTTAGAATTTGATCGAACTAAATTAACAAATGTTGAAAACGCAATTTTTAATTTTATTAATGAAAATCCTAATTACTTTACAACGCATACAATTAATGAAATTGCTATCAAAGCAAATGTTTCTGTATCTGGGATTACCCGTTTTGTTAAAAAAGTTGGTTATCATTCCTTAAAATTATTACAGCAATATATTTATGAACGTAATAATTTTATTAAATATAATTATTCTTTATCCTTAAATAATGAACTAGTTGGTGATATTAATAATAACCGGATTTATTATATTTATGCAATTAACCAGACAGTTGATTCACTTGACCATGAGCGAATTAATAAAGTTGTTGATGATATTATTAAAAGCCGGAAAGTTTTATTATTTGGGGTTGGTTCATCTTGAATTCCTTGCTTTGAATTAGCCTCAAACTTAAATAAAATTGGCATTCCGGCAATTTTAAGCCAGGATATTCATGTCCATATTGCAAATATGTCAGCCTTAACCAGAGAGGATCTTATTATTTTAATTTCAACATCTGGAACAACAAATGAAATTCGGGAAATTATTCGGGTAAGTTTAGCTAATTATTTACGGGTTATTTTAATTACTGCTAATGAGCATAGTGAATTTAAAAATATTATTGATAATATTATCCAGTTCAAAACTTATGATGGTGATTATAAATTTAACACAATGTCAGCAAAAGTTTCCGAATTACTAATTGTTGATATTATTTATTCACAATTATTAAAAAAATATCCTGGGGCTGAACGTGCAGTCGCCAGAGCTGGTGAAATGGTTAAACCTTGGCGGAAACTGGATAAAAAATCTTAAAAATAATTTTTTAAAATTCTAAAAAATTATAAAATTTTTGAAATTCATTTTCAAAGATACCTAAAAAAATATGGAATTATTTTCTATATGCGATTATTTTGAAATTTAATTTTACCGAAGTAGTTGTATCATATAGGTAGATTTCTTTAATGAAATATATTTTTTACAGTGAGGGGTAAGTAACAAAAGTGCAACGATTTATCAGTATTCTGTTTTTGTTAGCTGAAAATAACAGTAGTAATGATACATCCAATAATGTTGATCATCATACCCAAATGGTAATTTGAGGATGAGTTATTGGGGTTTCTTTTGTCATTGCTGTTATTTTGATATTGCTTCATTTTTTTTGGTGAAAAAATCACATCCGCTTTCAACGTGATCAAACCATGAAAATAGCAAGAGAACGAGGAATCCTTGCTGAAATTAAAGGTAATATTTTTTTAATCTTAGCATCGTTATTTGCCATTGCCTTTGTTGTAGGAATAGTTACTATTATTAAGTTAGCCACTTAATTTAGTCTTTTTTGATTAAAGAAATTATTTGTTAAAAGTTATGAAAGGAGAAAAGTAAAAATGCAATATTTGCAAAAATTAGGAAAAGCCTTGCAATTCCCAATTGTTGTATTGCCGATTGCTGCTTTAATGTTGCGGATTGGTGGAATTATGACTGACTCAAGTATTAATTCCGCATTGACCCAAAATGGTAACTTATCAGGGTTATGATACATTGGATCAATTCTATCCGCCATTGGGAATGCTGCAGTTGGTAATTTAGCACCCTTATTCGCAGTTGGGCTAGGATTTGGGATGTCAAAAGACTTCCGGGGTGAAGCAGCGTTAGTTGCTTTATTTGGTTGATTTGCGCTAACTGGCTTAATGGGCGTTATTCCCCAATGATACTATAACAATGTATTATTAGGAAATGCTCCAATTGGGAACTTTGGAAATGGTGAACAATGAGCAGTGCAACACTCACGGATTTTATATGTCTTTGACTTTAGTCAAAAACTACCTGGTGGTTATGGGGCTAAATATAACATTGACATGGGAGTCTTTGGTGGTATTTTATCAGGTTGTTGTGTAGCGTTAATTTATAACCGTTACCAAGATGTTAAATTACCAGCTGCTTTAGGGTTCTTTTCAGGAAGAAGATTTGTACCAATGGTAACAGCCTTATTCTTCTTAGGGGGATCATTTGTTGTAGCCGCAATTTGACCATGATTCCAATTAGTTCTTCAATATTTAGGATATGGTTTAGGAGCGATTCCACCTCTGGGAGCGTTCTTCTATGGAATTTTTAACCGTTTATTAATTCCATTTGGATTACACCAAGTTTTAAACACATACTTATGGTTCCAACAACCAATTTCAGGGCACTTAATGACTTTAGAAGGATTTGCCTTATGAAGAATTGTAGATGGAACATTGCAATGAGCACAATATACCTTAACACCTGATGGTCACTTAGCAGCAATTACTGGTTGAAATGACACAGGTATTACAACAACTATTAATGGGGATATTAATGCCTTTTTAGGAAAAATGTATGCTAACTCGGAATTTGGATTAGCGGGGGGAAGTGGTATCTTCCAAGCAGGATTCTTCCCAATGATGATGTTTGGTTTACCAGCAGCCTGTGCGGCAATGATTTTATCAATTGAAAATAAAACTAAACGTGCCGAAATTGCCGGAATTTTAGGTTCAGCGGCCGGAGTTTCATTCTTAACGGGGGTTACTGAACCAATTGAATTCTCATTTATTTTCTTAGCACCATTATTATTAGGAATTCACGCCTTTTTAACAGGGGCATTCGCAGCGTTAACAGTTGGAATGGGAATTCGTTCAGGATTTGGATTTAGTGCCGGATTTGTTGACTGAGCAATTTCAATTAAAACATCATGAGATATGTCAACAATTTCAGGAGCACTTCAAAACAGTGCCTATAAAGTAATTGGTAACCCATTAATGATTTTACCAATTGGAATTATCCAAGGGGCTGCTTACTTCTTTAGTTTCAAATACTTAATTAAAAAATTAAACTTAGTTACTCCAGGACGTGAAGACGAAGCGGCTGAAATTGCTAAAAAATTAGGCAAAGTTGTGAAAACACATGCTGAAAAAAAATTAGCAAAACAAGAAGCTAAAATGGCAACTGCGACAGTTGGCAGTCAAGCCGCATCAGTATCAGCCGGAACAGCGCCAGTTAATGCTAGCGGAGAAATTACTCGTATTGACTTAGCAAAAGATCCGCAAGGTTCTACAAAAATGGCCCAAATTATTTATGATGCAATTGGACATGATAATTTAGTTAAAGTGGATAACTGTATGACAAGATTACGTTTAACTGTTGAAGATAATACGAAAGTTGATGTTGATACAATTAAAAAAACCGGAGTTCCAGGGGTTGTTTTAACTGCTAAAAATAAAGGTCTCCATGTTATTGTGGGGGTTTATGTTGAATCAGTTTCAAAAGAACTATCAAGAATTTCAGGTAAATAATACTAAGTTATAATTAGGAATTACCAAGAGTAATTCCTTTTTATTTTAAAAACTTTTATGTTATAGTTAAGATGTAAACAATCTAGTAAAGTGGGGATGATAAAATGTTAGAGCGGTGTGAAATTAACACAAAAACTTGTTGTGCGCTAGTTTGTAATTGTGATTTTAATTGTTGTGATGAAGATATTACAACCATTAATAATTTTATCAATATTATTAAGCAAAAATGAGCCATTAAAATTATCAATGTTTTAAATAAACAACAAACAGGTTTTAATGAATTGCATAATATTTTAAAAGATTGTACAAAAAAAGTTTTGACCGAATCTTTAAATAATTTAATTGCTCAAAATGTTGTTGAAAAACGAGTGATTATTAAAAATAATGTCCATTATTCTGAGTATAATCTTACCCAAGCGGGATCAGAATTAGTTAATTTATTATTTGATATTAAAAAATTTAGTTGTGCTTATTTAAACAAATAATAGTTGTGGGGAAAATCTAGCAACTATTTTTGATTTTTGCGAGAAATTTATTATTTTGTTAAGATAAATGAGTATAATATATTTATAAAGATTAGGGAAAACAAAAGATAATTTAGAAAGATAGTTACCAAATGAAGAATTTATTTCGTGAAGCAACCCGGGGTTTTCTTAAAAAAATAACCCAGTTTATTGGTTTAATATTTTTTGTTATTGCAGCAATGTTAACCTTTACTGCATTATTTTCTTCTGTTTTTCAAGTTAAAAATGGGGTAAAAGATCTAGCTCGTTATAGTGGCACATACCAATATGAGGTAAAAGCGGATGGGTTATTTATTGATAATAATATTTTTTCAACGGGAGAATATAATAAACTCAACCGAAAATTTTTGAGTGAGTTTTATGATGAAAGTAAAATTGATGCTAATAAGTTAACATTTAATACAATTAAATCTGATTTAAGTAATTTACAATGTACCAATGATAATCAATTATGTACTTGAACAACTTCCCCACCATATTTAAACCCAACTACTGGAACAGCTTCTTTTACAAGTTTACATAAAAACTATAATGAGAACTTGCAAGCGGCCTTTCTAAACTATATTATTTTACATCCTCATGACAGTGGTTTAGATAAAATTATTAATAATCCTGATATTCAATTAGATATTAGCTACTCTTTAAATTATCTATTTACTTTTAAAAGTTTAATTAACAGTGAAGTTCAGTATTATAATATCTCGGCGGTCTATAAAAATCCTGCTCAGTTATTTTATGATGGGGATAGTTGGCGAAGTGATAATGTTTTTCGAGCACCCTTTAATACTGTTTATGATGCTGATAAAAATAAATTAATTCAAACAATTGACCAGGGCTCAATTTATATTTCCCGTCAATATGGTGATTATAATGGCATTCCAATCGGGGGTAATTTAAACTTATCTTCCCAAAATGCGGGTAGTGAAAATATGATTTACAAAGTCAACGGGTGAGCAACTAAATATAGTGATATTTATCCGGTTTTGGCTAATATGGCAACCCTTGTTCAAAGTAGCACTACAATTGATTTTAAAAACGGTGCATTATTATATGGGAATGCTAATGATTTTAAAAATATTGAAGCAGTTTTTCCAAACGGTTCGGAAACTTTAACTGCTTATATTAATATTAGTGGTGGGTTAACCGGAGCAAGTCGTATTAAGCTCTTGAGTGACGCTTTAAATAATTATTTTGTGTCCGCCGATGATACAATTACTAGTTTTTCGAATTCATTTCCTGGCCAAGTGGTAATGCTAACAGATGCTAGTTTCATTATTGATGGTTCAATTGCGATTGCTTGTTCAATTATTATTGCAATTATTATTGGTTTCTTTATCAAAAAAGATATTGAGAATCAAAAACGGCAAATTGGTGTTTTAAAAGCATTAGGATATCAGAAATATAAATTAGCTTTTATCTTTACTTGCAACATTGTTTTTACAATGATTATTGGTTGTGTGTTGGGATGAGCATTAAGTATTCCAATGCAAATGTACTTTACTAGTTCAAACATTTATTCAATTGGGTTACCATTAACAATGTTTTATTTTAACCCCTTAATTTTTACCAGCGCAATTATTTTTGCCCCCGTTGCTTTTATTATTTTGGCTTTTACAATTGCCTTTATTTTATTAAATCGCAGTGCACTTGATTTAATCTATGATTTAAAAAGTAATAATTTAAGTTTTAAAACTCGCAAAGTTAAAAAACAACATAAAAAAATTTGACATTTAGGATTATCTTTTAACATTCACTTATCGTTTACTTTTGCTCTAAAATCATTAGGAAAATGAATAATGGTAATGGTTGTTTTAACATTTGCTTCATTTTTATTAATGTTCCAGCTTGACGCAGGCGTAATGGCAAAGAATGTTGTTAAAAATTCTTTCCGCTATTTTAAAGATGATGTGAAATCATATTTAATAACAAGTTATGACCAAGAAGATGTTACTACTGAAACAAAAGGTGGGACGACTTATCAGTGGTTATCAACCCAAGATGAAGCAGTAAAATTTCATCCGGCAAAAATTTTAAATAATGGAACGACTTTTAATTTTCCTAATCCGCTGTTATGTTTTCCGGCCTTAGCTACCCCGGCTACTTATCCGATTGCTCCTTCAGTATGTGGGGACTTCTTAAATATTATTGGTGATCCAAATGATTCCACTCCAAAAAGTAAAATTAGTATTGAAAATGGTAAGTATCCATTATTAGATTCGGAAACTTTGAAAGCAATTGTTAATTATAAAGTGATTGCCAATGGGACCGAAGTTAATGGATGAGATTATTTACTAAATTTATTATCAAGTCCGTGAATCCAAGCTATTTTAGAAAAACAAGGGGTAACTCCTGACCAAATTAAAGAAATTAGTCAAATTTTAATTACAATCCGAAATCTAAGTAGTTTGACTGGAGGATTGTATCCAAAAGTATATTTTGGTCCTTACATGGTTTATAATCCGCAGTTTGATATGCCCTATACTTCAAAACCAGCACGGTGAGGACCTTATGATAATAAAAATGCTGATAACCCCGTTAGTGATTTGTTTGCAGTAGGATTACCATCCCAACAAGAATTCCGTGATAGTTACTTTAATTTTGAATCTCGGCATTTAAGTTTACAAGATGTGCAGAATAAGGTTTTTGGTTATACAATTTCTTCTACGCCTGTTGGTAATGATCCCCAAAAAGCAATTAACGAACCAATTCCGACTGTCCTCGCGAAACGGGTTTATGAATCATCGCATGTGAACCCCGGGGATGTAATTACCGTTAATGTTCGTGTAACTAATATGATTGGTTATGTGCCAGTTAATTTTAAAGTAATTGGTAGTGATGATGCTGATATTAGTTCTGGTAATTTATATACCAATGAGAATTCTTTACAAATTGTAATGAACCAGTGAATAAATTTATTGGGGAAAGGTGTTCCGTTTCCCACAATCCCTTATCATAATTCAATTGCGACAAAGATTGATAATAACGGAGGAACATTACAACCATATCGAATTTTATCGGCCTTTTCACTAAAAGATGATTATGATTTTACTTTATGAGATACTAGTGGGGGAACTCCTAAAATTGATATTGGGAAGGCCGCAGCATTAAGAGCAAATACCAAGTTAATTAATGGGTTCAATAAAATCTGACCATTTGACACCTTACGGGAAATTTTTGGGAAGGGAATGGAAACGGTTAATGATGTCTTAACAGTTTTGGAAAGCTTAACAGTTATTATTGTAGCCTTGATTCTGGCGGTGCTAATTAGTATGGTGTTAGATGAAAATAAACGGATTATTCTAACTTTAAAAGTTTTAGGATATAAAGTTCGTGAAATTGTCTTTATGGTGCTAGGATTTTATTTATTAGCAGTTATAATTGGTTATTTATTAAGTTATGTTGTTTCCGAACTAGCATGAGAAATTATTATTAATGTCTTGTTCCAAAGAAGTGGAATGCTCTTGGGCTTACCATTTGATTTATCTGTAGTTGGAATTACTATTGCCGTTATCTTAATTATTTTAGGTGTCGCAATAAGCTTAGGATTATGAAGAATTAAAAATAACCGGTTAACAAATATTACCATTGCGTAATTAAAAATTATTTGTTTCACACTAAAATTTTGTTTGAAATACAAATAATTTTTTTATTTTTTTAGGTTTTATCTATTGTTAATAAAACTAGATTTCGTTATTATATTGGTAAGAAAAACTATCAAAGAACTAGCAATAATGAAGGGTTAAGATTACTTAACTAAAATTACAAAGGAGACCTTAAATGAATAAGTTTAAAATTTCTGTTTTTTCTTTTACAATTATTTTTGTGTTTGTAACATTAATTTTTAGTATTATTACCTTTGCAACAACAAATAATGCAATTTTAAAAGATACTTCCTGAAATAATTCACAGTGAATTAAAAACTATTTTGATGATAATCATCATATCAACTGGTCACATTCCGAACCATTATTTTTATTGTTAACATTTTTATTTGGACTCTTAACTTTGCTTAGTTATCTTACTTATGGGATTATTAGTTACTTTAATAATGATTCATTAATAGAATATTTACCAATTGCCATTGGGGGGACAGTTTTAATGGCAATAGTATTTAGTTTAATTACGGTTAATTTTGCTGGTCTTTTTGAGTATAGTTCTTACTTAAAAGGAGCAGCATTAGGAGATAATAATCCTTGAAAATTTAATTATACCTTATCATCTTTTGTCGGAATTAAAGCCGGAGTTAACGAAGCAATTGCCATCACTTTTAGTGGTCTTAGCTTTACGGGCACAATAGGGTATGCAATTTTTAGTTATTTTTATTTTTAAATTATCAAGAAATAGCATATAATTAATTAGTATAATATTTAAACAAAACCAAAATGTTTAAGTTCGCACCCAGTAGGAATTATTTTCCTAATAACTATTGGTAAAGAAAAGGAGAAAATGTATGTTATTGTTTTGACAAACATTTAAGAATATGTTGAAGGAAAAAACTCAAATTTTAATATTTGTAATTTTAGTTATTCTTTCAACATTGTTATTATCTGTTTCTTGAATTGTCAATGAACGGTTAACAGATGCTTATCGTTTTATGGGGCAAGGAACTTTTAACTATGACTATCTTTTAAATTATAATAGTAAGAAAAAAAATACTCATAATGTTGAAACAATTACTCCTTGGTTTGCTTTTGATAATGAGTACCATATGATTACGGATAAGGCGGGCGAAACAAAAACCTTACCCTTTTTAGGTTTGGGAGACAACCACGCCTTGAAAAAAATTAATCCCGATAATATTAAAATTATTATTAGTGGTGGACAAGTTAGTAGTATTGAAATTAATGATCCCACTAACCCTTTAAAATTTACCAATAATGGTTTGTATAATTTTAATGTTGATAATGATAATTTTCGTAAATCATTAATTGGTAGTTTTTATAATCCTAATACAAAACAATTTTCTAATAGTGATGTTATTACTTATTTTATGGAAAATTTTGTCAAGAGTGATATTTCAAAAAATACTATTAATTTATTAGTGACTTATGCTAACCATGTGGGAATTACTAATGATGATAGTGCAAATCGTCAAAAAATTGCTGATTTTATTAATCCAACGACCGGAAATGTTTGGTTGAAAGATATTAATTATAGTAAAGGAACTCCCCCTCAAGATATTCCTAACCAAGCTGATATTTTAAATGAGATCTATGCTAAAGGTTTAGATGGTAATTTTAGTATGTTATATAAAACTGATAATTCGCAATTATTAAATTCAGTTAAAATGTATTATTCACCAACAATTACTAATAATTCAGAACCAGGTTTTAACTACAATATTAATAATGCTACTTTTACTGTTAATGATTTTTATAATTCAAAAAATACGAATGCTGATTTTAAAAATAATCTATGGAATGGAAAGGAATATGGACCTTATGCTTTTACAAGTAGTTATTATCAGTTAGTTGGAGATGCGACAAATTTTGCAATTCAAATGCGTGAGCAATATGAATATTGAGATTTAGCTTCAAATGTTAAATTTAAAGTTATTAATTGGCAACAATTATTAGATTATGGGCAATTAAAAATTATTAGTAAATATAGTAAATTTGATATTAATGATCCAACTAATTCAGTATATGTTATTATTACTCCTCAGTATGCTAAAAACCATAATTTAAGTTTAGGAGATCAGTTAACAATTGGACAAAATACTGGTTTTTTTGTGGGGGCCATCGGGGGAGATGTGGCCAATATTTATCCAACAATTTATAATACTGATGTTTTTCCTGATTCAGAAACAGATTCTGTGGTATATGTTTCACCACAAGTATTTCGTTTGCAAAATAATATTGCTCCTGATCTAGACATTGAAGAAGATAGTACAGCGTTTTTATCTTATCAAGGTCCAAACCAAAAATTAGCTGATTTAGAACGCTTTAAAACATATTTGGCAAGTGATTATTTATCATTAAACACCCCAACTAATAAAAATGCCCCTATTTTAAACCGTGATGATACAAAATTAATTTATGTTCGTTACTCATTACTAGGAACTTCAATTAAAATTTATCGTGCGGTAAGTATTACTTTAGTTGTTATTTTCTTACTAATTTTAATTTTTACGCTAGTTATTTTAATTAAAAAAATTATTAACCAGGAAAAAGTTGAGAATGGAATTTTAAAAGCCAATGGTTATACCGGAATGCATATTGCTGGTTCTTATTTAGTATATTCAATTTTTGTTACCCTAGTCGGAGTACCATTAGGATGATTAATTGGAGTCGCGTTACAGTATCCTATTATGGTAGTTTTTAATAAATATTTTGTCATCCCAAGTGTGTTTTCTTTTAATCCAATTCCATTAGCAATTTGCTTTGGCTTAATTTTAATCGTGACTGTCAGTGCAATTTTCTTTACTGCTGCTCGGCAATTATCAATTAGTCCGTTAGATTTATTAAATCCAAATAAGAACATTCATCCTAACAAATGAATTGAAAAAATTACTAGCCGCGTTCATTTTAAACATTTTAATAATAAATTCCGTTTTATTATTATGGCAATTTCCTTGAAAAAAATTGGGTGGTTCTTTTTAACTTTCTTTGTTGCTAGTTTATCACTAACTTTTGCGATTTTAATTCCGACTTCAATTAATAAGGTGAGTGATGATTATTATCGGAATTTAGCTTATGAAAATGAGTATGGTTATAATAATGTTGTTGGAAATATTCCGTTTTCTCGTTATCAATTATATGATTGGAATGGTCCACAAGCTTCACAAGATCCAATCTATCCATTGGAAAATAATTCATTAATTACAAAATACTTTTATAAAAGTGGTAATTGATTAACAACCAATGATGTGTTAGCTACTAATCCGGGAAAATATGCAATTGATATTAATAATATGATAGTATTTAACTTTATGGCCGGAAAGGGAGCTAGTTTATCAATTGGAGCCTTTTATGATCTATACCAGCGCTCAGGGCAAAACCGGGATATTGAAAATCAAATCAATACATTAGTATGTACGACCTTACCAATGGCTTTTGGGAAACAACCAATTACCCCAACTGATCCAAATGTCATTGACCGTTGAACTTATTGTGTGCAGCATGCTACTGATGGGATGCTACCTGGTAAAATTAAAAATATGTGATTAAAAAATGAATTAGCAAAAGAACAGTTTAATTTTACTTTTGGTACTTCAACTTATAATCACCAGGATGAAGATTTATATACTGGCTTCAATTCACAAATTAAAAATAATATTGATTTATTTACTTATGGAATTAATGCTAATAATAAAACTATTGTGTTTCCTAACCAGAGTTTAAAACGCCAATTAGCAGAAAGTGCTACATTAAATATTAATAAAAATAAGGATGCCTTAATTCCGATGGTAATTAATGAAGTTGTCCAAAAAAAATATGGTATTAAACCAGGTGATATTTTTCCCGCTAATGTCGAAAGTAATACGTTGCAATTTTGTTATACTCCTAATACATGTGTTCCAGTTAATCAATTAGCTTGGAGCTATGAGCCTCCGAGTGGTTTTAATAATAATCAAACTGATCCTTTTAAAATGAATTTAACAAAATTAACTGTTGGTTCTAGTTCAATTAACCGTTTTGGTTTTAGTGATCAGTCAGGAACTCCACAAGATTACTATAATTTAGCTAATTTTACTTTAAGATTACCAAAACCACCAACTGGTGTATTTATGGCTCCAAGTGTTAGTGAAACAACGGGTAAAAAATTGCCAGGTTTATTAGATACTAACCCCGATCCTGCAATTTACCCCGACCAAAAAGTTGTTGAAGATGATGGTGCTTATATTAAAATTCATCCGTTTGCCTCTCGTTATGACCGTGAAATTAATGGACTTGGTGATTTAACAACCGGTTTTCCGACAAATTGATATCGCGAAGCATTTAAACAGGGACTATTAAAAATTGGTGTTACTAAAAAACAAGTATTTTATAATGTTATTGGTTTACAAGAATCATATGATATTCCTCGGGCATATATTAATCAACAGGTAGCAAATCAAATTCTTGGTTATCCAACAACAACTGCTAATTTATATCCTCAAGATCAAAAAAATAATCCGTTATCATGATTTAATGGAAAATTTAGTAAATATCCCGATCAAGTTGACCAGACTGGACGATATAATTTATCATCTTCAAATAGTGCCTATTCAATGATTGATTTTATGAATGGTTCAATGGGAGCGGCAATTGGAAAAACAGATTATCTAATTATTAAAAATCAAGTTATTGAAAAATTAGCTGTTATTTCAACAATTCTTTCAGCCTTATTTGTGGTAATTACCATTATGGCAGCCATTATTATTATTTATATTATGACTGAATCATTTGTTAATAGTTTCTTGAAATTTATAGCGGTAATGAAGTCATTAGGATACTCTAACTGAGAAGTTAATAGTTTGACGCTAGGAATTTTCACACCATTTGTAGCGATTGCTTGGGGAGTCGGGGTTGGAATTATGTGATTAATTGTTAAGTTAGGAATGTATGGTTTTTCAATGACAAGTTCAGTTATTATTCCCCTAGGGTTCCCATGGTTAATTATTCCAATTACATTCTTCTTTATAGTTGCTATTTATGCTGTGACTTATTGAATTTCAACTTATAAAATTAAACATATGAGTATTCAAGAACAAATTAATGCTAACGAAATATAAATCTAAATAAATCTTATTTAGATTTTTTTAAACTAATTTACTTCGGAAAAAAGATTTTTAGATTTAAACTTCAATTTTAATCTAATTGCAAGTATTTTTGAAAAGTATATAATTAAATTACGAAGAAAAAGCAGGTGATTCAATGAATTTCTTTAATGAAAAAACTGTCTTTATTAATGAAGTGGTAAATACAATTTTTAAATCATCATTTTTTTGATTGCTTTTTATTTTTATTTTAGTGATGCACTCTTATACAATTTTTTATAATATTCGCTATAGTTTCAAAAAAACTAAGAAAAATAATTTAATGCAGTTTTTCTTATCCCTAGCCTTAGGGGGCATCATTATTTATTCCTTTAATTTATTATTAATTTATATATTAGCAATTTATCATCCTAGTCTAATGTTTTGAGTTAATTTAATTTTAGGTTTAATTTTTTTAACAACGGCAATTGTTGTTTATAAATACCATAATATTGGGGCCGAATTTTATAAATTATTTAGTATTATTTTTATGATTATTTTAAGTGTAACTTTATTTAAACTTTTTATTTACTTTACAAAAACAACAATGACTTTAAAAATAATTATGATAACTTGCGGAATTTTAATTGGAACAGGATTAATTTATTTATTAATGTTACGTGTTAATAATAATGCAATGCTAACTTTAGTAAAAAAATTTATGGGATGGTTTTTTGTTATTCGTTTTTTAACCTTATGTAATATTTATATTACAACTAGCGATCAAAATTTACAATTTAAAGATTTTCTCCAAGATTTCTTTTTAGAAAGTATTATTGAATTATTTGCAATTTTTACTTTCTTTATTTACCAGAAAAAACAAGAAACCAAAGAAAGCGAAGAAGTTTTAGATCAAGAATCATTGCTATTTAAAATTAAGCATAATAATTTAAAATATAATACTTGGTTAAAAAATACTGATACGTTTATTAATGGCTACCGCCAGGTGTTAATTAACTAGATTATCTTATTTTCATTAATTTAATTTATCAAACTTTATTTTAATAATTAATAACAATATTAGTTTACATATGATAGGAGATGAAAATAATGAAAAAATTAATTTCAATTTTAGGAGTATCAACTTTAGTAATGTCTTCCACATTAGCATTAACAGCTTGTCGTGGTAAAAATGGTGGGGGTGTTGATAATAGTTATTTTGATAGTGAACTAGACAAAGTTGATCCCACAATTCGTAACCAAGTTAAATACACAAGTAGCATTGCAAAAATTCTAATTGCCGCTCGTCATGAGAATATGAATACTTACGCGTTTCCTGCTTTACAATATTTCTTAAATAATGTGGGAACAAATTTAGACGGAACCTTTAAGACTAAATCAGGGCAAGAAGTTAAAATTAAAGATTATATTGATGGATACAAAAAATTAAATAATATGACATGAAATACAAGATCAGCTGGGGATAGTAATTATAATGGTGAAGTTAATAAATATGACATTATGAATACAATGGTTGAAATGAATAATTTCAACAAGTGAAATGTTGAAAGTGGTCGCCCCACTGATAATGACTTTGAAGTTAATCCCAATACTGCGTGAGCATTTTATGACACCGGAGCAATGGTTAATAGTATTTCACAAAAAGCTGATTCAGTGTTAGATTATGTTAATAAAACTTCAGGTTGATGGCCATACTACCAAAGCCAATCTGGACAACCAGGGGCATCTAATATTATTTATAATAATTTTATTGGAACTTCGCCAACAACTTCACAGTTGGGTTACACAACTAATGGTGGTAAGCAAACAATTAACTATGGGAGCAAAATTGCTAACCAGGCCTCTAATTTATTTAACCTATACGGAACTAAATACTTTAACTTAGCAATTAGTTCGTTAGCTAATTTTGGGCCAGGTATGGAAATGCCAACAATTCAAGCATTAACAAAAATTTTCCCAGTAGCAGCAACTGATGAAGCTGGTGAAGCAACCATGGGAGTTTTATTGGCAGCGCCAATGGCAATTATGGCAGTTCAAGCATACTCAGATTGGTTTGAGAGTAATAATACTATCAAAGATGGTACTCCCTTATTACAAATTTTTAGTAAAGATACTTTAAATAATTTAAAAGTAAAATTTAAAGATGATAAAGGGGATGCCCAAGATTTAAATCTTGGAGGAATTCTTCAAAAAATTAATCCCGAAATTATGTCATATTTAATTCAAGGAGCAAATGAAAAACAATATTTAGATTTAACAAACCCTGATCATAAAAACCGCTTTTTAAAATGGTATGCAATTTTAAGCGACTGGTTTAAAAAAGCAATCGCCAAAGAAGAAGCAGCGACTGGGCAAAAATTTGATACTGTTAAGTTTAACCAAGTGATGCCAACAGCAATTTATGAAGAAATAAAAAAATTACAAGATGTGCTTTTAAAATATGTTACGATGGCTACTGATGCTGCGGTATTGCTTCGAACAGTTACAGAGATGTTTTCTCAACCTGGCTTTGATTTATTTAATTTATTACAAGGAATTGGGGGATTAGCTAGTTGGTTCTACCAATGAGATTCAACCCAAGAGGACTTTGTTGTTAATACCACAAATGTAGAACATATTAGAAAGGTATATAATGATGGACCAAAAGCCAGTGGTTATAATGCAAATCTAACTAATGTTGATCCAAAAAGTGATTATGGACAAATGCTATTAAAAGAATTTGGTTTAGATAGTAGTAATAATACTTATACTAAAGGTTCATTATTTGACATGATTAATACTTGAGCCCATGGTAGTGATGGTTCAAACCCTGATAATGAGGCAATGCACCAATTTATTCTTAATGCCCTAGATTCAAAAAATGGTTACTTAGGAAAATTATTGAATAATGTTGATCAAGCAATGGCTAATGATTGATTTGATAATATTTTCTTAAATCGTAAATGATATATTAGTGCTGATGGAACCGGGGTTGATGGAAGCAAATTGGGAAAAGTAGTAAAAGATGGGCAAATTGTGGGAGTCCGCTACCAATTAGACTATTATGGACCAAAAGATGCTTCAACTAAATTAGAATATCATACTTCGCCATTAGGCTATACTGACCCAACCACTGGAAAAGTTCCGTCTTGAGCACCAGATCCAAATCCTAAGCCTGCTGATAAACACAATATTGCTCCTCAAAATGGAGGAACTTGAGATGACAGTGACTGAAAAGGATATGATGGTGATGGCAATACTTATTTAGCAAATAGTGAACAAGTTAAATATAGCTATGTTGTTGAATTTGATGATGAAGCTCGCCTAATTAATGCCTTCACTGGTCAAGGTGATTTAAATCAACAATCTTATAAATTATCAGATTTTGCTTGATATTATAACGGTAATCGCTACTATTAAAATTTAAAAAATATTTAAAAAACACATTTATTAAATGTGTTTTTTATTTTAATAATTTTAATTGAACTAGAATTTTTAAAAAAATAAAGTAACTTTTATATTTATTAGTTATGTTAAAATAGTGGTGAGAGTAAAACCACTTCCATAACTTCAAAAAGAAATGGGGGTGGTTACCGTGAGGAAACTTTTAGTTTTTCTCCAGGTAATAACCACCACATTGCAGTTCATAATTTTAGTTTTAAGCCTAATTAATTAGGCATTAAAAAAAGTCCTACTAACCTCAGAAATTTGTAGGACTAAATAAAACTACAATGGGAGTGGTTAACTCTCACTTTTTATAACCATTTTTATCTTAGCATAAAAACTATTATTTGTAAATGTTTTCTTTTTCTAAGGATTATATAGTGTGACTTTCAAATTAGTTATTGTTTTTTTGAAAAATTATTTATAATAACTATATGTAAATTGAGTACTAAAAGTACCTAAAAAATTATTTTTTAGGTACTTTTTTATTTTTTTAAGTATTCTTTTACATAAATTTAATGGTTTATTTTTTTGAAATTAATTTAATTTTCATTAAAATTCCAATATTAATTTAAAAAATTAATATGAATTTAAAAAGAAAAAAATTTGACATAACGTTTGAACATAAACTTTTATTCAAAAATTATGAACGCTATTTAAACAAATATATTTTTAATTTTTAAAGAAAGGATTTGATTGAATGTTTAATTGATGAAAAAAAAGAACGGAAGTAGAAATTTCTAAGCAAAAGCGGAGATTAAAATTTTATAAGAAAAAAAGTTATTTTCGATGATTCTTTTGTTTTTTATTTAATATAACTTTTAAAAAATATGAACAAGAATTTGAAAATGAAGAGCAACAATTAGCCCAAGCAAGTGCTAATGTGGCAAATCGGCAACCAGAAAATGCTAATGAGGAACCACTTAGTTTTGACCAACAGCAGCAACAAACAAGAGAGAAAATTGAAGAAGTAAAAGAACTTATGGCGGAAGCTAAAAATTTAATGCGGGAAAATAACCAAAAATTTCCCCAGGTAATTGCTTTAAAATTATTAATGCAAAATTTTATTAGTTTAAGTAATCACCCCCATTTATTAAATAAAGAGAAGGAACATAAAAATTATAAGAAAGAAAAATATGAAGAAATTTTTCAATGCAAACAAGAAACTCTCGCATATTTTAAAGAAATTGAAAAAAACTTAGATAATATCTCAAGAAAAGATATTAACCCGATATTTTTAGAATCAATTGCAAAAGTTAATAAATTTTATGATCTGTTTTTAAAAAAGGTAGAGTACAAAGCTACAACAATTTCAGGATCATTGGGTAAAAAAATAAATAGAGCTTCAGATCCTAAATATTATAATAAATTATTAGCCCAATTAAAAGAACTTCAAGCTCTTAATGCTAGTGAAATTCTTAGCATAATTGATGATAGTTCATATAATCATTTAGCAGCAAATTTAAATTTAACAGCAATTAGAAAATCAGATCCGATTGGTAGGTTACGAGAAATAGTTAATCCCTCGTTATCTTCATCGAAACCTGATCCCAAACCTAGTACTAGTTCATCAAAAACACGAACTCTAGCAAAAGTTGAATCATTAGTTAAGAAAAAGTTAAAAAATTTAGAAAAAGCAAAAGAAAATAAGAAAAAACAAAGGTCAACAAAATCAGATCAAATAACAAGAGATTAAAATCCCATTGTATTGCATAATTTTGCAATACAATTTTATTTAAATACTTAGAAACTCATTGACATGAACTCTTAAATATAATAATATATATCTTGGTATTGTACCAATAGTCATCTAAAATACCATAGACAGCAACGGATTATTTATATAATCTTAATAATGTTGCCGAGGCATTATGACATGTAATTAAATATTTATATGTTTATTTTTATAATGTTTCTGGCAATTAATAGTTATTATTAATTGCTTTTATTTTATTAATAGTTATAGGAGGCAAAGAATGAAGCCAGCATTACAAAAGAAAACAGCTGTTGTTAAAGAAATTGTTGATAATTTAAAAACTGCTAATTCAGCGGTTATTGTTGAATATCAAAAATTAACAGTAGCAGAGTTTACAGAGTTAAGAAGAACATTAACTGAAAAAAGTGTTAGCATTAAAGTTTATAAAAATAATTTAGTAAGCTTGGCGGCTAAAGAAGCAGGATTTGGAGAATTAGATCAATTCTTAACAGGTCCTAATGCATTTGCTTTTGGTACAGGTGAAGAGATGGCAGCAGCAAAAACTTTAGCAAAATTTGCAAAAAAACACCCAGCATTAAAATTAAAAGCGGGAATTTATGAAGGTAAAGTGTTGGATACTAAAGCAATTACTGAAATTGCATTACTACCAACCAAAGATGAATTACTTTCAATGTTTGCATCAAGTTTATTATACCCCTTACGAATGTTTGCAATTGCAGTTAAAGAAATTGCAAAAACTCGTAGCGAATAATTTAATTATTTAAAATTAAAAAATACCAAATTAACAGGAGGATTAGAAATTATGGCAATGTCAAAAGACGATATTATTAAAGCGCTAGAAGATATGAAACTAGCTGAATTAAATGAATTAGTAAAAGCAATCGAAGATCACTTTGGAGTAGTAGCAGCGGCAACCATCGCAGCCCCTGCTGCTGATGGTGGAGCGGCAACGGGAGCACCAACTGAAGTTGATGTTGTGTTAACTGACGCTGGACAAAGTAAAGTTGCAGTTATTAAATTAGTTGGGCAACTAACAGGAAAAGGATTAATGGATGCCAAAGCAGTTGTTGAAAAATTACCAGCTGTTATTAAAGCAAAAGTTAAACCTGAAGAAGGAGAAGAAATTAAAGGTCAATTAGTTGCGGCTGGAGCAACAATTGAGTTAAAATAATTTAATTATTATTCCATAACAAAAGCAATGGGGATTACCATTGCTTTTTCTTACTAAATCAATTTCAAACCAAGAAAAGTCAAAATTTTATGATAATATTAAGATACTAATAAATTTATTTATTTTAGAAATGATCGCGATATTTTAATCTAGGAACTTAATGGGCATTAAAATATTTTTTTATATGGAATAAAGAGTAAAGAAGAGGTGACAAAATGCAAAGCCAAAAAACGACAGAATCAATTTGAGTTTTTTACCGAAATGCCTGGTTATTTATGATTCCAATTTGTGTTCAAGCATTGGTTGAAACATTATTAGGATTAATGAATAATTTTATTGTTGGTCAATTTGGTGATACTGATACAGTCGCTGGAGTTGCTTCTTCTAGTAATATTTATGATTTAGTATGGTACATCTTTTTTGCTATTATTGCTGCTGGCAATATTTTTACTGCCCAATATTTAGGAAGTAAAGACGATCATAAGGTTCAAGAAACAACAAATATTAAATTATTTTATACTTTAATTTTTTCCGTGTTGTTTATCATTATTTTAGAATTATTTAGTAAAGAAATCTTAGGATTAATTTTAGGGACAACTGATCAACACCATCAAAAAGCGAGTGAAATTGGAACACATTATAGTCAACTAACGGCCTGGAATTATCCCTTATTAGGATTTGCTTATGTAATGTCATTAACAATGAATACTTGTGGTAATGTGAAAGTCCCATTTTTTACTGCCTTATCATCTTTATGCTTAAATACTTTTTTGGTGTGTATATTATCATTGCCATATCATAATTCGCCTAACCTAGGAATTGTTGGGATGGCAATTAGTTTAATTGTAGCCAGAATAGTTGAATGTTTAATTTTTTTAGGTTATTTAATTATTAAAAAACCAATTTATCGGCCAAATTTAAATATTTTTAAAATTAGTCGTGATATGCATAAGAAATATATTAAAGCATTTTTACCATTATGAATTAGTAACATGTTATTTGGTGCTTCTATCGTGGTTCAAACTTCGTTATATTCTTATTATGGTGATACCAGTGTAGTAGCAGCTGCCCAAATTACTGGTAGTGCAATTGCAATTTTTTATTCAACTTTCCGGGGTTATAATGCCTTAGTTAGTTTATATGTTGGGAAAAATTTGGGGGCTGGCGAATTGGATTTAGCCAAAGAGAATGCCGCAAAAATTTTAAAGTTAAGTTTTATTAACTCGTTAATTATTGTAAGTTGTGCCTTTTGAGTACCTAAAACACTATTCCCTAATTTAACTGCTGAAGCATTATACTTAACAACTTGGTTTATGGCCTTTAGTGCTTTTACTTATTTTTGTATTAATATGCTCCAACCTTTATTTAACTTCTTATATTCAGGGGGTTATACCTTAATTGTTAGTGTTTTTGACTTATTTTTGATCTGAATCGTTGATATTTTTGTAACCTTTGCCCTATTACGCTGAGCTCACATTGATATTAAATGAATTATGATGATTTCTTGTTTAAGTAAAATTATTGATTTTATCACTTCTTATCTTTTATATAAAATTGTACCCTGAAATAAAAAAATTGTTGGAGAATCTCATGAACAACATGGCGAGATTATTACCCAACAACCTTAGCATAATTTATTTAACTTGTAGAAACTCATTTAACTCATCATTATTTTTAATTGCTTCTTTCAAAGAAAAACTTTCATAGTGGCCAGGATAAACCAGAAGTTCATCATCTAGCATCATAATTTGGATTAATGAATTTTTAAAATATTCAATATCACAATATGGAATATCATGAAAGTCAATTTTGTCTTTAAAAATAGTATCACCAATAAAAATTGTTTGTAACTCTTTAATTAAAATATATTGACTGCCAGGGGTATGCCCCGGAATATGTTTTAATTGAATTTCATAACCAATTTCACAAATATTTTTCGAACCCTGAATGGGGATTAAATTATTAATTGGTTCAGTAACAGTAAAATTAATTTGGCGGTATTTCGATAAATTGTGCTCTGTTGAAGTTAAACAAATTTTATCTCATTCATTAATATAGACCTTAACATCCGGAAATTTTGTCAGCAAAGTGTTTATACCAATTAAATGATCCCAATGGCCATGAGTAATAATTAGTGCATGAAGATTAAGATTATTATCCAAAATATATTGAATCGCTTCTTCAACACTGGTAGAAGCATCAATCATAATCGCATTGTTATTGTTGGAAACTACATAAGTGTTTTGGCTATTTAAATTTTTATCAGTAAATTGTTTTATCATTAGTTTTTCTCCTTTTCTTAATAATTAATATATCACTTTTAAATAAAATAATTATTAAAAATATTAGAAAATTAAGAATAAATTAAAACTTAAGATTTAAACAAATTAAATGTTTAAAATAATTGCTTGCTTTTCATTTTTAATTTTCTTTTTTCTTATATAATTAAGTTAATAAATAATGATAGAGCATTTAAAATGCCATAAGAGTCTTTGATTTTTATGGCATTTTTTATTTAAAGAAAGGACCGTTTATATGAGTATCAACACCAAAGCCCCTGCCAGCTTATTTATCTTGGAAGAAATAAAACTTAAGTTAGAGGAAGAAACTAAGTTATTTTTAAATGAATTAATTTCGTTAGAAATTCTTGACCAACAGTCTTTCAAAACTTTTGCTGATTTTAAAATGGGACTTTTAAAAGAATTGTCACAAATTAGTACCATCAATGCGAATGAAATCGTACAGTTTTTTAACCAAAAAGAAAATTTAGTATTTATTGAAAAAAATGAGTATTTTAAATTTAAAGCAAGTATTTTTAACATGCTTGCCAATGCAACGCCTCAAGAAGTTAGCGATATTTCTTTAATATTTGAGTCTTTTGAGCATCAACGAAAAGAACATGTATCTCATAATTCATTTTTTATTGAATGAATGTTAATTCAAAAAAAAATATTGCAAGAGTTAAAAGGCAAATTTAATACCCTTGATTCAATAACACAGTCAGTTTTTCAAAATGATTCGCTAATAGAACCGACAAAAGATTTAATGGAAATTAAGAGCATTAGGAATATAATTAATTTGCTAAATGATGTTAAAAATGCTTTATATTCATATTACAATAATAAAATTGAAAATTATTCAAAATTTAAAAATACTGTTTTTCCTGTTTTTGATTTTGAAATTTTAAAAGAAGATATTAATAATGAAATGTTATTGGCAGAAATTCAGAGATTATTTAAAGATTATCACGAAAAGTTGCGGACTGAGCAAAAAGATCATGAACTAGATTTTTCAAAACAAATTTTACAAAATAGAAATGAAATTATATTATCAGCTATTGGGGTTTTTAATGAAAAAGTCAATTTAATTAAGAAAAATAAAAACAATATTGATAATAATACACGCTAGGTGAAGATGATGGAATCTGAAAAAATTTTGGATATTTTCCACTATAAAAAAATAACGGAATTAGATCTAAAACTGCACAAATTAAAAACACAAGAAATTAATTTAAATAAAAGTATTAATATTAAAAATAGCAAAGTTAATATTAATTTAAGATATGATTTAGATCAAATTAAAATGCAATATTATGTTTTTAAAAGTACTAAAAATAAGTTAGCAATATTATTAACAAATTCAAACATTTATAAAGCGATTCAAGCGACAAAGGATTGAAACTTAAAAATAGCGTTAGCGAATAAATATTGGCAAATTAAACAGGAATATCTTACTTTTAATTTAAAAAATTATTTTAAAGATACTTCAAATGTTCTTAAATTACAAATAAAATTAGATAAAAATCAACAATTAGTCAAAAATTTAAATTATAATCTTAATAATTTAGATCTTGAAATTAATAAATTAGAGTTATTAAATAATTCTCAAACAAGAGCAACAAATTCCCTAGATCATAATATTTCTTTGAATAAAACATATTTAATTATTTTACTAACCTTAAAAATAAAATTTCTTCATCAAAAACAAATTTTGTTAAATCAGTTAATTTTAATTATTCCAAAATTAAGAAATTTTATTAATAAATATCAAAAATTTTATAATGATATCATTAAAAAATTTATTGAAGAAATTAAAATTGCAATTAATAGTATTACTAATCTTTTCAAGCAAATCAATTATCCTTATGAAGGATAATTTTGTTAAAAAATTTTTATTATTTTTTTAATTTAACAGATATAATTAACTTATAAAATATGAAAAAACAAAATTCTAAAATAAGAGGGGTTTGAAAAAAATGGCTAATGGATTAGTTAATTTTAACTTATATGCTTTATTTTTCTTATTGTTAGTTAAAATTATTTTAATAAGTTATATTTTTGGTTATTTTCGTTTGTTATTTTCAATAATTTCAAAAAAACGCCATGGTGAAACAATTAGCGAAGATTTCTACTACCGTCCTTTTGTTTTTCATTTATTGCATTTTATAATTTTATTAATTTTATATCTACTAATTAATCATTTATCCTATTATGATACTATTTTAATTTTTAATTTGGAAGTTAATATTCAAGCATTTTTTGCAATTTCGGTTTTATATACAACAATGGTGTATTGATTTGTGCGGAATCACAAGGAACGTTATTTACTTTTATTCTGTTTTATTTTATTTGTTATTATTAATTTTATTTATAAATTAATAATTTATTTTATCCTACAGTTACCTGCTTCTTTTATGCGCGATGGAATGTTTTTAGGGATTATTTATTTAGTTATTGGCGGGTTAGTATTATTTAATTTTAATAATAAGATTAGATTATATTTTCAAGTGTCCATATTAAAATTAATAATGTGGCTAATTTCTTATCGACCACAAGGCCATTATTTAGTTATTCGCCAAAAAATACAGTTAATTTTTTTAACAGATGGGATTCAGATTCTTTTTCAGGTTTTATTTGATGTTAATAGTCTAAAATGAGAAATGCTATTAGAGCAATATCATCAAGAGTTTTTACAGAGATGAAAGATTACGGATGAGAACATCTGATTATTGATTTATGTTTTAATGCTTCTTAATAATGACAGTTGTTTAAAAAAAGAATCGCCAATTACAGCTGATAATCCTCTTAAATTAAAATGACTTTATAAAAAGGGCTGATTTCAGGTAATGTTAAATTAATTTTTCCTTATTTTTAAATAAAAGTTTAATTAATAAGGAGGAATATACAATGAAAAAACTTTTAGCCTGCTTAGGGGCATTAACTATTACAACTAGTAGTGCTTCAACAATTTTAGCATGTAACCCCGGTTCAACAAGCAACAAAACCAAAAAGGACCCGGTGGTTAATCCAATTATTGATAAAGATCGCAAAATTATTAAAAAATTTACAAAATGAACAGTTGACAGCCCGCTATTATTTAATTCGGCCAATTATCAAAGTTTAAAAGTAGAAGATCTTAAGCAAATAATTACTAACCAGTTACCGATGGATAAAAATTATGAGGTTGTTTTAGATAATGAAACTTACCAGCCAATTAATGTGAAGGGTACAGAAGTTAATAATGGTAGTATTGATGTTTCGATCTTACATAAGGGAATGGCAATTGCGGACCGTGAAACAAAGCAATCAGTTTTTACAGTTAATTTTTTAACTAAAGAAATTAATGATGCTAAAAACTTTTGAAGAGACCTTAATGAAAAAACCCCAGGTTCAGTTTCGCGATTAACAGATTTTAAATTAAATTTTAATGGGGCAAAAATGTCATTAAAAACAATTTTGGGATTAATTCCCAGCTTGGTTAGCCTTGGCAAATTACCTACAACAATCCCCAACTCATTTGCAAGTGAGGATCCTAATCAAAAACAATGAACAGAATTTACTAACCAATTAACTAGACTTCCTGCCATTGGCAATATTATGAAGATTACTTTTGATGAAACTTTTGAAGTTGCTTCCCGAGTAAAAATTAAAATTAGTGGAAATGTTGGGGATATTATTAATGCCCTGGCTCCTGATTTAATTCATTTCCATAATTTCTTACTATCTCAAAAATCTGAAAACCACAATAATCTTATTTTGTCACTAATGCAGTATCTATTTAAAAAACCAACTGATATTAATAATGATGGTTTTACTAAAATTAATTCCCAAGTAAAACACCCAATAACTACTAATCTTGATAGCATTATTCATAATTTATTTCAATCTTGACAGACAACAACTGGTGAAAGCTCAAAGATTACTGAACCATTTAAATTAGCTGCCATGATAAAAATACCAATATGAGGATGAGAAACCTATCAAATCAAGTGAGATCGTGGTGATATTGATTTAGGGAATAAAAATATTAATAAAATGGGAAAAGATCTTTTTAGCCAACTTCTCAACCATGATCTGACGAAAGATGTTTCTTTAAAGATTGATTTAGGAAGCATCATTCCTACAATTCCAGTCTCAATTCCGTTAACTAAATTAGTTAATTCATTAATACCAGAGCTATTAGTGCAACCAGACTTCAATAATGATGAAATTACTAATAATAATTTAACAATTTTATCAGGAAAAAGTGTTTTTGAAATTACTAAGGATGGTAAAAACTGAGAGGCTGCAAATAATATTGGTGATATTTTAAATGAAGCAGTTAAGGATGTGCGTCTTAAAATTGAAAATTTAAAATTAAAAGTAACATCGAAAAATGATTCAACAGTTTCTTTTGAAACAAATGATAATATGACAACAACAGTAATGTTAGATATTGATTTGAATAGTATCTTAAAATAATATTTGGAAAAGAATTTTTAACTTGTCAGTTAAAAATTCTTTTTATTTACGACCATCATAACCATCTTGAAAAATTAATTAATTTTAAGTATACTATAAGTACGGGGATGTCTTGGCTTCGACAGGAATGGTAGAATTTCATCGGCAGTAGTTTGGCAGACTATAATGCTTCTAGGTTTGAAGAAACGCAAACAAAAAAGAAAAACAAGACAAAATTGCAATGCCAGCATTTATGATGAACAATCAATTTGCTGGGGCAATGTTAGCCGCTTAGTACTCGCTGTTAGAGTTTTGGCTAATCGTTAGTGTTATTAATTGTAGATTATTAATGAGCTAATGTAGAAGAAGTTTAATCTAATCGGGATTATAATTGATAATGCTATAATCTTTAAAAAGAATTATCTAGTTATAAGGTTAGTTGTTTTATCCTATTATCTTATAATGAACCAAAACTGATAAAACTAAACTGTAGAAGATGATTGGAAACTGTTTGTGGACGCGGGTTCAATTCCCGCCATCTCCACCATTTTTTTATTTTGGACCCCTTTTTCAAAAAGATTCTTGATATAATAATAACGTTAGAAATAACTGAGGTGGTAATAAAATGGGTAATATACTAAATACAATATTTGTTTACTTATTTTTTATTGGAATTTTTTCTATTATCTATATGTTTACCTGAGGGTTGGTTCGAAATTATTTTACGCGGTTTGCTTTATATTATAAGTTAATTATTGGGGGATTGTTTGGAATTTTAGTTGTTCTTGCCCAAGGTTTAATTCCGTATTTTGTGAAAGATATTGATAAAAATATTGCAACGATTTATTTACCTGTTTTATTAGGGTGAATTATTAGTGTTTTTATTTCATGAATTTCAATTATTTTATATTTAACCATTATATTACTGGGAAATTTTGTTTTAATTCCGGCAACTAATATTGAATTTGTCCAATTATCAGGGACCGCTAGTATTTTAATTTATTTTGTGCTATTTATTATTGCCATTATTGTCACAATTATTGGATCATATTTAAAATGAACACAGTGAACAATGTGATCATTAATTACTTTAATCTCATTTATTCTAGTTTCAATTGTAACATTAACTATCCATCAAAGTGATTCTTTTACCAAGGGTTTAGTCGAAGAATTAAATGTTTTAATTTGAATTGCCTTTAGTTATCTTGGTTATGGGATTGAATGAATTATTGAAATAATTTATGAACATGCGATTAAATTACAAAATATTATTGAATATGATCGGACAACTTATATTCGTGAAGCATTAGCGCATGAGGCAATTTATGATTTAATTAACCGCCAAAAAATTCAACGGGGAGTGTACTTTACCTTTGAAATTAATAATTTTAATAAACTAGATAAAATTGTTAGTGGAAATATCAAAAATAAAATTATTGATGTTGTTGCACGGCAAGTTTTTAACCAGTGACAAAATGATGATGTTTTATTTTTTAAAGCTAGTTTAAATCATTTTGGGATTTTTTTACCTTTTGATAAGAATTTAAAAGTAGAAATTAATACTTTGCTAGAAAATAACCGGTTTAAACAGCGTCCTGCTGATGATGTTTTAAAAAAATTTGAAATCCTTTTACAAAAAGTTAACACAACTTTTGCTTTACATAATTATAAAATTAGTATTAAATTACAAGGTTATGCATCAATCTATGGAATTCAATCAAATAATTTGGAAAAGCTAAAAGAGTATAATATTACCACTGCCGATAATCGTAATAATATTGAATATGAAAACCAAGTAATTTTTGCGGATATTGCTGAAATTCGTGAGATTAAAACGCAAAAAAGAAATATTTTAGCTTTAAATGAATCAACTAATCTTGAAAAAATTATTAGTTTATTTTATCCCGTTATTAATGTTGAAGAAAACTACCAAGTTGAATTTAACTATACTAGCAATCTTGTGAATGGGTCAACATTGGAATCATTTTATGATAATGATTTAAAAAATGTTTTCTTAAAAACTGAGCAACATATTTTATCCCGTTTTAATGCTGCTTTAAATATTAAGAATTTTAAAAAATTAGATGATTATCTAGAGCGAAAAGTCTTTATATCTTATTCTGCAAACTTTATTGCCAGTGAAATGTTTAACTTAAAAAAATTTGCCACTAAATTAATTGAATTAAAAATTAAACCATCGAATTTAATCTTAACTTTTGATTTAAAAGAACCAAGTTTTAATACTAAATTATTTACTAAAAATTTGGCGCTAATCCGCAAGTTAGGAATTAGTATTGCGGTTAAAAATTTAGGAAGTGATAATACAGATGTTACTAGTTTATACTACTATCAACCAGAATTTGGGTTAATTGCACCCGAAGTCATCCGGGAAATGTTTATCCACTTACATAATCAAGAATTAATTAAAGACTTAATTTTATTAGCAAAGAAATTAGGAATTAATTTAGTTGCTTCCCAAGTAAATAGTTATTTAACTTATAAAAAACTTAATGAATTTGGGATTAATTATATGTTAGGAAACTTGTTTGGTTATTTTGAAGAACCACAGACCACAATTAATAATGAAGTCCGTTATTTATTATTAAAAAATCTTACGAAAGGAGACAAAAATGCGCTTAAGAAATAAACCATGAGCAAATGAATATCTTAATGAACATCCTGAATTTTGCATTCTGCACCCGGAACAATACCAGGGGCATTGAACTTCGGAAGTTTTTAAAAATAACAAACCCTTAAATATTGAAATTGGAACTGGTAAGGGTGATTTTATTATTAATTTAGCAAAGGCTAATCCTGATCAAAATTATGTGGGTATTGAAAAATATCCGTCTGTTTTAGTTATTGCCTTAAAAAAACTAGTAGCTGAAAATTTAGATAATTTAAAATTATTATCATATGATGCGATTAAATTAAAGGATATATTTGGTAAAAATGAGGTCCAAAAAATATATTTAAATTTCTCTGATCCGTGACCGAAAAAACGCCATCAAAATCGGCGTTTAACAAGTAAACCATTTTTAGCTTTATATCAAGATATTTTACAAAACAATGGTGAAATCCATTTTAAAACTGATAATGATCATCTGTTTGCCTTTTCATTAACTACCTTACAAGAGAATCACTGAAATATTATTGATTATACTAATGATTTATATAATAGTAAGTATTTAAATAATAATATTCCCACTGAATATGAAAAACGGTTTGTAGCAATGAATAAAAATATTAATTATTTATATGCTAAGAAAAGTGATAAGATAATTGGTTAAGATTTAAGGTTTTTGCTAGCTCATCCTTATTCTTTTCATCCACAATGCCGGTTAGTTCAACGTTATCAGAATGATAACTTTTTTTAATATTAGTAATTAAATAATTCCGACAAATTTCATCCACCAGTTTACTATTTGAAAGGTGAAAATTAATTGTTAAAGAAATTTGTTGGTAATATTCACCAATGGCTGCTTGTTTTAGAGTTTCACTAACACTATGAGCATAAGCTCTAATTAATCCGCCGGCTCCTAATTTAATTCCGCCAAAATAACGGATAGTTAAGCATACAATATTTGTTAAGTTATGATGATTTAATACTTCTAACATTGGTTTACTAGCGGTATTAGTTGGTTCACCATCATCATCTTTGCGGATGATATCCTTATTTTTACCAATAATATAAACATAACAGTTATGGGTTGCGCTAAGATCCTGATGGGCTGCTAAAAAATCACGGGCTTTAGCTTCTGTATCCACCGCTTTTAGTAAACAAATAAATTTTGATTTTTTAATAATTGTTTGGGATGTTAAGATATTAGGGTTTTTAATAATATTCATCGGAAACCTCATTATTTTTACTTTCTTTGATTATAATAATTATATAATAAAGGTAGACAGATAAGGAGAAATAAAATGTGACTTAAATATTTGTCAGAATGAAAACCATTCTTTGAACAAGAAAGTAAAAAACCTTATTTTATTAAATTAGTTAGTACAATTCAAAAAGAATACCAAACTAAAACGTGCTATCCAGCCCAAGAAAATATTTTAGCATTGTTTAATACGATTACTCCGAGCAAGATTAAAGTGGTAATCATTGGGCAAGATCCTTATCATAATAAAGGACAAGCAAATGGACTATCTTTTAGTGTTAATGATGGTGTTAAATTACCACCTAGTTTGGTTAATATTTTTAAAGAATTACAAAAAGATTTAAATATTGATCATTTTCAAAGTGGTAATTTAATTGGTTGGGTAAAACAAGGTGTTTTTTTATACAATACAATTTGTACGGTTGTTGAAAAATCACCGCTAAGTCACAAGGATATTGGTTGGTTAGAATTTAGTACTAATTTATTAATTTATTTAAATGAAATTCGTGATGACATTATTTATGTTTTATGAGGTAGTTATGCGCAAAGTTTTGCTCCATATATCAAAAATAAAGATAATATTATTAAGGGAGCTCATCCTTCACCATTTAGTTATCACTTATTTAAAGATCAACATTTTTTTCAACAAATTAATGAGCTATTAATAAAAAACAAAAAAAAGTCTATTGATTGAAAAATGTAAGGTATAATAATTACATGAATTATTCAGGATTATTATGCGATTGATAAAGAATAAAGGATTGAGAGGCGACTATGAGCTTATTAGCGAGTTTTAGTGACATATCAAAAATATTATATAGTAACAAGATGGCTTACTTTGCTAGTGCAGTAGTCGGAGTCCTTTTTTTAGTTTATTGTGTATATAATGGATTGTATTTTTTAATTAATCCGAAAAAATACCATGGGATTCGGTTTACAACTAAAAATATTGCTTATATCACAATGCTATCAGCAGTTTCAGCAACTGTCACAATTATAATTTCAGTAACCGTGCCAATTACGGTGTTTCCACCGATTAGGATTGCTTTTGAGGGATTAATGGTCAAGATTAGTGGTTTTATTTTTGGCCCAATTGTCGGATTATTATCGGGAGTAGTTACCGATATGATTGTGATGTTATTTGTCCCTTCTTATGTCCATGTAGCGTACATTATTGTAATTGCTTCGTTTGGGTTTATTTCTGGTTGTGTTTCTTCTTTAAACCGTGCAGTTGGACAACGGAAATGAATTTTGTTTTTATTAACTAATATTTTTATTATTGTTTTTGGAACTTTTGCTAGTTTAATGACATGATATTCACCGGTTGATACAATTGAATTATTTGCTGGTTTAAAAACTAATAAGGATGTCTTAGTTTATATTATTGCGATTGGAACGGGTGCCTCATTAGTAATTATTTGAATTATTATGTTTGTATACCGTTATTTTGATAAAAATAAACAACACTATTGAGACTTAGTAGCAGTTATTATGTTAGCTGTTATTAACGAATATTGAGTAACCACGCTAATCTCCGCCTGGGGAGATATTGCCTTCCTAACCGTGTCCCAGAATAAGAATTCGGGAACTGATGGTTATGGAGTAACAATGATCTCCCGTTTAGCGATGGCTCCAGTTAAAATTCTCTTTAACTCGGCAATTATTTATATTACATACCGGGCAATTTCACCGTTAATTCATAAGGATACTAATGAAGTTTTGCAAGATAAAGTTAAAGTAAAACCAATGTTAAAATAAGTTTTACTTTTTTATTTGCTTAAAAATAAGAAAAAAATTAGTAAATATTAAAATTTAAAAATAATATATTTTTTTCCAATTTAATATAATTAACCAAAAAAAGTATTGCAAAAAAAAAAAAAAAAGCGCATAATTCACTTGAAAGGAGAAATACAGAATGGAAATAGATCATAAATTATTTAATAAATCGCATAGTGTTTTAGAATCAAAGGTAAAAAGTCAACAAGAAGCTTTCCAAGAATTGGGAGAATTAGCTTTTAAATTAGGCTATGTTACTAGTGTTGAAGCTCTGATTGCTGGATTTACAAAACGGGAAAGTGAATCATCAACTGGGTTTGAAGATGGTTTTGCCATTCCACATGCTTTAATTCCGGAAGTTACAAAACCAGCAATTTTGTTCTTACGAATGACAAATGGAGTTTATTGAAAATCAATGGATGGTAAACCAACAAAAATTGCCATCGCAATTATTATTCCTGGTGATAAGGCAACAGAACTTCACTTAGATGTGTTAAGTTCAATTTCAGTTAAATTAGTGGATAAAAGTTTTCGGGATAATTTAAAACATGCCAAAACACCACAAGAAGTTTTAACATTAATGGGTAGTGATGTTAAACAAACCAAAAAAGTTGTCCCAACTGGTAAAACAATTGTGGGGGTCTCAGCTTGTACAACTGGGGTTGTTCATACATATATGTGTAAGGAACTACTAGAACAAGCTGGTGCAAAAATGGGATATAATATCCACATTGAATGTCAAGGGCAAAAAGGATTAGAATATGAAATTCCGAAAAAAATGCTTGATGAAGCAGAAGTTGTTATTTTGGCAAATGATGTGGGAATTGATATGGACCGTTTTATTGGGAAAAAAGTTTATCCCTGTGGAACTGCCCCCGTTGTTAAAGATGCCGAAAAAGTAATTAAGGATGCTTTAGCAAAAGGTTACATTTACGGAGAAAGCAATGATAATTCTGACTTTATTGCTAACTCTGGACGGGGGAAACCAGCCATCTTAAAACACTTATTAAGTGGGGTTTCTTACATGATTCCGTTTGTTGTGTTTTCGGGATTATGTTTTGCGATTATGTCAGGAATCGCGAAGGGAACTTATGGTGATGGCTTTGGCTTTGGCTCATCATGAAATATTGGTCAAACTGCGGCAGATGGTCACATCATTACTTTAGCAGATTGGGGAACAACAAAAAACTTTAATTTATTACAAATGGCGCATGTGTTAATGATTATTAACAATATTGCGAATATTGGTTTTGGTTTAATGATCCCAATTATGGGAGGTTATATTGCCTTCTCAATTGCGGGAAGACCAGGAATTGCCCCAGCAATGATTGTCACTTATATGTTAGTTAATCCTGGATCAGGATTATGGTGAGACTTTAACGGGGCGTTAAACTTGAATGGAGGAGTTATTGACGCTCATCAACCATTCCAAGGAAACGCTAATAACTCATGAACATTATTTGGGGCCATCTATGCTGGATTAATTTGTGGATACTTAGTAAAATATGTTAATTCATGAAAAGTGCCAAAATGATTAGCACCAATTATGCCAATTATTATTATTCCATTATTCTGTACTGCAATCGTGGCAATTCCAACAGCATTCTTATTAGCTGCTCCCTTTGGATATGTCATGGGTGGTTTAGATTATGGTTTAAGTTGAATGGGAATTCACCCTAACATTTGATTCTTAGTTGGTTTAATCTTAGGAGCCATGGTTGGTTTTGACATGGGAGGACCAATCAATAAAATTGCGGTGTTAGTAGCAACTTCAATGATGGTGCAAGACCATGGTCGTTTAATGGGGCCAGTTGCTGCCGCGATCCCAATCGCCCCATTAGGATGTGCATTAACATCAACTGTTTTGGGAAGAAAATTATTTACCGCACAAGAAAAATCATTAGGTTGAAATGCTTGACTATTAGGATTTATGGGAATTTCAGAATCAGCAATTCCGTTTGCAGCTCGTGATACATGACGAACAATTGTTGCAAATGTTGTTGGTTCAGCTGTTGCCGGAGCGTTAGCCTTTGCCTTCAATGTTGCTGAACACGTTGGAGCATGAGGTTCATTCATTATTGCCCTATTTGGCGGGGTAACTGATACTTCGGGTAACTATATTGGAATTCTTTGATACATTATTGCAATGTTAATCGGAACTGTAGTACAATCATTAATATATACTTCATTACTATTGCAAAAAGAAGGTTTATACAAAAAAACCGTACTTGCTATTTTTGGAAAATTACATAAAGAAAAAAATAGTATTCAAAAATAACAATAATTAAATAGCAAGTATTTAAAATACTTGCTATTTTTATTAAATAAAGGACTGGTTTAAATGAAAAAGTGACATTGATGATTTGAAAGTGAATATGGGAAAGCGTTTGTTAATATTGAAGATGATACCCTTGTTATTAAAAACCGGGGCGTTGTTACTTTTGGACTACATAAAAAACGGGATGTTAAAATTAAAATAAGTTATATTAAAGAAATTATTATTCAAAAACCAAAATTATTTCAAAGTGGTTATCTTTATTTTGTCCTAACAGATGAAATTCCAGAAACTGAACAAACTAAAATTGTATTATTAAATAATAGTGTTAATATTAAATGGAAAGACGAATTAGTGTATGCTGGTGAAATTAAAGCAGCAATTGAGGGGAAAAACCAAGGAGCGTAACTGCATGAAACTAGAAGTTTTGATATCGTTAATTATTTTAATTGTTTTTACAATTATTGGGGTAGTTTGTACAATTTTCCATATTTATTCTAAAAACAAACGGATTAATGCTGGTTTTGTTGCGGAAAGTAATTTAAGTTTAGCGAATCGCATTAAGCGTAATTTGTGATTATTTTTTGCTTGTTTATCAGCTGCGATTGCCTTAGCCGCGTTGATATATTTAATCCAATCAGTTACTTAATTTTTATTTTTTTTGTTGAAAATTAAGGTGATTTCCTATTAATTTTTTAGAAAAAAGATAAAATATTCTTAGTAATTATTAGAGTAGGATTTATAGATTGTGAATGCGTTTGAACAACAAGAACCAAAATTGTCAGGGAAAGACAAAAATCTTTTTTTTGCCAAATTAAAAATTAAAGATGCCAAACTTATTTGGAAGTTAACATTTCCAATCTTTTTGCAATTTACCCCCAGTTTAATTGCCTCGGGAACCTTAATTGTTTGTGGTAATTTAATTGGCCAGCAACGGGAAAATGAATTATCAGATGTAATTGTGTCAGGCTTGGTCGTTAACTTTTTAATTTGTACTTGTTTAGCATTTATTATGTTTATGATTGCTCCGTTTTTATTATCTGCTTTAAGTGCTCAGGATGCTAATATTCCGGGTACTAACATTAATGAGCTCCAATTTGCAATTCAGTATTATCGGTTTTTATTATTAAGAATGATCGTTATGAGTATTACTCAGGTTTTCATTAGTGGTCTACAAGCTTGTAAACATAATCGTCATGTCATGATTGGTGCGATTATTTCTAATATTATTGATATTATTATTGTTACTTTAATGTTATTTGTTTTTAAAATTAATATTTTATATACAGCATTTACTATTGTGATTGCTGGAGTTTTTCAATTATTTTATATGTTAGGTTTTAACTTAAAATATATTAATTATCATAATGGTCATCATTTTTTTCAAAAGATTAATTTAAAATTTATTAAAGAAACTGTTTTTTTAGGGGTTCCGATTGCCGCAGAAATGGGGATTTGAAATGTTGCTAATTTAATTAATCAAATGGCAATTGCTAAACTGGGGGATGAATTATTAAGTCTTAACCGAGCGGTGAGCACTGTTATTCAGTATGCCACTGTTTTTACCCAGGCGTTAGCAACAGTTTGTTCTGTTTTAGTTGCTAATAAAATTGGTGAAGATGATAAAGAAGGAGCTTATCAATACGGGATTCAATGTTGAAAATTTGCCACCTATGTTTCTTTTGTTGGCAGTTTAATTATTCTGGCTTTAACTTATCCTTTATTAAAAATTTTTAATATGCCAACAACCTTAATCAATAGTTGTGGGTATTATTTATTTTTAATTCTTGTTTTTAAAATGACTTGTGACACGGTTAATTTAACAATTTTACGAGCGCTCTGAGCCGCCAATGATGTGTGATTTCCCTTAATTGTTTCAATTTTTTCAATGTTTATTTGACAAGATGCCTTTGCTTTTATGATCATTAGTGGTTTTAAAGTAACTGGTACTTTAGGATTAATATTAATCTATTTAGGAACAACTGGTGATCCAATTACCCGCTCATTAATTTATGCACGACGATGAGTGAAACGAACTTGATATAAATATGCGAAAAAATTATAGGGTTTTCTTTAATTGCTTTTATATTTATCTTATGTTTTAATTAAAATAGTTTTATTTATAAAAGTGAGAGATTAAATAGAACTATATTGACAGTATTTTAAATTAATAAACTCAGAATAAAAATTAATGCCATAAAAACACAAGAGTACTTTAATAGAATTTATTGAATGCAAAAGTAAGCACGGTTAGGAAAAATTCAATTTTAAAATTAACATAGTTTGTTAACTATTATTTTAATGTCGAAATTATGAATTTTTTAAAATAAATTTTGTTAAAAGTATTATTTATTAAATAAATAATACTTTTTTGTTGTTTAGAAGAAAGGAAATAACTAAATGTTGAAACGGAGATTTAAATATTTTATTTTATCATGAACAATAATATTATTTTTAATAATTTTAGGATTAGGTTTAGGACTATCTGCTTATGGATTAGGGATGCAATCTCGTAATTTTGCTTATAGTATTAAAGACTATATTGATGAAATTTTACCAAAAGGTAAATATACTGTTGATACTGATATAATAAGTCAGTTTGCTCTAAAAAATAAAATTGGGATTAATCCGGCGACTGGGACATATTATGATGATCCCAATACGGTGGCGACAGATTTATTATTAGATGAAAGTTATTCTTCCCTAGATTTAGGACCATCTGCTTTTTATGAGAGTGGACTAGCTTGGTTGGGAGAGCACCAAGCAATTAGCAACTTATTAGCCCCTAATTATCAACAAACAGATTTTTATTTAGGGACTGGAAAATGAGATTTATCACAAAAGTTTCAGTGAATAACTCATTCAAATTTCTTTCCTTATAATGCTAAAGGAAGTCAAAAAGAATTAAAATGTGAAGAAGCGTTGGTAAAAAAGGGAACTTGTCGAGTGGTTGATGGCAAAATTCAACTTTGACAAGCTAGTGATTATCAGGGAATTGCATATTGGGATGCTGTTAAAGCTCAAGAAAAATCAGATACTTTTAACCAATATTTAGGTGAATTTGCAATAATTTTAGTTCACGCTAAAGTTGATACAAATGGGAAGTTAATTCCGAAACTAGATGACAAAGGCCATACAATTAAGTTAACTGCAGAAGAAAAAACCCGTTTGACATCAACAACTCCAGTTAACTTTTACCATTTAAACTATGCCAAAGCATTCTATCAAACCCGGATTGGAACTATCTTTTTAATAATTTTAACTCCTATTATTGGAATCCTTGGAATTACTGGCGTAGTTAGTATTTTCCGTTGTTTTCCAAATGGATTAAATAATTCTACAAAATAGTAAATAAATCTTTACTATTTTTTCTTTTTTAATTTACAATATTAGAAAAGAGAAAGAGGTGTGAAATGACTAAAATAATAAATCCCAAGATTAAAAACTTAATGAATTTAGAATTAAAACGTCAGCAAGATCATGTCGAATTAATTGCTTCCGAAAATTATGTTTCCGAGGCTGTTTTAGCAACAGTTGGCTCAGTGTTGACTAATAAATATTGTGAAGGTTATCCACATAAAAGATATTATGGGGGATGCGAATATATTGATGAAATTGAACAATTAGCAATTGACACAATTAAGAAAATTTTTGGGGCCGACCATGCGAATGTACAACCGCATTCTGGAAGCCAAGCTAACGCCGCCGCTTATTTCGCTTTATTAAACCCAGGTGATTCTGTATTAGCAATGGATTTATCAGCAGGTGGTCACTTAACACATGGTCACAAAGTTAATTTTTCGGGTAAATTATATAATTTTCATGGCTATGGAGTTAATCCAGAAACCGAAATGTTAGATTATGATGCAATTGAAAAACAAGCACTTGATTTAAAACCAAAATTAATAGTGGCGGGAGCAAGTGCTTATTCTCGTGAAATTAATTTTAAACGGTTTAAAGAAATTGCTGATAAAGTAGGAGCTTATTTTATGGTTGATATTGCCCACATTGCTGGTTTAATTGCTGCTGGATTACATCCTAGTCCTATTCCGTATGCGGATGTTGTTACTTCTACGACCCATAAAACTTTACGTGGACCACGAGGGGGATTAATTCTTTGCAAGGAACAATGAGCTAAAAAAATTAATAGTGCTGTTTTTCCTGGTAATCAAGGTGGACCACTAGAACATGTGATCGCGGGCAAGGCCCAATCTTTTTTAGAAGCCCTAGAACCTGATTTTAAAATCTACCAACAACAAATAATTAATAATGCCAAAACTTTAGCCCAAGTATTTATTGATAATAATTGCAAAGTAATTTCTAACGGAACTGATAATCATTTACTAATGATTGATGTTAGAACTAGTTTTAATTTAACTGGTGCCCAAGCCGAAGAAATTCTACAAAAAATTGGAATTATTTCTAATAAAAATATGATTCCCTTTGACCAAGAAACTCCAGTAGTTACTAGTGGCATTCGGTTAGGAACTCCCGCGATGACAACCAGAGGCTTTAAAGAGCAAGAATTCTTAGAACTAGGTAAAATTATTATTAGTGTATTAACAAATTATAGTGACCACAATCTAGTTCTTAACCAAACCAAAGTTCGTGATTTATTAGCAAGATTCCCAATTTATCAAGATATTAAATACTAAATGAATGCTTAATTAATTTTTTAAGAATGAAAAAAAGTTTATTATTTATTATTAGTAATATGAACATTATAGTTTAATAGCGGTTATAATTAAGACATAGTTAGTTGAGTACGGAAAGTGCCAAAAATATTTTTGGCACTTTTTATATTTTTTAATTAAAAATAAAAGGAAACAAATTATGGAAGAAATATTATACGATGATGAAAAATTACTAACATTATGAAATGATTTTAATCAAAAATACGATGAATTAATAAAAATAAATATTAAATTTGCTGATTTAAAAGATAAGATGAGTAAGTTTACAAGTCAATGATTAAAAAATAAAGAAACTCTATGACTTAATTTTAATCAACAAAATGAGCATTTTATAATTGTTCAGAAAAGAATGGCGGTTTGTTTAGATTATTTTTTTAAAAAAATGTCAGTTAAAGATATTTTAAGCATTTTAAATTTGACAGATATTAAAAAAATGTATAAAATTCGCAATAATTTGAGTAATTTATGGGATAGTATTACTAGTAAAGAAAATGAAGTTGGACAATTACGAGCCCTTGTGGTGGATTATCAAGATTCATATTTATTTTTTACAAACTATTATTCTAATTTAAAAAACCAATTTAATAAATTGATTGGTTTAAATGGTGAAAAGGAAATCAAAATTAAAACTACAATTGGTAAAATGCTAACAATTTCAGAGAAAAACATTCACATAATGAATGAAAATATTAAAAAGTATCATTATTCAATTAATAAACCTAGTAGTATTTTATCAGAAGTTAAAGAATTTTTAAGAAAATACTATGATGATAAAAATGATGATTTTATAGGATACCCTTTTGATAATCCATTAAATTTACCAACAGAAGAAATGATGTTTAAACAATTAAATTATATTTTTCAATGAGTAACAAAGCAAAAAAATAAAATATTACTTCATGAATTGGATATAAAAAATGATTTAGGTATAGTATTTAATTATTTAGAAAAAACATGAACAGAAATTCAAAAATTAGTGGATGATTTTGAAAAAAATGTTCTTAATTATCTAATGTTGCCATTTAATTTAGAATATATATGGCTAAGTTTACATGATTCAAACTTTCCTTGGTTTGATAGTAAAGATTATGTTAATTTGCCTCAGGAATTTCCTAATCAAGAAATAAGAAAAACTGTTAATATTTTACAACAAGATATCAATTTTTGTCTTAAAAAAATATTATTAATTGAAGAATTTCTAGATTATAACTTAAGTCCTGGATTATACCAAATAGAATCACCAAGCGTATCTGAATTTTCAGATTTCAAGAAAAAAATATTAAATATAAAGACAATTAAAGCTTTAACAATTAAAAAATTCAAAAAATGAAATAATAATTGAAACTTGAAAATTAAAAATGAACATTTACTATTAGGAGAAATTGATAAAATTTTAGAAGGGTATAAAATTTTAGATGAAAAATATCCAAAAGAGAAGTCTTCTAGTTGAATATCAGAAGATCCAACTTTTGGAGATAATAAATTCCTTAACCAATTAATTTATGATTCATCATATTTAAAATTTTTTCGAAATAATACCGAAGGAGCTTGATGGCTTCTTTATAGAATTAATGATTGTTTAAATAATTATTTTTATGTTGGTGACGTGGATTGGCAAGAAAAATTAATAAAATTAAAAGAAATGTACATAGAAGAATTAAGTCCAAAGATATGGGACAAATGATCAATATTACGTAAAGATAAAATTGAAAAATTTACCAATGATATTTATATTAATAAAAATCGGATTAAATATTATTCTGCGTTGGGCGTAAAAAACCAATTTATCGGTTTTCGTCAAGAGCAAATTACTTACAGACTTAAAGAAATTGAATGTCAAAAACAACTAATTAACGAAAAAGAACAAATCTCGGATAGTGAAAATAATAAATAAAAATATCAGATATTACCTAGAATTGATTGAATCACTGCTAGTTTTTATATATAATATATTTGCTTTATACATTAAACCCTGGTACGGAATGATGTAAGGAGGCAAGAGCCAATGAGACAAACAACTATCTTAAATTCAGCGAAAGTTGAAAAAAAATGATATGTTATTGATGCTCAAGGTCTAGTTTTAGGGAGATTAGCAAGTAAAGTTGCGATGATCTTAAAAGGAAAAAATAAACCAGCTTATACACCCCATGTTGATTGTGGAGATAATGTTATTATTATTAATGCTGATAAAATAGCATTAACAGGTAATAAATTAAAAGGTAAAATCTATTATCACCATTCACAACATCCTGGAGGGTTGAAAAAAACAGCTGCAAAAGATATGTTAGTTAAAAAACCAATTTATCCAGTTGAACATGCAATTAAAGGAATGTTACCAAAGAATAAATTAGGAGCTCAATTATTCCGTAATTTATTTGTGTATGCTGGTAATGACCATCCACATCAAGCACAACAACCAATAAAGTTAGAATTAACTACTAAATAAAGGAGTCGAATATGGCAAAAAAACAAGAAGTTATATATCGTGGAACTGGGCGTCGAAAATCATCAATCGCTCAAGTTGTTTTAACTCCTGGTAAAGGTAATGTGATTGTGAATGGAAAACCAGCTTTGGAATTCTTTCCATATGCTACTTTGGTACAAGACTTAGAACAACCTTTAGAAATTACAGGAGTAAAATCTGACTTTGATATTAATGTTAAAGTTTCTGGTGGAGGATTTACTGGACAAGCAGGAGCTACTAGACTAGGGATCGCAAGAGCCTTAATTGAAGCTTCACAAGATTATAAAACCCTTTTAAGACATGCTGGGATGCTAACTCGCGATGCTCGGATTAAAGAACGTAAAAAATATGGTTTACGAGGAGCTAGAAGAGCACCACAATACTCAAAAAGATAGATGCTTATGAGAAAAGTACACTTTGTGTACTTTTTATTTATTCTATTTTTTGCGATATTTTAATAATTTAGTATAATTAAAGAAGTATGAATTAGTGGGAGCATAAAGTAGGTGAAGTATGGTGGACAATGAGTTTTTAATTAAAGGTGATCGGTTTAACGGGAAAAATCTTTTATTAAATTGATACTTTCTTACCAACAGTAAAAGTAAGTTTAACGATGAGGATGTTAAAAACTTACATTTAAAAAATATTAATACTGTTAATGAACTATATAATTTTTTTAAAACGCATACTTGTATTGCTGATTTTTTTATTTGTTTAATTAATGATAAAGCTAAAATTAAAAAGGATAAAAAAGGCAGTGAAAAAGAACTCTTTGATATTTTAGTACGTTTTAAATCAATTACTTTTGTTGATGATTTATTAGATCCTAATTTATCGTTAACAATTTTAGGAGATATTAACCCGGAAATTGGAGTTATTAATGTAAAAAATATTTTTTTAACTGCGATGGAAAAAACTAAACAAGACTTTGAAACTCCCGGAGAAGGAGTTGTCTTAGAAATTGCTGATAATTTTAATCTTAACGAAGCAAAAACTCGTACCATTCTTGATTCAAATGTAATGGCTAATATGAAATTTTTAATTTCAACTTTTCAAGAAGAAAAAACTGAATGGTTGCAATATTTACAATTTCAGACCCAAGATTTAGAATATAAGCGAAGTAATTCTTGTCTATATCTTGATAGTAAATTAATGGAATATGTTAAGATTCCCAAAACAGTGCCTAATTTTGAAAAATACCATGATGCAAAGTTTAGTGCTAATAACTTTTGATATGTTCCAAAAAATATTTTTATAAAAAATAATATTAAATTAAACCCAAATAATTATGAAGAAATTATTATTGCAAATTTAACCTTGTTTGTCGCTGATCAAGAAAAATATCGTTGTTTAAAATCATTACAAAATTTAAGTGTCGCTCCGCTCAATTTAAACCGTTCTTATAAAAAAGACAACCCATTAACTTTGATGGAATTTAGTTATAATGATAGTTTTGCCCAAGATTCAAATGATATTATTGATTTAGGTTTTAATATCAATACAACGCAACATATTAATGATAGTTTAACTCCTGCACTTATTTTAGAAAAATTATGAAATATTTATCTTAATGAAAATAATATTGATAAACCAAATGGTGAACAGCAGGAAATTTCTCAATTATTAAAAACGCATTTAAAAGATTATCAGCCAATTAATGCATATTATGAATTACAAAACGAAGAAGAATTATCGCTCCCGGAACTCAATAACCAATTTCCCCAGTATGGTTATTTAACATATGTTGGGAAAGGTGACTCAACATTAATTCGCCGGAGTTCTGTAATTTTAGAAAAAATTAGTAAAAATGATGTGGCTAATCCTTATCTAATTAATTATATTTTTAATATTGAAGATGTTAAAATTAAAAATCAAAATCATTTATTAACAATTAATGATTTAACTTTTGCTTCGAATAATTTAAATGAAGAACAAAAATTAGCAATTGTTAAAACCCTAAATTCCCAAGATATCTTTTTATTACAAGGTCCACCGGGAACTGGAAAAACTGAATTTATTGCGGAATTAGTTTATCAATATGCAATGTTAGGAAAAAAAATATTAGTATCCTCACAAAACCATACTGCTATTGATAATGTTTTAATGCGATTGTATAAAACACCCCAAATTGCTCCGCTCCGGCTAACGGGAGAAGAAGTTCGTAAGAAAAATAAATTTACTGATTTTAATCCGGATAAATTAATTTTTAACCACTATCGTTTTATTTATACTCATTTATTACAAAAGTATCTAGCAAAATGAAATGCGCTTGATTATGATTATGAAAATCAAAAATTAGAATTACAAAAATTAAAAACAAATGCCAAAATGTTAACACAAGAAATTGCTGAAGCCGAGAAATTAAAAGTTAAGTTAGCAGAATTAACAAAATTAAGGGACGACATAATTAATAATGAATTAATTACAAAAAATAAAAATAAGAAACTTATTATTGAAATAAATAATATCAATAATATTTTTGAGATGTTAAATGATTATAACTGGTCAGGAGTTATTAATCCAAATTCAGAAGTTGGTGAATTATTTAAAAAACATTTTGGTGTAATTATCCAGGAGAAACTAGGAACGGAATTTGATTCTTCATTTTCAATTCAGAGCACATATCAAAAAATCATTCAAACTACAAATAGTAATAATAAATTAATTACAATTAAAGAGCAAGAACTTTTTGAGTTAAAAAATATTAACAAAGAAAATCGCGATGATGATTGACTAGTTAAATTTACGACAGTATACCAAGAACTAAATGATTTAAAGGCAGTTGATCATAAACAAGAAGTTGATATCACACAATATGAATATGCAATTAGTGCTTTTCAAAATGATTTAGAAATGCTAAAAGTAATTTATGAAAACCGCTTGCATAATTTACAAGAATCAAATAATGGTACTACAATTGCTCAATATGATCAGGAGATTTCTTATTTAGCTGATGAAGTTAAAGTATTAGACCAAAAAGTGGTAGGTTTAAAAATTGAAATTGAAAATCTAGTGCAAAGTATTAACAATATTTTTAATATGCAGTTAACTATTAAAGACATTGCAGCAACTATTAGTGACATTGACCAAGCAATTAATGAAATTGATCTTAACATTAAAAATATTGTTAATGAAAAAAATCAAAAAAATAATTTTGTGAATAATTTAATTAATTTTTTAGATAATAATTATCGAATTGGCGAGTTTTTAGATCAGGAAAATATTAACAGTAACAAATTTACTTCTTTTATGGAACGAGACACAGTTTCATATGCTAACCAATTTTTGCAAAATAATGTTAATGTGGTTGCAATGACAGCAACGGCTAACCAATCTTATGCCCAAAGTAAAAATAAAGTTTTACAAGATTATAATATTAGTGATATTGATATTAAAAAATTTGCATTTGATGTTGTAATTATTGATGAAGTAAGTAAGTTAACCCCGATGGAAGTTTTTATGCCCTTAGTGTATGGTAAGGCAGTTGTCTTAGTTGGCGACTATCGCCAGTTACCTCCAATTATGCCTTATCGTGAAGAAGACATTGCAAAAATAAATACTGTTTATCAAGAACATTATAGTTATCATGATTTTAATGAGTTATTAACTAATTCAATGTTTAAAAAATTAGTTGCTAAGTGTGATGATTCTGTAAAAGGAATTTTAACAAAACAATATCGTAGTCATGAGGATATTATGCGAGTGGTCAATGTCTTTTATGAAAATCAATTACAATTAGGTGACTCCGAAAATCAAAATAATTTAAAACAACATTATATTAAAGTTAACAATAAAAAAGGGTTAACTATTTTTGAACCGCGCAAAGCAGTGTATTGAATTGATTCAACAAAAGATGCAACTAATACTAACATAGTTTACGAACAAGGTGAATCAGGAAGTACTAGTTTATTCAATTGGTTAGAAATTGAACTAACCGTAAAAACTTTATTATTAATTGAAGAAGGCTATAATAACCAAGAAATAAAGTTAGCTAAAAAACCTAAAGTAGCTGTTATTAGTTTTTATGGTCTCCATGTTAAAAAATTACGTCGTGCAATTAGTAATTTAAAATTTAAAAATATTATTGTTGAGGTTTCAACAGTTGATGATTACCAAGGGCGCGAAACCGAAATTGTGATTGTTAATACTGTTCGTAATCCGAAAAACCAAGAAAAAGCGAATAAAGAATTTATTAAAAAATATGAGCGGTTAAATGTTGCTTTTTCGCGGGCAAAAAATATGTTAGTAATTATTGGAGCCATTAATTTCTTTGCTCATATTGAAGTGGAAATCCCAACCATTGCAAATCCTGAAATTACCAAAATGGTAAAAGCATACTATGAAATTATCAAAATCATTGATGAATATGGAACAGTTTTCAACGCGAATGACATCTTAGATTAACAGAAAGGGTGATTATATGAAATTAGGAACAATTAGCTTATATAAAAAATGACTTAAATTAAAAACTATTGTTGGTTATCAAACTCCTAAGAAACCATCATTCTTTCAGTATCTAATTTTAAATACAATTGCCACTTACCCTAATAAAAAGAAAACCTTAGCAGAAGTTTTACGCACAGAGCTAAAAATTAATGATTTAACAATTTATGCTGATTGTTTAAAAGATTTAATTGAACGCGAAAATATTATTACCATTGATACTAATAGTTCTCTTCAATATGTTAGTACTAGTTATAACAATGAATGAATTGATTGTGCCTTAGGTGTTTTTGCCATTTCACGAGAAGCGCTTGTTGCACTTGAGCGTGGAACTTTATTAAGTAAACATAACAACCGGGAAGCGTTGATTGATTTTGTTTTTGACCAGTTTACTGATATGTTATTAGTTAATAATAGTACTGTTAACTTGACAGATAAAATTACTGAGGATGATTTAGTTATTAATGCCCCCACTGCTGTTGATCTGACAGGGAGTGATCTTTTTAATTATTTAAATGAATATAAAAAAAATGAATTAAAAACTAACCAGTTTAATAAAGATACTACTTTTAGTTTTATTAAATCTAATAATACAAAAATTGAAATGACTTCTGACAAAATTACTAATTTATTTAATCCCACTTATGAACCAGTTCAAATTAATTTAGCGCTGACAACTTTCAAAGATATTAAGTTAAAAGTGGAGAATGATAAAAATTTACAAAATATTTTAGATAATAATGATGCTATTAAAGGAACAGTTGTTGATTACTTTTTAAATAAAATGACCAATGAATTAAAAGAATATTTTAATTTAAATTTTTCACGTTTAAATATTAATTTATTTGAAAGTGATTATTTACAAGATCCCCGTTATATTACCACAACATTAGCTAACCCGCGGATTTTAATTGTTAACAGTGCTTATGTAAATGAAAATGCAGTTATTAATAAAAAATATTATCAAAATAATAATTTAGAGTTAGTAATTTTTGTAAATGCTAGCCAAGATACTAATTTAGAGGATCTACGGACAGAGTTGCCATTTTTCCGAATTAGTAAAGACCTAGTAACATTTGACCATAATTTTATTACGTTATTTATAAATAATAAATTAGAAGCGGAGGCTTATGCCATTCAAGAAACTGAAATTATTAGTTTAGGGAAGAAAATTTTAGTGGCAAATAAATATAAGGATAACTACAGTAAAAATATTTTAAAAGAAATAATGCAATATTTAAATCAAAAATTAATAAAATACCAAGCTCAATTACGAGAACTAATTAGTAGTAAAAAAGAAACTAATTTATTTATCCATTTTTATTTGTTAGATTTAATAAATAATAATGATCATGCTTTCCAAACTTTTATGGAAAACCAAGCAACCGAACATTTTAATAATAAAACTGATTTATACTTACACTGAGAAGAAATTTGTGATTATTTAGTTTTAAAGCCTAACTATAAAAATACTATTCATAATACTTTAGTGGCAGATATTAAACAGTTAGCACATGAACAAAAAACAATTGTTCGAAGTTACAGTGTTTTATATAATGGTGAAATCCTTTCCAACAAAGATATTCTAAATACTTTGCAAGAATTATATGATGAGGATAACACCACAATGGGAGAATTATATGAATTAACGAAGATTGCTAGTCCAAGTATTGTTGAAAAAATTTGAAACCAAAATTTATTTAATATTGTAACTAAATTTATTAGGCTAATTAACCAAAATATTGCAAAAGAAATTATCGATCGCGATGATGATTTTGATGTTAACACTAAAAACACAGTCTTTTTAACTAACTTATATTCTTATGCAAAAGATTATGAAACATATCGTCAACAAATGGATTACCAATCAGAAACAAATGTTTTACAACGAAATTGAAAAATACTCTGGGAAAAAATAAATTTAATTAAAGCCCGCTTAACTAGTTTTCAAAATTCCTCGGAGTTAATTATTCAATTACTCCATTCTTTATCAGTTTTAGAATTAAAATTCCGTCAACTTAAACATGGGGAAGTATTTAATTCAGAAGTTAAGTTTAATGATTATATGAACTTATGCGAGTTTGGAAAAGCGAGTGTCTATGTTCTGAACAAGTGAGAAGGATATGTTGATGAAATATTAATTGTTGATGATTATGATGTTAATTATCTAAATGAAAAAATCTTTCTTTTAAAACCTAATTTTGAAAAAAGTAAATACAAAAAATTAAATGATTGATATAATGAATTAAAATTATATGTTTATTGTGAAGAATATCGTAATGAACAAAATGCTAATAAGAACCGTGAACAAATCAAAAAAATATTGGAAGGAATTGAAGAGGTGTTTGCATAATGAGTATGAGTGTTGAGCAGGTAATGTATAATTATCAAAAGAAAATTGAACAGTTAAAAATTAATATTAACTTTGTTCGTGAAAATTTAACAATTTTATTGCAGCAATTAAAAGCAATTGATGCTAGTGGTCTTAATTGCCAACAAACTGAAAAATATTTAAAAGAATTAGATGCAATTATTGCGGAGATTGAAAATAATGAATTAGTTAAAACTTTTTCAAAACAAGATCATGTTGAATTAGAACAAGCTAAGCAAGTAAATTTTTATTTAGAGCAAAAAAAATTACGGTTAGCAGAAATCCAACAAGAGGTAGAATTATTAAAAATACAAGTTATTGAAGATGAAACTAAGCAACGAGTTGCCAATTTAAAAAATCGTCTTAATTTAAACCATAATCAATTAGAACAAGAGTTATTGGCAATGTTTGATGATAAACAATCACAAGCAATTATTCTAAGTTTTTTTAAAGAAAATAAAAGTAAATTAGTTAATTTAAGTCCAACTGAAATTGCTGACATTGTTAAAGAAGAAATTAATAATTACCGAACAACAACTGACTTTGTTAAAAACCAATACCTTACTAGTTTTAAAGAACAAGTTAGTCGTGATAAGTTTGTACAAGCAGAGTTAGCAACTGATTTAGAACAATTTAGTAAGTTAGATCTAGAAAGTTCCCAAGAACTTAATAAAAAAGCATTAGCTTTACAAAACAAAATTATTACTAAGCAGTTAGATGAATCAGCTCGTAAACATGCTATTAGTTCAATTTTACAATCAATTCAAAAACGAGGGTTTATTGTGAATAATAATGACATTCGATTGGTAAAAGAAAATGAGGATAGTGTTGTTATTGTGTATGCTAAAAAAGTAACTGGTGAAGAAGCAATTTTTAAAGTTTATTTAGATGGTAGATTTACTTATAAATTTGAAGGATATGAAGGGCATGCACATGATACTGACGAACAGCCATTTATTAATGATCTATCTATGTATGATGTTTCCTTATCCAAAGAACAGAAAAAAACATATTTAAATCCTGACCGCTTAATGAATAAAGCAAAAATGAATGTTAATAATAATACAAATAAAAATAAAAAATAGTGTTAATCATAACACTATTTTTTTATAAAAAACCTTATAATCATTCTAATTTTTTGGTTTTCTAATTTTTCTTGATATATAATTAAAATGATGGAAGTAGTTTGAGAGAGGATAGAGGTAAAAAAATGCATAAGTTAGAAAGAAAAAATATGTTATTAGATTTTTTACAAGCAAAACCATTTCACAATATGGCGGAAATTAATGAGTATGTTGAATCATTAGGAATCGCATATGTTACTGTCCGTCGAGATTTAAAAGAATTGCAGAATGAAGGTTTAGTTAGTCTATCTTATGGTGGGGTTAAAACTAATGAAAAATCGGATAATAGTACAATTAAACATTTTAATCAATTAAATTTAAATCTTAAAGCTAAACAACAAATTGCTAAACTAGCTCAGAAATTAATTAACCAAGGTGATGTTCTTTATTTGGGAGCTGGAACAACCTGTGAGGAATTTGCTAAACAAATTAAAACTGAAGTTAAGGTGATAACTAATTCTTGATTTGTTTACCAAATTCTCTTAAAAAATTCTTATATTATTGAGCCAATTCTAGTTGGCGGCAAATATCGAGAACCTTCGGGGGTCTTTATTGGTTCGTTTGCAGAAAAAGCATTAGAAATTGAACCATTCTATAAAACATTTGTTTCAGTTACGAATATTGATTATGATGGTAATCTCTATAATAACAATGAGGGTGAGTCACACCTCGAAGCAATTATTTTAGCAAAAGCCAAATATAAATATATTCTTGCTGATAGTTCAAAATTCAATTCAATAGGTTATGAACATTTCTGTAATATTAAAGATATTGATGGAATTATAACTGATCGGGTTGTGGAAATTAACCCAGAGTATTTAGCAAAAATAATTAACTAGAGAAAGAAGGAGTTAAAACATGATTTTAAAAAACGCAAAAATAGTATTAATCAATGAAATTATTGAAAAAGGATGAATTGAAGTTGACGGTAACTTAATTAAATCAGTCAATAAAGGAGAAACTAACCAAGATGGCTATGACTTACAAGGACTAATTGTGATGCCTGGATTTATTGAATGTCATGTCCACGGTGGTTATGGTCATGATTTTGAAGAAGGCACAATTGCTGGATTTAATGAGTTTGCCAAAAAAATTGCACAAGAAGGAGTAACAAAGTTTTGCCAAGGAACAGTTACCGGGTCTGTTGAAAAAGTAACTAAGTTAATGGAAGTCTATGGTGAATATATGACTAAGCATAATAAAGGGGCAAAAGCATTGCAAATTGGTGCTCACCTGGAAGGTCCTTTTATTTCACATGAATTTAAGGGAGCACATGAAGAGGCACTATTAATTAAACCAGATATTAAAGTGATGCAACAATTTATTGATGCTTCAAAAAATAACATTCGGATTGTTACTTATGCTCCTGAATTACAAGATGGATCATTCACTACTTTCCTTCTGAAAAATAAAATTATTCCTTCAATGGGACATTCTGCTGCTAGTTTTGAGCAAGTAACAACCGAAGTTGGGCGGGGTGCTAACCATTTTACTCATCTTCATAATGGAATGAGTCGTTATGAACATCGTAAACCTGGAATGATAAATGCAGGTCTATTCTATGATGAAATTTTGTGTGAACTAATTACGGATGGAATTCATAATCATCCTGATACTATCCGGGAAGCTTACAAAATTAAGGGGGCTGATCACTTATGTATTATTACAGATGCGATGATTGCAAAGGGGTTAGCTGATGGCCCATATAAATTGGGTAATTTGGATGTTATTAAAAAAGGTCAAACTGTGACCTTATTAAATGGAACGTTAGCTGGTGCAGCGGCAACTTATGATTTTAGCGTTCGTAATATGTATAATTTTACTAAATGTTCACTAATTGATTTAATTAAAATGACAAGTATTAATGTCGCAAAGCAATTGGGGATTTATGACCAAACAGGATCAATTCAACCAAATAAATTGGCGGATCTTGTTGTGGTGGATAATGATTTAAATGTCAAAATGACCATTTCCGAAGGTGAAATTGCTTATAATAATCTTTAATAACTTCTTGGAAACTATCTATCAAAGATAGTTTTTAATTTGCAATTTTACTTTCTTCAGGGAATTAATATGTTAAAATTAAAAATAAGGGACAGAATATAATATAAAAATTATTAAAATTCATTAACTAAATTTACTTACCAAAGAAAGAAGGAAATTAAGTAATGAAAAAACTTTTAAGTATTTTAGGTGCCATTAGTTTAACAGCAACCGGTGCAAGTTCTGTTGTTGCTTGTCATAACAAAAGTGCTGAACCAAATGATAATACCAAAATTAATCTTAGTGAAATTAAAATTCCAAAGATGACCAATTCATTAGCAATTACAGTTAATGATGAAAAAAATGTTACATCAGATGAATTAAATGCTATTAATTTTAATGATACCTTATTAGAATATGTTACAACCCAAATTAATAATATTCTTAAAGATGGTAATAAAATAACAAAATCTGATTTTAATATTACTAATAATGCAAAAGCAGGTAATTATGAACAAGCCCAACCGATTAACATTACCATTAATGCCCAAGCTCAATCTAAAATTATTATGGGGAAAACAACTTTAACAATTCAAATTATTGCGATTGCCGGAAGAATTAATATTTCCGTGTTAACTTTTGAACCCAAAAATCCAGTATTAAATATTCAGGTTAAAAATCCTGCCAGTGTGACACAAGATGAATTAGATACTATTAATAAAAATTTAACATTCAAAGGTGAGATTTGAGGTTTTATTCGCACCCAGCTCCCAGAAGCAAAAAGAACAGGCTTTAAAGTTAATGACTTTATTTTAACCAATAATGCCACAACTGGTGATTATCAAACTGCTAAAGATATTACCGTAACAGTACAGGCTCAGCCTAATTCAAAAATTATTGAAGGTAGTTTTCAATTTAGTATTAAAATAATGGGAATTAAACAAGCAGTTGATATTAGTTCAATTAATAAAATCAGCGATAATCCTGTGGGAATTACGGCAATTCAAAGTGGTGGTAATTTTGGATTTATCTTTGAATCAGATATTCTAACAAGTTTAGATAGTCTTGTTTTAAAAGCTGTGCAAAATCTTGATGCAACCCTAACAAGTTATGATGTTAGTTATGCGATAACTAATTTTGAGACAGTTAAAGCCGGAAATACCTATTTTCACCATTCAGGATGATCAGATCTTCCATATGTTGACTTAACAAATGGGAAAACAGTTGTTTTAAATTTAACATTAACTGGACATAACGCTGCTGTGGGAACGGCCAAAGTTAGTGTCGCAATTAAAAGTGCTAACTAGAAATTTAAAAAATTAAATAAACTCTGTTAAGTAGAGTTTATTTTTTTATTTTTGGAAAAATATAATAATCAGAAAACTAAATCAGATTTAATAGTATTCTTCGCTAAAAACATTTATAATTAATAGTAATCATTAGTAACAAGCATATGAAGGGGGAACAATATGAGTGTTAAAAATAACTTAGATAAATTAAAAAACCAAATTGGAATTAAACGTTGTATTATTGTTGAAGGAAATATCAATGACATTTATGAAAATAATAATGGTTATGTTAGTTTAAAAGAACGGATTAAAACATTGCTAAAAGAAAAAGGCTTTCATGATATTTTTACTTGGGATCGCATTGATGGATTAGCCGGAGGAAATGTGAAAAGTCTAACATTAGTTGAAGATGAGAAAAAGGACCATTCGCAAGAAGGCGAAGCATATGAGTTTGGTAAAGAATTAATTAATAACCAAAATGAACAAACAAATCAACAAACAGGACAATTTACTTCTTTAGCGGAATTTTTTGCAATTGTGCGGAAAAATATGCTTGGGAATAGCCCTAAAAAAGTTGCTTTTATTGCTGATAGTTCAGATTATTTATTTTCAAATGAGCAAAGTTTAAGTGAAGATGAACGGGTTAACTTAATTTCCCTAAGCAAAGCTTTTAAAGATAAGAAGTTTGATCAGTCAGAAATCATTGATTTTGATACTTCGCTAATTTTTATTACAAATAATATTGGAAAACTACCAACATCGTTTTATCTTCATAATCCGGATGTTAGTACCATTACATTAGCAAAACCAAATCGCGAAGAGCGTGAAAAGTTTATTTTAACTAATAAAAATTTCTTTAAAATTAGTGAAGATTTAAACCAAGATATCTTAAAATTACAAGATATTTACGATACAATGGAAGGGTGAACTCTGAAAGAAGTTTACCAACTGATTAAATACTCAAATAATATCAATGAACGGTTGCCGTTTGAAAAGTTATTAAATTCTTATCAATATGGGGATAAAGTTTCACCGTGAGAAGAAATGAACTATCAAAAATTAGCAACAATTGAAGATGAACTACGGAAAAGAGTTATTGGTCAGGACCATGCGATTGAAAAAGTTAAAAAAGTTGTTTATAAAGCATTTACCGGTTTATCGGGTGTGCAATATTCAGCGAAACGAACTAAACCCAAGGGAACTTTATTCTTTGTCGGGCCAACAGGAGTTGGGAAAACAGAATTAGCAAAAGCGTTAGCAAAATTTCTCTTTGGGGATGAAAAAAATTGTATTCGCTTTGATATGTCAGAATATAACCAGGAAGCAAGTGACCAAAAATTAATTGGGGCCCCACCAGGTTATGTTGGTTATGAAGAAGGGGGACAATTAACAAATGCTATTAAAGAAAAGCCATTTAGTGTTCTTTTATTTGATGAAATTGAAAAAGCTCATCCCCGAATTTTAGATAAATTTTTACAAATTTTAGAAGATGGGCGGTTAACGGATAATAAAGGCCAAACTGTTAGTTTTTCTGATTCATTTATAATTTTTACTTCTAACATTGGGGCTAGTGAAGTTGATGACCACCAACCATTTGATCAGATTCAAAAAGAATTTATTCAAAAGGTTTCTGATCATTTTCGTACCGAATTGAAACGCCCAGAATTATTAGGAAGAATTGGTAATAACATTGTACCGTTTAACTTTATTAAAGACACTGCTTTCAAAGCAAAATTAATTGCCCATAAATTAAAACCAATTCAATTAGCTGTTAAAGAAAAATATAAAGTTAATTTAGAATTTGGAGAATTAGAAAAAATCTTAACCATTATCATGAGTGATGCTGATGATAAAAAAGGTGGTCGGGATTTATTAAACAGTATTGAAAAACATATTGTTGATGGCTTAAGTGAATTTATTTTTACTAACCAAGCGAATTTTCGAGTAAACCAAACAATTATTGCTGAGCCACAAGGATCAGTAATTAACTACACAATTAAAAATTAATGTCTAAAAATCTTATTAATTTTAATCGCTTTGTTTCATTCACTACCATTGAAGGTCCCGGCAATAGATTTGCTTTATGAATGCAAGGATGCATTCTTAATTGTAAGGGGTGTAGCAATCAAGAAATGATTCCCTTGATTAATAAAAATGTAATGGAAGTAAAGGAATTGTTTAAAGCAGTTCTTGATGCTAAAATTAGATTCAATATTGAAGGAATTACGATTCTTGGTGGTGAACCATTTATTCAACCCCGTGCCTTATTAGAATTAGTGCAATTGTGTAAAGCTCATAACTTAACAGTAATTATTTTTTCTGGTTATGTCTATGAAGTTTTACAAAAAAAATACCCGGCGATTTTGGAATTTGTGGATATTTTAATTGATGGACCATTTTTAATTAATAAACTAGATAAAAAAAGAAGATTAATTGGTTCAACTAACCAACGGGTGTTAAAATTATCGCCGGTTTATGCAGATGATAATTATTTTGAACAAAATATTATTGAAGCCGAATTCACTGTTCAGGAAAATAGTTTAATTATTAATGGTGATGGCGCGCACTTAGTAAATGATAATATAGAGGAGGAATAGCCAATGGGAGCATTCAAATTAGAAGGTAATGTGTTTGACCACATTAAACAAGATATTATTAAAGTTGATGACAAATTAGAATTCAAAGCAACAAATGGTGATATGACAGATTTTAATATTAACGATGTAAAAAGTGACTACAAAGTAATTTCTGTTATTCCAAGTATTGACACAAGTGTTTGTTATACGCAAACAGTAAAATTTAATAAGGATATCAAAGATTATCCCCACGCCCGATTAATTACAATTTCACGGGACTTACCATTTGCTCAAGAAAGAAGTTGTGAATCATTCCGTGATAAAGATCATTGTTTAGTATCAGATTACAATTATCGTGATTTTGGGAACAAAACAGGGTTAGTCTTTAATGCTACGCAAATCTTGCCCCGGGCAGTATTAATTTTAGACAAAGATAATATTGTTCAATACATTGAGGTTGTTAACCCGGTTGGTAACGAGCCAGACTATAACAAAGTATATGAATTCTTAAAAAACCATGCCTAAAAAGTATTATTATAAATAATACTTTTTATTTTTAACATTTTTTTTGTTTGTAATTGATAATTTAATTTGTGTTTTGACAATTGTAAGAATTTATAATTTTAGTAAAATATTATATGGAGAAGAGAATAAATTATTACCTTATTATAATATTAATAAAACGAAAAAACTATTATTAAATATTAACTATTACGAATTTCCACTAATGTTTACCCGTGAAAAATTATAAATATATTAAGTATTATAAAAATACACGCCAGTAAGTCAACACGAAATATTTTATATTTCTATTGAGGTGCATTTGTGTAATCTAAATTATTAAGTTGTTTATTTTTTAATAAATAATTTTTAATTTTGAGTTTTTATCAATTATCTAATTTTAAACCTAATAAGAATGGAGCGAATAAGAACTAGTGATACATCCAGATAACAATTTATTTTATCAAATAATAACTGAAATCAATCAAGCTATTGAAATTGAATCCGCTTATAATCATATTAACCCTTTAATGTCCTTAAAAATTGAATTGTATTCCCTAAAAAAAATAAAACCCACTAAAATTAAAAATACCCTTATTGATCGTTATTTAACTGTTCTTAACAAACGAGAAGAATCTTTAAATAATAGTATTATGACTTTGATTGATGAATATTGTTACTTATCTTTAAAACATTATCAACAAAAACGTTCTCCCCAAGCAGTTTGTGATGATTTAAATATTAAGATTTCAAAACAGTTTAATTTTATTAATAACAATATTAAATTATATTATCTTCATAATTTTTTAGGTAGTTTTCTAATGTGAAAACAATTAAAATTAGAGTTAGAAAATTTAAGAACTGGTATTAAAAAATATAAACTAAACTACTTGTATAATAATAAATTAATAGTTAATGAAAAATAAAAAAACAATTCGTCCCCTGAATTGTTTTTTTATTTGATGGCAATTTTATTTTTAATTTCATCTAAACTAGTTAAATCATCATTGGGATTAATATTGAAATTATATCCTTCCTGGCGATGATACTTGGGAATCACATGCATATGATAGTGGAAAACTTGTTGAAAAGCTTCTTCTTTTTCATTAATAATATAGTTAATTCCTTTTGGTTTTAAAGTATCATAAATGCGATTAGCAATTAATTTCGAAGCTTTGGCAACTTCTGCTAAATACAAATCTTCGGTGTCGCTAAAGTAATCCGAATGTGATTTAGGGATTACCAAAGTATGACCGTCGCTATTTGGAAAAATGTCTAAAAATGCATAAACATATTCATTTTCATAAACTTTACTACTAGGAACCTCCCCGTTAATAATTCGACAGAACAAACAATCTTTTTTTAACATTTTTATGTGCCTCCTTGTTTACTCCATAATTATATTATAACAAAAAAAGCAAAAAGCCATCTTTTCGGATGACTTTTTCTTTTTTAATCACGACTAATAATATATGTTCCAATTGCATCATATAAAGTTTGCGAATAGATGTTTTTAGGATCATTATTAAAGGCTAATGAATATAATCTTGTTTTTCCTGATTTTTGTAAATCAGTATTTTGGGCCATGGTATATTCAATTCATTTTAGAATATTACCTTTATAATTATCAACACTTGTTGGTGAACCATCAAGATTATATAAAGGAGCTCCGGTGTTATCATATGAACCTAGGTAACCATCACTATTATATAACCATTTAACTGATAATCCTTGGACTAACCAATTAGCATTTAAGTCGGTTGGTTGACCGCCAGAACCGTAAAATTTCATTTCTAATTTATTAGCATCAGTAATTGGTTTATCTTGATAATTTAAAGTCATATTATTCATTAAATCAATTGTATAAATTGGTAACACAAAGACTAATGAAGCATTCCGTTTGTTGGCATCAACAAATTCATAAGTTGAAACTTGGTCAGTTGGTCCGTTATTAGCTCGCATAATCCCAGCGGTTAGGACATTTCCTAAATTGTTTTTATATAAGTCAGCATTGTTAATAGTTGTAAAAATTGAATTATCACTTTTCTTGAATCCAACAAATCCTTTAAAGCCCGGAACATTAAAGATTGGGTCAATTCCGTCTTTAATTTGGTTCGTAGTATCAGGAGCGGCGGGATCAACTGCAAAATCTTTTTGCAATAAATCTAGAATTGCTTTCTTGTCACTACCATTTGCTGCGTTATTAATTTTTTCAATTTCTGAATAAGGGAATTTTTTCTCTAATTCAGTTTTTGACATTTTAACTTCTCACACCATTTTAATGTATGATTTTCATGTTGTGCGCGAAGAAGGATTATCTTCTCATGATTGGATATTATTGAATAGAGCCCCGTTTTTATTAATGTATAAATGTGAATCATTTCCGGCTCCGTATTTACGAATTTGATTTTGGTGTAAATAGGTAGTTGCTAAAATTTGGTCAACAACACTTGGAATTTCAACATGGTTATAATAGTCATTAAAACGAACTTGTAAAGCTACTTTTTTAGCGTCTTCACTTAATTTATTAAAATCATCATAACTAGACTGGTCTACTAATTTTTGATCAATTTTAAATTTATAACCAGGATTTTTTTCTAATTCAACTCGTGATTTAGCATAATAAGCAATTAGGAAATCAGCCCCCCCACTACCAGTTTTGTCGTAGAAGTATGATTTAACTCCTAAAACAAATCAATTGTCAGTTTGGTAATCAGGCGCATACCCTTGACTAGCCATTTTATATTCTAATGGTGAGTTATTACTAATTCCGGCTAAATATTCAGTATATAGTTTATCAAGCGCAACTTGTTTAACAAAGTTAACAATTTGACGGGCAATAATGTTATCTGGTTGCGAAGTGTCAATTGTAACTCCGGTATAACGTGCACGGGTTGCTTCTTCTGCTGAATAATAGAATTTTGAAATATTAGAATCTAATAAACGAATTGCTAATGTTTTTAAGTCAGCACTGTTAAAAATTTGGTTGAAAGAATATTGGACATAGTCAGCATTACCATTAATTTCGGCAATAATTCATTTTTTAATTTCATCGGCAATTGCAGGGGTATCAAAACGTTCAAACTTATCACTTTTACAAGCAACAACTGCGGAAGAGGTTGAAGCTAAAATTGAAATTGTTCCTAAGATACTTAATAATCGTTTCATTTATATTCGCCCTCCTTTTTAGTATTCAGCAATTGTCCAGAATTTACCATTTGTTGTTGTAATGTTAGCTAAAATAGCACTAACATCAAATGTTAAATCTGGTCAACCAACTGCATATCCTTGAATTGTGGTATTTTCAGTTTGCACGTTTGAAATAAAGGTTCCAATTGCTGATCCGGTTAAGTTACTTGCCGCTGAATTAATAACGTTTGTAAACCATGTGGTATCTGCTTCACTACCTGATTGTGTTTTAAAAGTTAAGAAACGTTTATACCAATCATCTGGGGTTGCAATCTTAACAATATTTTTTTCAACATTATTAAAGAAATCAAAGATTCAGAATCATCATAAATTACTTGTTGTTCCGTCAGTTGAAGAATCTAATTTGGCATATTTTTTAACTTCATCTAAGACATTAAATGTTGTACGACTTCCAGCAATAGTATTGGCATTACTTTGGTTAACTAAATATTGTAAATATTTAGCATTTTTAAATTGGGTGTTCATTTTACTATTAACACTTACATCATCTGTTTTGTTATGATCAGCTGCTTCAAAAGTATTGTGGGCATAACTTAATGAGTAAAATTGTCAATTATTAGTATAGTTATTGTAATCATCTGTTGTGGTTGGATCTAAGTATTGACCACCATCAATATGAACAATATGTAAACCATCAGTATCAATGAAGGCAATTACTGAATCATCTTTTAGCCCTGAACCATCACTAACTTGACCAATTTTTCAAACTTGGCTCATATGAGTTGCAGTATCACTAGAATTACGGCTTAATGTTTTAATTGCAGCATCAGCATCTGCTGGAAGAGTATCATATTTAGTATTACCAACATTTCCGTAAATATTTGCTTTTATAACATTTGATTTAAAAATATCATCACCATTATTTAGGGTTAATAAACTTTTTGAACTAGCAGCAGTCCCGTTATTATTACGGTAGAAAGTTTCTCAATCTTCAGGAGAACTTCCAGCTAATTTGCCAAGATCAGTAGTAATGTTTGCTAACACACCTTTATCAAAATCATCACTAGTAATGCCATCTTTAAACGCATTGGCGGCGTCTTTAAAAGCATAAGTAACTTGTGAAATTGCTAATGGTTTTTGATTAGTAAATCAACGTTCTAAAGAATATTTTTGGAATAATGATAATTGTCCAGCTTGGTAAATGTTTGAGTTTAACATTAAAGATCCTAACTTATCATTAGTTGTTCCATCAAAAATAGGGGCGTCTACCATTGGATGTTCTTGAAGATATTGTTCAGGTGATTTGGTTTCTAAATCGGTAGCAATTTTTTTTAAGGTTGCTGAAATATCAAAATCTGGGTAAGTAAAACTTCATACATTGGTTGTATAATTCCATTGGAATGCTACTGCTAAATCACGGCGGGCACTAATATTATCTTTATTTCAATCATCAGCTGATTTTTTTTGAACTACGGTAAAATCATAAAAATTATATAAATAATTAGTTAAGATTTGGTTACTACTTGTTTGGTAACTACGCATATTATTGTTTAATAATACGTTAGTTAACATTGTTGTAGCACTTGTACCGTTATCAGCCCCAGTTGCCATAATTGCCGCTTTATAATTGTTTTCTTCAATTTCATATTTCTTTGAACCAGAAGCACCAGTAATATCTGGATAGTTTTTATCTAACCATTTATGATATTCATCTTCTCATTTTTTTTGGTAGTCGTTTTTAAATGATTGTTTTTTATTTTCAACTTGTTGATTGGTGTTAGAAACTAATAATTTTCATTGTTGACTTAAAATTACTTGTAAATCTTGGTAGTCAGCAACAGCAGGCATTTTTTCACTCTGTCCACTATCAACTAACTTATTACTATTAGCTAAGATTGAAACACTTAGAATTTGCATTAATTGTACGGTCATTTTAATTCTAGTTGTTCCATCCCATTCATTAGGGTCATTACTTCATTTATCTCCCCCAATATTGGTAAACGGATCTTTTAGTTCATTTCAAACATCAGCGGAAGTTACATTTTTTCCTCCCCCAATTCCGGGCAATCATGCTCACACACTATTTCCGGCGCTGTTTTTATGCTGATCCTTTGTATTGTCTTTATTACTACATGCTGCTAACGTTCCAACTGGGGCCCCAGTGATTACGAAACTAGCTAGTAATGACAAAAGTTTCTTCATTAATATTCCATCCTTCCTTGAGTTATTAACTTGGCTGAACTTTTCCTTATTAAAATGTAAAGAATTACATTTAATTTTTATACAAAGTCTACTTTTATTGTACAATAAAAGTAGACTTTATTATAAAAAAATTGAGATATTTTTAATATAAAAAGCCTGATAATTATAGGAAAATGAGGTGGAAAAATGCAGCAAATTGAAATTAAAAATTTACATGTTTCAACTGATGGTGAGATGATTTTAAAAGGGTTGGATTTAGTTATTAAACAAAACGAAATTCATGCGCTAATGGGACCTAATGGTAATGGTAAATCAACTTTATTATCAACTATTATGGGTCATCCCAATTATAAGGTTGAACAAGGTGACATTTTATTTGATGGTGAATCTATTTTGGACAAAACAGTTGATGAAAGAAGTAAATTAGGCATCTTTTTTGCGATGCAATCACCAGTTGAAATCCCTGGTGTTTTAAACTTAGATTTTTTAAAAACAATTATTAATGCTCATCGCGAAACCCCAATTAAATTACCAGATTTATATAAAACAATTAATGAAAATACTAAGAATTTAAAAATTGAAGAATCAATGATTCAAAGATATTTAAATAGTGGTTTTTCAGGTGGAGAAAAAAAGAAAAACGAGATTTTACAGTTAAATGTTTTAACTCCTAGTTTTGCTTTAATTGATGAAATTGATTCGGGACTAGATGTGGATGCTTTAAATGTTGTTAGCGGAGAACTTAATAAAAGAATTGGGAAAGATTTTGCAGCTTTAATTGTTTCTCATTATGATCGTTTTTTCAACTTGGTAAAACCAACCCATGCCCATGTAATTATCAAGGGAAAAATTGTTAAAAGTGGTGATTATCAATTAGTAGAAAAAATTAACCAGGAGGGTTATGAATGATTGATGCGCGAATTAAAGATTGATAATGTTAAAAATGAAGATCAAAAGCGAATGAATACTGCGGTTGGTTGTGCCGCTAAAAATGCAAAATAATGAGTGTTTTATTAAATAACACGGTTGTTAATAATCAGTTTAATATTATTGATAATTCGCAGCATCAAACAGTAAAGATTGAGAATACTAAAGATGGGGAAAATTTTGAATTTAATATTACTGATAATATTAAAAACTTAACCTTATTAGTTTTTCTTCATCTAAATAATACTGTTAATCTTAAATTCAATATTGCTAATAATACTAATGTTAATATTGTTAATATTTACAAAAATAAAGATAACCACCAGAATATTAATTTAGAATATAATGTTTTGGCAAATAGTACTTTAAATTTATACCATTTAAATATTGTAGATAGTAATATCAACGAAAATGTTACTTTTAATTTATTAGAAAAAAGAAGTAAAGTAATTTATTATTTAGCAAGTTTATCAACTAGTGATAAACAAAAAAATGAAATTATTTATGCCCATCATCAAGCACCGCAAACGTTTAGTGAAATTAAAACTTATTCAATTGCAAAAGATGCTTCATTACAAACAGTTAAGTGTACTAGTCATATTGAAAAAACGATGGCTAAATCAGAAGCACATCAAGAATTACGCTTATTAGTCTTTGATAAAACTTCGCGGGCAATTTCAGATCCGATTTTACTAATTGATGAAAATGATATTAAAGCTAGCCATGCCAATGCATTAGGGATGCTAGACCCTGAACAAGTCTTTTATTTGCAAGCTCGAGGACTAACAGTCAACCAAGCACGTAAATTAATTTGTATGGGATATTTTAAACATGTAATTGAAGCAATTGATGATGAAAAAATTCAAACTGAAATTATTAATGAAATTGATCGGGAAATTGGAGAGTAAGAATATGGTTGATGAAAAGAATATTAAAAAGTTGTTTCCTTTTTTTACAAATAATCCCAATGAGATTTATTTTGATTCTGCGGCAACTACTTTAAAACCGCAAGTTGTAATTGATGGTATTATTGAATATTATAGTAAATATGGGACTAATCCCCATAATACTGATAGTGACTTAGCATATGAAACATACCAAAAATTCAACCAGGTGCGGACAAAAGTGCAGAAATTTATTAATGCAAAGGATAGTAACGAAATTGTTTTTACATCCGGAACAACTTTTGCATTAAATCAAATTGCTTTTGGTCTGGAAGATACTATTCAACCGGGAGATGAGATCCTAATTACTTACCAAGAACACGGGTCTAACATTTTACCATGATATCGTTTGGCAAAAAATAAAGCAGCAACTGTTAATTTTATTCCGTTAAAAAATCATACCCTTGATTTAGTGGCTTTAAGCAAAATGATTAGCGAGAAAACAAAGGTAATTAGCTTTGCGAACATTTCTAATATTTTAGGTTATGAAATTGATGTTGTTGCGGTAAGTCAAAAAATTCGGGCTTTAAATCCTAATATTATAATAGTAATTGATTGTGCCCAAGGAATTTTACATACTAAAACGGATGTCCAAAAATGGGATGTGGATTTTATTTGTTTTTCAGCACATAAGATGTTTGGACCAACTGGGGTTGGGGTTTTATGAGGTAAAATTAACCATTTAAAAGCATTGCCCCCCTTGATTGTTGGTGGAGATATGAATGCTCGCATTAGTAGCGATGAGTTGTCATATCTTTTAAAAGAAGTTCCCTTTTGTTTTGAAGGAGGAACCCAGAATATTGCTGGTATTTTGGGGTTTGCGAAAGCAATTGATTTTATTAACGAAATAGGTTTAGATGATATTATTGCTTATGAACAACAATTAAAACAATATGCTGTTGAACAATTTAATTTAAAATTAAAAGATAAGATAGTTGTTTATAATCCTGATGCCAAAACAGGGTTATTAGTATTTAATGTTAAAGATAAATTTGCCCAAGATGTTGCAACCCACTTAGGAACAATTAATCACATTACCGTTCGGAGCGGAGAACATTGTTCAAAATTAATTAACCAAGTTATTGGAGAAAGCAATACGGTGCGAGTTAGTTTTTCAATATATAATAATAAAGAAGAAATCGATAAGTTAGTGCTAGCATTAGTTAATGAACAAGATTTTTTAGGAAGGTTGGTGTAAATGAGAATGGAAAATAAAGATCCGATATTTTTACGGCAAATAATTATGGAACACTATGCAAACCCTACCCAAAAGGGTCTTTTAAAAAAACCAAATAGTCTCTATGTTCATCAAGCTTCGGATTCTTGTATTGATGATATGCACCTTGAACTGGAAATTGCTGATAATAAAATTACGAGTGCAAAATTTGATCGGATTGGGTGTGCAATTTCTACCGCTGCCACAGATATTATGGCTGGTGAAATTGTTGAGAAACCAGTTGCAATGGCAATTAAAATTATTGATAATTATTTAAATATGTTATTTGAAAGAACATACGATGAAACAATGTTAAATGAATTAATTGCTTTCATTAATGTTCCCAAACAACCCAACAGAATCAAATGCGCAAGTATTGGGGTTAATGGTTTCTTAAAGTTATTGCAAGAATATGAAAAAACACAAAAATAAAGGTGGTGAATTAAATGCCAAAGTTAAAACAAGAAAAAGAAATTAAAGATCTTTCAACATATAAATATGGTTTTAGTGATGGTGATATTTCTTATTTTCATACTGACCAGGGAATTAATGAAGAAGTAATTCGAAAAATTTCAAATTATAAAAATGAACCAGCATGAATGTTAGAGTATCGCTTAAAGTCATACCATAATTTTATGAAAATTAATAATCCTAAATGGGGCCCTGATTTATCTTTTATTAATTTTGATGAATATATTTATTATTCAAAATCAACTGATAAAATTGCCAAAACTTGGGATGATGTTCCTGAAAAAATCAAAAATACTTTTGACCGCTTAGGAATCCCCGAAGCTGAAAAAGAATTTTTAGCCGGAGTCAAAGCACAATATGATAGTGAACCAGTTTATGGTAGCATGTTAAAAGAAGTTGCCGAAAAGGATGTTATTTTTTTAGACTGTGATACCGCGTTAAAAGAACAACCAGAATTATTTAAAAAATATTTTGGTACTTTAGTTCCTAATAGTGATAATAAATATGCAGCACTAAACGGTGCAGTATGGTCTGGAGGTTCCTTCATTTATGTGCCAAAGGGTGTTAAATTAGATAAACCATTGCAAGCATATTTCCGGATTAATTATCAAAATAGTGGCCAATTTGAGCGAACTTTGATAATTGTTGATGATGATGCCGAACTCCATTATATTGAAGGATGTACGGCACCAATTTATTCCGAGGATTCATTACATGCGGCAGTGGTTGAAATTTTTGTTGGGAAAAATGCCAAAATGCGTTATACTACAATTCAAAATTGAAGTGATAATGTCTTAAATCTAGTAACTAAAAGAGCAATTGTTGAAGAAAATGGTCAAATGGAATGAATTGATGGAAATATTGGTTCAAAAATTAATATGAAATATCCTAGTTGTATTTTAAAAGGCCGAAATGCCAAGGGCCAATGTATCTCAATTGCGGTTGCCAAAGAAGGTGTTATTCAAGATGCTGGAGCAAAAATGATTCACTTAGGAAAAAATACTTCTTCTAAAATTATTTCAAAATCAATGACCTTTAATGGTGGTTCAGCAAATTACCGGGGTTTAGTGCAAATTGGCCCAAATGCTCAATATTCAAAAGCTCGGGTAGAATGTGATACTTTAATTTTAGATGGGAAGTCACATTCCGATACCATTCCTCAAAATAAAGTTTTTAATAATGAATCGCAAATTGAACACGAAGCAACCGTTAGCAAAGTTTCAGAAGAACAATTATTTTATTTAATGAGTCGGGGTTTAACTGAGCAGCAAGCATTAGAAATGATTGTAATGGGTTTTTTAGAACCATTTACCAAAGAAATTCCAATGGAGTATGCAATTGAATTAAACCAATTAATTAAAATGAATATGGAAGGTAGCGTTGGTTAAGCAATGGCGAAATCAAAAGATGAAATTCGTGCCGAAAAATTATTTTACCGGCAAAACCTTGATAAGAAATACTATCAAAAAAGTAACCGGATTATTCGGAAAAAACTATTAAAGTTGCCCGCTTTCCAATTGGCAAAAACAATCGGGATTTATTATTCAGTTAATAAAGAAGTTGACACGCTAAAAATTATTAAATATTTATTAAAACATAAATATAATGTTGTGTTACCACGAACAGTTGGTGCTGCTTTGCAATTTCACCAAATTAATAATTTACAAACTGATTTAAGATATAATGCAAAGTATAAACTATATGAACCAGATAATAAATTGCCAATTTATGCTCCCCAGCTGATTGATGTAATGATTATTCCCTTATTATCCTATGATCTTGACCATCATCGTTTAGGATATGGGAAAGGTTTTTATGACCGTTATTTAAAAGACTTCAGGGGAACTAAGATTGGTTTAGGTTATCACTTTCAATTTGTTGAAAAATTGCCTTGTGAACTCCACGATATTCCCCTTGATATAGTTGTTACTAATTAGTACTTTAATAAATTAGAAAAAAGTTTGCCGCTCGGTTCAGAGTTTCTCTTGATATAATCTTTTTAGTATTAAATTATTACATTAAGATTCAGTTAAAAGAAGAGGAGAATGCTAATGGCACAGCACGCAGCGATGGCAAAACATGCTCCTTCTTCAACACATAATAATTCATCTAATAAAAAAGGACTTCGTCAAGCAGGTTATATCTTTATGGTTATTAACACTGTCTTTTTAGCTTTTGCAATTATTCCAATGATCTGATGTATTCCAATGACAATGGCCGCTAAAAAGAAAATTAAGAATTTAAATGAATCTGCAATCTGCTTAGGTATTTTTGCCTTTTTATTTGTTAGTTTTATTGGGGGAATTTTATTATTGTGTGGAGGAAGTGCCGAATAAAATAGGGTTAACCTATTTTTTTATTGAAAAAAAATGTAGGTGACCTACATTTTCTTATTATTAATATTTTCTTGCACTGATTTTTGATAAGCTTGTTGACCTTTGATCATTAAACACAACGGAATAATTCCAATAAAGCCCATTAGCACAACAAAACCACAAGCAATATAATTAAAAATTATTTTTATTTTAAATCGCTGTGGATTTTTAGTTTGAATTGCTAATAACGCTGTAGTATTCTGAAATGAACTGTGCGAATGCTTCTTTTTTTCTTGGTAGTATTTGCAAAGAAAACTTACTTCAAAATATAATAGTGTTCCAAAAAAGATTAGCGGTATTATTTGAATGACAGGTGGGATTCACTGGCCATGAATTAACGAAATTATTGCTCTTGTAAAAATTGAAATTGTTAAGGCGGCATCTAAGATTGCAATAAAAATGATGCTACCAAAATAATAATTGATTTTTTTATCAATTGCCATTATGAAACTCCTTTCTAAATTTAATCTTATAAATTTAGAAAGATAACATTATTTTTAACCTCCAAAATTATTTTCAGTCTTTTTAAATATAGGGATTTTTTAAAATTAACAACATAATTAATAATTATCCGAATTTTTAGAAAAATTACAAACATTCTTTTTAACCAAGGATAATATATTTTATTTTTAATTAGTTGAAAATGAAAATATAAAAACTTAATAAGATTATTAATTCCCAATTTAGTAAGATGCTTAACCCGGTTAAAAATATATTTAACTTTAAATTTAAATCAAAAAACTAAGCAAGTAAAAACAATTAAAATAATTGCGCCAAAGCTAATTAAACTGGCAATTATTAATGAATAAGGAATTAATAGTATTCTATTATTTAAATTAAAGTTAGCATTTAAAACCACATTGATTCCTTGTCATAATAATAAGATTGGCAAAAGATTATAGAAGAGTGGTTGCAGTTCTGTAACATTGTTTTTATTTTTATATCATTTGTAAGTTTGTAAATTTTTAGAAATTTCAATAGTTCTTTTTAAAAATTTAACAATTCAAAAAACAGCAAACCAAGTAATAATAATTAGCATAGTGATATTACTTATTATAAAAAATGGTAAGGCAAAAGGAGAAAGCAAACCAAAGCTTAAAAACAAGAAAAATATTGATAATGGTCTTAATAGCAAAATTTTCTTCATCTGATGATCTCCTTATTTTTGAATAAATTATAACATATCTTACCAACACCCTTCAGTGACAAAATAAAAAGATAAAATCGGCAATAAAATATTTTATGTTAAAATATAAATGTATTATATTTAATGTTAAGAAAGGCGGTGGTTATCCATGGAATCCAGACTGGAATGTCCGATATCCGGCATTAAATTACATAATCTACAGGGTATTAGTTTTAAATTTAATACATTATTTTGTAATATTTCTAAACCACAAATGGATAACTGCAGCAATGATGATCAATAATAATAAATAATTTTTCATTTTTTTGGTTGCTTCTTATCTTATTTTGTTGTGTTTAGAAAAAGAAAGGAAGCCCAAAAATGTTCAGAAAATATAGAGAAAAATTAGCTCTTAAAAAGAAGCTAAATTTTAATGATAGAAAATTAAAACTTTGTGCATCTTTAGACCAACCGGAATTATTAAAAGAAATGAAACAAGACGAGTTTGGAATTAAAGATCACCAAGTGGAAGAATTACAAAAAGAACATGGTTATAATGCAGTTGATCCATCAAAATTTAATTGAGGGTTGAATTTCCTAAAATCTTTTTTTGGACCTTTCAACTTAGCTTTGCTGGCAATTTGTATTTATAACTTTTATAACTACTTTAGTACCGCTGTTAGTGATCGTAGTTTAGGAGATATTTTATCACCTTGTATCGTCGCTTTAATGATTCTAGCTAGTGGGACTGTGGTATATGTCCAAACTATTAAAGCACATTTTGTAACTAAAAAACTAATTGGCATTGTTAGTAATAAAGCAACGGTCATTCGTAATTTAGAAAATTATCAAACAATCAATCAAGATAATATGTTTGAATTAGTAAAAAAAGCACACGATCTTGATGTAAAGGAATTAGTTTCCGGTGATTTAATTTATTTATCAAGTGGGGATATGGTTCCGGCTGATGTTCGTGTTTTAGTTAGTAAAGACTTATTTATTAACCAAGCTGCCTTAACAGGTGAATCAGTGCCAGCTGAAAAACATGCGACAACTACTAATACTAATTTATTAGAATTAGAAAATATTTGTTTAGCTGGAACAAGTGTAATTTCAGGTAGTGCAATTTGCTTAGTTGTGCGGACTGGTAAACAAACATATTTCTCATCAATTTCAGATGTCTTAAAAGAACGCCGACCATTAACAAGTTTTCAAAGCGGAGTTAAACGTGTGACATTCTTATTAATTATGTTTATTTTAATTATGGCCCCAATTATTTACTTAATTTATTCAGGAACAAAAAGTGACTGGGTGGGAGGAGTTGCATGGTCAGCTGCTGCTGTTGTCGGAATTATTCCTGAAATGCTACCAATGATTGTTACTTCTAACCTAGCACGGGGAGCTTATAAATTAAGTAAGAATAAAGTGGTAATCAAAAATTTAGGTTCAATTCAAGATCTGGGAGCCATTGATGTTTTATGTACTGATAAAACGGGAACCCTAACCAATGATAAAATTGAACTAATTGATTTCTTAACCTTGGATAATAAAAAAGAACCAGAATTATTAAAATTATTATATTTGAATAGTTATTTTTAAACTGGAATTAAAAATCCGCTAGATAATGCAGTGCTTAGTTTTGTAAAAGAAAATGAATATCGTTTCAATATTAATAATTTTCATAAAGTTGATGAAATTCCCTTTGATTTTGAACGTCGCCGTTTAACAATAGTTGTCAATAATGATAATGGGACTAAATTAATTACTAAGGGAGCCATTGAAGAAGTTTTAAAAATTAGTACTAAAATTTACTACCAAGATAAAATTGTTGACTTAGATGATAATTTACGAAGACAAATTAAAGCGCAACTTGAACGCTTAAACAACCGTGGTTTTCGTGCGTTAGGACTAGCATATAAAAATGTTAGTGCTGATAAAAAAGCATTTAATATTGAAGATGAAAATGAACTAATCTTCTATGGTTATGCTAGTTTCTTAGATATTCCAAAACCTTCTGCTCATAAAATGGTTAAAATTTTAGCTTCACGGGGAGTAGAATTAAAAATTTTAACAGGAGATAATGAAGCTGTTACACGTTCAATTTGTGAACGAGTAGGAATGAATATTAAAGGAATTATCTCGGGGGAAGAATTAGATGGTCTAGCTGACTATGAATTAAAACGAGTAGTTGAAAAAAATAATGTTTTTGTAAAATTGAATCCCCTTGAAAAAGCACGGATCATTAATATTTTAAAATTAAATGATCATGTCGTTGGCTTTATGGGTGATGGAATCAATGATGCTCCCGTGTTACGCCAAAGTGACATTGCCATTTCAGTTGATAATGCCACTGATATTGCTAAAGAAGCTTCAGATATTATTTTGTTAGAAAAATCATTAGATGTTTTAGAAAGTGGAATTGAACAAGGAAGATTAACTTTTGGAAATATTCTAAAATATATTAAAATAACAATTGCTTCGCAATTTGGAAATGTTTTTACTTTACTTATTGTTGCTGCTTGAATCCCTTTTGAACCAATGATGCCCGTACAAATGTTATTACAAAATTTAATTTATGATTTCTCACAATTTGCAATCGCATTTGATCGTGTTGACCCCGACTTCTTATTAACCCCACAGCGCTGGAAAACCAAAGGGTTCTTACCATTTGCTCTAGTTAATGGTCCAATTAGTAGTGTCTTTGATGTAATTACTTTTGCCATCTTTGGTTATGGATTTGGTGTTTTAGCAGCATATCATGCTGACCCAACTTCAGCCAATGCTGCTCATCATGTGGCAATGTTCCAATCAGGATGATTTATTGAAGGATTAATTACCCAAACTGTTGTTATGCAAATGTTTCGTACTAAAAAAATTCCCTTCTTCCAATCATATGCAACATGACCTGTTAATATGACAACAACAATTGTGATCTGTTTAGGATTCTTAATTCCTTATGCCTTCAATAATGTGTTCAGTATGACACCACCACCAGTAATCTATATTCCAATTGCCCTTGCGGTAATTGCCGGCTACTGTTTGGTCGCCCAGTTTTCAAAAGTTGCTTATATTCGAGTTGCCAAAAATTGACTTTAATAACCAAAAACGTTTATTTAATTAAACGTTTTTTTATACTATAATATAAAGGTAGAGATAATTTATGGAGAGTGAGATTAACTATGGAAAAAGTAAAAGAGTTTGAATTAAAACTACGCGATGGTAAAGATTTACATATGTATGAATGACTAAACGTCGAAAACCCAAAAGGAGTTTTACAATTAGTACATGGGTCATGTGAGCATGCCTTACGTTACCAAGACTTTGCTAATTTTTTAAATAAAAATGGTTATTTAGTAATTGCTAATGATCATCGTGGGCATGGGAAAACTGTTAAAAATAAAGAAGATTTTGGTTATTTTGCCGATGAAAATGGATGGCAAATTTTAGTGGATGATTTATATGAAGTAAATAAATATATTCAAGAAAAGTATCCGCACTTACCGATTGTGATGTTTGGACATAGCATGGGTTCTTTTTTAGCTCGCCATTATGCAATTGAACATGGTGATACGTTAAAAGCTGTTGTTTTTTGTGGGACTGCTCATTATGGAACTTCAACTTTAAAATTTGCCCGTCGAGTTGCTGCTCGTCATCAAAAAAAATATGGGCCAAAAGTATTAGACAAGTTTATTCATAAACATTCTTATGCTCCCTTAAATAAAAAATTTAGAAAAGAGGGCAACACCGGTGCCGAATGAATTTCAAGTGATAAAGATGTCCAACAAGGATTTTTAAAAGATCCATTAACTTTTCCAGTATTTACAACAAGTGGTTATAAAGATTTATTTAGTGGGTTAATGTATATTGAAAACAAGGATAATATTCAAAAAACTCCAAAGCAGTTACCAATTTTATTTTTATCGGGTAAAAATGACCCAGTTGGAAAATTTGGAAAAATGGTTATTAAAACACATAAAAATTATTTAAAATATGGTTATCGAGCAGATATTAAATTATATAATGAAATGCGCCATGAAATTTTAAATGAAAAAAACAAAGGTGAAGTTTATCAGGACATTTTAGCGTTTTATAATAGTAATATTTAGTAGATTAAAAAATGTGAATTTTAAGTTGTTTAAAATTCACATTTTTTCTTTTCTATGTTAATCTTCGTAATTAATTTGCTTTTTATTTTTAAATAATGATCACATAAAGAAAAGAATACTTATTCCTCCCATAATTGGGGTTAGAATAACAGTAAAAATAATCCCCGTTTTTAACAAAGGCAATTCTGAGCTCTTTAAAATTTGACGAGGAGTCGTAAATTTTAAAAATTCAAAACCATTAACCTCATTTCCTAAGAAAACTATTTTTTGACTACTAATTAAAATTAAACCAAGAACCATAAAAATTAAGGTTATGATTATTAAAATTAAAGTTGTTTTTTTCATTAAACCTATCCTTTTTATCAATTATTTATATATTTTTATAATTCATGCTATTCCTTACGTTTATCTTAACGAAAAAAATAAAAAAGTAAATCTTTTTAAATAAAGATTAATAAAAGTAATATAATTTATTATGGATAAGATATACTAGAATATTTTACTTGTTTAGACATAATAAAATAATTTAATAGAAAGGACATGAAATATGAAAAAGTTAATTTCAATTTTTAATGTGGGGATTTTATCAACAACCCCTTGCTTCTCAATTTTGGGTTCCAGTGCTAATGATGTGCTACCTCCAAGTAATATTGAAAATCTCGCCACCGATGTTGACAATCTTGCGAGACAATATTACTCGGTTGATCATTTCATTAATAACAATTCAACTAGTACCAAATACATTGCTTCACTTTTGCAAAGCACAACAGGTTATGTGGAAGCTTACTACACAAAAGCATTAAATTCAAATGTTATTGAAACATTTGATGACACATATACTAACAATACAAATAATAATCAAAAAATAAAAACCCAATCATATTCAAAAACAATAACTAATACTACTTCATGAAGTATTACAGGGGGTACGAAAACTAAAATTACTGAAAAAGTTGATTTTATTTTATTTGAAGGAAAAATTAGTGCAGAAGTAGATATGTCAGGAGGCTATACTAATACAACAACAGAAACCGAAACAGTTGAGGCTCCCGAACAAGAATTTATTTTACCAGCTAATAAAACAGGGGTGGTTACTTATATTATTGAAGAGGGAACTTATCAAAGTGATGGGTGAATAAGATTTTTTGTTTCTCCTGATACTTTAATTTGAACATCAACATGAGAAAACTCAGATGGGGTGCAATATTCAGCGCCTTTTAATCTTCGATGATTAGTTGAATATTTTAAATCACTTGGTTATGGTAAATATTTTTTAAATAATTACCAAGGTGATTCTGTAATTACTGTCGATAATCTTGACAACCCTCAAAAAATTTCGTTAAATTTACCAATTTCATGAGTTTCAAAAGGTGAAAAAATTAGTGTAGAGTATAAGGTTAAATAATAGAAAGGAAAATTATTAATGAAAAAATTATTATCGTTATTTGCAAGTGGTATTATAATAGGTGCATCTTGCACTTCTTCTTTGTTAGAAACTAATAAATTTTTTAATCTTAAAAATAATGAAACAGTACCACCGACTACTTTAGAAAACTTAATGCAAGATATTAATGAAAAGTATTTACGATATAATCCTGGTGTTTATCCAACCGAATCGTTATCTGATGCTACAACCGATTTAGCTAATCGTTTTATTGCTAACAAAACAGGGATTGTTTCCGTTTATGATTTTCATCCAATTAATTCAAATGTTGTTGAAACTTTTAGCAGTAGTTTTTCTAATACTTCTGATTTGTCACAAACATTTAAAACCCAGTCCTATTCAAAATCTGTTACAAATACCATTTCATATTATATTGAAGTTGGAGTAAAAATTAGTGGTTCTTTTAATCTTTCAGTATTTTGAACAACCACTTCGGTAGATGTGGAAGTTGATTTATCAGGTAAATATAGCCATACCACAACCACAACCGAAAAAGTAACAGCACCTAGTCAAACGGTTACTGTTAATCCCCATTCTAATTTGGACGTTACTTATATTATTGAGCAGGGATCGTACGGAGCTAATGGTAGAATTAAATTCTACTTACCATTAGATACAACTTTTTATGGTTCATGAATGAGTGATGGATATGCCCATGGTTATAATATAAAAAATCTAGTCCACATATTAGCTTATGAAGATGGCTATGGTAAATATTTACAAGAAGATTACAATGGGGATTCTGCACTAACAGTTGATGACATTGCTAACCCTAAACATGTATCTTTAAACTTACCAATTTCATGAACATCACAAGGTGGGGCATTTACTATTTCATATAATGAAACAAGGATCTAATTTTAAGGTAATTTATTTAAAATAGCTAATTATTTAGCTATTTTTTAAAAGTTAAGATCAAATTGAGAATTCTATTGTTTTTTAAATAATTTATGCTATATTTATATAGGCACTTATTTTAGATAAGTAAAATTACTGAATAAAATGTGCTTAAATGTGGTAGAAATAAAATTATTTCGTTTGGACCACAGCGAGAATTAATATATATAAGGAGGAATTGCTCGTGGCAAAAATTACAAGAATTGCTAAATTAGAATTTCCAGCTGGACAAGCAAAACCAGGGCCAGAGTTAGCATCATTAGGGATTAATATGCCCCAATTTACTACACAATTTAATGAAGCAACCAAAGACCGAATGGGAGATATTGTCCCAGTTGTTATTACTGCTTTTGATGACAAGTCATTTAAATTTGAATTAAAAACAACACCGGCTGCTATTTTATTAAAAAAAGCGGCTAATATTCAAAAAGGTTCACCAAAAGCAAAAGAACAAAAAGTAGCGACAATTAGTGTCGATCAAGTTCGTAAAATTGCTGAATATAAATTACCAGATTTAAATGCTAATGATGTTGAAGCAGCAATGCGAATTATTGCCGGAACTGCTAAGAATATGGGAATCGTTATTGAAGGAATGGAATCTTCGAAGGAAGGTAAAAACTAATGGCTAAATTTGGAAAAAAATATAATAAAGTTGTCGAATTAGTTGATAAAAATAAATTTTACCCCATTTCAGAAGCAATTGAATTAGCCAAAAAAACTACAACCACAAAATTTGATTCAACAGTTGAAGTTGCTTTTAACTTAAATGTTGATCCTCGTCATGCTGACCAACAAATTAGAGGGGCAGTTGTTTTACCAAAAGGAACTGGAAAAACGCAAAAAATCTTAGTGTTAACTAATACCAAAGAAACTGAGGCCAAAGAAGCGGGTGCTGATTTTGTGGGCGGAAAAGATATGATTGAAAAAATCCAAAAAGAAAATTGATTTGGATTTGATGTTATTATTGCAACTCCTGATATTATGGCAGAATTAGGAAAAATTGGGAAGTTACTAGGACCAAAAGGTTTAATGCCAAACCCAAAAACAGGAACAGTAACTCCGGATGTAAAAAAAGCCGTTGAAGAAGTTAAAAAAGGAAAAGTTGAGTACCGTGTTGATAAAAATGGTAATATTCATGCAATCTTAGGAAAAGTATCATTTAAAGCCGAAGACTTAAAAGCTAATTATGATGTTATCTTTGACACAATTCGTAAAGCAAAACCATCCGCTGTTAAGGGAGCATATATTAAAAATATTGCTGTCACAACAACAATGGGTCCGGGAATTAAAGTTTTAATTGAATTATAAAATAAAAAGTTATCTTAATTAAGATAACTTTTTATTTACTACTAGTTGGTTGTTGTTGAGTAATACAATGAATATTACCCCCACCAAGGAGAATCTCACGGGCCATAATTGGTTCAATTTTATGGTTTGGGAAAACTGTTTGTAATGTTGTAATCGCCAAATCATCATATTTATCACCAAAAATTGGGAGAATAATTGCTTGATTAGCAATATAAAAGTTAGCATAACTAGCTGGCATTCGTAATCCTTCTGCTCTTGCCATTGTGTTGGAAAGGTCAATATCGTCAGCTTCAACTGGTTCAATAAATAATGGCCCTGGTTGGTGCAATTTTGTAACTTTAATTTCCCGCCCTTTAGCATCCAAAGTAGTTGTTAAAATTTGGTAAGCTGCTTGCGAACGTTCATACTGAGGATCATCTTTATCTTCGGTTCATGTTAATAAGACATGGCCCGGAGCAACGACATGTAACATGTTATCAACATGGCCATTAGTTTCATCATTATATACTCCAAAGGGCAACCAAATTACTTTATCAACCCCACAAAAAGATTTTAAATTTTCTTCAATTTGTTCTTTCGTAAGATGAGGATTGCGGTTTTTATTTAAGAGACATTCTTCTGTTGTGAATAATGTTCTCTCCCCATCAGTATGGATACTACCACCTTCAAGAACAAAATCAGGGCGGTAATAATCAATATTAAGAATCTCACAAGTTTTTTGGGCAATTGCATCATCTTTATCCCACGGAAAGTAAAGCCCGCCTAGTAATCCTCCTCAGGCGTTAAAAATTCAGTCAACTCCCCGAATTTGGCCATTCTTATTTTTGACAATTGTTGGACCGACATCTCGCATTCAAGCATCATCATTTGAACATTCAATCACCCGAACATTTTCACCCAGGAGGTTACGAGCATGTTCAAATTGTTGATAAGAAACGAGCATTGTTACTTTTTCATATTTAGCAATTGTATTAGCAAAAGTCGCATAAGCTCGTTGGGCTGGCTTTCCTCCTTGTCGTCAATTATCTGTTCGTTCTGGTCAAATCATTCAGCATTGGTCATGTGGTTCTCATTCTGCAGGCATTCAAAAACCATCGTTTTTAGGAGTTGATGTTAGTTGTTTGCTCATAATTGTTATCTCCTTTCATTAAATTAATTTTTTTAGTTTGATGATGTGCTCATCATATTAAAAGTTCACCAATAATAATACAAATCATAGTTCCGATTAAGGCAAAGGCAATAAACTGCCCACCATCATTTCATGCCCAAGTTTGTTGGTGGATAATAATTTTACCAAATAAGAATAAAATAATACTTAAACATAAAATGAGCATTGGAATAATAACCACAATTCATTGGAATCATTGTGGTCCGGGAATTTTAAATGGCCGTTTTAAATTTGGATACTTATAACGGATAATAAGAAAACTTGGAAAGATTAATAAATAGGGGAGTAAGAAAATAATTGACGAAAAGGCATATAGTTGTCAAAAAATATCCGAAATCTCTCCCGAAGGGGACATTACACCCGCAATAATTAATAAAATTGTACAGATAATTCCGGTAATAATGGTTGATCAAAAGGGTGAATTATTTTTTAGAACTGTGGCAAAGGTCTTTGGAAATTCTCCGTCACCGGCTGCTTCTTGAATTGCTTTATTAGCACCGGTACTTGAGGTAATCATATTTCCAAAAAAAGTAAATAATAAAAACACCCCTAAAATTTTTGTTAACCATTCCGGGAAAACTTTCCCGATTGTTTGAATAATTCCATTGGAGATATCTAGTGTTTTAATATCAGTCACAATATTAACAGCAATTGTTCCAATTAGATAACAAATTACGATTGTTACCCCTGCTAAAATAGTGGATAAGGGAATATCGCGTTTCGGGTTTTTCATACTACTAGTAGTATTTGACCCTAATTCAAAACCGGACAGATTATAAATAATCACCGGGAGAAAGACAATCCCTTGGGTTCAGGATGGAACAATTCCATACTGAGGGTCATTAACTTTTGTCGCAATTGGATTACCAGTTGCCAATCAAGTAATTGCTGCTGCGATTAACCCCACGGTTACAACTAATTTTGAAATAGTTGAAAAATTTGGCAACCATTTAATATAATTAAAATTAAGTAAACCAACTAGCACCGTTAGTCAAGTAATAGCAATTGCAATGCCAATTTGAACTCATAAGGATAAGGGGTGAGTTGGAAAAAATATTTTTGACAAACTTGATGAGAAGGCAATGTAAACTGATGACATTCATAAACCTACATTTAATCAATAAAATCAGTTTGTTCGGGCTGCTCACCGGTTACCACAGGCTTTTTTAACTCAGGTGTAAATTCCACCATCATCGCTATAAGCAGCTCCTAATTCAGCTGTTATTAAACCATATGGTAAAAAATAAAAGATTGATAAAATAATTCAATAGATAATTGATTGTCAACCAATTGCTGCTGCTGAAGCAAAGGAATCTAAGACAAATACAGCGCTAAAGGTAAAAGCAATAATATCAAATAACTTTAACCCTTTTTTTGCTTTAGCCATGGTTATTCTTGCGGAATGTTATTTTTTTGTTTCAGCATAATCATTATTATAGGTATAACGTTGTTTTCAAGAACGATCTTGGTGTTCCATAAAACTTTCAAGTTTACCTTGATAATAATCTTTAACAGCATTTGATGATTTATCAATTTGGGGATACATATAATACACTAACAAAGCCATTTGGGCTGTTAACCGATTTTCTGCTTGGTTGAAAACAATTGATTGGGAAGAATCAATTACCTCATCATATACTTCCACATTTCGCGAAGCAGGTAAACAATGCATAAAGAAGGCTTGGTCTCCTGCTTGTTTCATTAATTCTGGTGAAACTTGGTAATTTGGTTTAAAAGCCTGGACTCTTTCTGCTGCCTCATCTTCTTGGTCAACTCATCACCATAAATCAGTATAGATAATATTAGCATTTTTTACTTCTGCCAAATCATCGGTTATTAATACTGATCCACTTTTAACTTGGGCAATATTTTCTTGGGCAATAGTAACCCATTCCGGTGGGCTTTGATATTTTGTCGGAGAAATGTGGACAAAATTCATTCCTAATTTTGTCGTAATATGCATTAGTGATGAACAAACATTTGTACGATCACCAATAAAGACAACTTTAATTTCGTTAAAATTAATATTTTCATAATCAAGATTTTTGGTAGTTGGTAAATGTTCTAACATTGTAAAAACATCACAAATTGCTTGGGTAGGATGGTTATAATCTGTTAACCCATTAAAAACAGGAACATCCGCATATTTTGCTAAATTTAAAACTGTTTGATGTTTTAACGCACGACACATAATGCCATCACACATATGTGATAAGACTTTTGTTGTGTCATATAAACTTTCCCGAGCACCTAGATGAATTTCTCCGGGTTTTAAATATTGGGCATGTCCTCCTAATAAGGTCATTGCTGCTTCAAAAGAAACACGGGTTCTTGTTGAGGGTTCTTCAAAAATCATTGCTAAAGTTTTATTTTTTAATAGTTCAGGAACGGCACCATTGTAGCGTGCTTCCTTTAACATTTTCATCAGTTTAAATATCTCAAAAATTTCTTTTTGACTTAATTCTTGGATATCTATAAAATGTCTAACTTTATTCATATGTTATCTTCCTTTCTATAATTTGATTATAATTTTCTAAAATATTAATTCAAATCCGAAAATTTAATTTTAAATTACTAAAAAGGGTAATTAACATACTATTTATTTACTTGTAAAAACTAAATTAATTACTCAAAAGTTAAAAAACAAACAGATAATATTATATTTTACGATAGTAAACTTCTATTTTTGGAAGTTATTAGTTCATTTATTAACTACAATTTTTTTTAATTATTTATTACTAAAATCATTCTCACTGGGAATCCAAGAGTCATTATCAAAAAAAACTTTTGGAATGATACTATATTTAATTCTTTCAACATTTTCAAGAGCTCTAATTTCTTCTAAGAAAATTGTTAGTTCATTAAAGGTTTTAAATTTTGTTTGTAAACTAATCGTTTCATTTGACCAGTGTTTTGAAAAGTAAACCACATTGGAAGAATTAGTACAAAGTTCTTTGATTTCATCATTAATAACTTGTTTCTTCGTTCAAATAAAAACATCGACAATAATGTTGTAACCAAAGAATTCAGAGTTGACAATGGCCACGGGACGAATAACTTTATTTTTAATTAGTCAATCAACATGCGCTTTAATTGTTTTTTGGCTGACATTTAGTTCTTTTGCAATTTGGTTATTACTTGTTAAAGCATTTTTATTAAGATGTTTAATAATTTGATAGTCGATTTTGGTAAGAACTTTTTGTTTCATAAATTATCTCCTTTCATTTTTATATGCTATATAGTTAAATTTTATAGTTAAAAATAATAATTTTAATTTTTTTAAAGTTAAAATTTTATAATTTTAAGAAAAATATTATCATCAAAAAATTATAATTCAGTTAATATGGGTAGTTACATTAAAGTAACTTCTTTTTTTATTTTTAATTTGTTTTACAATGAAATTAAGAAAAGAGGTGTTTAAAATGGAAACCGTAAAATTATATTTTCCAGAATTAAGTTGTAGTAGTTGTTTAAGTTCAATTGAAAAAAAATTAAACACAATTAACGACATTAAATATCAAACAAATTTAGTGGGGAAATCAATTACAATTGATTATGATCCAACAAAAATTACTAAAAAAGAAATGCTAAAACAAATTAAGAAAGCTGGTTTTGAATACGACGAAGTTCCTGCTTAATTTGAAGTAAGGAGAGAGAAAATGCAAAGGAGTCAGCAACAGGTTAAGATTAACTTAGTAAAAACAAAATTAACAAAACGTGAAAAACGACAACTAGGAGAAATGATTATTGCAATAATTTTAACAATTCCCTTGCTATTATCAATGATCCCAGTTTTTCCTTTTACCTATTTAACAAACCCATGATTACAATTAGTTTTAGCTACTATTGTAATAGTTTACCCTGGGCGGGGATATTATAAAAATATGTATAACGAAATTTTTCGTTGACACCAATTAGAAATGAATACTCTGATTGGCTTGGGAACTTTATTAGCTTATGGTTATAGTATTTATTTAATTATTACTCCACAACATTATCATTTATTTTTTGAAACCGCAGCAACAATTATTACGATTTTACTAATTGGTAATTTTGTTAGTAACCGAATTCAAAAGAAGGTTAGCCAAGGAATTGAGCAAATTGTTACCTTAAAAGCAGATGAAGCAAATTTAGTTGATAAAAATAAAAATATTAAGGTAATTAACACCAATGATGTTCAAGTTAATGATCAGTTATTAGTTCGCAAGGGTGAAAAAATTCCAGTCGATGGAGTTATTATTGAAGGAATTGGTTATTTAAATGAGGCCATGCTAACTGGTGAAACAAAATTAATTGAAAAACAACTTGGTGATGAAATAATTGGTGGGACAGTTAATGCTGGAGAAGCATTTTATATGGAAGCGAAAAAAGTTGGTAGTGAAACAGTGCTGGCTAATATTTTAAAGAAAGTGCAGGAAATTCAAAGTCAAAAACCAAAATTACAACGGATTGCCGATCGGATTGCAAAATGATTTACCCCCTTTATTTTATTAGTAGCAGTTATTGCCTTTGTGGTTCAGTATTTTCATTTTTATCCAAATGATTTATCCCATGCTATTAATATTGCAATTGCTGTAATTGTGATCGCCTGTCCATGTGCATTAGGAATTGCAACACCCTTAGCAGTGGCGATTGGTACTAATAAAGCGGTTAAGGAGGGAGTTCTTTTTAACAATGCGGAAGTTTTTGAAAAAATTACTAAATTAGATGCCATTGCTTTTGATAAAACAGGAACTATTACCACTGGGGAATTAACCATTAAAAGAATTTTGGGCCCGGTTGATAATTATCCGTATATTTATAATTTAGAAAAATTATCTTCGCATCCAATTGCCAAAAGTATTATTCGTTATTTTAGCACACCCTTACCAGAAATTAAATTTAGTAATGTTTCTGAAACCGCTGGGTTAGGAATTAGTGGTCAGTATGATAACCAAGAGTATTTATTAACTTCTTATAAAAAAACCTTAACAACATATTATATTGATCCGTCATTAAAAGCTGAAGTTGAGCGGTTAGCAACCGATAGTCCAATCTTAATTGCCTTAGTTGTTAATAATACTATTAGCAATGTATTATTTTTAGCGGATACTATCCGCGAAGATGCTAAACAAACAATTGCTAATTTTAAAAAACATGGGATTGGTGTGTATATGATTAGTGGGGATAATTTAGCAACCACTGCCCGAATTGCTAAGGAAGTCGGAATTACTAATTACTATGCAAATGTTAGTCCGATTGATAAAGCCAATATTATTAAAGAAATTCAAAGTAATAATAAAACAGTTGGTTATGTGGGTGATGGTATTAATGACATTGTGGCGCTTGAACAATCAGATTTTGGAATTTCAATGGGCCAAGGTAGTGAGGTTGCGATCCAGGCTAGCGATATTACTATTATTAAACCAGATATTTTCAATATTTATAAAGCATTAGTAGCAACGAAATTAACCAGAAAAATTATTTGGTGAAATTTCTTTTGAGCCTTTGGTTATAATTTAGTAACGATTCCCTTAGCAATTGTTGGATTTATTCCGCCGATTGTCGGAGCGATTGTGATGGGAGTTAGTGATATTACTGTTTTAACAAATTCCTTAATTTTTTATCTTCGTAAAGTTAATTTTGATAAGTAAAATATCCTGCTGAGTGAGGATATTTTTTTATCAGAAATTATTATTTACAACTTATCTTTATAATAGTAATATTAATTAGTAAAACTAAAAAACTAGTATTAATTTAAGGGTGTTAATAAATTAATAAATTAACTTATTATTAGTTTTTTTGACAGAAAGGGGAAAAAATGAGTTTATATTTACAAGCAGATGTTGGCCAAGCAGTCGTTGCTACTTTAAAAGCTTGAAAGTTTTGAAGTGCCATCTTGGCAACAATCTTTGTAATCTTTTTGGGGTGGGCCTTAACTAAAAAAGGTACCTTTAAAAAAGATTGAGAAGGAGTTTTAATTAAAGTAGTGATGGTTGTTGGGTTACCATCATTAGCTTTTAATGGATTTATGGCTAATATTACGATTGATAACTTAAAAACACAGTTAGCAATTTTATTAGTTGGATTTTTATTCTATATTATTATGGGGATTGTGGCAAAGTACTTTTATATTAAGTATGAAAAAGATGTCCAAGATACCTTAGCAATGTGTACAGTTTTTGCATCAACTACTTTCTTTGGAATTCCAGTAGTTACCGCATTATATGATAATTCAACATTGCCAGCTAATATCTTTAACATCCCATATCGAATTTTCTTATACTCATTAGGGTTTATTGTGATGAGTAAACCAGTGACAACTTTAGCAACCGCCGAACAAACAGTGAGTGAAAAAGTTGTTGATATTAAAACCGATCCCAACGGTTATGCCCAAATTAAAACTGAGATGCGAGCTAAAAGAATGGCAACAATTAAGAAAAATTTAAAAACAATCTTTTTAAATCCAATCTTAATTGCCACAATTGTTGGGTTTATTTTCTGAGTAACCCAGTTAATTCCAGGAATTGAAGTTGTTCCCGATCAAATGAAAAATAACAGTGGGTTAAAATATTCACCACTCCGATTAGATAACACGTTCCCACCATTCTTTAAAGTTACTTCCACTTTAGCAGCGGTATGTACACCATTAGCGTGATTAGCAATTGGGATGACATTAGCCAAAGGAGACTTTAAAGCTGCTAGTCAAGACAAAAAAGTATGGTATGGAATGGTGATGAAAGTTGTTGCTGCGCCAATTGTCGGGTTGATTTTAGCTGTGATTTTTGCGGAAATTGGAAAAGCTTCAGGAGCATGAACACTTGACACAACTGGTTTAGGAGTAATTGTGATTATGTTAGCCGCCCCCCCCGCCTCAGTAATCGTTGCTTATTCAATTGGTTACAAAAAACAACCATTATTAACAAGTAACTTAACATTGGTGTCAACCTTGTTCTCAGTTATTTCATTACCATTCTGAGTAATTATTACAACGGCAATTGGGGCCACACCATTATTTAACTAAAAGTGAGGGAAAACAATATGAATTTACAAGATATTAAAATGGTTTGTTATGGGGTTCGGAAAACTGAACGAGTTTTCTTTGAAAACTTAAATAAAGATTATGGATATCAACTAACATTAATTGAAGAATATTTAACAAAGGACAACATTGATACTGTAAAAGGTCATAATGCTGTAATGGTTCGGGCAAATTGTGATTGTGGAGCCGAAAATTTATTAAAAATGAAAGAATATGGAGTGAAATACTTACTAACTAGAACAGTAGGTTATAATCATATTGATTTACCAAAAGCCCACGAGTTAGGTTTTGAAATGGCAAATGTGCCAAGTTATTCACCAAATGCTGTTAGTGAACTAGCAGTTAGCATGGGGAATGCCTTGCTAAGAAATTTATTTTATATGGCTGACCGTGAACGCCAAACTAACTTTAAAGTAGATGACTTTATGTTTGCCAAAGAAATTCGTAATTCAACAATTGGGATTGTGGGAACCGGACGGATTGGTTTTGAAGCAGCGAAGGCTTGAAAAGGAATGGGCGCTCGTGTCTTAGGATATGACTTATATCCAAATGATAAAGTTCGCGAAACCTTAGAATATGTTGATTTAGATACCTTAGTTAAGGAATCAGATTTAATTTCATTCCATTGTCCATATATTAAAGAACAAAATCATCATATGATCAACAAAGAATTTATTAGTAAAATGAAAAAAGGGGCCGTGTTAATTAATGCCGCGCGGGGACCATTAATGGATAGCGCGGCAGTTTATGAAGCTGTTAAAACAAACCATTTAAAAGGTGTTGGTCTGGATGTCTTAGAAAATGAAGGATCAGTTTTCTTTAAAGATTTTAATGGTGATAAAACTGGAGATGATATGACAAATAAATTATTAGAATTATATCCCCGTGTAATTATTACCCCCCATGTTGGTTCATATACTGATGAAGCGGTTAAAAATATGATTGAAACTACTTATGAAAATTTAAAAATCATTTTAACAGGACAAGAATTAAAAAACCGAATTTAAAAAAAGGTCACATTTGGCAAAAATTGCCAAATGTTTTTTTTACTTTGAAATTCCGTAGTTATTTTTATCTTGACTATTTGGCAATTTATGATAAATAATAATTATTATAAAAAAGGTGGTGATGTTATGTCCAAAACGATCTCCAATTCTCGAAAAAAACTATGTGAAAACTGAATATTGAACAACAATGGCTTTGACAAAACTATTCTTGGATATAACTTCCCAGTAAAATTTTTGGTGAGATAATATTCAAAATAATTTAATAAGCTTAAAAGTTATTTAACTAATAATAATTAATTTTTAGTGTGCGTATTTTAACCCCATAAATTAAAATGCCACATATTTAAGGTCCAATTCAGGCAGATCATTTCTTGAGAAGAGGAATTGATTTTGGCAAAGAAGAAAATAAGGAAAAATAAGAAAAACAAATTAACTAAGTTTTGTTTTATAATTCAACAAAATAATTTAGTGCATTTAATCTTATCCAAATTTATTATGTCTACGATCTTAGTTATATTTGTTAAGGAAAAAATCGGGTATGACAAAAAGTAACCCCATTCATTTAAGAATATTTAATATTTAACTTATGATATGGCTATAAATTTCCAAATCTAACTATCTTGTTTATCATAAGTTTACTTAAGTACCATCTTAATAATTGGCAGGATTACTAAAATTACTAATTGTAATTAGTTGTTATTAAAAAATTATAGATATTTGCATAAAAGGATGGCAATATTTTTAGTGTTTTAATAGCTGTTCATGTTACTAACTACCCCATATATACATTCTAATTTTTACTATAATTTACAATTTAATATTAACCATTTTAAACCTACTGAATTTATGGTGATTATCATATTTTGCTGTTCCTTATAAATTTAATAAATTTTAATAATTAATCTCTCTTATTTTATATTTCTAATAAATTCATAATATTAATCACCATCAAATTTGTGTTACGAATGTTTAAATGCTGATATTAAAGTACTTTTATTGCATAATCATATGGCTGTTGGAACACGGAATTTGCTATTCCTTTTTATGCAAATTAATAATTATTAAAATCACAAGTAATTTATTGTTAGATAACTTTCATTAGATTTATTTAAAAAAGTAATAAGTTTAATGTCATTTTTGTGTTATTGTGATTATTTATTAATATTTTTCAAAGGAGGTTAATAATGAAAAAATTATTAAGTATTTTAGGATCAGTTACGTTAATTGGTTCTTCAACCCCGGCGTTAGCTAGTTGTGCGGGTAATCATCATTCAAATATTCCCCCCGAGCCTGATACCATTGACCAAGTTATTAATGATGTTATTAAAAAAGTTCGTGGTGAATTTCTAATTGGAGGTCAAAATAAGTATTTAAACGCTGGTGATATTAAAGAGGGAGATAGTATTTTACAATTACTAGACCAAAATTATGGTAAAAAACAAGAAATTTTGTTAACAGACCAGAAAATTACTACTGCTTTTAATACTGTTGTTCAAAATGTTTTAAGAGCAATTAGCCAAAACTTATTAAAAGATAGTATTTTTAAATCATATTTTACAAGTATTCCCGTTGATAAAATTTTAGTTTTTAATCCCGCGAAAACAGTATACAAACAAGAACCTTTATTATGAAAACCGGGGGGAGATCAAACTTTTGGGATCCCCAAAGATCAGTATCAAAAAATTTTACAAGATTCTAATATTACAAGTTTAGACAAAATATGAACAAATGTTTCTTTTAGTTTGAATATTAAAGATTTACGAACTGGGAAAATTATTCAACATACAAGTGATACCAATACCAACTTTTTATTAGCAAATCAAGGGGCTGATATTGCAAACTTAATTTCTGAATCAGGTAAAAAATTGCTGGAGAATTGAAAAAAACCGATATTGTCGCTAGATTAAATAATTTTTCAGCCGATGATGTCCAACAGTTTGCCCAATTTAAAACATTAGCAAAATCTTATTTAGAAGATTATTTAAATAAAAAATTCCCTAGTTCAAAAATTCAAATTAATGAGTTTGAAAGTAATTCTAATCAAACAAATGACTTTGCTAGCTGAGGAATTAATGGCAGTCAGCAGAGTTTTCTAGATAAATATGAGTCAGGAAACGTAGTTACCTTTCAACCAAAATTTTCAACTGAGGAGATGAAAAAAATTTAACTGCTGACTATAAAAAAAGTGACCAAGAATTTAGTTCGGCATTAGATAAACAAATTGATTCTTGAGAAAAAGACGGCTGGACTTTTACTGATCCTAATAATCCGATTCCTGATCATAATAAGATTTTTAACTATGGTGCAATTACTTTAAGCAATTGAACAATCGATGGATTAAATTTAGCTCCAATTAGTGTACCATATTTTATTACCCATGATGGAACTCTAAACCGTCTTGATACTTATGTTGATCAAGTTACCCCAGTTATTGCTAATATTTTTTCAACTAGTTCAACACTCTTTAACGATAATATCGGAAATAACAAAATTTTAACTTTAAGAAATTTTAATTCTATCATTAAGTGTAATATCTTTGCAGTTGTTTATAAAAGTCAGGATGTTTTAAATCATTATTCAGGGGTACCTTTTACTGACACGTTTGATTTATTAACTAGTGATGCAATTGATCTTGCAAAAAAAGACAGTGCCGTTACTAAAGAAGCATTAAATAATATTATTGGATTTAAAACTAATAATAATCAGCAATATAGTTTCCGTGGTGATTCAATGACAAATTTCTTAAATTATTTTTTGTATGCTTATCAGTTATTAAAAACATTTGATAAAGGTGATTTTGAAAAATGGCCTGATTTAACCGGAGCATTTGCTAATTATTTACACCCTGCAGCAACTCCTTATTTTGAAATTCTAGGTACTAAAATTAGTTTTTGAAATACTAGCGAGGCTAGTCTTAGCTTCATTGCTGGAGCAACTCCACCGACTAGTTAGTAATTCATAATAGTTTAACTAACTATGTCGACAGGTAAGTTTATATCACAACTGCTTGACTGCATTAGTAATAAACAAAAGGAGGAAATGGTTTGAAAAGAGGGCTAATAATCTTAAAATTAAATAAGTATATTTTTGCCAAAATTTTTCGTTCCTATGCTATTGGAATTATATTTCTTTTATCATTATTGCTTAGTCTCCTTTTTTCGCTAATCTTATTCTTATATTTTAAGAATGATGGAACTGCTTTTGTTAAAAATTTTCAATTTTATGTTTTAATTTTCTATTGTATTTTATTATTTTTATATATTTTAATAATTATTGTTAAGTTGTTTAGTCAGCAAATCGAGGATAATTCACTATTGCTAATTATCACGAAACCAGTCAGTCGGATGCAAATTTTTATTTCCCAAACAATTGTTTCGTTTTTATCAATTATTATGTTTATTATTAGTAATATTTTAATTTTATTTATTGTAGAGATAGTGCTGAATTCTTTTAATGATTACCCATATTATCATTTTTATGTCCAGATGATTCTCAAGTTAATTATCTTTACTTTTATTTTTTCTTTTACCTTATTATCTGGGATCATATTTTTATCAATGTTTTTTAATTCCCATGTCATCTTTCTAATTTTTGCGGTGCTATGTAGTTTATTTATTTTGGGGGGCTTACCCAGTCAAATTTTAGATTTAGAACTTAATAATATTGCAATCAGTTTTGACAATGGTGGAGCACCAATTAATATGAGTGACATTAAGACCGATCTATTATTCAAAAAATATTTAAACCAGGGTTTACTTCGTTATCAAAACTTAACGACAACACTCTACCAATTTTTTGATAAATTTGATCAGAATGATTTAGTTAATTTTGGAACTAGTAACGATCCCACAATTGATACAACTTTAGCAAAAAGATATGACTTTTACGACCAGCTTCGTTTAGAAAATGATGGTCGGGTTGATACCTCAATGAAAATTAGAACCTGAGCTGATGATGAAAAAGGAATTTTTACGAACCAAGAAGTTATTATCTCAATTAATTTTTTGCATAATATTATTAGTTATGACCAATTGCAAGCCGATGTAGAAACAAAAGCGAATGATCAACAAACTTATTTGTTTAAAGTTGATTTATTAAATTTTATTAATGATTATATTAAAATATATGGTAGCAGGGATGCATTAATTAGTTATTGAGAAAATGACTTTCCCAATCTATTGTCTTTTGTGGAAGGAGACCCTAAGACAAATCCAGAAGCTTCTTATATTTTAGTCAAAAGTACTCAGCAAAAATATTCATTAACATCGAAAGATATTGTTGGTGCCTATAAAAATACAGAATCAACTTATAATTTTGATCCGGCTGATGCTTATACTAAAATCTTTAATAATCCGGTTTACTTTGCTTTACGAATTGTGGAAAATGAAATTGAAAATATTGTTTATCAAAATAAAGTAATTGCTAATGCAAAAGTAAATGATAGTCTCCAAAGTCCACAATGGGATAAGTATAATAATTTTGTTAATAAATATTGATGAATTAATAAATTTAATATCTTTGAACACTTTAATCAACTTTGAACGTCAATGCTTGGTAGTTATGGTAATTTTTGATTTAATCCATTTGTTACTTCTGAAATTAAACTAGATGGTGAACAAAATGAATTCTTTAGTTATCCAAATTTATTTTTACAATTAAATAATGATAATACTATTAATTTAAAAATAGTAAAAATATTCAAAATAGTCAGGATGTCCTGATTGGCTATCTAACTTTAGCAGTTGTCTTATTTATTAGTGCGGCTTTTGTTTGAAAAAATCGCAGAATTGCCCAGTAGGAGGATACTAAGATGGAAAATGTCATTATTGTTAATAAATTTGCAAAGAAACTCCAAAATTTTAAAATTGAAAAAATATCCTTTAAAGTTAAAAAGGGCAGTTTACATGCGTTGATTGGTGAGAGCGGGAGTGGTAAATCAGCAATGTTAAAATCAATTATTGGTGCGCTAACCCGCTATCGGGGCATAATTAAAGTCAATGGTTATGCGCCCAGAAAATACCAGTCAAAATTAAAAATGGGGTATGCCACTAATCTTGAAGAATTTCCGTTAGGAATAACTGGCTATAACTTCTTAAAATTAGTTGGTAATTTAACGCCCTTGAAGAAAAAGACCTTAGTTAATAATATTGATAATTTATTAAAAATGTTTAATTTATATCAACATAAAGATAAAGTAATTTCATCTTATTCGTCCGGGATGAAAAACCGCTTAATGTTAATCCATTCGTTAATGAATGATCCTGATTTAATTATCTTAGATGAACCGGGGGCGAACTTGGACTATCCTAGTCGGGTAAATTTCTATCGTATTTTAATGAAGTACAAAAAAGAGGGGAAAACAGTTTTATTAACAACCCACATGATTGATGAGATTGAACCATTAATCGATGATTGTACCATTTTATTAAATGGAAAGATGCTTTATAGTGGTAGTTATGCACCCTTTAAAGCAAAAATGAACTACCGGTTAAGATCAGACAATAATTTAAAAGTCATTGAATATTTAAAAATTCGAAACATTCCCTACCGGTTTGTACAAAAATTCAATGAGTTAATTATTACAATTTCTTTTCCGATTAATATGGACCAAATTTTTAAATATACACTACAAAATAATGTGCACATCTACTATTTTAAAGAAATGAAAAATGATATTTCGCAATTGCGGTTAAAATTAGGAGAGTTGCAGAAAACTAATGAACAATTAGTTCCTCAGAAAGGGGGTGAGAGTAATGGCACCAGAACCAAGTAGTTATTCCTCTAAACTTAAAAAACAAGATGAACAATTTAACATAATGTTTCTAACTAGTAAGGGTGTTATTACTTTCCCCCGAATTTTAATATCATAGCGGGAATTCTCTTTAATAACTTTCTTACTGTGTTAAGAAACCAACAAGAAAGGAAGGATATTATGACAAGAGTTTTTCGTCATGAAAGAATTAATATTTATTTAAAAGAAAAGTTTTTTAATGAAAATAAAACAAAGTTAATTGAATACGCGAAACTAGACCAACCAAACTTATTAAATAAACTAGAATTAGCTAGTTTTGGATTAACAAAAGAAGAATATCAGAAACGTAAAATTGAGTTTGGGGAAAATATTTTAACAAACAATAAAATGCACTGAGGATGAGAATTTTTAAATGCATTCTGTGGTCCTTTTAAACTAATTTTTTGAGCAATAATTATTGGTAATTTAGTTGTTTATTTTACCAATCGTACTCTTTCCCCATATTTTTTGGTAGGACCAATTTTATTTAGTATGATTTTAATTATTAGTGGAATGATCAGTTTTACCAAAGTAATTCGTAGAAATTTGATTACTAAAAAAATTGGTCAGCTTCCGCAAAGTACTGCCAAAGTAATTCGTAACGCCAACAATCAAATTTTGCAAATTAACGAAATTGACATTCCTGAATTAATCCAAAAAATGACAGTCATTAATTTAACTGATATTGTGCCAGGGGATTTAGTTTTCTTAGAAACAGGAGATTTTGTTCCCTCAGATTTACGAATTTTAATTAGTCACGACTTATATGTTAACCAAGCTAATATTACTGGTAATAACTGACCAGTTAAAAAAGAGTATTATAATAATGATAATATTGAGAGTAGTTTATTAAAAATACCCAACATTTGTTTAATGGGTTCAACGGTGGTATCAGGGTTTGCCATTGGAATTGTTACAGCAACCGGATGCAATACTTATTTAGCAGCAATTACTAATAGTATTATTGAAAAACATTCTTTTAATTAAAAAAACCCGTATAATTTTCAAGTAATTTTAAAATGAAAAAACTATATTGTTAGCAATATAGTTTTTTATTTAACAAAATTTAAATAAAAATATGTTATAATCCTATTGAAAAATAAAAAACGAGTACGAAAAGTACCTAAAAAATATTAAATTATTTTTTAGGTTTTTTTATTTTTAACTAACAACGAAAGGAAAAAACCATATGCCAGGACATATTTTTGGTCGCTTAGATTCAGCGACAACCGAAGAACAATTTAAAACAAAATATAATGATTTTTTTCAAGACTATTTTATTAGAAACCGAGAAAAAGTCGATGATTTTTCTCTTTACTTTTTAAATTTTTGTTTTAATTATTATATAAATAATTGCTTTTTAAATTTTAAGGAAGACATTGTTGAATTCACAAAATCTGATGGGGTGCCATTTTTATTCACATTTGAAACTAATGAACAATTGATGGGCCAAAACGAATCTGAACAACAATTTCAGGAATTATTAAGTGAAAATAGTTTTTTAGGTATTTTTGAATTAGAAGAGATTAAAAATTTAATTAAAATTAAAATCTTACCAGTCATTGGAACAAAATTAAATTTAATTCAGGGGCCAATTAAAAGAAAGTTTCTTGATTTTGCAAAAGCATTATCTAATAATAAACAGCTTAGTGACAATAGTTTAGTTGTAAAGTATAAAGAATTTTTTAATACTAGGTTTGCAACATTAAAAAATTATTTAAAAACTAATTTAGCAAATAACTTTTTGTCTTTTTCAACTTTGTTTGTTGAGTATGCAGCAATGTGTTTTGAAAAAAGAAATTTACTGCTAGCTAATTTAAGAATACACTTTGAAATAGTCGCTAATCACTATCTTGAAAATTTTAACCCGCAAGTAATTAATCGGAATATTGCGCAAGACCTTCTCCAAGTTATGGAAGAAATTAATAAATTAATTCAGCAATTCTGTGAAGAAAATAGTGAGTTTATTAATGAAAAAATGAAAATTTTTAAAGAAGATTTAGATTTAATAGATAAATCATTAAAATTTGAAGATGATGAAGAATATATTAGATAACTAATTATCTAATATTTTTTTGTTTTATCTTATCACAATATTTTAATTGGTATATAATTAAAATAGTTTGGATAGATAGAAAAAGGAGATATAAAGATGTCAAATAAAATTAAAGGAATTGGTTCTAGTAATGGAATTGCGATTGCAAAAGTTTTTAAATTAGAAGAACCACGATTGAATATTGAAAAGACAACAATTGACAATGTTGATGATGAAATCAAATTATTGGACCAAGCGATTATCAAAGCAAAAGGGGATATTGAAAAATTACAAAAAATTGCCTTAGAAAAATTAGGGGCTGAAAAAGCGGCAATTTTTGAAGCACATGGTCAAATCTTACAAGACCCAGTAATGTTAGATGAAGCCAAAGGAATAATTAATAATGAAAAATTAAATGCTGCTTATGCCATTGATAATGTGGCTAAAAAATATATTGCGATGTTTTCGGAAATGGATGATCCCTATTTTAAAGAAAGAGCTAGTGATATTAAAGATGTTACTGATCGGTTAGTTAAATATATTTTAGATGTGCCAGTGTTGGATTTAGCAACTATTAATGAAGAAGTTATTATAGTTGCTAATGACTTAACGCCATCACAAACAGCCCAATTGGATCCGCAATATGCGAAAGGATTTGCTTGTGATATGGGGGGGCGAACTAGTCACGCTGCGATTATGGCCCGTAGTTTAGAAATTCCGGCTGTATTAGGACTAAAAAATATTACAACCTTAGCTCACCATGGTGATGACATTATTATTGATGGAACAACTGGGGAAGTTATTCTAAAACCAGAACCTAATGAAATTAAAGAATGAACTGATAAAAAAGCTGCTTTCATTAAAAAACAACAAGAACTATTAACTTTTAAAGATAAACCAACAGTTTCTAAAGATGGTTTTAAAGGCTTTACCTTAGAAGGAAATATTGGTTCCCCAAAAGATGTTCAAGGAGTATTAGACAATGGTGGAGAAGGAGTAGGTTTATTCCGAAGTGAATTTTTATACATGGATAATGATCACTTCCCAACTGAAGATGAACAATTTGTTGCATATAAAGCAGCCTTAGAAGGGATGCAAGGACGCCCGGTTATTATTAGAACATTAGATATTGGGGGAGACAAAAAATTATCATATTTTGAATTCCCCGAAGAAATGAATCCGTTCTTAGGGTACCGTGCCATTCGTTTATGTTTAGATCGCGAAGATGTTTTCCGTACTCAGTTAAGAGCGTTATTAAGAGCAAGTGCCTTTGGAAAATTAGGAATTATGTTCCCAATGATTGCCACTATTGATGAATTTAAAAAGGCAAAAGCAATTACCTTAGAAGAAAAAGCTAATTTATTAAAAGAGGGACATAAAGTTGCCGATAATGTCGAAATTGGAATGATGATGGAAGTTCCTGCGGCCGCTGTTTTAGCAGACCAATTTGCTAAACATGCTGATTTCTTCTCAATTGGAACTAATGATTTAATTCAATATACCATGGCTGCTGATCGAATGAGTCAATTTGTTTCATATCTGTACCAACCATACAACCCATCAATTCTTCGTTTATTAAAAACTATTATTGATGGTGCTCATAAAGAAGGCAAATGAGTAGGAATGTGTGGGGAAATGGCCGGCGAACCATTAGCGATTCCAATTTTAATGGGAATGAAATTAGATTACTTCTCAATGTCGGCCACAAGTATTTTACGTGCACGTAGTATTATTAGTAAATTGGATACTAATGAAATGGCCAAATTAGCAGAAACAGTTTTAAGTTGTGAAACTAGTGAAGAAGTTATTAATTTAGTTGAAAAAGCAACCGGAGATGTTTTAAAATAATTGATTTTCATTTAAAATAACACTATTAAATAAAATAGTGTTATTTTTATTTTGCTGCTATTACGAAAGGTTGGTTTAATGATGATTAACTTCTTAACTAATATTGGGATCATCATAATATGTCCCAGTCGCCATTAGCCTAGTGGTTATTTTTGGTGTGTTAGCAATTGTTTTTGGAATCTTATACTGAAAGTTAGAATACCAATCCCGGAAAAAGCACCGTCAACATAATGCTTTTGAACAACAAACACATAAACCAACTGTCTGGGAAGCTTTTAAAAATAATAAATATTTTATTATATTTGCAATTGTAACAGTTTGTTTTATTGCCTCGTTGCTAGTATTGTTACATAATGTGGTTGAGAGCCCATTGTTGTAAGAAATAAAATTTATATATCTTAGAATAATATTAATTAATTTAGTTAAAAGTATATTAAAAATCTAAGTCATATAGTTAAATAGTATATATTAAATTTTATTTTTATAATTAGTTTTTGAATTTTTTGTTTCTGAATTATGTAATGTTATTCAACCATAGCTACTAAATAGCAGAAAATATAATGTTTCTAATAATAATTTCAGCTGATTATGGTATAGTAGTTACCTAAAAAGGAATATCGTTTCCTTTATATTTATATACAGATTTAATCTTAATTAAATCTCATTGTGAGTCTTCTATGTCAATTCTAAATACTTTATCAGAATCATCTCATTTAATACTTGCTTCATAACTTTTTGTTTGGAAAGGAAGGAACATTTTTAAAACTGATGAGGAATATATTGATGCTCAATTAAGTTTAGTTTTTATAAAATTTACATTAAAAATTCATTTAACATCTCAGTTTTCAAGACCTGTTGGGACAACAATAAATTTTAAATATATGGGAACTAAATCTTCAACTCATGGGATACCCACTTCATTTTTAACTTCTTCCCATAATTCATTATTAAATAATAGTCTATTTTCTAAATGTATTAAATTATTATTAATAACTTTTAAATTATTGGATAAATTAGTAACATTATTATTTAATAAGTTAATATCTTGCTCGCGATTTTTAGCTCATAAAGCAGAAATAGCATGTATCCCTCCACTTTCATCGGAAGTTTGTCCCTGTTGAACAATGTCACCATCAATGTGTCCTATTTCATTAAAGATGTCAAATACAGCTGTTTCTGTATTAAGATCATATCCAGTAGCGACAGGTCCCTTAATTACTAAATTTGTGATAGGTCCTTTGTAATTTTTTACTTCTGAATCTTCTGATGATATTACATCATTATAAAGTTTTAATTGTTTTTGTAAAATAGTTGTTGTTAATTTTTCTTCATTTTCTTTTCTTTCGTTTTTTTCTAAACTTATTAATTGATCTGTTTCACTCTTAGTGTAATAAAATTCTAAATCAATTTGTGATAAATCAATTTCGTTTGGGTTTTCATTATATGTTTCAAATAACTTTTTCAGCGAAGTTAATTCTCCATAAATTTTCATGCGACTAGGATGTAATCCTTGTAAGTTTAGAATATTATTTGAACTAGCTTCAAAATTATTCCCATTTTTAGATCTATTGTTAGCAGTAACAATAAATTCAATGGGAATTCTGTTAAAACACCAATGTTCAATCATAATGTAAATCATTTTTCGAATAATTTCTTTAATTCTTTGGTCTCTAAAAGTATGATAGGGGAATTTATAAAAAATAAAATTTAAATAAGCATTGATATCATCTTGTGCTTGGATCGCAAAAGTGGTAAATCATTCTTCAACATTTGAATATAATTTATTGTATTTTAATGGTACTTCCTTGATTGGACCAGTTAAACGATAAGATTCATTATATTCTTGTAAACTTACTCCTTCTCATAATTCAGGTTTAATTATTGACATGTAGTTTCATCTCCTTTTTAAAATAAATTGTCCGGATTTATTTAAAAAATGTTAATATATAACAAGATTTTGTTCATATGTGAACACTTTAATTTTAAAATAGCAATATTTTAAATGATTAGGATAAAAATTTAAAATAAAAAAATGATGTAAATAATCTTACATCATTTAGGAAAAGAAATTAAATAACAATTAAGACCAATGATAATTTAAACAAATGAATCATTTATTATACCATCATCTAAGAGATCACCAGCTGTTTTAATTTTTGCTTGTAATTTATTAATTTGTTTAATTAATAAATTAACTATTTTTGGTAATCCTATCATAATGATATTTAAAAAATAATAAAGCAGTTTTAAAGTTAATAATTTTAACTTAGTTTTATTCATTGTTACCTTTAGGATGGGTCAAATTATCAATAAGAAATTCTATCTTATTATTTAGTTTATATAATTGTTTTTTAATTTTTTTAATTTCTTTAGGAATTATTAAGGTTTTACTATCCTTCTTTTTATTAACTATTTTTGCACTACCATAACCACTACTAATACCTAATAAAATATTTAATATTATAATAAGTATTTCTGCTCATCAAGGCATAGCCATCGATTAAAAATGGTAGTTTTATAAGAAATATTCTGCAAGTTGTTGGTTATTTACTTGCAGAATCCTCTTGTTCCATAATAGCCGCTTAAAAATAGTAGTCATTTTTTTATCTCCTTAATTTTAAAAATAAAAATGTCCGTATTTATTTTAATCATGGGGGACCCTTACTTGAATACTAATTTTTTACTCATATGTGAACACTTTAATTTTAACGGATATTAATAAAAAATGATTATAATTATTAGATTTTTTATAGAATTTTAACTAAATAAAAAAATTAATATAATTATATAAATTATATTAATTAATAAATAATGTTTTTAAACATCAAAATAACCCTCTGGATATTTTCCATTTCATTTAACATCCCCTGATTATGGGTTATTTCTACAACTTAGAGACATATGAGAATCAGAATAATAAGCTCAGATTGTTGAACCACAAAATATTACTTTCCCATCTCTTTCCATATATGTCTGATAATTAGCAACTCCGGATTTATTAATTTTTGAAAGTGAAATTCCTCCAATAATAATTGCTACTAAACTAAGAATACCAATAAAAATTCCGAATCAAAGATACTTTTTATTCCTAATAATTTCCTTCCTATTTTCAAGGCCATTATAACAAAATAATATAAAAATTTATCTATACATAAAGAAATTAATTTAATATTCTTAATAAATGCTTTTATATTTTCTAACTTAACTTAAATTATATTTTTAAATTTTTAGGAATTTGGTAGTTATATTATATTAATTTATTTTTTAATAATTAGTCAAAATATTTATCAGGGTAAACTCCATCTCATAAAACATCACTAGCATCAGTTTTATCTACACTACAATATAATGAAACTCCACTAGGAGTTGAACTTCCTGTATGTTTTCATATGTTAGCATTGCAAAAGACAACGGAATGATCTCAGTTTTCAAAAGTTTTATAGTCACTAATTTTAGATTTATTTATTTTTGATAATGAAATTCCTCCAATTATTATTGCTACTAAACTAAGAATAGCAATAAAAATTCCGAATCAAAGATATTTTTTATTCATAATAATTTCCTTCCTATTTTCAACAACATTATAACAAAATAAATTTTTATTTTTATAAATTTATATTAATTAATGATAATAATTCATTATTACTAGTAAATAAATCAATTTCTTTAATAATAATTGAACTATTTTTTGTTTTTAATTCAATATCGTATTTCCCACTACCATCAATGGATGATATATTAATTAAATTTAACTTAGTAATATTTTTTTGTAATGTAAATTCTATTATTTCATTAGTTCCTAAATTTGATATTTTATTTATTCAACTTATTTTATTATATAAATTATTTTCACTACCATATAGTTTTAGGGCCTCATTTAACTTATTTTTGGGGATAATTAAATTTGTAAAATATTTTCCATATTCTCCGGAAGCCAATGTTATATCGCGTGGAATTAAAGAAGGAATGTCATTTGTTTCTAAAAAATTAGAAATAGAAATTCAACTAAATTCATTATTAGTTAATTTAAAAATTTTATTAGTAGATAAATTATTAACTTTAAATTTAATATTTTCAGGATCAGTAAAATCAAAATACTCACTTTTTAAAATTACTATACAATCTTTAAATTCATAATAATTATCATCTTTTTTTTCAGGCTTTGATACAAGTTCAAAATAATACGGACTTAATAATTTAACATCATCATTTAGTCCCTTATTAATTGATTCGTTTGAATAGATATAATTTGAAAGTAACAAAATAATTTGCTGTAAAATTAGTATTTCTTTAATATTAATATAATTAGGGTTTTCTAGTTTTCAGTGTTCTAAAATATTGGAGATAACATTTTCTGGTTTTTGTCCTTCAAATTTTGCTTTCAATTTTGCAATAGCATTTTGGGGACTTCCATTTTGATAATCTGCGCCGTCAAAATTTTTTTTATAATTATATGTATAAGTTAACATGTCAAGCAAAACTTGCTGCAAAGATGTAATAACAGGGGCATCTTTTAATTCTAACTCTACGCCATCATAAGTATCTGGACTAGTATATTCAGAATTCATTCTACATTCTCCATGGTCTAAGGAAGTTGTATTTAAACCTATGATATTTTTTGTTTCATTATGAGGATTTAAAGTCTGACATCCTCAACGATCACCTTTCCAATATTGACCTGAATAATTAATTCTAACATTCGCTTTTGTAATGCGAGTTTTATCTAAAAATAATTTAGTAGTTTTTTCTGTTTGTTTACCTAAGTTAATTAAGCTTAAACATGATTTTTCTACTAAAAATTCTTTAGCTAATTCTCAAGGCAAAATTTGGTGGGAAAGTCATTGTTGCAAAATTTTTAATTTAGGTTCAGTTTCAATTGGCATTGATAATAACGGGAAGGGGATTTTATCTTTAATAGCAAGCTCGGGATAACCATATTCTCCGTCTACATTCCCTCAACATTTAATATTTCCTCATTTAATTGCTTTGGGTGCTTTAATTTTAATTCCAGTGATTTCCGTATCAGGGGGTAATGGTTTTTGAATTTTAACAATAACTGCATTTCCATCAATTGTTTTAAAGTCTTTTAACAAGGTTAAATTAGCTAATTTGGTAATTGTTGCTCCGTTACTTCATGGCTGGTTATATTGGTCAATAATGTATAATTTGTCAAGATTGTTGTTATTAACCGGTTCATCAATGGAAACTACTCGAATGTCATAAGTACTAATTGTAGCGGGGTTTTGGAAGACCATTACTTTAGTATCAATTTCACTATATTTAGTTGCTTGTTTTTGGGGATTATTAATGGGGATTTCTTTTAAATCAATTTGAAAGTCATTAATTTCATAAGCATCAGTAATAATAACATCATCGGGGTTAATAAATCTAATTTGAACAATGTTAGGACCAAATTCTAAACTTGGTTTTTCACTATTATCAAATAGACGTTTTAAAGAATAAATATATAATTTATTTTTCCGGTCTGGACCATAAATTAATGATAAGTCAGCATCACTTTTACTTTCTGCGAGATTAGCAAAGTCTAATGGGGTTTGGTCGATATAAAAATCTTTTCCGAGTGGTTCTTTATTATTTTTATCGTTAATATTTTTCATTGTGGTAGTTATTAAGATAATGGTGATGAACCAACCGAATTAATTTTTAGTTGCACCAAGATTTTTAGACTATCAGTATTATCTTTCAGAGCAAATGTTTTTGCTTTTAGAATATCTTTATCAAAAGTTAATAACAAACTAATGAAGGCCGCTAATCCTTGTGCACGTAATGCTAATTTAGTTTGGTTAGTTAAATTTACTAAACCATTATGATTAGTAATTGTGATGGTATGATCTTTAATTATTTTTTCTTCGGGTAATTCTAAATTAAAATTTGTTAATAATTGGTTTTGTGTTTTTAAATATAAATTAGTCAATGGTTTTGGATTAAAAGTTCCCATAATAGCACTAATTGGATCAGGATTATGATCAGGGTCATTTTCCATTACTAAGATATTATTTTTAATAAATTTATGAATCATATTATTTACTTGTTCTTGGGTATTTCCAATAATACCATTAGTGTTTAAGAAGAACTTGGTACTGTTTAAAATTGTTCCTAAAATAATTTGTTCATAAATTAAATCTAATGTTTTAATTTTTTCAATTTGGTATTCGCAATCTTTTGCTCCATTAGGAGTATTTTTAAAAATAATAATTGGTAAATAATTAATTTTTAAAGTTTCAGTTTTCCCAAAACTTTGGTCAAAGTTATGTTGATCATAATCTAATGGGGTTGATGATAAACTTCCTTCTTCATCAAGTTGATAAATTTTTCTAGTAACTTCGACATGGTCAGTTACTAATTGATAAGTGGCATGCATTATTAGTGTAGTGTTATTTTCATCTTGCCATTGGTGAAATAAAATTGTACAGGTAGTTAATTGGTTAATGATATTTTCAGTACTATTAATAACTTTGACAGTTTTAAAATGTAAACTATCATTATGTTGATATACTAAGTAAGCAGCACGGCCACATTGCGACAGTCTTTTTTCATTTAACCAATTTTGTTGATAAAAATTATTTGTTGTTAAATAATTTTTAATTTTAGTAACTAATTCATCTTGAGAATCAATTGTTAAATTTAAGTCCGTAGAATTAAATTTATTAGCTTGTTGATCACTAACATAGTTAGTTAGCATTTGAAGATGATCAAAATTATTAATATCATAATTTTGTAAAATAGTTTTGGATGTGGTTAATTTATTTTTTAAAAGGTTTTGCTTTTGGGTATTCGAAAGAAATTTTGCCATTGTTTCTCATCCTTTCTTTGTAAAGTGTAATATTCTTGGCAAGCATAATATTTATTTAATTTTCAAAGAATTAGTTGGTAATTACTAATAATCTTTTTAATTTCTTGCTGTGACTTTAAATCATAAGTCTTAATTAATTTTTGTAATTGTTGTTTTAATTGGTAAGGTTTTGTAATCTTATTAACATTATTAATTGGTAAATTAGGAATTTGCTGAATAAGGGGGAAATTATTAAAATATTTTAATGAAGATAAATTAATTTCAGTAGTTTTTTGTAAATTAAGAATCTTTTTGAATTTAATAGGTTTAACTAAAGAATGAACTTCTTGATTTATTAAAGTTAAATCACCACTATTTTTATTTAAAAAACTATTAATTAAAGTTAATAACTTAGTTTGATCAGTTTTTAATTCTCATCCTAATTGATCAATTATTAAACTTAATTTTTCAGTTTCATCATTTAATTCCGCAAACAGGTTTTTAATTCCAGCTGAATTATTTAATAGCCTTTTTGAAAAGTTAAATTTACTAGTTAACCCTAATGTTAATTTTTCCTGGGTTAGATAACGTGTTCTTAGTAAACTAATGTTGGCAATATCTTGTGGTTTAACATTTTTTTGAATTAATTCATTGATTATTGTTAACCAGGATGCAAAATCGAGGACAATAATTTGTGACCAAGTCTTGTTAAGAGGATTTAAAATATTATTAACATAATTAATATCATCCATCCTAATTTTAAAATTATTAGGAACTTGTTTTCATTGTTGATTAGTAATTAAGTTAGTAACTTTTCTTTTAATTAAAGTAATTTGTTGATAATTAAAGTAATCTAATTGACTAAGTTGTTTTGTTTGATAACCTAATTTTTGGTTAATATTTTTTTGTAAATTAATAGGATTAGTAAAATGATAAGGGATGGGATTATTTTGCTTAGCATGTTGGTTTAAATAATCCTTAATCATTTTTGTTAAATCATAACTAAGTTTTCCTTCGGTAATAATTTTTGATCATAACTGGCGTTTCTTAATGGTTGTTTTAGAAAGACCTTTTCAAAGACCATTTTTTTTGATTGCTTTGGCAACTTTACTTTCACCCAAGGGTAATAATAAATTTAGTAATGAATTACTAGCACTAACATCATTATTAATCACATCATATAATTCATTGATTAAAAAATCAGTTCCAACTTCTCCAATTATAGTTAACACTTCGGTAGTTGTTGTTGATAATGCTAAACTAGTTCCGAGTGCGCCAAAAATCGCGCCACCGATCGGAACTAGGATAATTCCTAAAATAGTAGTAATAATTGTACCAAAGATTAGGCCAAACAAATCATTACTTTTTTGTTTTTCTTCCCGGGGTAATCTTGTAACGGGTAGATGTTTAACATCAAAAAGTAAAGCAGTATTACGGGTTCCAATTGGCATTGTTAGCACTTCCTTTGTCAGGGTAATTTATTAAAAATGTTCACATATGAATAATGGATGTTATTTTTTATATTTATATATTTTTCATTTATAATGACTAGTTTGGTTGTAGAGGTTATTATGACGAAAGATATAGTTAAAAATTACTTGGCAGTTATTTTTGAACTTGGGATGTTCTTTTGTAATGCCAAATTGTTCAGCAATTAAATCTTCCACACTTTCATAAACATTAACAAATTCATCATTGACAGTATAAATAGCATAAAAGAAGTTTGATTTTCTTGCCATGTTCTATCACCTCAATTATATTTTGATACAGATAAATCATAGAATTCATGTAAGAGATATCAAAGGAATTAAATAAATACGGACAGATTCATTCTAATTGACATAGTTTTAAAATGATTAGAATAGTAAAAATTATTTTAATTATTTTCAATTTTTTTTCTATAAGTTTTCTTATTAAAAATTTAAAAATCTTCAAATCATTATTTGAAGATTTTATTAATTAACTTAGTTTTTAGTTCTTTTTTCAATTAAATGGAGCTGCTCATTTTGAAACGCGGGATCTCAAATTAAACTTGTTAAAATTGGTAAATCAACGAAGGGATTTCGATTATGTTGGTATTTACTAATAATATTATTGCTATAAATTTCAAATTCTTGAGGATGATAATTATTAGCTCAATTTAAATAAGTGGTTAAATAATGTTCATTAATGAAAGGGTAACTATGTTTGATTCATCCTCAATTATTAGGAATTTGATTATAGTAACGGATTGCAAAGTATAAATATGAACGAGCTACTATTCCTTTAAAGTCATTTGTGGGTTCAAAAACAGTTTCACCATTTGCATTTGTTCCATATTTACTGCCATTTTTACTTCGGAAAGTAGCAGTTACTACAACATCATGGGGATAATCTGCTCGCTTATTATTTACAAAAGCATCACTAGGGAGGATATGGTAGGCATCAGCCACCATAGGCATTCGTTTTTTAAAAAGGGACTGGGGGATAATATGTTCCCGGTTATAACAAGTTCCTTCGCCACTAACAGGTTGACCATGGCATTGATCTTTTTGTGGTTGGTATGTGTAAGGGGATTCACCATGAAAAACTGTGGAGTAGACATCAATAATTGAGTTATCCTTTTTATAAAATTTGTCTTGATAAGCTGCATTAAAGACAGTTCAAACTTCTTTATATGTTATTGGGTGTTGGGTTGTAGTAATTAAATTTGCTAAAGTTTTAATTAATGATGAACCACCCAAATTATTAATGGGGGTATAATATTGATACAAATATGGGTCCAATTCCACATTAATAGTACTCTTATCATCGTGGTTAATTGTTGGATAGCAACTAATAATATTTAGTGGAATTGGGGTTGCTATTGTGAAAGAAAATAATAATTTTAAAATACTTTTCATAATAAAATTCCTTTTTCATTAATTTTTTAATATAATTAATTTTATCAATTCTTATTGGCTATAAAATTGTGATTATTAAATTTAAATTTTGTTTAATTTTTTCAATAATTTTACATATTTTAATTAATTTTGTGAAAATAAAAATAATGATTAATATTTACTAGTTAAATAGTTATTGAAAAGGTAGTTATGAAACTAACTAAGTTAATATTTTAGCGAGAAAAACTGTATGGGATATTTTTATCAGAATTAATCATAGTATCTATTGATTTCATTTTATTTTTTTGTTCCACTTTTTTAATTAGTATTTTTTTAAGTTTATTTAAATTTTTTAATTCTGGATGTTGTTCACTTATTTGCTCTAAAATTTTGGTTTCTAGAAATTTATAAATTATAATTTTTTCAAATCTTTCTACACCAGTATTATTAGGATGATAACCAAAAATTTCTTTTAAATCCCTTAACATATTAAATTCATCTGGACAGTAGATTTTTAAATTATTTCTTATTTTTACACTCGCTAAACAACTTTGTAAATTTTTTCAATTTCATTTTTCTAATTGAGGTTTTGAAGAAACATTAATTAATTCATTAATATCAATCCTAATTGAAGAGTACGTACTTAAAAAATTGACTGTATTTATCAATGTTGTTCTCATATCTTTTTTATTAGCACATTTTCAAAGGAATAATTTTTCTTGTTCCAGAGGAATTAATTCTTTTCCTGTAAGAAAATATGGGCAGATTTCATCATAATCTAATTCCCTAAATTTAATATAATTATTAATAATATTTTTTCACTCCTTAAATAATTCTAATATTTTTTCACTAATATTGTTGTTAAAAATATTAAAGTTATTTAGGAGCGATTGGTGGTCTACTGCTAATAATCCTTGAATTTCCCTTCATTCATTATTTAATATTAGATTTTCAATTTCGTTGTGTTCATTAAAAGTTGCTAAAATTTTTTTATAAAAATTCCAAAATATGCCGCTAATAAACTTCAACATTATGAAATCAGGATTTTGTGAATAATTTAAATTCTTAAAATAAATTATAAATTGTGATTGAATATTTAAGAGCAAATTATTTTTTTCTTCTATTGTATAGTTGCTTTTTATAATGGAATGAATATTATCAGATAAATACTCATTAAAACTACAAAGCTCTTCAAAAACTATGAATAAATTTTTAAAATTTTCAAAAATTAGTTCTTGGAGATTATCTATCTCATTTGTCACAAAGTTATGTGAGGATTTTATTCCCACAAAATAAGTATCTGTTAAAATATTTAGAGAATTTTTATTTAAATAAAAATTATTTAAAATTTCTTGATAATGACTATTATCTCATTCATCACCTTTCGGTATGTCAACAGTATTGTAGTCCTTAATTTTTTGGAAGAAAAGATCTAAGTTGTTAAGACATTCATTGTAAGTAAATAATAAATTCGATAAACTACTTCTGTTATTATCATCAATTATTGAAGTAATATAAACACCTAAATTAAACGTATAATATTTTAAAATTTCATTTAAATATTATTTAAAAAAATAAAATAAAGTTTCTTTTTTAGATTTTAATTTTTGTTTTGTTTTTATCTTCTTTCCAAATTTTTTATTTCTATATTTAAAAAAATTGTCAATTTGCTCAATATTCATAAGTTATCCGCTCCTTTATAACGATAGTTTTTCAAAATAAAAACCTGATTATTATTAACTATAAATGGATAGTTAAGGGTAAAATCAGGCATTATATATACTCTATTGAAATATTTAGTTATGTTATGAATAATTTTCTTATTCATTTTAATTATAGTTATTTAAATAAATTTAAAATAAAAAAATAAATTTATTTTTGGACATTTAATTAGTTTATAATCATTAATTAAAATTATACTAAAAATTAAAATAGTTCATATTTTTAATGATTTAAATTTATTGATGAAAATAAAAAAGATCAATATCTAAAAAAAATAATTTATTAAACATGATTTAATTAAACATTTTCACGAAATTAATTTAAGATATTTAATTTTAAAAAATATTAATTTTCCAAAAATAACATAAAATGTACAATTTTGACATTTTTAGTGGGAAAGTCTAGCATTTTTCTTTTATTTGGTAGTATACTTAATGTAGTTATATATTCAAAGTACATTAGAGGAGGGAATTTTTATGGGATTATTCGGACATAAAAATAAAGAAATTCAAATTATCGCACCCGTTGATGGTGAAGTTATTGCAATTGAAGAAGTAACAGATGAAATTTTTTCACAAAAAATGTTAGGAGATGGTTTAGGAATTAAACCAGCGAAAGGAAATTTTGTGGCTCCAATGGAAGGTAAATTAATGACAGTTTTCCCGACTGGCCATGCTTATGGAATTAAGCATAAATCAGGAGTTGAAATGTTATTGCATGTTGGGATGGACACTGTTTCTTTAAATGGTGAAGGGTTTGATATTAAAGTTAAACAAGATCAAGCAGTTAGTCAAGGTGATTTATTATGTAATGTTGACTTAGATAAAATTAAAGACAAAGTACCTAGTTTAGATACTCCAATGGTTTTCACTCCTGATTCAATGAATGGGAAAACAATTGAAGTTGTTAAAAAAGGAAAAGTTAGCCAAGGAGATGTAATTGCGATTATTAAATAAGACTTGTCAAAGATAATTTAATGCCAATTCACAAGAATGATAAAAATTATCATTCTTTTTTTTGTTATAATCTAAGAGAAAGGTGAGAAATTAATGACAAAGCTAATTTTAATTGCAATTGTATTTTTCTTATATTATTATTGAGTTTTCTCTTCGACGGGAACAATTTTGGCTGACTTGTTAAAAATTAGAACTCGTAATATTTATTTAAGTATGATTATGGGTTTTTTCTTTTATTTTGCCACAATTGCTTTTTTATTAATTCCCTTGGAGTTTATTGGTAATTTAAAATATATTGTTTTAGTTTATTATTTATTAGCAATTAATATTTTATACGCAGTTATTTTATTGTTATTTGTGCGCTTTTGATTTAATTATCGCTTATTAGACTGGAACCACTTATTATTTGTGTTGGTTTTTACAATGTTTATCTTTTTATACTACTTAAAAAATTTATTTATTACTCCTTCTGGACAAAATTTGAGTAATAGTTTTGTATTAACCTTCTATAATTTTAATTTTGATAACGGAAGGGTTATTTTTAATTTAAATTCAGAGGTTACTTTAAGTGCGAATTCTACCTTATCAGCCGTACCATGGTTTACGAATGTTTCAATGTGATTTGCAATGACAAAATTAAATCCAATTGATATTACTACTAATTTATTGGATATTTTTGATGCCTTATTATTTGCTTCTATTTTTATTACCTTACTAAATAATTTTTCAAAAAAAAATAGTAATAAAATTATTATTGGTTCATTATCCCTGGTTACTTTATTAGCTTCGAAACTATTAATTTATTATTTTGGTTATGATGCTTGACACCCCGAAAATATGTTAACTAATTTATTTTTTGTGTTATTTATCCTTATTAGTATTTACACCAACCGGGAATATCGCAGCCGTAATATGCCTTGAATTATTGGATTTATTTTTGCGAGTTACATAACTTTTGACTGAGATGCTAGTTATATTATTTTATTTACTATTTATGTAACAACTTGAATTAGTATTTTACGATTTCGGACAAATTTCTTAAAAGATTTTGTAAAATTTAGTGCTGTATCAAGTATTTGTTTTATTGTTTATAATGCCCGATTAAAAAACTTGTTATTAATCTTTATTTTTTTAGCATTACTATTATTAATGCTATTCATCGCCTTTTTATTGTACCGAAATTACACAAGAATTCGCGAAATTGAGTTTGCAATTTATGAACGTCGGAGAGGATTTATTTTTGTCATTCCCACTATTTTTACCATTATTTCGGTGGTGATTGTTTTAGCGACAAATCAGATTAATTTGGATTTTTGAACCCTTGAAAAAATTGCCCAGCCGTTATTTGTGCAGTTAGAATTAGGAAGATGACGCGAAATTACGGATACTGTTTTTATTTCAATTTCTTTCTTCTTTTTAGGTTTTGCTTTAATTTGGATTTTATTTATGGAGAGAATTCCCAACTTTGTCGCTAAAACCCAAATTACGATGCTATCAATATTAACAGTTTCTTTTTTCAACCCTTTAGTGGGACGATTCTTAATTTGGATTTTCAATAGTCAAGCGTTATTAAATAATGCAACAGTTTTCATTGTCGCCTTGTTAGTTGCCATTAATACAACAGTTTATGCAATTAAAACAAAACCGTTTAATTTTAAGCTAAGCCGATTTTTTCCACCCCCTAAGAAACTAACTTTTAAGCATAAAGCAAAGACAACTAGAAAATAGGAGGACTCTATGAATTTTAATGAAGCACAAAAACGAGTGGAATTTTTAAAAGAACAAATCAACAAATGAAATTATGAATATTATGTTTTAGATAATCCAAGTGTTAGTGACCAGGAATACGACCGGGCTATGCAAGAATTAATGGCGTTAGAAACTGAACATCGTGAATTAATTACTTTTGATTCACCGACCCAACGAGTATCAGGAGAAGTAAGCGATAAATTTAATAAATATGAGCACCAAAGCCCAATGCTAAGTTTGGCTAATGCTTTTAACTTGGAGGATCTCCACCATTTTGATGACCAAATTAAGGAACTAACAGGATTAAGTGAAATTGAATACACTTGTGAGTTAAAGATTGATGGGTTATCAATATCATTAATTTATGAAAATCATTTATTAAAAATTGGAGCGACCCGCGGGGATGGTACAACGGGAGAAGATGTAACTGTTAATATTAAAAAGATTAGATCAGTTCCGTTAAAAATTGACCAGGAAAATTTAACTGTCCGTGGCGAAGTTTATTTATCAAAAAATGATTTTGAAAAAATTAATAAAGAACGCGAAGCAAATGAAGAGCCATTATTTGCTAATCCTCGCAATGCTGCTGCCGGAACATTACGTCAGTTAGATTCAAGTATTATTGCAAAACGAAATTTAAGTGCTTTTTTATATTACTATGTTAATGCTACTAATGATGGGATTAAAACCCAAAGTGAAGCTTTACAACGCTTAGCTGCTTTAAAGTTTAAAATTAATAAGGAGTTTCGTGTTTGTAAAAATATTGATGAAGTATGAGACTATGTTCAAACATACCAGGCAAAACGTGAAGATTTAGAATATGAAATTGATGGAATTGTTATTAAAGTCAATGATTTAAGTTTATATAACCGAATTGGGTATACAGCTAAAAACCCTAAATGAGCAATTGCCTATAAATTCCCAGCCGAAATTGTCATTACCAAAATTCTAAATATCTTTCCATCTGTTGGAAGAACTGGGCGGATCACTTATAATGCGCAGTTAGAACCTGTGCGGATTGCCGGAACCATTGTTAAAGCTGCAACATTACATAATGCTTCTTTTATTATTGATAAAGATATTCGTATTGGTGATGATGTCAAAGTTAAAAAAGCGGGTGATATTATTCCAGAAGTAATCAGTTATTTACCAGAAAAAAGAAGTAAAAATGCTAAAAAGTGACAAGAAGCCACCCATTGCCCGGTATGTCATTCATTATTAGAACGGACAGCAGGAGAAGTTGATCAGTACTGTATTAATTCTTTATGTAGTAAAAAAATCACCAGATCATTAGAACATTTTTGCTCACGCAATGCGATGAATATTGAGGGAATTAGTGAAAAAATTATTGAAAAATTATTTAATTTAAATTATTTAAAAAGTTTTAGTAACTTGTATGAATTAGAAAAATACCACCAAGAAATAGTGGAGTTAGAGAACTTTGGTGAAAAATCATATCAAAATATGATTAATTCAATTAATAATTCAAAAACTAATTCCTTGGAGAAATTATTATTTGGGTTAGGGATTCGTCATGTGGGGCAAAAAACCGCCAAATTAATTGCGCGAAAATTTTTAACAATGGAAATGATTGCATCAGCTACTTTTGAAGAGTTGGCAACTATTAATGATGTTGGTCCGATTGTGGCAACTAGTGTTGTTGATTATTTCAAAATTGCAGAAAATATTAACGAAGTAAAAAAACTAGCGCAGTTAGGAATTAATATGACATATCAACCAAGTACTAATAATAATTCTAATAAATTTGAAAATTATCGTTTTGTAATTACTGGTACTTTATCAAAACCCCGTGAATATTTCAAAGATTTGATTGAAAGTATGGGAGGGGCAACTTCAGATAGTGTAAGTAGTAAAACAACTTTTGTGTTAGCAGGAACTGATCCAGGAAGTAAAATTACCAAAGCAGCGAAATTAAATGTTAAAATAATAAGTGAAGAGGATTTTAATAAATTATTAAATTCATAGCAGAAAGGAAATTTAAAATGGCAAGAATTGATAAAGAAAAGTTGCGCCAGTTAGCGCATAATATTATGCTTGATTTATCAGAACAAGAATTAGAAAAGTTAAGTAATGAATTTGATGTTATTTTGAAACAAATGGATTTAGTGCAAAAAATTGATACAACAAATGTTCATTCAATGCACTTTCCTTTTGAAATTACAGTAACAGGTTTACGCGATGATGAGGAAATTGAACAAGTTCCCCAAGCAGAATTATTAGCAAATGCCCCAGTTGTTGAAGATGATTATATTGTGATTAATAAGGTGGTTAAGTAAAAAATGAATTATTATACAATTAAAGAATTACATGAATTATTATTGCAAGGAAAAATAACTCCCACCGAAATTATCACAACTGCTTTTCAAGCGTTAGAAAGTCATCAGAATTTAAATGCAACAGTAACAATTCTAAAAACTGAGGCTTTAAAAGTTGCCAAAGAATTAGAAGCACTAGAAATTAAAGCAGATGATTATCTTTTTGCAATTCCATATTTTGCCAAAGATAATTTTGCAACAAAAAATATCCGTACCACAGCTAGTTCCCACATTTTAGATAATTTCATCCCTCCTTATGATGCTGAAGTTGTTAAAATTTTGGCTGATAACAATGCCATCTTGTTAGGAAAGACAGCTCTTGATGAATTAGGAATGGGAGGCCATGGGTTATATGCTCATACTGGGGAAGTTTTAAACCCTTGGGATAAAACTAGAATTACAGGGGGATCTTCTTCGGGGTCTGCTGCATTAGTTGCCGCGGGGGTTGTTCCCTTTACCCTTGGTTCTGATACTGGTGATTCAATTCGAAAACCAGCTAGTTATACAGGAATTGTTGGTTTAAAACCAACTTATGGGATTTTATCGCGCTTTGGTTTATTTCCTTATGCACCATCGCTAGATACGGTTGGGTATTTTACCAGAACAGTTGAAGACTGTGCAATTGTTTTAGATTATTTAGCAAAACAAGATGATAAGGATGCGACTTCATTACCAAGTGATCAGCAAAATTATTATCAAAACTTAACAAGTGATATTAAGCACTATCAATTTGCATATATTAAACAAATTCATCAGCAGTTACCTGCACCGATTAAAGCAATTTATGAAGATTTATATCAGAAGTTAACTGCTCATAATATTAGTTTAACAGCAATTGATTTTCCTGAAGATCTCTTGAAAGCATTATTACCAGTTTATATGATTATTTCCTTTGCTGAAGCAGTAAGTAGTCATTCAAATTTAGATGGAATTAATTTTGGAGTCCGCCAAGAAGGTAATAGTTATGAAGAAGTAATGATGAATTCGCGGGGAAAAGGTTTTGGCGATGTTGTCAAAAGAAGAGATGTTATTGGTTCATATGCTTTAACTCGAAAAAACCAAACATTATTATTTTTGAAAGCAAAAAGAGTTCGCCGGTTAATAGTTAGCGAACTCGAAAAAATCTTTCGTCAGTATGACATTTTATTGTTGCCTTCGGCTAGTGACGTTGCCCCTAAAATTGCTGATATTAAACAACAAGTTTTAAAAGAGGAAGATGTTGAGCATTATATTGATGATGTTTTAGTATTAGCTAACTTTATGGGAAACCCATCTTTAACAATTCCACTAGCTTTAATTAATGAGTTGCCAATTGGGATTAATATTAATGCCAAACCATTTAATGACCAAGCAGTTTTAAATGCAGGTTATTTATTAGAAGATATTATTGGTTTAAAAAATCTTGTGGTGCCAAGCAAGAAAGGGGGCATTAAATAATGCATAATTTTGAAGTTGTTATTGGTATTGAAAACCATGTGGAATTAAAAACCAAAACAAAAATGTTTTCAAAAGGGCCAGTTAGTTATGATGCTCCTGCTAACACGATGGTAAATATCATGGATATGGGTTATCCAGGGGCGATGCCAACGGTTAATAAGCAAGGGGTAGCTTTAGCCTTATTAGCTTGTCAAGCGTTAAATTTAGAAATTGATCCAATTGTTCAGTTTGACCGTAAGAACTATTACTATCCGGATTTAGCCAAGGGTTTTCAAATTACCCAACAATATTTTCCAATTGGGAAAAATGGTTTTTTAACTATAATAAATGAAAATAATCAACCCTCAAATATAGAAATTGAACGTTTACATATTGAAGAAGATACGGCAAAACAATTACATTTAGCTGATAAAACATTATTAGACTATAACCGGGCAGGAATTGGATTGATTGAGATTGTAACTCGCCCAGTTTTACGCAGTGCTTATCAAGCAAAAAAATATGTTGAAGCCTTACGCGAAATTCTATTATATTTAAATGTTAGTGATGCCAAAATGAATGAAGGTTCTTTGCGTTGTGATGTTAATATTTCCTTACGCCCATCGGGAAGCAATCAATTAGGGAACAAAGTAGAAATTAAAAACTTAAATTCAATTAATAATGTTGAAAAAGCAATTGAATTTGAAATTAAACGCCAAACCCAAATTATTCTGAGTGGTGGGGTTGTGGAACAAGAAACACGCCGATTCGATGAAAAAACTAAAGAAACAGTTTTAATGCGAAAAAAAACAGATGCCACCGATTATAAATATTTTTCTGAACCTAATATTTTTCCGATCAAACTAGATGAAACATGAATTACCAAAATTTTGGCCTCGGCCCCAGAATTACCTAATCAAAAACGTCAACGCTATCGAGAAGAATACCATTTAAAAGAGAGCGACATTGAAGTGCTCTTACAGGATTATGATTTAATGAACTTTTTTGAAGCAAGTGTAAAAAATAATTCTAATTATGAAATGGTCGCCAATTATTTAATTGGTGATATTTCGGCCTATTTAAATGCCAAAAATATTACTATTAAGGAAACAAAATTAACACCTGCTAATTTAAGTGAAATGATTGATTTAATTGTTAAAAATATCATTTCGACTAAACAAGCAAAAACCGTGTTAACCCATATTTTAACGACGGATGTTAAACCAGAAATTTTAGTTGCTAAATTAGGATTAAAACAAATTACTGATCCCCAAGAAATTATTAATATTATTACTCCAGTAATTGAAAACAACCTAGCAATTTTAACACAATATGATGAACGTCCTGAACGGGTGATTAAATTTTTTATGGGTGAGTTAATGAAATTAACCAAAGGACAAGTAGCACCTGAAATTGGTCAACAAGTTGTTCTTGAGTTAATTACGAAGAAAAAAAACACATAGCTAATTTAATGATAACTACAAGGAAAGAATTGAATCATTTTTAAGAAAGATTCAATTTTTTAATTCTGAACATAATCTTAATTAATGATTGTAAACTAATTAAATGTCCAAAAATAAATTTATTTTTTTATTTTAAATTTATTTAAATAACTATAATTAAAATGAATAATAAAATTATTCACTATTTAATTAAATATCTCAATAGAGTATACATAATGCCTGATTTAATTCTTAACTATCCATTTATAGTTAATAATAATCAGGTTTTTTTGAAAAACTATCGTTATAAAGGAGCGGATAACTTATGAATATTGAGCAAATTGACAATTTTTTTAAATATAGAAATAAAAAATTTGGAAAGAAGATAAAAACAGAACAAGAATTAAAATCTAAAAAAGAAACTTTATTTTATTTTTTTAAAGAATATTTAAATGAAATTTTAAAATATTATACGTTTAATTTAGGTGTTTATATTACTTCAATAATTGATGATAATAACAGAAGTAGTTTATCGAATTTATTATTTACTTACAATGAATGTCTTAACAACTTAGATCTTTTCTTCCAAAAAATTAAGGACTACAATACTGTTGACATACCGAAAGGTGATGAATGAGATAATAGTCATTATCAAGAAATTTTAAATAATTTTTATTTAAATAAAAATTCTCTAAATATTTTAACAGATACTTATTTTGTGGGAATAAAATCCTCACATAACTTTGTGACAAATGAGATAGATAATCTCCAAGAACTAATTTTTGAAAATTTTAAAAATTTATTCATAGTTTTTGAAGAGCTTTGTAGTTTTAATGAGTATTTATCTGATAATATTCATTCCATTATAAAAAGCAACTATACAATAGAAGAAAAAAATAATTTGCTCTTAAATATTCAATCACAATTTATAATTTATTTTAAGAATTTAAATTATTCACAAAATCCTGATTTCATAATGTTGAAGTTTATTAGCGGCATATTTTGGAATTTTTATAAAAAAATTTTAGCAACTTTTAATGAACACAACGAAATTGAAAATCTAATATTAAATAATGAATGAAGGGAAATTCAAGGATTATTAGCAGTAGACCACCAATCGCTCCTAAATAACTTTAATATTTTTAACAACAATATTAGTGAAAAAATATTAGAATTATTTAAGGAGTGAAAAAATATTATTAATAATTATATTAAATTTAGGGAATTAGATTATGATGAAATCTGCCCATATTTTCTTACAGGAAAAGAATTAATTCCTCTGGAACAAGAAAAATTATTCCTTTGAAAATGTGCTAATAAAAAAGATATGAGAACAACATTGATAAATACAGTAAATTTTTTAAGTACGTACTCTTCAATTAGGATTGATATTAATGAATTAATTAATGTTTCTTCAAAACCTCAATTAGAAAAATGAAATTGAAAAAATTTACAAAGTTGTTTAGCGAGTGTAAAAATAAGAAATAATTTAAAAATCTACTGTCCAGATGAATTTAATATGTTAAGGGATTTAAAAGAAATTTTTGGTTATCATCCTAATAATACTGGTGTAGAAAGATTTGAAAAAATTATAATTTATAAATTTCTAGAAACCAAAATTTTAGAGCAAATAAGTGAACAACATCCAGAATTAAAAAATTTAAATAAACTTAAAAAAATACTAATTAAAAAAGTGGAACAAAAAAATAAAATGAAATCAATAGATACTACAATTAATCTTAATCAAAATCTTCCTGGCAGTTCTTCTCGCTAAAATATTAACTTAGTTAGTTTTATAACTATTACCTCAATAGTTGTTTAACTAATGAATATTGATTTCCCTTTTTATTTTCACGAAATTAATTAAAAATATGATTTTTATTAAAATCTTATTCTAATCGCTGATATAAAGTGCTATATTTAATATGTAAAAATACTGAAAAATAGAAAGACCATAGGAAACTTTAGAAATGAGAAGTGAGACATATTATAAAAAAGTAATCTGCGCAATTATTTTCTTTGCGTTATTTTCAATTAGTACTTTTGCTGTTTTTGCGGCGGCGATTGGTTACATTATTGACAATACAATGATTAATCCAAACTTACCAGCAGAAGAAAAAGACAAATTATTTGTACTCTTATATCAACCAGTGCAAGCAAAAGTTGCTTTTATTTTTATCATTCCTGCTATTTTAGGATTAATCATAATTTTCCGGAGTTTTAAATTATGGGCAAAATTAAACCAGAATGGTGAACCAAGTCCCAATGATTTGAAATGACTATTTAGTTTTACGATTGTGTTAGGTTTTTATTCATTCTTTATTTTATTCACAAGTTTAATTAACCATCAAACAGACATGGCGGGGGCAACTGCAATTATTCCCTCGGGTGCTAGTAATTCTGAAATTTTGGCTAAACCAGGCTTTAATTTTTTAGAATGAACAACAAAATTAGAAGTTTATGATATTTTATTGTGGATTTGTTTGGGAACATATTTAATTTTACTAGTACCTATTAGTATAGAACTAGCAACCTTAAAAAAACTACCAAATGTTCCGAAAGAACCAACATTAGCAACGCCAGAAGAAGTTAATCTTGCTAGTGATAATTCCCATCAACCCACAAAATTTCAGACCAGGAATTAGATCTCTTAGAGCGGATTTATAATACTTTAAATTCAGTTAAACATACAGCATGAGTAGGCAAATCTAACAAGTATTTATATATTGATTTTGCTGAAAACGCCGGGGGTGTCCAAGATATTATTAAGGGTTTAATTATTAAATATGGGGCGCAAACTGCGGTTGATGATGAAAATCCCCATTTATTAATTGTGGAAAATAAGTCTAAAATGCTTCGTGATGCTTTAGTCCATTATAAAAAAATTAACCACCAGTAAGATAACTTATTGGTGGTTATTTTTTTAAGATAATTATTTATCTGCTTCGGTTGGTTCTTCAACAGCTTGTAATTTGGTTGTTAAATCATTAATTGCATTAATTTTAGCAATAAATAATAATTCATCCCCAAGTTTTAAACTGTCAACATCCCCCGGCAAGATAACTTTTCCTTTTCTTTTAATATGGACAATGTTGTAATCTTTGTTATTAATTAACCGTAAGTCTAACAATGAACTACCATCAATTGATGGTTCGGTTACTTTAATCACAACTGAAGCATAGTTTTCATCAACTGTTTGCATTTCAATTGCAACATCAAACATTGCTTTGGCGGCAATAATGTTTCCGGCAATAAGATCAGGTTGGACAATATTAGTAATTCCTAAGGCTTTTAAAATTCGGGCATGACGCGAATCTTTTGACTTCGCAATGATGTTATTAACCCCAATGTCTTGTAAACTAATAATTGTTAAAACACTAGCTTCAATATTGGTAGCCATTGTTACAATAACAGTATCGTATTGGTCTACGCCTTGTTCAATTAAATTGGCTTTAATGGTTGAGTCTAAGGCTACCCCATCAATTTGTTCATAACTGGCAATCATGTTATTAACTTTTGCTTGGTCAGCGTCAAACACCATGACATGTTGTTTTTTAGCAACTAAGGTATCAATAACCGCTTTTCCGAAGTTACTTAATCCAATTATTGCAAAACTTTTTTTACGAGCCATCCTATCACTCTCCTTATCACGCTTAATTATACTATTTTTAAAATTATAAGCAATCTTTGGTACTTTATAGAGAATGTTGGTATAATATTAATATTATATTTGAATAGAGGTATAGTCTATGAGAGTTTATCAGCCTTTTTTTAAAAATATCTTTAAAAAAAGAAAAGAACTTTTAAATCAACGCAATGAAGACGATATCGCTGCACCAATTAAAAAAAGGAGAATTCATTTTATTCCCTTTTCAAAAGTAGCAGGGAAACTATTTTTAATTTATGTTTTAGTAGTTTTAATTTCCGGATTCTTATTATGTATTCCGGGGGTTGTCTATAATGGTGCCCGGGACATTACCGATGGGAGTGGAACTCCCCTAGGGCAATATGATTTTCGCTGAAATTTCTTAATTGGATTGTTTACTGCCTCGAGTGCTTTTTCTGACACTGGACTAACAATTCCAGTTACTGCTGCTGATTATACCTTTTTTGGCCAATTAATTATTATTATTTTAATTCAGTTTGGTGGTTTTGGGGTTTTAACCTTTAAAATTATGATCTTAGTTTTATTAGGTCGTAAAATTTCAATTAAAGACCGGATGTTAGTACAAGGTGAGCGGGGAAATAATAGTTTTGGTCACACCTTAGATTTAATTAAAAGTAGTTTTTACTTTCTAATTATTGTTGAAGTAATTGCGGCCATTTTACTGTTTTTTAACTTTTACTTTTCACCCGGAAGTACGGCGGGAAAATTTATGATTGATAATGTCACATACCACCGGTTTTGAGCCAGTTTATGAAGTGGTGTTTTCCATTCAATTTCGGCCATTAACAATGCGGGGTTTGATATTGTTGGAAATTCTTCTTTAATGCCTTATAATACTAATTACTTTTTACAATTTATTTTTATGATTGAATTTGTAATGGGAGGAATTGGTTTTCCAACCTTTTATGATATTAAAAGAAAAATTGCGGCTTGAAAACGAAAAGAAAAAGTAAAATTTAGTTTATTCACCAAAATTAACTTTATATCTTATTCGTTAGTATCCATTGTCGGAGTATTCTTAGTTTGGTTAGTGGAATATGTTAATTTAAATATGACAACAATGGATGCTTTTGGAAATACTGTTTATATTGAAACAATTTTACGGGATGCACCAACTAAATGGAACGGGTTTATGAATATTTTATTCAATACCATGTCAACACGGAATGCTGGTTTTTCAACAATTGATTGTACTAAATTATTACCAGGGTCACGAGCAATTATGTCAATTATGATGTTTATTGGATCAGCGCCTTCTTCAACAGCTGGGGGAATTCGGACAACTACCTTTGCAATTGTCCTAATTACCATTTGGTCCATTATGCGGAATAATAATAGTGTCAATGCGTTCAAACGGAAAATTCCGAATGAAACTGTTAAGCGAGCCTTAGTAGTAACCATTATTTCCGTAATGCTGGTCGGTGGAACAGTTTTAGGAATTAGTATTGAAAACCCAACCTTAGATTATTTAAATATTTTATTTGTGGTATGTAGTGCTTTTGGGACAACGGGTCTAAATACCTTTAATTTTTTACAAACCTATGGCTTGGGCGCCTTTAGTTTATTATTATTAATTGCCAACATGTTTATTGGACAGTTGGGAATTTCTTCAACCTTATTAGTTTCAATTAAAGGAACAGGGGACAAAGAATACAGTTATGTTGAAGAAGATGTTACAATTGGATAACCCTGCGGGGATAATAATTTTTAAAAATAAGTGTTGAACATTTTAATTATATAAAGGATATTCAACAGAAATTTATCAACAGAAGCGCTTTTAGCGCTTCTTTTTTGTTTTAAGATGCCAGTCTAAAATTAGATATTTTTTTATATTAACACAATAAAGTTGTAATAATTTTACAGAAAAATTAAAATTAAGGCGGGAGGTTTATTTATAAATGAAAGAAATAAATAGAAAAAATTCAAATGACCGGCGATGGAACTTAAAATATTTAAAAGAAAAATATGGAAGTGATGAAAGTTTTATTGCCAGTCAACTTACTGATTTAGATTTTCCAACACCGAATTTTATCTTTAGCCAAATCATTAGACGATGCCGGTTTAAGTCACTTAGTTATATTGTTCTAGATGATGAATATTACCAGAGTATTATTAAATGATATAAAATTCGAAAAAATGTGGAATTAAAACAAGAGTGGATTAATTATTGTTATGGTGAATTGTTGGGGATTGTAGCTATTATTCGCCAGATTAGTCATGTGGGAGCTAAGTTTGTAATTACAAGTCCAGTGCGCTCAGCACTGCCAAAAATTTGTACTTTTAATTATCGAGAAGTTATTTTTAATGAATTACAAATTAAAAATAATAAATTTGAATTTGATTTTAATGCTTTGAATGAACAGTTGCGTGATCCGATGGTAAAAGCATTTTTGCTTTGTAACCCGATGAATCCCGGGGGAAAGTTATGGACAGTTGAGGAGTTAACAAAAATTGCTAATATCTGTTATCAAAATAATGTTATTTTAATATCTGATGAAAGTGGGGGAGATTTATTAACTAATGCCCAAGGTTTTAATTCAGTTCTTAATCTTAGTGATCAAAAATTATTTAATAATGTAATTGTATGTACCACTCCCAGCAAGGGTTTTAACATCGGGGGGTTAGCAACTGGCTATTTTATTTGCCCTAACCAAGAACTACGGCAAAAAATTTATCAGTATTATCAAAAAAATTGGTTATACGAAGGTGATATTTTTGGAACCGAAGTTACAAAAGCTGTTTATTCAGCAAAAGGGGCAAAATGAATTGATAAATTACATTTAATCTTTCAAGAAAACTATAAAATTATTGAATGTTTTATTCGGGAAAACCATTTACCACTAACAATAATGGCAATGCCAAGCAGTTTTGCCACTGTTATTTTAATTAATGATGATAAAAAAACATTAGCATTTTATAAAAAACGCTTTTTTCAAGAGAAACTTTTAGTAAAATTTAATGATGATTTTTATGATTTAAAAAATAAATGGTTTCGGTTAGTTCTGAGTTGTTCAAATAAAACAATTAATGAATTTTTAATTCGATTAAAACGAATCTTTAAATAAAAATCTATTTTTTAAAATTTATTTAATAAGAATTTATTTTATTAAATAATTATTGTTTTCTGTTTTTATAGTGATAAAATGATAACGTACTTTTCTAAAACGAAAAGTTAATAATTATCAATTTTAACGAGTGTCAAGAACACCTAATAAAGTTTATTTTATTAGGTGTTTTTTGTTTAAAATTATTTTTTATTATTTTTTAGTGATGCAACTAAAATATTTTTAATATCTAATTTTAAGTTTGAAAGCTTAAAATGCTTTTTTATACTTAATTTATTATATGAAAGGAAAACAACTATGCCAAAATCACACAATAATTCAATTGAAAATTTATCAACCCCTAATGATCTGTCTAAAAATGATTCTGATTTAGATAGCAAAACTTTTTCAGCATCGAATGAAATTTCTGAAGCAGACGAAGTTATTATCCCCGAGTTCCTTTTCCGTGAGGAATCTCCTTTACCACCAGTCTCAGACCCATCTGAACTAATAAATTCTTCAGAAAGAAATGAACCCACAGAAAGTAACCCACCAGAGTCACCTATTTCCTCAGCAGGAAGTAGCACTATCTTAGAAGTTGGTGTTGAACCTAATCATTCATTAAATGCGGAAACTGCTGATTTTATTGTCGAAATTGATGAAATTCTTAACGAGCACATTTCTGAACCAGATGTTCGATCATTTTTTATGCATGTCAAAGCAATTGCTCAAAACGGGTTTAAAAAAGAAGAACTTTTAGATACCTTTCTAAATTTTTTAGAATCGACAAGTATTTGTGTGGCAAAATACACAATGCCTAATTTTAATTTATGAAAACCAGAGGGATTATATTTTTATTACTATGATATTGTTTATTTATCAATGAAACCATTAGTTGAAAAATATCTTGATAATGAAAAGCACAACTTGACTAAATATGCCCAAAAAGTTCTGGCCACTAGTATTTACTTATCAGTGGGTTGCAATATTTTAATGCAATTAGTTCACACTTATGAAACTACTTATGAAACTTATGAACATGATGGTGGTTTTGAACTATTTAAAGAAATTTATTTCAAGGGAACTAACTTCTGATCAACAATGGCCCAGGGAATGGAAATGGTCAACTTGATTGCCACAATTTGTGCAGAAAAAGAAAGTTTGGGGGTGCAAGTTATTAATAACATTACTGGAGTCCTATCACCAGGTTTAAATTTAATGACTTATGGTGTTTTAACAAGAAATTTGATTACGAACCAAGGATTAACAAATTCTTTGAAAACAATTCTAGAAGCTGTATTACCAGCAGCATTTTCTTCAATTGTTGATAGCACCCGCGGTGCTTTTAGTATTGTTAAAAAAATTACCAATTTAATAACCGCGTATTGAAATCGCCCCCAAGAAATTAATGAAAATACTCCACTTTTAAATAATGACTCCGTATCATCCAACAACCAACAAAGACTACTTGCTAATCATCGTAAGCAAAATCTTCAAAGACAGCAACAAAACCTTGCCCAACAAGCCCAATTATCACCAGATAATACTTCAGTTAATGATGATTTAGTAGAAGTTCATAGTATAAAATAAAACGAATTTTAAATTCGTTTTTTAAATTAATTATTAAAAATACTTGTTATATTAAGGTGATTTTGTATATAATATAGGAGTGGAAAATACCAATTGGAACAGTACTCAAGTTGGTGAAGAGGGCACCCTGCTAAGGTGTTAGGTCGGGCAACCGGCGCGAGAGTTCGAGTCTCTCCTGTTCCGCCATTAATTTAAAAGAAAAACTTAGTTATATGTAGTAATATAACTTTTTTTATTGGTAAAATAATATTATAGTTAAAACAACGAAAGGGAAAATTAATGAAAAATTGATTAAAAATAATTTTATCAATGATGTTTTTATTCGGGCTAGCAGTAGCAGCAGTCGTAGTTGTGGCAATCATTTTTAATATTGCTTTTATTTGAATTTTTGTTTCAATCTTGATTATTGACTTTTTAATGGCATTTTGAATATTTTTTTCAAAAAGAAGATACGAGGTTAAGCTATCATGAATAATTTTTGTTATTTTTATTCCCTTTATTGGTCTTTGCTCATACATTTTTTTTGGTCGAAAATATCATTTTTCCAATAAAAGAACAATTTACTACGAAGCAATTAATAAAAATGAATACCAACAGTTTCAAGAAGATAATCTTGCAAACTTAACAAAGATTAATACATTAAGTCCTCATTTTACAAGAACTTTTGAACTCCTTAATCATAAAGCAGAAAAACCAGTCTATGGTAATAGTGCTGTTGAAATTTTGCCAAACGGGACAATTGCTTTTTATCGGATTCTTTCTGATTTACAAAAAGCCAAAAAATATATTCTCTTAACTTATTTTATTATTGCGGATGGTGAGTTATTTGAGGCATTTGCCGAAATTATTAAAGAACTTTTGAAAGCTGGGGTGAAAGTTTATTTAATTTATGATCACGTGGGAAGTTATTTTAAAATTAGTGAAAAGAGTCTGCGCAAACTAAAAAAAATTGGGGTTAAAATGTATAAATTTTTACCAATTATTACACCATTTTTAAATGGGAATGCTAATTATCGTAACCATCGTAAAGATGTTGTTATTGATGGGAAAATTGGCTATACCGGCGGAATTAATTTATCTGATTTATATGTTAACCAATCGCCAAAATTTGGTCTTTTTCATGATGTCCAATTACGAATTGAAGGTGATGGGGTTCGCGCCTTAGAAGTTATTTTTGCTGATGATTGATATTTTGCTAGCAAACAACGTGAGCGAATTAGTGAATTAGAAAATGATATCTTTACCAAAAAAGATCATCACCAAACAAATAATACATTAGTGCAAATTTTTAATGACTATCCTAGTTTTTCAGAGTCGTTAAATCGGGATGCTTATATTTCATTAATTAATAATGCAAAAAAAAGAATTTGGTTATCAACACCTTATTTCATAGCCCCTGGGGAATTAATTTTAGCACTTAAAACAGCAGCGCAAGCGGGGATTGATGTGCGATTAACGATTCCCGGATTAACTGATAAAATTTTTGTATTAGATATTACTAAAACTTATTGTAAAGAATTACTAGCGGTTGGTGTTAAGATTTATGAAATGAATAATGTCTTTTGTCATAATAAAATAGCTATTTTTGATGATGAAATTGCGATTGTTGGCACATGTAATTTAGATTATCGCAGTTTTTTTTCAGATCATCAAACAACTGCCATTATTTATGATAAGGAAGTTGTAAAAACATTTTTAACCCGCTGAGAATGAGATTATAACCATGCAATTTTATGACGTGAATGACCAATTAAATATAAACCGTTAAAATACCGGGTGGGACTTCAATGCCTAAAATTAGTTAGTCCAATTTTATAATATCTTTTAAAAATCAAGTATAATAATGGTATATTTAAGTGGTAAAAGATGAGGTGAAGGAATGTTATTTAATAAATTAAAAAATAAAACTCCGGAAGAAGAAGATAAAAAACAAAAACCAGGCAAACATAATTTATTACAAGATGAAAAAAAAGCAAAACCACAGGATTCAGAACCGAGTAATTTTTTTGATGACGAAGAAGACAGCAAAGATATTAAAACTGGTTTTAGTTTTAAAAGACGAAAAACCCATAAAATTATTAAGAATTTAAATGCTCAAAAAATTCGTACGCTATTATTTTATACAGATGTAAGCAATGTTCTACGTCAGTTAGAGTTTGGAATCCAACCCATTAAAAATATTCACCTCGTTAAAGATAGTGAATATATTGTATGAACATACCTAGAAAAACCTGATCACATTGAATTTGAATTAGATAATTCAACCCGCCACTATTTTTGAAGTTGGATTGCTGAGCAAAAAGTTGATCCTAATCAAATTGCTGTGATTGCAATTGATATTAAAAAATTATTTGAAAATACAAAAACTGATTGGTATTATGAAGAAACGACCCGTCGTGTTCACTTATTTGAAGATGTAAAACCAGAGTGTATTAAATGAATTTTAATGAAAAATAATGAATATTTAAACCGGATTCAGAATTATGTTAAAAGCACTAATTTAAAAATTAAAGTTTTTCAAGGTGAAAAAGGAAATATTGAAGAAGTTGCTAATAAAAATAGAAAGAAGTAAGTTATGAGTAGAAAATTAGAGAAGATTACTCCTCGTGATGAGGATTTTGCCCAATGATATACCGATATTGTTGTTAATGCTGATTTAATTAGTTATGGACCAGTGAAGGGAACAATGATTTTCAAACCGTATGGTTATGCGATTTGAGAAAATATTCAAAAATATTTAGACCAAAAATTTAAGGAATTAAAAGTAACTAATGTTTACTTTCCCTTATTAATTCCTAAATCATTATTTGATAAAGAAAAAGAACATATTGAAGGATTTTCGCCCGAAATTGCAACGGTCACTAAAGTTGGGGACAAAAAATTAGAAGAAGAATTATATATTCGCCCCACTTCGGAAGTATTATTCGGAACTTTTTTTGCGAAAGAAATTCAAGGTTATCGCGACTTACCATTGTTATATAACCAATGGGTAAATGTTTTGCGATGAGAAAAAACAACCCGTCCATTTTTACGTACTAGTGAATTTTTATGACAAGAAGGGCACACTATTCATGCAAATGCCCAAGAAGCAAAAGATTTTACCTTAAAAATTCTGGATGTGTATAGTAAATTTGCCGAAGAAGCTTTATTATTACCAGTTATTCGTGGACAAAAAACAGAACGCGAAAAATTTGCGGGAGCATTAGAAACATATACCATTGAATCTTTAATGTATGATGGGCAAGCTCTACAATGCGGAACAAGCCATTATTTTGGTCAAAACTTTGCAAAACCATTTGATATTAAATTTTCAAACCAAGATAACCAGTTAGAATATGCCTACTCAACTTCGTGAGGTGTATCAACTCGTACAATTGGGGCAATTATTATGACCCATGGTGATGATCACGGGTTAGTATTACCACCAATGATTGCTCCAACGCAAATAATGATTGTTCCTGTTAAAAATGATGAGACATTATTAACAGTTGCTGAACAAATTAAAAAACAGTTAGGAGATTTCCGAGTGGCTATTGATGAATCGGAGAAATCATTTGGCTATAAATTAGCAAATGCGGAAATTAAAGGGATCCCTGTCCGTATTGAAATTGGTCCGCGGGATTTAGAGCAAGAAAGTGTAACAATCACTCGCCGTGATACTTTTGAAAAAGTTCAAGTCAAAATTCCGGAAGTTTTGCCAACAATTAATAAATTATTTACGGAAATTAGTGCTAATCTTTTCAACCGAGCACTTGTAAATCGTCAACAACGAACTATTAAAGTTAATACTTATGAAGAATATAAAGAAATTTTAAAACAAAAAAATGCATTATTTTTAGTGCCATTTTGTGGGGCGATTGCTTGTGAGAATATTATTAAAGAAGAAACCCAAACCGTTTCTCGTTGTATCCCGTTTGATATTTTTCAAGATGTCTCGGGACAGTGTTTCCGTTGTGATAATCCTGCCCAGTATTTAGTATATTTTGCCCGCGCTTATTAAAAAATAAAGGAAACCTTCCTTTAATTAGGTAAATCTTAATTGAAGGAGGTTTTTTTATGTTGAGCACTAATTTATTTACAGATTCATTATATGTTGAAAATTCCCGTGAATTTTTAGCAACTAATAAAATTAATTTAGCCCTTGATTTTGCAAGTTCTGTTTATCCTTTTGCTAACGGGGATAATAAATTTGCCATTCCGTTTTATTTTCGTCCTAACATTGGTAACTTAGCAGCTTGGTTTGATGATAATGGCAATCCCACAAGTAAGTATTATAGTATTCATAATCACCGTTCGCATTTTGAGTATGATTGGTTATTTGATGAGTATCCTAATTTAAATTTTAATTTTAATCATATGAGAGTAAGTTTTAATTTTAATAACAAAAAAGGATGCTTGTTGAATAGTGACTTATTAGCAACTAATTCTGAAACTTTATTAGCTACCAAAAATCACCAATTAAGTTATGGTAATTGAGCAAAAGAGGTTATTCCAACCACTTGCTTAAATAATGATAATTGAAACCAAATTGCAGTTGTGGTTAGTCTAGATTATAATGATAATAATGCATTAGTTGCCAAAAATTCATACCAAGAAATTTATTGAAATCTTACCCCTCAGCTAGTTGATACTCCTAATTTGGTCATTAATGCTCTTTTTAAATATAAGAATTTTAACGAAAATAATCAGCAATTTGACTATCAAAAAAGTTTACTAAAAGATGAGCTAACGTTTACTTATTATAATAAAATTACTGATCCCAGTATTCCCAGTCTCTTTTACTTTGATAATAATTTTAACTATAATTTAGAAGATTGCAAAAAATACCCTAATGATATTATTACAAAGATTGATAAACTCCGTACCAAATTACCAAACCCAAATTTAACTTTATCAGTTACAACTTATATTTTAAGTAGTACCACTAAATATAATTTTAACAAAATAACCGGTTATTTAAAATATTATAATCAGCATTTTTACCACTATTTTAGTAATAATACCATCTATAACTCTCAAAAACAGCGAGTTGAAATTACGGAAAATATGGTAACTAACAATAGTTTATTAATAGACCCCTTTCTAGCCCATGAGGAATTACTTTTACAAACGGTTATTCCCACATTAGGAATTATTATTAACCAAAAAATAGTTTTTGATAATCATAATTTTCATAACTTGGTTACTATTAGCGTTCCGTTTCAGAAAAAATCTTTTTTTAATAATTTTATCAACCCTCCGGCAACTATATTTTTAATTAATAATGATCGACTTGCTTATTATTATAACCAACCTTTTGATGATAACCAATATGCTAACTTTGTTCAAGATTTTTATTTCCAAAATTAAATCTTTTTTGAAACCAAAAGATAATAAGCAAATGGAAGTTACTTATGACAAGAAAAGCGTTACCAAGTTTAAACAATGAAAATTTAAGCGTCAGATTATTATCGGTTTTTTTATTGCTGTTATTTTAGTTTTTCTAACTTGTCTTGGAGTTTTAATTTACCAAAATGTTATTATTAAGCAACACCAACCATCACCCCAAGTTATTAACAACTCTCCGCCTTCGCCCCAACCCTCAAGAAATGATGATTCTTATGAACTAACTTTAGCTAGCTATCAATTCAATGATACTATTGTCTTTCAACATAATGACTATTTTTTCTTAAATTTAAGCGTTAAAAAAATCTTTTTAGCGCAGTGAATTAATGTTTTTCCAACTATTAATAATGAAGATAGTTATTTAGTTTTTGATTGTAGTAATGAACATTATGGGTTATCAAAAATAATCACAATTGTTCATTATACCTTAGCTAATATAATAATTAATTCTTGGCGTATTAAAATTTAAGATTGCATTTAAAAAATGGAAAAGATTTATTTTTAATTTTATTTGTTATAATTATAAATATAGTAATAAATAGAGGTGAAATTGCATTATGAATATTATGGAAGAACTAAAGAAAGTTTTAAAACAACGGGGGATTAGTAAAACAGTTGATTTGAATACTAATTTTAAAGATCTTGGTCTTGATTCATTAGATTTAATGGATTTGGTTATTTTAGCTGAAGAAAAATTGTCAATTCGAATTCCAGATGATAAGTTAACAGAAATTAAAACAGTAAATGACTTAGTTAAAATTATTGATGATTTAAAGAAATAAGGAATTTTTATGGCTTTATCGTACGATAAGATTGTTCAGATTTTAAAAGATAAAAATTATCGGTTAACAGATATTCGCTTATCAATTATTAAAATTTTAACTGATGAAAAACACTTAACTTTGTCCGCAATTGTTGAAGATTTAGAAAAAGAATACCAAAATGTCAATTTAATGTCTGTATATAACACTATTGATATGCTCTTAAAAGAACATATCCTTTTTAGCAATACTTTTGATGGTAAGCAAATTTGATATGATCTCGCTGAAAACCCTTCGTTTCATGCCATTTGTGATTCATGTAAGAAAGTTCTTCATATTAAAGATGAAGCAATTTTAAAAGCAATTGATATTGTTAGTTTAGGAAAAGTTTTAGAAAAAATTCACTGAAAACCAATTCATTTTAAAATTGAAGGACATGGTTTGTGTGAAGAATGTCAACGATTAAACCGCACGGAGCATACCCATTTTGATGATGACTTAGATTAGTTTAAGATTTTTTGTGTTTTAAAAAATATAAATTTAAGATTTAATTATTTAATTTTAAGAATTTATTTGTTAAAATAAATAAGTGTTAATTTAGCACAATAAAATTAGGGGTGTAGTTCAAGTGGTAGAACATCGGACTTCAAATCCGAGTGTTGTGGGTTCAAGTCCTGTCACCCCTGCCATATTTTAAAAGTAGTATTTTGAAAAATACTTTTTTATTTTTACCCAAGATTTTATTTTTTTATGTTATTATTTTAAAGAAACTAGGGGTGTAGTTCAATGGTAGAACAACGGTCTCCAAAACCGTATGCTGTGGGTTCAAGTCCTGTCACCCCTGCCATAACAAAATAAAAAATAAGGAAGTATACCCAAGTCTGGTTGAAGGGGGCGGTCTCGAAAACCGTTAGGTGATGAAAGTCACGCAAGAGTTCGAATCTCTTTACTTCCGCCATATTTTTTTAAGTTTTACATCAAAAAAAGAAAATCCATTTTATTAAGAATGGATTTTTATTTTATTTATTAAGTTCTGGAATTGTTACAAAAGCAACTGTATCTAATCCCGCATGAGCAACAAATACATTTGGTAATTTTTCAACATGATAATTAATTTTATGTTCATTTAGAACACCGACAATTGCATCTCAAACTTTTGCTGAACATTCTGAAGTTTTTAAAACAAATAACTCATATTTTAACTTAACTTTCTTAGTGAAGTTTTTTAATAGATCAATAAAACTTTCGACTAATGAGTTTATTGTTCGTGACGAGGCAACTTTTTTGGGATTTTCTCCCCATTGTAATAAGATTTTAATTTTTAATAAATTAATTAAGGAAAGTAAAACTTTTTTAACTCTTCCCCCGCTTGATAAACGATCAAGGCTCCCAGGAATCATAGCCATTAGGGTTGAATTTTCAAATTTTGTTGTTTCAGCAATGATATCTTTGCTATCCATCCCTTTATCTGCCAAATCCTTTGCTAAAATTACTAGTTGTTTTAAAGAATAAGCCGCTGTATGATTTCGAACAACATTAACTTTTTCTTTAAATTCATCATCTTGAGCAATCATATAAGCTGTTGAATATTGACTAGATAATTTTTCAGCAATTGGATAATGAATTATTTCATCATGGGTTTTTAGTAATTCTTGATACATATTAATAACTTCTCCGGTTGATGCTTGACTAGTTTTGGTAATTCCAGTTCTAACAACTTCATAGAAATTATTAGCTGCAACTTCTTGTTCATTATCTAAAATATCTGTTTCACCATTTAAAATAATGTGTAGTGGCAAAACATGAATTTGATATTTTTTAATTTCTTCCTCTGTAAATCCTGCTGATGAATCAGTTAAGATTGCAATTTTTTTGCTCATTTTTTTCACCTCTTATTTTTCTCAACATACTAGAACAACAGTATTAGGTCCGGTATGGGCTGCTATGACATTGGCTAAAATTACTGTTTTTTTAATTTCACAACCATAGTCAGTAATGATTTTTTTAACATCATTTAATGTTTCTTCATCTGTTTTCGAATGAATTAAAATAATTTCTTTTCAATTTTTACGCTCTTTTTTAATTTGATGTAATGTTAATTCAATTGCTTTTTTAAAAGTTCTTGTTTTTTCAAATTTATCAATTTTTCCATCATATCTTAAAATCGGTGTGATCTTCAAAAGCGAAGCAAGAGCGGCTGCAGCGGGGGTAATCCTTCCGCCCCGTTTTAAAGTTTCTAAACTTTTTGGAATAATAAAAGCAGAGAATTGTTTTTTTAATTCATCAACTTTTGCTTGGATTTCTTCCGGGACTACTCCTTCGTTTAATCACTGATAAATATGGTCAATCATATGTTTTAATACTTCGCTAACACCATCAGTATCGATAACAAAAACACGATCTTTATATTCATCTTGCTGTGAAAGCATATAAATATTTTCATGTTGACCAGATAAACCTTTTGATAAACCAACGAAAACAATTTTTTCGTAAGTTTTTAACAGTTCATCTCACTTGTTAATCATTTTTCCCATTGGGATTTGGCTTGTCTTAACAACTTTCTGCGCCAAAATATCATAAAATTCATTGAATGAAATAATATCATCATCGTCATCAACTTCACTACCATCGGGGAAAGTTAATAGTAATGGCATTCAATACATGTCATCATATTTTTCTAAGTCTTTTCTTTTGATTCCTGATGAGGAGTCAACTATTATTGCTACTTTTTTCATATTTATCCCTCGTTTAATTCTACAAATTTAATAAAATTGTTAATTTGTTAACAATAAATTAATTATAAACTTTGATATAATATTTTCAAGAACGAGTAGGTGTTATTATGAAAATTAATCCAGAAAAATTTAAAATCTATGAATCAATTTTGCAAGAGTTTGGACCAAGTGGTTGTGAATTTCGGGTTATTGATCTGATGAAGAAATATTATCAGCAATATACTAATGAAATTATTCAAGATAATTTAGGTAGTTGCTTTGCTGTTATTAGAAATAAAAAAAATATTGCTAACCCTCAAAAAGTAATGTTGATGGCTCATGGTGATGAAGTTGGTTTTATGGTCCGTCAAATCAATCCGAAGGGTTTGGTTAAAATAAATCCCCTGGGTGGAATTTGAGAACAAACTTTATTAGCGAACCGGGTAAAACTTTTAAAAGATGATGGAACTTTTATTAAAGGAACAATTTCAGCGATTTCACCACACTTATTATCACCAGAAGCTCGTAATAAACCAACCCAAATTGATACAATGCTAGTTGATTTTGGCTTTACTTCTGAAGCAGATGCCTATGCTAATGGGATTCGCCCGGGTAATTTTTTAGTTTGCGAGGGAGAAACGGTCTTATTAAATGAAAGACGCCTATTATCAAAAGCAATTGATAACCGAATGGGAGTTATTTTAGGATTGGAAGTTTTAGAAAATATTAAAGATTTAGCATTGGACTTTGATTTATATATTGGTTTTAGTGTTCAAGAAGAAGTTGGAACCCGAGGGGCTGTTACAGCAACTAATTTAATTAAACCTGATTTTGCGATTGTTACCGATGTTTCTCCGGGCCAAGATTATTATTCAAATAGTGAATTTGGTCAGCTTGGGAATGGTGTTATGTTAAGAGGAATGGACCGTGAATATATTACAAGATATGATTTAATTCAATATCAAATTGCATTAATGAAAAAATATAACATTAAAAATCAGTTTTATATTTCACCAGGGGGAACAGATGCCGGCGCTGTTCATTTACATGATTATGGGGTACCTACCATTCAGGCTTGTTTGATTGCTCGAAATCTCCACACAACCAGTGGGGTGATTGATTTAGATGATTTCAATGAAACTATTAAACTAGTGACGACGATCATCAAGGATTTAAATGATGAAAAAATCCGCCAGTTTAATTTTATTAATAAGGAGAATAAGAATGAAAAATAATACAATGGGCTTATTTTATAATGAAAATTTTGATACATTATTTGGTTATTTACAAGTTATTAATAATCCCACACGGATAATTCACGATAACTTAGTTTTCTTCCATGATGATAAGCGACAGTTAGTTGGTTTTAATATTTTAAATGCTAAAACGATGCTTAAAAATAAGTTAACTAGCGGCATTAATAGTGATAATAAAGATTTAATTGCGGAAATAATCATTTTATTCCACCAGTATGGTTATGATTTGACCGATATTAATTCAACAATCCAATTTATAGTCGGAGAAGTCGTAACTGTTCAAAAACATCCAAATTCAGATAAGTTAAACATTTGTGAAGTTAATCTTGGTGATGAACAGCGACAAATAATTTGTGGGGCCACAAATGTTGACTATCACCAACGAGTTGTTGTTGCTAATATAGGTGCTTGGATGCCCAACTTATTACAAATTATTCCCTCAGAATTACGGGGTGAAAAATCGGATGGGATGATTTGTTCTGAACGTGAGTTGGGTTTACCAATTACTCAAGCGGGCAAAGTAATTATGGTGTTAACGGATAATAAATATCAAATTGGAGATAGCTTTTGAAAGGACTACTATAAAGATGAATAAAATAAAAGAAGGTTACTATAGTGCGATTTATTTCTTAAAAACAGCCACCATTTTAAAAAATGAACGGCCAGATGATGTTATTACTATTCAATTTTTTCAAAGAGAAAATAATGTCAAATTAGCAGGGGTTAATGAATGTGTTGAATTAATTAAAGCGGAAGCAATTGATGCGGCAAGTTTGGAAATTTATGCCTTAACAGATGGTGATCTTATTAATGCTTTTGAACCAGTTCTAAAAATTACTGGTCATTATTACCAATTTGGTTATTTAGAAGGTATTATTGATGGAATTCTTGCTCGTCAAACAAGCATTGCAACTAATTGTTATCGTTTAATCCAAGTTGCTAATAATAAGCCCATTATTTATATGAATGATCGTAATGATTATTATTATACCCAGGAAAATGATGGTTATGCTGCTAGTGTGGGGAGGATTAGTAATTTTGTAACACAAGCACAGTTATCAAAGGTTAACCCTAATGCGGATCCAATTGGAACTGTTCCCCATGCGCTAATTCAAGCATTTAATGGTGATTTAATTGCGGCGTTACATGCTTACGAAAAACATTTTCCAACGGAAAAATTAGTTGCTCTAGTCGATTATAATAATGATGTTATTAATGATACTTTAAAAGTTGCTAAGGAATTTCCTGATTTATTTGCTGTTCGCATTGACACTTCAAAAGCTTTAGTTGATAAATATTTTATTGGAAAAGAAGAAAAGTTTAAAGGCGAAGACATCCATGGGGTTAATAAACATTTAATCAAAGCCTTACGGCAAGAACTAGATCGCCATCATTTTACTAATGTTAAGATTATTGTTTCTTCTGGTTTTACAGCAAAAATTATTGAAGATTTTGAAAAAGAAAATATTCCCGTTGATTTTTATGGGGTTGGTCAAAGTTTAGCAAAGTTAACAATTGGTTTTACCGGGGATGCGGTTTTAATCAACGGCCAACCACAGGCCAAGTATGGACGCCATAACATCGAGTCAACCCGATTACAAAAAAAATAAGTTAACAACAAATAATTTAGGTATAATTAAGATATATTTGGAGGAGAATTAGTTATGGATAGCAAAGATAATCAAAAAATTCCGTCTTATTATAATCACCAAGGCACTTTTTTTGAAAATAATAATTCAAAACAAAATACTTCTGAAAAAAATGAACCAGTTGCTGCTGGTGCACCAACAAGTTCTGAGAAACAAGTTGTAAAATTAACAGAAGTAATCTCGCCATTATTTGGAAAAGATCTTAATTCTGCCCATTCTCAAACAACAATTAATTATACTAGTGATGATACTTCTCCAATTGCTGAAATAGTTGAAGCAGAAATTAAACAAAAGATTGGGGATAATGGGGGTGAAGAAAAAATAGCACCAACACCAGAAACTTATCAGCCAATTTATAAAAAATATAATTCGCAACAAGATGAGCAAATGATTAAATCAATGGTTAAAAAACCAGTGAAATTATCTGAACAAGCTGAAAAAACCCAAGCTTTTTTATTCAAACCCCGCAAAAATGGTGAGAATATTTTTGGTGATCGTACCGAAGAATTAACAGTCGAGTTAGAACAATTAAAAGAAAAAATTAAAAAAACTGATCCGCGTAAAAACTTATATGATATTTATGAACAAACAACAATGTTTGAAGGAATTGAAGAACAAAAAGAAGTTAATAGTAAATTTCGGAATATTATTCGTAAGACTTATCAAATCAATACAGATTTTCCAACTGATATGTCGTTACTTGATCGGAAAAAACAAATTATGCATAATTCAATTGCCGCCGGTTCAACACGTTATAAAATCGCTCGCGAATTAAAAGAAAATAATCTTGATCGTCAATTTCTTCGTAGACCAAAACCAATTATTCAAGGTTCCTCGGAACATCAACAAATGATGGAAAATTTAAAAAATGCCAACGATGATCCGGCCAAAAAGCAAGTTGTTGATTTTTACACGAGTCGAAATCCTTATTGTATGCGGAAATTAAATCTTGAAGAAGAAAATCTTAAAGAAGCAGATGAAAATCGCCGTGAACGAATTAAAAATGAATTAAATAATAATGAAGAAAAATAAGATGCCAGGTTCGTTTATCAAAGATGATATTTTTGCTTTAGAAGATAATTTATTTATAAGGTTGTCAGCAAGCCATCCGTCATTGACAAAATTAACTTCTACAATTAATTTTTGTAATCAACAATTATTCCTAACCCATTTTTTAGCGACGGCAACGAACCCTCCAACTGTTGAACGTTATGATCTTAGTTTTGATGAGTTAGTACTAAGTTTTTCGGACTTCCAAGCAATAATTATGGTTGGTTTCCATGAAAACTGCTCTTTTGCTAATTTAATCAATAATTTTAAAACCCATTCTTTAAAAGAACAGTTTAGTTCAACCGAAGTTACGATTAAAAATGACTTTTTTAGTGAAAAAGGTAAATTATTAACATTAAAATTTAGGAAAAAATATTATAATAAAATAGAATCTTATCAAATTAAATATCAAAAATATTTAATTTCAGCCCAAAAATTAATTAGTTATTTATTAGTTTTTGTTAGTTTACTAAGATATCAAGGGATGAAAAAATTACTACCAGTTAATTTTTACCAATATTTTATAAAAGATCTTTTAAATATCTAAAATATCATTAATATATTTAAGAGATAAGTTATAATATGAGAGTAGTATAAAAAATTGAGTTAAGTGGGTGAAAAAATGAATTTATACTTATTAGCTAGTGACAATAATCTTTTAATCTCAGAAACAATTTTAATTATTATTTTATTATGTTTAGCAATTATTTTTTGTTCATATGGAATTATTGCGGCGCGAAAAGTTGCGATTGCGGCAAAAAAATTTGATTATTTTATTGAAGACTTAACATATAAATCAGAAATGCTAAACTCAACAGTTGATACAGTGGTAAAAATATCAAACTATGTTGATGTTTTTGAAGCATTTACAAAACGAAATGTTAAAGCTTGAATTAAAGTGATTTCAAGAAACAAGGATGTTGCTTATCGATTAGTTGATAAACTAAAAGATTTTGCTAATTCTGAGGATGATTAATTATGGCTTTTAAATTATTAAAAACAGTAGCAATTATGGTTGCTGGAATGTTAATTGCCCCCAAAAAAGGTTCTGAATTACGCGCTGATTTTGTTAAAATGGTTAAAAAATATAACCCGCAGTTAAAAGAAATGGTTAATAAAATTGAAATTGTTTGGGAGAAATCACAAGGAATTGAGTCTGATGAAATTGCTGCTGATATTGAAGTCAAAATTAAAAATGTTAAGGGAGCAGTTGATATTTTAGATTCTGCTTCAACCAAAGAAATGGCTTATAAAGCCTTGAAAAAACTTGACCAAGGTGCTGTTAAACTAATCAAAGCAGCGGCAAAATCTCCAAATGTTCGGGCAGTGGCTAAAGATTTAGCAAAAATTACTGTTTCTGCTATTGATGCTGGAATTAAGGTTAGTGATGATTTGAAAAAAACCTCTGCCTCAATTTCAGAAAAAATCATTGAAGAAGGGCACTCCACACCCACTAAAAAAATCTCACACCAAAATAAAAAATAAACTCTATTTACTTAGAGTTTTTTCAATAATATGATTAATAGAAAGGAAGTTACAATGAATATTATTAAAGAATTGAGTTGAAGAGGACTATTAAAACAGGTAACAAACGAAGAAAAACTATTAAAATCACAAGAATTACAAAAAGGAGTATATTGTGGTTTTGACCCGACAGGAGATTCTTTACATGTTGGTCATTTAATTCAAATTATTTTGCTAGAACGTTTTGCCAAATGTGGTTTTAAACCAATTGCAATTATTGGGGGCGGAACCGGAATGATTGGTGATCCTAGTGGGAAGAAAGCAGAACGGATATTGTTAAATAATGCAATAGTATTACATAATGTTGAAAGGATCAAACAACAAGTCGAAAAACTAATTCCGAATGTCCAAATTGTTAATAATGGTGAATGACTAAATAAGATTTCATTAATTGATTTTTTACGCGATGTGGGAAAAGATTTTAATATTAGTTATTTACTAAATAAAGAAAATATCGCTTCGCGAATTGAAAGCGGGCTATCATATACTGAGTTTTCATATACTTTATTACAAGCTTATGATTTTTACCGGTTATATGAAAAATATGATTGTACAGTTCAAACCGGGGGTAGTGATCAATGAGGAAACATTACTTCAGGAACAGATTATATTCGTAAGCAACTGGGCGAAGATAATTTAGCTTGTGGGTTAACCATGAATTTATTAACTAAGGCTGATGGGACCAAATTCGGAAAAACTGAATCGGGAGCTGTCTGGTTAGATCCTGAGAAAACTTCCCCATATGAGTTTTATCAATTCTTTTATAATCAAGAAGACATTGAAACTTTTAAACTATTAAAATTCTTAACTTTTTTATCGGAAGCAGAAATTAAGCAATTAGAACAAGATCATTTAAAAGAACCATTTAAAAGACTAGGACAAAAAAAATTAGCTGCAGAATTAACATTATTTGTTCATGGGAAAGATGAGTTAGCCCGCGCAATTAAAATTTCGGGTGCTTTATTCAATGGCAATTTACATGAATTATCATTATCAGAATTGGAAAGTATTCAACATAGTCTTCCCCACTATCAATTAGAGTCACTAAATCTTAATTTGCTAGATTTATTAGTTGCGAGTGAAGTTGTTAGTTCAAAGCGTGAGGGTCGTGAATTTTTAAGCCAAAATGCGATTACAATTAATGGTCAAGTTGTTAATGACGAAACTAAAGTTTTAGCATCGGCGGACTTTTTACACAACAAATTTTTAATTATTCGCCGCGGTAAGCGAAAATACCATATTATTTACTTATAATATAATAAAAGAAAAAAGGGTTTGAATAATATTATTTAAACCCTTTTCATCTATACTTGGCCTTATTTAATTGATATTTGATTTTTTATTTTGTTCATACTCAGCTTTTGCTTTTTCGTATACTTCCACAATTGCCTTATGTCTTAAGTATTCTTCTTCGGAGATGTTTTGAATTACGCGTTCTTTGATTTCATCTTCAATGAATAATGAAATTTTCTTATTAATCGTATTAATTGCGTGTTCAATTTCATCATCTTGTGCTACATAGTCATTTATTAACTCAAATTTTTCTTCTCATGATAATGTATTAATAAATTCTAGAATAAATCTGGGATTTTCTTTAATATATTCTGACAATGGTTTGTCAACATGGTCCTCAATAAAAGAATCAATTTTTTCTGGTAACATGCTTATCCTCCTAAATTCAAGTTATATGTAATTTGTTGAACTATCTTAAAAATAATTGAACAAATTCTTTTATAATTATATCATTTATTGCAAAATTATGCTAAAATAATCCTGCGAAATTATTGCGTTATTACTATTTTATTAGTATAATTTATACCTACATATTTCGATATGACCAATGGAGGGAAAAAATGAAAAAAATTTGTTTAGTATGTTCTGCAGGAATTAGCGCAAAAACAATCGTTGAAAAAATTAATAATGTTTTGGCCCAAGACAACAAAGAATGAAAATTTGAAGCTGTAACAGTAAATAATTTAAATACCAATGATTATGATATTGTGTTATTAACACCACAAGTTGAATACTTAAAAAATAAAATTATTGGCATGCTACCAGAAAATAAAGATATTAAAGTGGAAGTACTGCCATCAGACTTGTATGTTAAAAATGATGCGAATGCAATCATTGATTTTACCACAAATATTTAATTAATTAATAAAGGCAACAAATAATTAATTGAAAAATTTTAAAAATTTATCTATTTTTAGATAAATTTTTTTGACTTTTAGTACTTTTTAACATACACTATAATTTGTAAGTAAACTTAGAAGAAAGAAAATGAGGGTCTAAGATGCGAAAATTACATGCTAGTTTTTTATTAACCGGAGCAGTTTCGATCGCTGTTTTGGAACTTGCAGCAATTGCAGGATACCAATCGTATCAACAAAAATACATTGAATATGTTTCTTATGAAAATAAACTTACTCATCATCCCAAACATGTGGTTATGTTAGCAATTGATGGGTTAGCAGCTTATGCGTTACAAAAAGCCACTATTCCAAATATTCGCTATATGATGGAGCATGGGGCTTATAAATTAGATGTCCGTAGTGAATTGCCAAATTCTTCTGCTGGAAATTGGGCAACGATTTTATTGGGAACCGGTCCGGAAAACCATGGGATTGTTGATCAACCATTAACTAATATTCACCATTCTGTTTATATTGATGAGGCAAAGTTAGCGAAGCAAACTTCAATTTTTGGTTTAATTCACCAAAGTAATCTTGACGCAGGATGATTAGCAACGCACGAAAAAATTCAAACAGCGTTTGTTTCCTTATTAGGTGTCCAATCAACTGCTTTAAGTCCTGATTTTAAAGCATATGGCCAGAATTTTATTGATTATTACTATCAAACAAATACCAAAGAAGATTCAATTGAACGCTATTTAGATGTGTTAGAACACCAAATTGATCCTGCCAAACCTAGTTTCTCATGGATGTATTTTTTAGATCCTGATGATACTGGGCATTCTCGTGAATATAATTCCGAAGAATATTACCAAGCTTTAACAAAAACTGATCAGCAAATTGGGATGATTATTAATAAGCTAAAAGCTAAACAAATGTATGATGACACGTTATTTATTATTAATAGTGACCATGGAGGTTTATCACAATATCATGGGCGACCAAACATCCCGGAAATGACGGTTCCCTGAATTGTTTATAGTAAAAAAGATATTTTGCAATCGGGTGTTATTCCGGATGGAATTAAAGTATATGATAGTGCGCCAACAATTGCTTATTTAATGGATCTTAAAGATTATTGAGCACGCACGACAAGTGGTGATAAAAAATGACAAGGTAAACCAATCGTATCACCATTTTTCCCAAAACCAGAGAAAGAAGGTTATCCAATTGATGGTAAAAATATCTAAGGATCAAATTAATAAAAATTTTAAGTGATTATTAATTATTAGTGTTATTTTATTGTCATTTTATAACACCCAAATTTTTACTTTAATTAATACCCCAATTTTCAATGAAATTATTAGTTATTTATGCAGTCCACTTCCGTTTGTGGTGGCAATTTGCTTAGGTTATTTAGCCATTAGCGAACAATACAATTGGAAGTTCTTAGGGAAGTTTATTTTATATTTAATTCCATTATTCTTTTTATCTGGATTATTTGCCGTTGATTTCTTTAATGTTAAAGAATATGGTTTTGATATTAAATTATTAATTACTGATTTTATTAAGTCGTTCTTTTGGTATGAAGGACGATGAATTATTACCACCACAATTGTACTAATTGTTCTTTATAAATGCTTATTATATTGACCATGGTTTCAACAAGAAAAAAACCAGTTAATTATTTGAATAGTTCTTACCGCATTGTTTTTTAGTTTTGTCTTTGCTGTAACAATTGCTTTTAATGTTTTATTAAATAAGCAAGATTATGTTAATTTTAATTATGCTCTGATCTCCGTAACCTTTCGGGTTCCCAATTTTTCGAAAGCTATCCTGGCAATTTTAGCATTCTTATTAGGAGTTAGTTTTAATTATGATTGACTAGTTAGTAAAATTAACAATTTATTAGTATGATTAGCAATGGCAGTCATTGGTTATTTTAGTTTAACAATACTACGATTATTTACCCATTTATCAATGTTTCATTGAGATATTCTAGTTATCATTAGTGCCTTTTTATTCTGCGTACCATTTGTAACAATGCACATTAAATTTAATGATAAATGGTTAAAATGATATTATGCAAGTTTAGTGCTATTAATTTTCCATAATTCGTTTAATAAACTCTATGGAGTTGAATTTATTTTGGGAATGTTCCTCCGTCTAATCTTTGGTTGATGAACAAACGGGGTAACAACATATTGAAATATTCTAAACTTTGTAACAGCAAACATTTGAGTTGCGTTAGTTTATTCACTTCTTAAATATCTTGCAATTTACTTTACTTGTTTTGGAATTGCAGTTGGTTATAATAAATTATGGAAAAAACAATTTAAGCTAATGCTGAATTTACCAACAGTTGATCCCCAAGTTCTTACTGAACCAGTAGTAAAACCGGTTAATAACTAAAAGTTATTAACTTTTTTTTGTTATGCTTGTGTTAGCGCTTGTTATACGATATTATTTAAATAAATGAGATTAATTAAAAAATAAAAGGAGTGGTTAAAGTGTCCGAGCAGATGTGCCAACTGAACAATCTAGTTAACAGAATGAATATTTTAGCCAGCAATTTTAGTTAAAAATTAATTTTAATAGTGTTTGCCTGGTTTCAAAATTTTGTTCTTAATTAATATTAAATTAAGAGGAGGCTAATGAATGCAGGTAAAAAAAAGAAAAGGTAAAAAAGAAATTGGGTTTGCTAAAACTGATGAAATTAAAAGAATTGCTCAACTTGGACAGGTGGGGATTTTAGATCATTTTCATCTTCCAAAATTTGGGTTAGATTTTGACCAAGCAAAAGAAATTGCCAAAGAATATGGTGATAATACTTTAAAAGAAGTTAAGTTTCATTGATTTTTAGAATTATTAAAAGTATTTTTAAATCCATTTAACATTGTGCTGGGGTGTATTGCCCTATATAATCTTTTAAGTTATTTTTTTATGAACGGTGATAGTTTTGAACTAGTCGGAACAGTTATTGTTTTAGTAATGATTTTTATTAGCACAACGGTGTCTTATATTCAAGAAGTCCGTAGCTATTTAGTAACGAAAAAATTAACTAATTTAGTTAGCAACACTATTACGGTGATTCGACTAACAGAGGATGAAAAAGTTGATGAAGTTGTCGCAAGTAATAATACTGAATTAATAAAAGAAGCCAAAGAATTAGAAATTCATGAATTAGTGCAGGGCGATTTAATTTATTTATCAAGTGGGGATATGGTTCCCGCTGATGTTCGCATTCTCTGAAGCAATGATTTATTTATTAATCAGTCTTCATTAACGGGAGAGTCATTGCCCGTTGAAAAACATGCTAGTTATAATAAAGAAAAATCAAATTTATTAGAATTACAAAATATTTGTTATACTGGGACAAGCGTGGTGTCAGGTAGTGCAATTGCGATTGTAATTGGGGTTGGAGAGAATACTTATTATGCAACAATTTCAAAAACAATTACTGAAAAAAGACCACAAAATAGTTTTAACAAGGGAATTAAAAGAACAACTTGGTTATTATTATGTTTTATGTTTGTAATGGTGCCAATTGTTTTTGTTATTAATGGTGTTACCAAAAATGATTGGATTGGGGCGCTCTTATTTGCAATTTCAGTAGCGGTTGGACTAACACCCGAAATGTTGCCAATGATTGTTACTTCTAATTTAGCGCGCGGGGCTAGCAAAATGAGCAAGGCCAAAGTTGTTGTTAAAAAATTAGAAGCAATTCAAAATTTAGGAGCGATTGATGTGTTATGTACGGATAAGACCGGGACACTAACAAATGATAATATTGAGTTAATTGACTATACATTATTAAATAATAAGCAAGATGAAAAATTATTAAATTATGTTTATTTAAATAGCCTTTATCAGACTGGTTTAAAAAATCCGATGGATAAGGCAATTATTAAATATGTTGAACAACATAACTTAAAATTAATGGCAAATGATTATGTAAAAATTGATGAAATTCCGTTTGACTTTAACCGCCGGAAATTAACAGTTGTTGTCAAAGGTGAAGATAACCACCATACTTTAATTTGCAAAGGGGCAATTGAAGAAATTGTTAAAAATTGTAACCGCATTGAATATGATGGGAAAGTAGTTCCCCTTGGTGATGATCATCTAAGAATGATTAATGCAACAACTAATCGTTTAAATACTGAAGGATTGCGTGTAATTGGTGTGGCTTACTCACGTGGACATGAAAAAAATGATTATTATACAACAAGTGATGAAAATGATTTAATTTTTTTAGGGTTTATTTCCTTTTTAGATAAGCCCAAACCATCTGCTGCGAAAATGATTAAGTTATTAAAACAAAATGGGGTTGAATTAAAAATTTTAACTGGGGATAATGAGCAAGTAACTAGAGCAATTTGTAATCGGGTAAACCTCAATGTTAAGGGATTAGTAAGTGGCGAAGATTTAGAAAAATTAAGTGAGTATGAATTACGGGATGTGGTGGAACGAAATAATATCTTTGTAAAATTAAACCCGTTACAAAAAGCCAAAATTATTGATGCATTAAAAGCTAATGATCATGCGGTTGGTTTTATGGGCGATGGAATCAATGATGCGCCGGTGTTACGCCAAAGTGATGTCGCAATTTCAGTTGATAATGCAACTGATATTGCCAAAGAAGCTTCTGATATTATTTTATTAGAAAAGTCCTTATTAGTTTTAGAAAAAGGAATTATTCAGGGGCGCAATATTTTTGGGAATATTTTAAAATATATTAAAATTACAATTTCATCAAATTTTGGAAATGTTTTAAGTGTTTTAATTGCCTCGGCATGGCTACCTTTTGTCCCGTTAGCGCCGATTCAATTATTATTTCAAAATTTATTATATGACATGTCGCAATTTGCTGTGGCTTTTGATAAAGTAGACGCTGATTTTTTAGCAAAACCGCAAACTTGGACAACTAAAGATATTATTCCGTTTGTTTTTATTAACGGACCAGTCTCCTCAATTTTTGATAGTATTACCTTTGCAATAATGGGTTATTATTTTGGGGTGTTATCACAAGGAAACCCAACCCCTGAACAAATCAGTTTATTCCATACGGGTTGATTTGTTGAAGGATTGCTAACCCAAACCTTAGTGGTACAAATGTACCGTACTCGTCGGATTCCATTTATCCAATCACGTGCTGCTTGGCAACTAAATGTTGCTACCTTAGCAGTTAGTACCATTGGAATTGTAATTCCCTTTACGATTATTGGGACCGAATTGGGTATGCGTCCGTTACCAGGAATTTATTTTGCATTCTTGGTGATGATTATTATATCCTATTGCTTGCTGAGTCAGCTGACAAAGTTTATTTACATCAAAATTTATCACCGGTGACTATAAAAATAATAAAACTCAGATTATTAGAATCTGAGTTTTATTATTTTTAATTATTTAGTATTATTTCAAGTTTTGACAATTTTAGTTCCATTTATAATGTAATTTTTATAATTACTATTTTTTTCAATAATCTGATTAAAAACAATATCTACAAATAATAACTGGATAATTTTCGAAGAAACAGCAGAATAGCGTGAGATTTGTTTAAGCGTTCGGAAGAGAATTTTATTATGTAAATATTTTTCATATTCACAATTTACATTTGAAGTAATTAAAGTAACTGGAATTTTATAGTTAAAAGCTATTTTAAGAATTTCTAAGATTTCTCTAGTGCGCCCAGATTTTGAAAATAAAATAATTTGGTCATTAGCTGTTAAACCAGGGATTGTTAGTAATTGGGTATGAAAATCTTTATTACAAGCTATATTAACTCCAATTTTTTGCAAATTATTTGCTAATTCCTCACAAGCAATTCAGGATGAACCAACACCAAAAATGAGAATGCGGTTTGCTTGCATAATATCATTCACAAGAACTGCTAATTGTTGGTGTTGAATATTTTGGACTGTTTCATTAATTGCATAGATATTATATGTAGTAATGTTATTAATGCTGTCTTGGAGTTGGGTTCCGGTTGATAATTGATAATGTTTTTTTGCCATTCGTTTTTTTCATAGACATACTGTTGAAGTTTTCGAAAGGTTTGAAATCCATTTTTATTAGCAAAACGACTAATTGAAGCTGTTGAAACATAGCATTTTTGGGCAATCTTCTGGATATTATTATTAATAAAATACTCTGTTTCAGCATTAATAAAATCAATGATTGTTAAATCACTATGAGTATTTTGCGGATTATCAATTTCTAAAATTTTAAATTGTCCCATCTTGTCACCTCTTGCAAATTATTATAACTCTTTTTATGTAAAAAATTTTCATAATTATAAAATTTATTTGTAAAAAAGTAAAGATTACAATATATTTATCAAAGGGGAGGAGATAATATTAGTTTTACAAGTAAAATTAGGAAAAAACTTATAGTATCATGTCAAGCAGTTGATGATGAAATTTTAAATGATAGTTATGTGTTGCAAAAAATTGCTTTAGCATGTGTCCAAGGCGGGGCGGAAGTGCTTCGGTTAAGCCAAGTTGAACATATCAAAGCAATTAAAGAAGTAGTTAAGGTTCCAATTATTGGACTAATTAAAAAACATTATGAAAATAGTGAAGTATTTATTACCCCGACTTTAGCAGAAGTCAAACAATTAGTTGCGTTACAAGTGGATGTTATCGCTTTAGATGCCACTTTTCGTAATCGTCCCTGCGAAAGTTTAGAAGAAATTGTCGAATATTTACGAGCAAATCATCTCCACCAGTTAATTATGGCTGATTGTTCGGAAATTAGTGATATTGAAAATGCTGAACGATTAGGATTTGATTTTATTGGAACAACTTTACGCGGTTATACTTCCCAAACAGTAGGATTAGGAAATTTAGATAATAATTATCAATTTGTTAAAGAATTAAAGCCAGTTATTAATAAAAGCCATCTAATTATTGAAGGTGGTATTTGATATCCAGAACAAGTTAAAGATTTATTAGATTTTGATCATGTTTGAGCAGTAGTCGTGGGAAGCGCGATTACGCGTCCGCAAGTAATTACCGAACATTTTATGAAAATATTACCAAAGAATGAAGGTGAATAATATTGAACAAAGAGTATCAAGCAGATAATAAAGATAGTTTTTCCTTTGTAAAAGAATGATGGAAACAACGTAGAAATAAATGATCAGCTAATTTGCAAAAATTTGCCCGTGGTTTAATGTTGCCGATTTCCGTATTACCCTTTGCCGGATTACTATTAGGAATTGGTGGGGCAATCGGGGCTAATGATCATAGTACGAGTGGAGTTATTGCCGCAAACATTTTTAAAGGAATGAGTGAAATTATTTTTGCTAACTTTGCTATTATGTTTTGTGTGGCTGTGGCAATTACTTTTACTAGTGAGTCAGGTGCCGCTGCTTTTATTGCAATAATATCTTATTTAGTTTTTTCTTCTTCCCAAATTCCATTCATTCATTTTGAAGGAAATACTTTAAAAGACATTATGTGGTTTCATAGCGGTGAGGGCTTAAATAGCTTAATTACGAATAATTTAGGAATTAGGTCCTTACAAACATCTATTTTTGGTGGGATTATTATTGGAGCGGTTACTGCCTATGTTTATAATCGTTTACACCTCTTAAAATTACCATCAGCAATTAGTTTTTTTAGTGGCGTACGGTTCTTACCGTTTGTAATGATTCCGTTAAGCTTTATAATTGCCATTATCTTCTTAGTTTTTTGACCATGGGTTGGGCAAGCAATTAATATTATTGGCGAAAATATTGCCAAAGCACCCGCTGGGGTTGATGGTTTAGCATATGGAATTTTTACCAGAGCATTAATGCCATTTGGTTTACACCAAATTGTGATTGCGGTCGCATTTACTACTCCATTTGGTGGGGTATTGTCAACTGAGATCTTTATGAATGCCATTCAACAAGCGAATGTTGATGCTACAAATGAACAAATTAAGCATATTTTAGACCTTTTAAAAGATAATCCAATTAATGGTGACCAATCAATTTGAAACTTCATTAATGGATTGCCTTATAATAGTCTGCCAATTAATAGTGGTGGGGGCTCAGTTCCAATTTTTGAATGATTTACAAAGTATGCGCATATTCATGCGGGAAGATTTACCCAAGACTATCCAACTTATTTAGGTGTGTGTATGGGAATTGGAATTGCCTTTATTTTAACCGCTAATAAATCAAATCGCCGTAATACTATTTCAGTAATTGGTTCAGCAATGGTAGTTGCTTTTCTAACCGGGATTACTGAACCATTAGAATTTACCTTCTTATTTATAGCCCCCTATTTATATTATTTAATTTATGTACCGTTATCAGGTTTTTCATATATGTTTATGCAATTAGTAGGTGCTCATGTTGGGGTTGGGTTTGCCCGTGGTTTTATTGATTTAATGATCTATGGGGCCTTACCAGTGATGAAGGGAACTAAGTTCTATTATGCCTTTCCTTTTGCCATCGGGGAGGGTATCATCGCTTTTTGTGCCTTCTACTTTGCAATTAAACATTGAGATTTACCAACTCCTGGCCGTGGAAACAATGAAGTGAGATTACTAAGTAAAAAAGATTTTAGCTTAAAAAAAACATCTCTTGCAACTAATGATGCGGACCAACGAATTCTTAATATTATTAAAGGATTTGGTGGCAAAGAAAATATTATTTCTGTCACATCTTGTGCAACCAGACTCCGAGTAACAGTCAAAGACGCAACAAAAATAGATCCTCAAGTATTTCGGAACGAAGGAGCAGCTGGTTCAATTATCAAAGGTGATAATATTCAAGTTGTCTTTGGCGGAGAAGTTGTTGTTTTAAGCGCACAAATTAATAAATTATTATAAAAATATTAACTAAGGGATTCAGAATAAAATGGAACATGTTTAGTGATTAAAAATAACCTAAACATGTTTTTTCTTCTCATTTTTTAGGATACAATAAAATTAAGAAATGAATAAACTATGCTGTGGAAAATTAGTTAGAAAGTTGGCAGGTGAATAATGCGTTTAATTACAAGAAATTTAGTTACATTAGTTTTTATTGTGTTAGCTTATTTTGCCTATTCAAGTTGGGTAAATTGATTAACTGATAACCAAGGGAACAGTAACTTAGTACAAATTTTAAGTCCGTTTAAGTTAATTATTTTAGGGATGTTATTTGCAATGATTATTCCGACTTTTAAATCAATTTTTATGTCGACAATCATTGGAATGCGTCAGTATAAAAAAACAAAATCAGATTTTTTATTGTATAATTATGATAAATTACACACTATTTTAGAAAATATGAAAATTAACATTTTAAAAAATAACATGTCAGGAATTAAAAAGGATTTATTATTATATGAAAAATCTCCGGTTAAACCAGAATTTGTTAATACCCTAGTGCGAGATTTACGAAAAACTGCATTGATCGAAGGTGATTTTACCCGTTATAAAGAAGTTATTGATAAGGTTCTTGGTGCTTTAACAGAAATTTACCAAAAAGAGCGCCAGGTTATTTTAACTGCTAATAAAAAAGAGGCATTCTTTGATTTTAAAAGAGGTTATGAAATGGCTTCGCAAGGTTCAAAATATAATGTGGATTATTACCAAACTTTATATAATAATGTAAAAAACCGCGTAGCCTTAGGGTGAAAAATCTTTTCTTTAAGTATGTTTCGCTTTTACTTTTATTTATTAGGATATGGTTTAGGAATTACAACTATTTTGGCAATTGTTGTTTTTTCTCTTCTTAACATTTACAGTAATATCAATTTAGAAAAATGGGGCGCTATTATTTTTGTTATTTGTTGTGTGACAATTGCGTTAATTGTTCATTTAATAAAGACCTTACAAAATAAAAACCTTAATAATAAGAATTACTTAATTATTCCCGCTCTGGTTTACTATTCGTTAATTGCCTTAATTACCTTAAACATTTGTTTGACAATTAGTATTATGCCAAGTATCACTGATCCGGTTCCAAATGTTGGGGAAAGTATTTTAGCAATTGGTCCTTTACCATATTTACTATCGCTAGCTTATTTAGTCTTATCAACAGCTTTATTACTATATGTAATTGCTACTTTAATGGATAGTTTTAAAGCCGATGGGTTATCGTTAGAGTTAATTATAGAAGGGTTAGTGGTTCCGTTTGCATTGTGACTAGGGGTAACAATTGCGAAGTTTACAACGAATAGTTTAAGTAATCACCATCAGATTAGTGCCCAATTAAATAATACAATTACCGGTTATATTGCGATTATCTTGTTTATTTACTGAATTATTAACTGGATTACTGGTAGTTTTATGTCTGTCGTAGTTAAAAAGCAAAAAAAATAGTGATAATAACCAAAAAAATTCTAAAAAAGATAAAAATTATTTTTTTATTTGTTAATATATAATTACAATGGATATAAAGAGTAAGTGAGGTTTTTAACATGGGCTATTATTATCAACATAACTTTAATTTTTCATATCATGGTTTGCAACGAATTAAAGAACGCATTGCTGATTTTAAAGCAATGGATGAATGAATTATTAAGGAAAAGATTATTAAAATGATTGATAATTCGACTGATCGAATTGAAACCACACGAAATTTTTATATTAAATTAGATGACTTTAAAAATAATCTATATGTAGTTATTAATAAGTATAATAATTTAATTGTAACTGTAACACCAATGAGTCCTCAAAAATTACTAGAGATATTAAATGAAAAATAATATTTTTTATTTCTAAGAATAATATAAATGAGAAATTTATGAAAATAAGATAGATATTTTAATGGAGTTAAGAAAATGGAAAAGAAAAAAATTATTGATTCAATTTTAGCAATGACAAAAAATTGAAAGCCAATTGTGATCAAAATTAAGCACACTTATAAAACTTTTATTCGCAAAAATATTATTGATCGGTTTTTAGAAGAGATTCACCAATATCCGGAATTATCAAAATATATGAAATTATTTAGAATTTTAACAGTTCCCAAGGTAAAGGGTAGCTTATATTCGGATGCCTGAATTATTAATAAGCAAATGAAATATTTTGACTTTGATTTTGCGTTGCAAATTAGTTGTAATAATGACGTTTATCGTGATGATCGAACTTTATTAAATTTTGCCAAGGTTTTAAGGCAATTAATTATTAACAAGTTAAAACATTATTTAACAATTATTTTACATAATACCCACCGGTGAGTGTTACCAAAATCAATTGATGATGATATCTTAATTAATAATATTAAAACTTATTTGCAATTTGTGGAAAAAACAGAAATCCCCATTGAATTTATTAATTTACAAGATCAAGAAGTTATTAAAACGATTTTTAACCAATATATTGGCAATCCGATTATTGCGGAATTTAATTTGAAAACGCAAGATAAAAAGAATGTTTATGATCGTTTAATTTCATATATGTATGATGCCCAAAAAAACCGGGCGCTAAGTAATTTAAAACTAATTGTGAAGTTTAATTTTATTATTCAATGTTTAAAATTATGATATATTAAAAATGAACAATATATTCATTTTAAAATGAGTGAACACCAAATTTATAATCAGTGTGCGGATTTATTATTACAGTATGCTGATCAAAAACTAACTCGTGTTGAATATGCTACAATTATTTTAAATAATTTTTGTGATTAATTAAGGTTAGGTTTTTAATTTTAAAAAGAAAGTATGTTATAGTTAAAACATAAGGAAGGTGAAGAAACATGAAAATTGCCATTGGAAATGACCATACTGGGGTGGAGATGAAAAATGTAATTGTTGAATATTTAGAAGATAATGGTTATGAAGTAATTAACATTGGAACTGATACTTCTGAGTCAGTTGACTATCCAGATTATGGTTTCAAAGTTGGGGAATTAGTAGTTAATAAAGCTGCGGATTTGGGAATTGTTATTTGTGGAACGGGAGTTGGAATTTCAATTGCTGCTAATAAAGTTAAAGGAATTCGAGCAGCATTGTGTAATGAAACAACTGTTGCGAAACTAGTTCGGGAACATAATAATGCGAATGTGCTAGCCTTAGGAGCTCGTTTACTTGCAAACCATAAGGCAATATGAATTGTCCAAGAGTTCCTTGATGCCCAATTTGATGCTGGCCGTCATGCCAAACGAGTTGCCAAATTAGATAATTATTAAAATCTCGGATAATTTTGGAATAATTATCATATAATTATTAAAGAATTATAAAGTGGGGTAATTATGCAAGATTGAGATAGTTTGATTTTATATCCATTGTTAACTATTGTTGTAATTGTTTTATATGTGCTCTTATTAGTCAAAAGACATTTTAAAACTAAAAAACAATGGTTTTTTATTATTCAACATTTCTTTTTTTGATTAACATTATCTGCAATTTTAAATTTAAATTATAATTTCATTTTATTTACTGCTAATATTAATTGAAAAAACTTAGGAATTTTAGTCGGAGTTAGTGCAAGTTTCTATGCAACAATCTTTTTTATTCCTGCTTCGTGGATTACTGGTTTATTAACTCGACGTTTTTGGTTTTGACTATCATATTTCACAATTATCCTCGGCATTATTTTAGCGCTTGCCATTCCCCACAACCAAACTATTTTTATTATTTGTGCGTTATGTTTTGGGATTGGCATTGCTTCAAATTCAATTTGATACTTATGTTTTAATGAAGTTTATTTATACCGGACTAATTCATTTTTAACAGTCGCATTATTATTTCCGGTGGTAATTATTGCTAATTTTACTGGGTTAAATATTTTGAACTTTTTAAAGAGTGTTAACAAAAATTATGAAGTGGATTATTATATTTTGTTTGGTTTAATTTTAGGGTTTATTCTAATTTCTTTTGTTTGTTGTTTTAAACTAAAGGAACGGAAAGAATATATTGGAGCATTTAATAGCCAACAATTAAAATTAGCTAGTAAGTTTTCCTGGTGAAAAGTTAGTGGTATTTTGGTAATTTTATTTTTTGTGGGGGTAATGCGAGAATTTGCCCAGGGTGATTTTTACAATTTCTTATTAGCTCAACAAACTTGAGAAATTTATCAGAATCTTACCTATATAAATAAATATTTACATTTAACCCAGGAATTCTGGTGAATTCCCCAAATTATCGCCGGGATCCTCCTTTATCCAGTTATTGTTAAAAAATGAGGGATTCGTAATACAATTTTCGGAGCTTTTACTATTTGAATAATATATTTTTTAGTAGTTGCTTTTACGAAGATTCCTGAATTATGAATTACTTGCCAATTATTAAGTGTCTTGGCGTTTGGTATTATTTTTGTAATTTTATTTTCATTATCAATGGTTTGAAACTACCGGGTTAGTCGCCGTCCGGTAACCGGTTGTTTTTCAGCTTTAAATGCATTAACTACATTTGGGGCACAATTTGTGCAACGGGCAATTAGTAATGCCCAAGTAGGACCGTTTAAAAATATCACTCTTAATTGAAATTTACCAGTGGTAACAAATGATTCTTATGATCTTAGTCACCTCCATAATTTAGTGATGATTATTTTTGCTGTTTGCGCCGGAGTATGTTTATTATTAATGGTTTTTGTATTCTTTACCATTAAACATATTAGTGGGGAATATTTTAGTCGGCAAAATTATAATTTTGCTCGGCAAATCTTAGCAGCAAACTTAACCGAGCAAGAATATGATCAGGATGTTAGTTTAACTGAATGATTAAGAAAAGATGCTACTTAGCAAAATAAAAAGAAGTTACATAATAACTTCTACGGCTTCAATTTCTTTGAGTTCTTCTTTGACAATTTGTTCAACTCCATCTTTAATGGTACTGTCAATTAAACCACAGCCAATACATGCGCCAGCTAGGCGAACATAGACAATATTATTCTTCACTTCAACAAATTCAATATCCCCGCCATCTTGATTAATATAAGGACGAAGATTTTGAATTATTTCTTTTGCTTTTTCATTTAGATCCATCATACCACCCCATTTTTTTAATTATAACATTATTTAAGTATTTAAAAAACATTGTTTACTATTTAGGAATATTATTTATAATATAATTATAAAACACATTATGTTAGATGGATATAATAAGGAATAGAAAGAAGAAATGATAATGGAAGAAAAAAACTATAGTATTTATGGATTAACAGCCGGGGATAAACTAGCCGATGAAATTTGTAAGTTATTAGGTATTAAAAAAGAAGAAATGGAAATTAACCGCTTTGCGGACGGGGAAATTTTAACAAGGGCTGTTAACTCAGTACGGGGGAAAGATGTTTATATCATTCAGTCAACATCCAATCCGGTTAATGAAAATTTGATGGAATTATTAATTGCCATTGATGCGTTAAAAAGAGGAAGTGCCCAAACTATTAATGTTATTATTCCATATTTTGGTTATGCGCGTCAAGATCGGAAAGCCCGTGGTCGCCAACCAATCACTTGTAAATTAGTAGCTAACTTAATTACAACAGCCGGTGCCAACCGAGTAATGACTGTTGATTTACATTCTCCCCAATCAATGGGGTTCTTTGATGTCCCAGTTGATGATTTACGTACGACCCAAGAAATGGCGCGTACCATTATTCGTAAAATTCAAGAAGATAATATTAAAGAAGAAATTACAATTGTGTCACCAGACCACGGGGGATTAGTACGTGCCCGTGAAATTGCTGATCGTCTTGGTAATTTGGCAACCAATATTGCGGTTATTGACAAGCGAAGACCAAAACCTAATGTTAGTGAAGTGCAGTTTGTCTTAGGGGATGTTAAAGATAAGGTTTGTTTTATTGTTGATGATATGATCGACACAGCGGGCACAATTTGCAATGCTGCGAAAGCACTAAAACAACATGGGGCAAAAGATGTCTATTTATTAGCTTGCCATGGGGTTTTTTCAAACCCTGCGCGAGATCGCTTAACTGAATTAATTAAAGAAGGATATGCGAAAAAAGTTATTGTAACTAATACTATTGATATTCCTGAAGAGCACCGTTTTGAGGGCTTAGAAATTATTACAATTGCCGAATTAATTTCATGAATGATTGGGGCAATGGTGGCTAAAAAAAGTTTATCGGATGTTTACCAAGCTTTTAACGAAAAAATTAAAACTTTAATTAAAAAAATTAGTAAATAATATTAATAAAAAGTCAATTAATAATAAATTGACTTTTTATTTTATTTTATTTCATGTTTTATAATTAGTTTTAACAAATCAGTTTAAACTAAAGCGATTTTCTTTCGTAAAAGAAGGTAAGAAACTAGCAGAGTTAATTAAAGTATCATTTTTGTTAACAACCGCAATTGTGTCTTGGTTATAATTTTTAATTTCTCGCAATTTTAAATTAAGTTCATTGTCATCTAAATGATAGATATTAATTGTTTTATGAGTTACTGTGGAAGTTTTAATTTTAAGAATTTTTGTCTCCGAATTATTTGGTTCTACTTTTAGTTTATCTCACCGGCTGGGAGCTACTTTCTGATTAGTATTAGTGGTTTTTGGTTTTTTAGTTAAAGGGATTGTTTGCTTTGTAATATTTTCTGTTTTAACGATTGGTTCTGGGTTTTGCTTGCTTACCGGTGTTTTTTGTTGAAAAGTAGGTTTTGGATTATCCTTGCGCACTGGTTTTTTGGCCGATGGTTTTATTAACTCTTTTTTTGTTGGTACACTTTCCTGTTCTGCAAGAATTAGCGGTAATTCTTTTGTTGGGGAATTACTGTATTCTTTAGTAATATGTAAGATTAATTTTTTTTGTTCCCATGATAAGCCCTTTTTAAATCTTAATAACCGTTCAATTGTCGCAAAGTTTAATTTTAGGGTAATCAATTCATTAAGAATTTTTTTGGTTTTTTCATCTGTGATATTTTTAGATAAACTTACTAATTTTTCATTACTTCATTCTTCGATTTTTGTCATATAGTTTATCCTTTTACTCAATATTTAATATTCTTTATATAGTTTTATCATATTTTTAATTATTTTTTTAAAATTGTTGATATAATATAATGATTAGATTTAGAAAGCAGGGAGAAAATGACCATTATCGTGAGTAAAGAGCATAGAAATATTATGCATTATTTCCATTTTATTTTTCTTTTTGCGACTGTTGCAATTTCTTATTTTTCACAATTATTAAAATAATTATTTAGTTTTACTTTTTGATATTTTTTAGCAAATATTTAATATTTGTCTTTTTTGTTTTTGAATCAAAAGGTTAGCTATTTTCTAAAAACAATGGAAAGGTGAGATATTATGTTAGTCAATTTAAAACAACAAATAAGTTGAAAAAAAATTAGTATTAAAATTTTCCTATTCCTGATTGGATTATATCTTTTTACAATTGGGTTAAGTTTATATTTACCAACAGCGGTTGGGGTAATGCACCTTGACTTTACCATTTATTCAGTTTTAATGGTTTGAAAAGGAATTTACACGGATGGAACCTTGGATACGACAGTTTCTAATGGAACAGTCCATTGAATTGTGTTAGGATGTTATTTTTTTATCCTAATGTTGTTTTCAATTGGATTTGCTAGTGTTAGTGCTTATCGTAAATATCAAGTTACTAAAAATAAACATGAATTTAATATTTTGTGGTGGGTATTAATGATGGATCTTGTTATTGTCTTGTTAGAACCATTTATGTTACAAATGCATGAATTATATATCACTCCAGCGCTTGCTAATAAAATTAAAAATAGTGATTATACAATTCGAATGTGAATTTTCTTTGGGGGATTTTTATTAAATGCTCTTGGGGATGCCATTTGATTAAAATCAAATATTTTTTTAGGTCCTTATAATTCAATTTGTTCTAACTTTCAAAAAATGAGTAAGTGAAAATATATTAATGCGCGAATTTTCTTAGACTTTTGTATTTTAATTCCAGGGGTTATCATTACCTTGGTAACAACAACTATTAGTTGGGATTTAAAAGGAAAGTTCTTTTTGAACTATATTAACTTAGGAACAATGGCGTTCATTTTTGCCTTTGGTCCGATTGTTCATTTACTAGGGACTTCTTTAGATAAATTAGGACTAAAATTTCAAAAATGGTTAAAATAAAGGATAATAATGGAGCTATTTTTTTGTTAATGAGAAACTTAAAAATGTGGTATAATTTTTTGGACTGTATTAAAAATTAATTTGAACAAGGTGGAACATATAGATGAGGAAATTAATTAGTTTTTTTTGTGTACTAAATTTAGCAAGTTTACCAATTGCAACAACTATTGCTTGTGATAACAGCAACCAAAAAACTTCAAAAGTTTGGGTCGTAACTGACGGAGGAACGGTGAATGATCATTCATTTAATCAATCGGCATTAGAAGGTGCGGATGATTTTGCAAGAAATGCCTTTAATCGTAAAGCATCTTTTATTGAAACAAAAAATACGAGTGGAGGAGTTGACCCTTTAACGGATGACTTTAAACAAGCATATCAAGTAGCTTTAAGTTCGGGTGCTGAATATATTGCCATTGCTGGATTTAAACATGCCGCAACGGCCGGATGGTTAAATCATCAGGCCCAAAATTATTCAAATTTTAAAGGAATTGTTTTCTTAGATAGTGCCGCAGAAGCAGTTAAGAATGAAGATGGCGGTTATAGTAAAATTGCAGGGACAACTTTTGATAGTCAAAACTCAGGATTTTATGCTGGCTTAGCAGTCGGGATTTATTTGAATGCTTTTAAAAAACAAGGTGATGTTAATGGCGATGGAAAATTATCGGCGGCTACTTTTGGTGGTTTTGATTTTGCTGGTTCAGTTACTAATTATATGTGAGGATTTTTAGCAGGGTTGAAAACTTTTAATAAAATTGTGGACCCGGCTAATAAAGACTTACAACTAGTAAAACCATCGCTATATAATATTGAGAATTATATGAAAATTATCACGGGACAAGATCAAAAATTAGAAAAAATTGAATTTGCCCAAACAACACCACCTGCAGTCGGAACGAATGGTAAAGATGATAGTGCATGATTTACAAGTAGTTTTAGTAAGGGCGATGGGGTTACCTTAGCAAAAAGTTTAGCTAGTAAAGCGGATGTTATTTTCCCGGTGGCAGGACCCCAAACATTGGATGTTTTAGAAAATACCAATGCTTATGTGGTGGGAGTTGATGTTGACCAAGCAAAATTATATGAAAAGTATCACCAGCGTTTTATTACGAGTGCTCTAAAAACTATTCGTAAGGCAGCCTTTGAAATTTTAAACATGATTCGTAATAATCCGACTTATGCATTAGGAAAAACATGGGGGACATCTGATGATACACCCTATCATAAAGACTGAGCAGGGATTAGCATTATTAATGGAACACCGTTAAATTTTGCAGCTCGCTTAATGGAAGATTTTAAAAAAAAAAAAAAAACTGAAATTCAGACTCAATATCGCGGATTATTAAAACAAAATGGTGCAGCTACCAAATTTGCTATTAGTTACGCCGGACTAGAAGATGTTGTTGACAAGTTATTAGGAATTAAGTCATCAAAATCATAGTGAATACTATGATTTTTTTATTATCTTTTTTACAATATTATGGCAAAAATTTAGGATTTTTTAAAAAAATAATTTTAATTTTGTTGCTTTTTATATTTTTTAATGTAGAATATTTAATCTAAATTTTATATATGATATACTTTAAAAGTAGCATTTTTGATGGGAGTTAATTAAAATATGGACAACAAAAATAAAGATGACTTTAGTGTGCCCAATGAGGATAAGGCAGCTAGCACTGAAGTTCAAAAATATACCCGACTAACCTTCGGGACTGTTTTAAAGACGGAATTATTTAATTCGATTGCTAAAAGTAAAAAACACTTACTAAGATTTTTCTTAATTTGTTTTATGTCTTTTATTTATGGAATTATTTGTATTACGGGAGTATGAGATCCAATTTCCCGAATTGACCAAGTACCAGTGGCAATTGTTAATCGTGATGCCCCTAGTTGTTTTGCGTATATTAGTACTATTAAGGGTGGAAATGAGTTTATTGATGATGCAAAAGAAGTATCATATTTTGATAATGCCAAAAATTCTTCGGAATGTGGTGGTTTAGCTAAGCAATGGTTTGAAACAGGAGGTTTTGATAAAACCGTTTATGAATTAAATTATCGTTATGCTTCTTTAGTTGATGATATTATGACCAATGGTTCTGCTTATAATCCAGCAACTAAACAAATTACTAAAAGTGTTGGGGATATTAGTACTAATATCAATTATTTAAGTGGTAATGATGCTTATTTTTCACCACAATCAAAATAATGAGTACAATTAAACATTCCGCAAAACTATACGTTAAATACTTATAAATTAATGCGTGGTTTAAGTTTAATTGGAACTTCAATTTTTGCTGCTAATGAAGAGGATAATCTTTATAAGGCAATGGATTTCTTTAAGGATAATAAGATAAATTTATGAGCTACTTATGAACATAGTTTTATGATTGGAAATATTATGAACATGTTAAAAAGTACGTTTGGGGGAATTGCAACGAGTGTGTTAACCACAATTTCACCCGAAGCATTATTTTGATTAAGTGCCCGCCAAGATCAGGGTCAACACTTTGGAGAGTATTATATTATTCCTTATAATATTCAAAACTTTATTATGAATATAGTTAATGGTATTAATAGTTATGATTGTGATGGTACTAATAATACGACAGTTTGTCAAGATGCTAGTGGTCAACCAATTTCAACAAACTTATACAATGCTTTGCAAAAGTTAAAAAAAGATAATGAAGAATTATATAACTCAGTAGTGTTAATGTTCCATCATATTAAATACGATGAATTTGTTAAATTTGAGTCCGTAGGAATCAACAAAAGTATGACTTTTGTTGAATTATTACCAAAGGCTTTTGAAATTATGTTGCCTAATTTAGGACCAATTCCGGACAAAAAAGATGTTGAAAAAAGTTTATTGATCAGATTATAAATCTAAACTATTGTCAGTAACTAATTATTTTATTTCGGATGCCCAAGCTTCCCAGAAAATTAATACTCATATTCAAGGAAAAGAATTTGGAACTTATGGATATGGATTAGGTTTATATTTTATTTCAATTTCTTTATGAGTTGGAGCAATGTTACAAACATTTATTTATAGTAAAAAAAGTTACACTAAGAATGCAAAATGACATCAATATTATTTAGCAAAATGAGTAACTATGATTATGACTTCTTATGCCCAGGTCTTGTTGTTATTTATTGGTTTATTAGCAGTTGGTTATGGTAATTTAGGTTCACCAATTCTTTACATGCTAATGTGGATGGTTATTACCGCCACGGTGCTAACAACCATCACCCAGGCACTCTGGTATTGTTTACCAGATGTTAATAGTGGGCGGTTCTTGTGTATTATGTATACTGTTTTCAATTTAGCAGCCGGGGGGGGAAGTTTCCCAGCTATCTTACAGAATAAATTCTTTGAAGGAATTAGTTATATCGTACCGTTTACTTACACAATTCGAGGGTTAAGTAACATTGTGTATGGGGTGGCTTCTAACGAGGGAATTATAAGTAATTATAATGACCAAATTCTTTCATCATTTGGAATTATTTGTTTATTCTTTGCCTTTTTCTTAGCACTAGGATTAGCAACATCATATGTTTATCGTCGGATTGACATTTATGGAACCTTTAAGTTAAAAGAAATTTATTTAGCAATGAACAATATTAACGAAACAGAAAACTTTGCCCAAAGTCGTCGTGTTATTAATAACTTAGATATTAAATATACAACCTTAATTAAAGAGTATATTGATAAAATTAACCGGAACAAGAAAATTAAATTATTAGAAGATAAGATTAGTAATTTATATAAAGATCCCGCGGTTGTTCGAATTAAGAAGTTAGAATCAAATTTAGTGACTCTCCGTGATCGTTTTGAAATTATTAACCAACGCTATAATATTTTAAGCCAAAAAGTAGAGATTACTAATTCGGCCCATGATCAGAAAAAAGTAACAAAATTAAAACGAAAAATTAATAAGTTAGTGGAGAAAATTAAAAAAGACCGCCAAGAAATTATGGAATTAAAAGCAAATCCCAATATTGAAAGAATTCGTAGTTTAACTGCTAAATATAATACGATGAAAACAGAGTATGATACTTTAGCAAGTGGGAATACAAGTGACTGAAAAGTTAAGGTAAAAGGGATTAAGTTAAAACAAGAATTGATCTATACGAAAAAGAAAATTGCTGATTTAACTGCTTCAACAACAAAAACTTTATTTGATAGTCCAAATGAAGTAAAAATCAATAAGTTAATTATTGAATATAATATTATTAAAGAACAATTAAATGATTTGCAAAGAAATAATAAAGCAACTGAACATCTTACTAAAAAATATGAAAATAAATTATTAAAAATAAAAGACCAAGTAACTGCGTTAAAAGAATCAAGTTTAATTATTAACCGTTTTATTGAAGAAAAAATCATTAAATTAAATAAACAATTAGAAACAATCAATATTGAGAAAGCAAAAAATCAAAAATTAGCTTCATTAATGAAAGATGATAACTATAACATTAAAGTTAAAAAAGCAAACCATAAAATTAGCGAAATTGTAAATGAAATTCAAGTTTTAGAAGAAGAACTAAAATCAATTGTTGAGCATCAAAAAGACCGTATTAAAAATAAATATAAATACAATAAGTATTTAATGAATTTAACACGGATTAAAAGTAATTATGTTTATGATGATGCCCGCGAAGGGATAGCATAGAAAGGAAGGAGAACTTAATTATGAAAAATGAAGAATATAAAACTAAATTACGAAATGAAGGAAAACCTAAATTTCGAACAATTTTAAAAGATGAACTCCGTGCCTTTTTTGTGGAAAAACCGTTTAACCGGGTGATAGCTATCATTGGGTGTTTCATTACCTTTATTTATGGGTTCTTCTATATTTGAGCCTTCTTTGATCCATATTCAAATTTACAACGAATTCCGATGGCAATTATCAACCAAGATGATAATGTTTGTATGATTTATAAAAATGATAATGATCCAAATGGCAGCGGGCCCCACACAACATCGTTGTTAAATGCCCAAAGTATTGACTACGATTATACTGCCTATACTCAAGAAGACTGTCGTGCATCAGCCCAAATGGTTGGGAAAAATGGTTATTATACTAGTGTCACAGATGAGGCAATTACAAAGTTAAACTTTTATAATCCAAATACTAATCGTTTTAAATATGATTTAAAAGTTGGCCAAGTTGAAGGTGACTATGTCCGTTATCGCGGGAATCCCGAAGAATTAGATAACAAATATTGAGTACAGATTAGAATTCCCCGCGGATTTACTCAGCACTTAACATCATTGTTAATTAATATGAATAAAGCAAATTTTACTTGTTTTGATGGTTTTGATAGTAGTGGCATTTGTAACGATAAAAATCCTGAACATACGTTAGATCCCAAGTTACTATCGGGAAAAATTATTCAAGAACTAAAATGATATAAAACTAATAAAATTAGTTTATGGGGAACTTTTCGTCATAACTTTGCGAGTGGAATGATTACGGATTTTTATCAGAACATTTCTTCAACCTTAGCAGCGACAATTGCACCCCAACTTTTATCAACAACTTTATTTACTTTATTTAGTTATTATGAACAAAATTTTGATGGTAGCTGAACTAGAACTGTTGAAGAATCTGATATTAACCGTTTCTTTTTAGAATTTTTAGACTCGAGGTTAATTCCTCCGGTCACTTATAAAGGTGTTATTGTTCAACTACAAACAGTTTTTCCTCGTGCTGAAGCTTTAAAAAGAATTTTAGATTTAACAGTATCAGATGGATTGATTAGTCCAACTATTTCTGATGAAATTTACCGTTTATTTACCGGGATTTTACCAATTTCTATTCCGCCAATTATTAACAATTTATTTCATTCAAATAGTTTATCAGGGACAAAAATACCGCCTCCATATGTATGAAAAATTAACCCGGTTACACAAAAAATAACAAGCATAGATTATACTACTGCGATAATGAACTATAATGATTTTGTTAATGCAATGGGTAATTTTATTGATAATGGAAAAACCCTTGGTGGTATCTTTGATATGCCATTCGAACTAGTTGGAAAACAATATAGTGAGTATGGAATCGGACTTGGACAAGCATTCATTTTAATTGCTACTTATATTGGTATTTTTGCTTCCACTGTTATTTATAATCGTCGATCGCGTACGCCAAATACAAGGTTTTACCAATATTATTTATCAAAATTATTAATATTCCAAGTTAACACTTTTATTCAAATAACAATTCTAATGTTGATGTTGTTAGCAATTGGTTTCACCACTTTAGGCTCTTCATTTTGATTATTATACCTATTTGTAATCTTTATGGGATTTATCTTAACCTTTATTGTCACGGGAATTTGATTTGCCATTCCTGATGAGGTTGGCTCGCGGGTTGCAAACTTAGTCTTCTTAATGCTTAACTTTGCTTGTGGATGAATCTTATTCCCAGCCTTTATGGCTAATGATTTCTATAATGGGTTATCAAATATTATGCCATTTACTTACGGAATGCATAGTATGGGTGAAATTATTTATGGAATTGGGGCTGGAGTTGGACAAATCCATTACTACCAGGTCGATATTATTATTAATTGTTTAATTTTATTAGCAATTGCTACTTTCTTTATTATTTTAGCCCTTACCGTGCTACATGTACGATTCTTGCATGCCCGTTATGGAACTCGAAGAATTGGGATTATCTTTGATGCGATGGGCCAAGTGGAATCAACGCAAGAATATGCTCGCAAACGAAGTGTTCTTCTGATTTTAAAAGAAGAGCAAAAACAACAAATTAAAGCTAAAGTAAAAGAAATTTTAAATAAAACCCATAACGAAAAATATTCATATACAAAATTATCAAAACGACAACTACGAAAATTAGAGCGGAATGCAATTGAGGATTAGAGGAGGAGTGTCAATGAAAAGAATTTTATTATCATTAATGAGTTTAAGTATTGTTGCTACTAGTGCAACTAGTTTAGTTGCTTGTAAACAGACAGAACAATTTAATTTTCCTGGTAATAATCAATTTGTGAAAACTGCTTCTCCCGTTGTCATTGCGAAAGTAAATAATTTTTTACAATATAGTTTTGTATATACCGAAAAAGATGGGAAGTTTATCTTTGAATATAATTATCAAGATAATCCAACCGACCCGGATCAACCAAAACCAAACCAATGACCAAAGTATGATTCAATGGAAAAACTAAATCCATGGGGAAACGATGACTTTGGAACGACCGCGGCTAATACAATTGCCGTAGCAGTATATGCTGCAACAACAATTGGTAATACTAAACATGAAGAGGCCGGAGTTCAGGGATGCTTCGCCCGAATTATGCCTAACCCGGAGGGTGAGCTATTGCAGTTAAAACAAGCAAGTTTACCAACTAATGAATTTATGAACGAAAGTATGATTGCCAAAGCCAAAGCAAATGCCGATATGAAAAAGATTTTACAAGGTTATTACTTAGTGACAAGTAAAGTCCCAATTTTAGTCAAAGGTGGCGATAAAGCAAACCCTGATGACTATGCTAATTTCTTTTGGTCAGCAGCAATTTTACCGATTAGTAATATTAATTCGAATATTTTATAAGTTTAAAGATGTTTTCATAAGCATCTTTTTTATCTTTTTAAAGGAAGAGATAATTTTTTATAATTGGTATAAAATAATATTAAGAAACAGGTGAGAAAAATGTTTAAATTAGTATCAGATTATAAACCATCTGGTGACCAACCAGTTGCAATTAAGGAAATTACTGCAGGAGTGCTTACGAATAAACGCCATCAAGTTTTATTAGGAGCAACGGGAACGGGAAAAACTTTTACGATGGCTAATGTTATTAATCAAGTTAATAAACCAACTTTAGTAATGGCCCATAATAAAACGTTAGCAATGCAATTATATGTCGAACTAAAAGAGTTGTTTCCCGATAACCGCGTGGAGTATTTTGTTAGTAATTTTGATTTTTACCAGCCAGAAGCTTATGTTCCTAGTAAGGATTTGTATATCGATAAAGATGCTAAACAAAATATGGAATTAGATATGATGCGCTTAAGCGCCTTAAATGCCCTTTCAACAACGAAAGATGTTATTGTGGTTGCTTCAGTCGCGGCAATTTATGGGGCCCAAGATCCTCGTGAGTATCGTAAATCATTCTTTGAATTAAAACGGAACCAAGTTTTAAGTAAAAAAGAATTAGCAGCTTATTTAGTCGGTTCTGGATATACACGAAATGATATTGAATTAATTCCCGGAACGTTTAGTGCTAAAGGAGATGTTATTAAGATTGTGCCGGGATGAAATATGAAAAATTTTATTCGGTTAGATTTGTTTGGTGATGAAATTGATGATATTTCAGTTGTTGATGGGTTAACTGGAGATGTTATTCAAAAATTGACAAACTTAACAATTTTTCCCGCGCAAGATTATATTACTAGTCCCGAACGGATGAAAATTGCTATTGAAAATATTGAAAAAGAACTTCAAGAACGATTAGCAGAGTTACGGAGCGAGGGAAAAATATTGGAAGCCACTAGACTAGAACAACGTACGGAATATGATTTAGATGCTTTACGTGAAACCGGAATTTGTTCAGGAATTGAAAACTATTCACGTCATTTAGATTTACGTCAACCAGGTGAACCACCATATACTTTAATTGATTATTTTGGTCCTGACTTTTTAACAATCATTGATGAATCCCACATGACCCTTCCACAAATTAGAGCGATGTATAATACTGATCGTAGTCGGAAAGAAACCTTAGTTAATTATGGTTTTCGTCTACCAAGTGCTTTGGATAATCGCCCGTTAAACTTTGATGAGTTTAACCAAAAGTTAAAAAATATTGTATATATTTCGGCAACCCCGGGTGATTATGAATTAGAATTAGTAAATAACCAAGTAACCCAACAAATTATTCGCCCAACGGGTTTATTAGACCCCACTGTCGAAGTTAAACCAACTGCCGGGCAAATTGATGATATTATTGCCCAAATTAAGTTACGAAGAGAAAAAAATGAGCGGGTATTTATTACAACTTTAACAATTCGGATGTCAGAGGATTTAACAAGTTATTTACAAGAACAAAATATTAAAGTAGCTTATCTGCACAGTGAATTAAAAACATTAGAACGCAGTCAAATTTTACTAGAACTTCGTAAGGGAGTTTATGATTGTATTGTTGGAGTTAACTTAATTCGGGAAGGGATTGATATTCCAGAAGTTTCGTTAATTTGTATTTTAGACGCGGATAAACAAGGATTTTTAAGAAATGAACGAAGTTTAATTCAAACAATTGGGCGGGCTGCACGGAATGCTAATGGGCATGTTATTTTATATGCCGATCGGATTTCGGATGCGATGGAAAAAGCAATGAAAGAAACTCTTCGTCGTCGTAGCATTCAAAATGACTACAATATTATGAATGAAATTAAACCGCAAACTATTATTAAACCAATTCGTGACTATACTAGCATCAAAATTCGTGATAATAAATTACATAAAATTAAAAATAAAAATTCCAAAGAATACAAAACAGCGAAAGAAGCCTTATTGAATGATTTACGAAAAGAAATGTACCAGGCTAGTGAAAAATTAGATTTTGAAAAAGCAGCTGAGTTGCGTGATATTATTATTGAAATTGAAGCCCAATAAAATAAGTTTGATAACTTATTTTTTTCTTTAAAACTATTTTTAAAAAGCGAAATTATTAATATTGAATATGTTATTATTAATTAAAGGACATCGGAGGAATTAAAAATGCGTAAATTAGTGGTTAAAGATATTATTAAGAATTTTAATTATCAAGTTTTAGCTGGTGAAAATAGTTTAGAACGTGAGATTAAAGTGTATGGAATTAACCGGGCTGGCTTAGAACTTTCTGGGTTTGACCCTGAAAAGGATAATACTAATCGCCGAGTAATTTTATTATCGCATAAAGAATATTTATATATTTCCACATTAGACCAGCCAACAAGAATTCAACGTTATGAGTTTATTTTAAATGAGCATATCCCAATGATTATTTTAACTGATAAGTTTAATGATGATTTATTAATTAAAATTGCCAATGAACATCAATGTCCTGTGGTAAGGGCTCCGAACATGCCAACTAGTCGGATTTATCAATTATTATTAGAATTTTTTGATGAATATTTTGCCCCCGTTACCGAAGAACATGCTTCTTTAGTAAATGTTTTTGGGAAAGGTGTCTTACTAAAAGGAAAGTCGGGAATTGGTAAATCAGAGATGACCTTAGAACTTGTTAAAAAAAACCACTTATTTGTTGGTGATGATCGCATTCTGTTGATGCAAAAAAATAATAAGATTTATGGCCGTTCCCATGAAATATTAAAAAATTTAATTGAAGTGCGGGGATTGGGGATCATTGATTTAAGTAAAATTTATGGACTCCAAGTTTTATTAGAAGAAACCAGAATTGACCTAATTGTTGAACTAATCCATCTTGATGATGAAGAATATAAATCAATTGATCGATTAGGTTCTGAATATCAATTTATTAAAATCTTTGATAGTTTAGTGCCAACCATCACCATCCCCGTTACTTATGGACGGAATGTTAGTGAACTTGTTGAAACAGCCGTTGCGAAGTTAAAATTAGAAGAAGCGGGGATTTCTTCGACCAAAATCCTGCAGAATCGTTTACACGATAATCTAACAAAATAAATTTAAGGAGGAGTTAGCTTTTGAATTTAAGCACATGAATTGCTCGCGATACATATGCTAATTGATTTCGACCATATTGATTTTTAATATTCTGTGGTTTTGTAATTGTAATTTTAATAACATGGTGAAAATTTCACCAACGGAAAATCCCAACCCAGGGGTTATATATTGGAATTTTTATTTTAGTCCCCTTATCCTTATTTGGAGCTAGTATTTTTGGAAAATTAGATCCGGATCATCCAGTGCCGTTTTATGAGTTATTAGAATTTTGATTGCCCGGAATGAGCATTCATGGGGGATTATTATTTGGTCTCTTTGCTGGTTGAGGTTGGTTTTATTATGAGTCACGACGCACAAATATCTCAATTTGAGTCTATGCTGACTTAATTATTCCCCATATTTTATTAGCACAATCCTTAGGAAGATGAGGGAATTTTTTTAACCACGAAGTAATGGGCGCTCCAACTTCGCGCGAAAGTTTAATGTGGTTACCAGCCTTTATTCGTGATAATATGTTTAAGTGGTATGTTCCAAACCCAATTCCAGATCCGTTTTATCCAACGAAAGCTGTTGGGATTCCAGGTTTTGACTTGGGAGTAGACCCAACCGATTTTGCCCACGTGCAATATTTTCAACCAATTTTCTTATATGAATCATTTGCTAATGTTATTTTATGATTAATTATTGTAGTGGCGGCACCGTTAATTTTTAAATATAGTTATTATCAAAAATTTAAAAAAGAAGAACCAGCATTTACAACATTATCATATAAGGGTGTTTGGGATAAATGATATTATGATCTTAAGATTGACCCAATGGTTGTTAAAAATTTAGGTAACGAAGTTAACTTAAAAAAAATTTATTTTAAAAATAAAAGTCGAATGACAAAAAAAGAACTTGTCATTAATTATTTTAAATATAAGTGAGCACGATTGCAGCAAATTATTAAAGCTGACCATCGGGAGTTAGAAAAAGTTGAAAACCCGCACCGGTTAATTATTTTACGGTGTGGTGTCCAGGCTGGTTTATATGTTGCGGGTTATAATTTAATTCGGATTATTCTTGAAACCCAGCGAACTGGTGATGATCTCTTTCTAACTAATATGCCAGTGTTAGATTTTATTGTAATTGGATTTTTTATTCTATTTGGAATTTTATTAATTATTTTTGCTCAATATATTTCTGTTTATAAATGACGACAAGGAGGATGATTGTATGAAAAACAATACTAATGATATTTATGATATTCTAATTATAGGTGCTGGACCGGGAGGAATGACAGCTGCCATTTATGGAGCCCGCGCAATGGCTAAAATTGCCATGATTGAAAAAGGGGCCCCCGGGGGAAAAATGACCAAAACAAGTGAAATTGAAAATTATCCTGGGTTTGATAGTATACAAGGACCGGAGTTATCAATGAAAATGTTTATGCAAACCCAAAACTTAAATATTCCTTATCTTGGGGACCGGGTTGTAAATATAACTAAACAAATTGATTCTAATTTATTTGAATTAAAATTATTTTCAGGCAAAATTTTATTAAGTAAGGTTGTAATTATTGCCACTGGAACAGTTGAAAGAAAAATTGGTGTTCCTGGTGAGTTAGAATTATATGGGCGTGGTGTATCTTACTGTGCTGTTTGTGATGGGGCTTTATTTAAAAATAAAGATATTCTCGTTGTTGGTGGGGGCTATGCTGCTTTAGAAGAAGCTCTATACTTAACTAAATTTGTTAATAAAGTTTATTTAGTTCATCGTCGCCAAGAGTTTCGTGCGGATGATAATTTACTAGCCAAAGCGAAGAAAAATCCGAAGATAGAATTTATCTTAGATAGTGTCGTTACCAAAATTAATGATCCAAAAGCAAACAAAGTAACAAGTGTTATGATCAAAAATGTCAAAGATAATACTGAACAAGAATTAGTAGTCAGTGCTGTCTTCCCATATATTGGATCAATTCCCATCACTGATTTTGTAAAAGATTTAAATGTGCTAGATGAGAATGGTTATGTTATTACCAATAGTCGTTGTGAAACAAAAGTACCAGGATTATTTGCCGCGGGTGATGTAACAAATACTACCCTTCGCCAAATTGCAACAGCAGTTAGTGATGGGGCAAAAGCAGCCCAGTTTGCAATTGAATATATTGATAATTTAAAATAAAATTATTGATTTTGTTGTAAAATATATATGTTGATATAACATTAGAAAGAAGAGGAAAACTTTATGGCAAAAAAAGAATTAAAAGATGTTGAAGTTGGCTCAAAAAAGGTTTTAGTTAGAGTTGATTTTAATGTGCCAATGAAAGATGGTGTAATTACTGATGATAATAGAATAGTTGCTGCATTACCAACAATTAAATATTTAATTGATCATAATGCAAAAGTTATTTTATTTTCACATTTAGGAAAAGTAAAAACAGAGGCAGATCTAAAAAAACGAGACATTGCTCCAGTGGCAAAGGCGCTTAGCGATAAATTAGGAATGCCCGTTAAATTTGTTAATGCTTTTGAGGGACCAGAATTAGAGGCAGCTATCGCTGGAATGAAGGATAAAGATATTATCTTATTCCAAAATACTCGTTTTGCTGATATTTTGGATGCCAACGGAAAACTAAAAGTTGATGAAAATGGCAACGCCAAGGCAAAACGCGAAAGTAAAAATGATCCGGCCCTAGGAAAATACTGAGCTAGTCTTGGTGATGTTTTTGTTAATGATGCGTTTGGAACTGCACACCGTGCCCATGCTTCAAATGTTGGAATTGCTTCAAACATTGGCGTATCATGTTTAGGGTTCTTAGTGGAAAAAGAAGTTAAAATGTTAGCGCAGGGGGTTGATAATCCAGTGAAACCTTTTGTGGCAATTATTGGGGGTGCAAAAGTTTCTGATAAAATTGGAGTTATTGATCACTTATTAACTAAAGCTGACAAAATTATTATCGGAGGTGGAATGGCATATACATTCTTTGCCGCCCAAGGTCATAAAATTGGAAACTCATTATTAGAAGAAGATAAAATTGGAATTGCTAAAGAATTCTTGGCAAAAGCAAACGGTAAAATTATCTTACCTGTTGATGCTTTAGAAGCACCGGAGTTTGCAGATGTTCCTGCCAAAGTAACCGATGGTGTTGACATTGATGAAGGTTATATGGGATTAGACATCGGACCAAAAACAATTGAATTGTTTAAAAAAGAATTAGCTGGTGCGAAAACTGTCGCATGAAATGGACCAATGGGAGTTTTTGAATTTAGTCATTATAGCAACGGAACCAAAGCAGTGTGTGAAGCAATTGCTCAATTACCAGATGCCTTTACTTTAATTGGTGGTGGTGATTCAGCCGCTGCTGCTATTCAATTAGGATATAAAGATAAATTTACCCACATTTCAACTGGCGGAGGTGCTAGTTTAGAATATATGGAAGGTAAAACTTTACCCGGAATTGAAGCAGTCCAAGATAAATAACCTGATAAAAAACCACGCAAGTGGTTTTTTTATTATTTGATTGTAATTAATAATCCTAAGCAAGAAATTAAAACATAAATTTTTTCGTGTTGTTATTTAGTTTTTATTGATATAATGAAAGAGAGAAAAACATGAGGAAACAAGGAGGCTATTTATGAATAAAAAAAATGAAATAATTGATATTAATGCTTTAGAACATAAATTGTCTGCGGATGCCAACGAGCCCAAACGAGTAAAACCAAAATACCAAACCCCGTTAGAAATGATGAAGGGAATTAAAAAACCAGAGATTGGCTTTTTTAAATTAGTAGCGATTTATTATAAAAGATATTTACTACGATCATTCACAATTATATTAGCCTTGGTAATTTCAGCTGTGGCAATAGTAGCGATTACCTACTTAATTGGTAAACTAATGGATGAAATTTTATTTTATTTTGGTAACGATCCAAACTTACAGAGCACGGGGATTAGTTGATGAGTATGACTAATTATTATAGTAGATTTAATTGTTGCCTTAATTTCAACTAATGTTCGTGAGCGAGTTGGCGGAATGTTGGGACGAACTATTGAAATTGATATTCGAAATGCAGTTTTAAATAACTTAGTCAATTTAAATATCGGTTACTATTCTGATAAAAAAATTGGTGAAACAATTACCAAGTTAATTAATGATACCCAAACAATTGGTGATGAGTCCCAGTTAACACCAGCCAATTTAATTAGCATTCCGATTATTTTCTTTGGAAGTGCAATTTCATTGTTAAACATTGATTGAAAATTAGCATTAATTTGTTTGGGATCAACTTTAGTATTTATGACTGCTATTGCGGTAACTTTCCGTTCACAAGCAGTTGAATCAGAAAATGTTAAAGCAACCATTACAGATGTTAATGGGGATGTTACTGACCGAATTGGGGCGGTGGCCTTAATTAAAGCAACGGGAACCGAAGAATATGAACGAGTTCGTTTTGAAACAATTCATAAGGAATATTACCGCGTTAATAAAAAATTAAACCGGATTCAAGCGCGGATGACCACAATTATTATTATTTGTGCCTTAGCTTTAACTGTTATTGTTTTGGTTGCTAGTATTGGATTATATGGAGGAAAAGGAAAAGAAAGTACTGACCATATGATTCGTATTTTACCTTCGTTTATTACTGGTGTTAATACTTTGGCCTTTCCCATTTGAACATTAGTAGGGCTAGTACCCGGGTTAGCACGAGCAACAGCATCAACAAAACGGGTAATGCGGTTAATTCGAGTTTCTTCAACAATTAATCCTAACTTAGATGCTCCTAAAATAGAAAGTATTGAAGGAGATATTGTTTTAAAAGATATCACCTTTGAATATCCTGAAAAACCAGGAGTTACCATTTTACCCAAAACAAATCTTGTTTTTGAAGCTGGTAAAAGTTATGCCTTTGTGGGGGAGACCGGTAGTGGGAAGTCAACAATTTCAAAATTATTATTACGTTTTTATGACCCAACGACTGGAGAAGTCCTAGTTAATAATACTGATTTAAAAACTTTGAATTTACCAAGTTATTTAACACATATTGGCTATGTTGAACAAGAACCAAAAATTTTATACGGTGATGTTATTTATAATGTTAAATATGGAAAATTTGATGCCACTGAAGAAGAAGTTATTGCTGCATGTAAAAAAGCGGAGTTACATGATTTAGTAATGGGATGAAGAGATGGTTATCAAACAATTTTAGGAGAACGGGGATTTATGCTTTCTGGTGGTCAAAAACAACGGTTAGTAATTGCCCGGATGATTTTAAAAAATCCGCAAGTTTTAATTCTTGATGAGGCAACCAGTGCATTAGATAATATTGTTGAAAAAGAAATTCAAGCCGAGTTAGAAAAATTAATGGTTGGTAAAACAACAATTTCAATTGCTCACCGATTAAGTACTATTAAAAATGCAGATCAAATTTTTGTGTTAGGAAAAGGAACTGGAATTATTCAACAAGGAACCTTTAAAGAATTAATTAGTAAAGAAGAACCATTTTTACAATTATACAAAGCTGGTAATCAAACCGAATAACTGTCGCAATTTTATCAAAAATTACCAAATTTTATTTTAGAAATTTTATAAATAAAATGAGAGCATTGTTTCTTTTCTGAATAATTATTAAAATTTTAATTAGATAAGGAGGAAATTTATGAAAAAAATGCTTTCATTTTTTGCGTTAGCAAGTATTATTACCGGACCAAGTGGACTGCTCGTGAGTTGTCATAACCCCCAACCACTAAGCAAGATTACTAATGAAATTGTTGCTATTAATGATGGTTTTCGTGAATTGCGTTATGATCCAGCGAACCAAATTTTTGTTTCATTAAACTTTAGTGAAATAATTCCTTTACATGACAATGATAAGATGTTAGATTTTATAACAGGTAGGTTAGGAATTAATGTGCAAGAAGATAAAATTGATGATATCATTCCGTTTCCCACCCAAAAAGATTTGTATGTGACAACAAATCCCCAAGAATTATTTTTCCCTGAACATCCATTAATTCAAGATGTTTTTAAAGGTTTAAAAAAACAAATTACAGTTAAAAATATTGCTTTTAATGTTAGCCACTTTACAATTAAAACAATTGATAATAACCAAATAACTTTCTTTTGAAATTATTTATATTTAAATGCTACAAGATAGTTATTATTTAGCAAAGAAATTATTCTTTGCTTTTTATTTGTCAATAATGTTTCCTTGATTTCTCACCGATAAGTATATTAATTCTAATGGTCTGGAAAAATTATGATAGAATAAATATGAATGTTTTATTTAAAAAGGAAAAAGGAGAAATACAATGGCGGCAAGTGATAAAAGAATTGTCAAAAAACATGGTAAAAAAGCTGATCGGATTATGGCAATGGATAGTGCCATGCAAGCATTGCCAGATGAACAATTAAAAGCTAAAACAACAGAGTTTAAAAAAAGATTATCAGAAGGTGAAACATTAGATGATTTATTAATTGAAGCTTTTGCAGTTGCTCGGGAAGCAGCGCGCCGAATCTTAGGTTTACACGCGTATCGAGTGCAATTAATCGGAGGAATTGTTCTCCACGAGGGTGATGTTGGTGAGATGAAAACCGGGGAAGGGAAAACTTTAACGGCTTTAATGCCAACCTATTTAAATGCGTTAGATGGTAAAGGAGTCCATGTTATTACTGTTAATGAGTACTTATCAAAACGGGACTCGGAAATTAATGGCCAAGTTTTAAATTTCTTAGGTTTAACCGTTGGATTAAACTTACGTAGTGGTAATAAGAATGAAAAACGTGCTGCTTATAGTTGTGATGTTACTTATACAACTAATGCTGAATTAGGATTTGATTATTTACGTGATAATATGGTAAAAGAATACGGCGATAAAGTTCAACGAGGCCTAAATTTTGCAATTATTGATGAAGCTGACTCTATTTTAATTGATGAATCCCGAACACCATTGATTATTTCAGGGGGAAGAAAAAACCGTACTCCCCAGTATATGGCCGCTGATCAATTTGCTAAATCATTAAAAAAAGATGACGATGTGGAAATTGATTTAGAAACTAAACAAGTTTATTTGACACCTGAGGGAATTACAAAAGCTGAAAAAATGTTTTCTATTAATTCATTATTTGATATTCAAAATACTGAATTATATCACTTAATTTTAAATGCGTTAAAAGCTAATTTTGTCTTTAAAAATGGGGTAGAATATGTTGTTCAAAATGGTGAAATTGTGTTAGTTGATCAATTTACGGGACGGTTAATGCCTGGAAGAGCATATAGTGATGGGTTACACCAAGCTATTCAAGCAAAAGAAAATGTTAATATTGAACAAGAAACTGTGACAATGGCAACCATTACTTACCAAAATTTTTTCCGATTATATAATAAATTGAGTGGGATGACAGGGACTGCGAAAACAGAAGAAGAAGAATTTATTAAAATCTATAATATGCGAGTTGTTCAGATTCCAACTAATAAACCAGTAATTCGGAAAGATGAACCAGATTATATGTTTGCTAACCGTGATGCTAAAATGAAAGCGTTAATGGCAGAAATTTTGGCGTTGCATGAAAAGGGGCAACCAATTTTAATTGGGACAACTTCTGTAGAATCTTCTGAAATTGTTTCCCACTATTTAAAAAATGCTAATTTAAAATTTGAAATGTTAAATGCTAAAAATCATGAGCGTGAAGCAGACATTATTGCTAAGGCTGGTGCCAAAGGGGCAATTACCTTAGCTACCAATATGGCCGGACGGGGAACTGATATTAAACTTGGCGATGGTGTTGTAGAGTTAGGCGGATTAGCTGTTTTTGGTGTTGAACGAAATGAAGCTCGAAGAATTGATAACCAGTTACGGGGACGTTCAGGTCGGCAAGGAGATCCTGGTTTTTCAAGATTTTATGTTGCGATGGATGATGAATTGATGTTACGTTTTGGCGGCGAACGGCTAAGAAAAATTTTTGGGCGTTTAGGTAGTGATTTCATTCAATCACGGATGTTAACAAGAGCAATTTCAAATGCCCAAAAAAAAGTAGAAGGAATGAACTTTGATCAACGAAAGAATATTTTAGATTATGATAATGTTTTAGCCCAACACCGCGAAGCTATGTATGCACGAAGAGACCAAATTTTAACTGCTAGTGATTTAAAACCAATCATCAAAAAAATGCAATATTCTGCTGCGTATGATTTAACCAGAATGTTTGGGAATGAATCACATGGTGAGTGGTTTATCCGTTATGATGATTTAATTAAAGGAATTAATGGGAAGGTTGTTGTTGAAAATTCAATTACCAAAGCAGATTTAGAAAAATTAAACCGTCAAGAAATTGCTAAGTTAATTAGTGAAAAAATGTATGAGTTTTATTTAAAAAGAACAGAAGATGTACCTGCTGATGTAATGACCCAAATTGAACGGGGAGCAATTATTATGGCTTTTGATGAATATTGAACCCAACATATTGACCAAGCTTCAAAATTACGAAGCGGAATTTATTTACGTAGTTATGCCCAAACTAACCCATTACATGCTTATGTTGAAGAAGCAGCTAAATTATTTGAACATATGCAATTAACAATTGCCCATGATGTTGTTATTAAGTTAGCAAATGTTGTTATTCGCAGAGTTGAAAATCAAGCGCAAGTAGAACCGTTAAATGATTCAGAACAAGAAGTGCGCGAATTTAAACAAAAAGGTTAAAATCAAGATTATTGTAAAGGGGTGGTGAAAATGAGTTTTGCTCTAAGTGTTAAAGAGGAAGTTGTTAAAAAATCATTTGCGCCTTGCTGTCAGAAAGCTTTTCTGGGAGGTTTCACTAAATATAATATGAAATTAAATATTAGTGACCATTATTTTAATTTTGAAGTTAGTTCAATTAGCAATCCCGTTATTCGAGCAATATATACTTTTTTTCGTCACTCTTTTGATGCGGAAATTGAAACAATTATAGTTCAATCTAATAAATTAAAAAAACATAAAACATTTATTTTAAAAATTAAAAAAAATGCACGTTATATTTTAGAAGCATTACATGTTTATGACTTAGCTCACCACCAAAAAATTATTGAAATTCCTGATGAATGAGAAGAACATTGCCAACGGGCTTATATCGCCGGAATCTTTGTTGCTTGTGGGAGTGTTAATTCACCGGACACTAGTAACTACCATTTAGAAGTTCAGTTCAGTGAAGAACCATCGGCGTTATATTTTAAAAAGTTATTAAGTAAATACCGTTTTTTATTTAAAATTACTAAACGTTATGATAAATATGTCTGCTATATTAAGAAATCTTTTCTGGTTTCTGATTTTTTAAAGTTAATTGATGCAATTAATAGTGTGCTAGCATTTGAAGACACTAGAATTTCGCGTGATATGACTAATAGTATTAATCGCCTAAATAATATTGAAATTTCTAATCAGCAAAAATCAACGAAGGCAGGAATTGAACAAGTGATGATGATTAATTATTTAGTTGACCATAATCTTTTTGATGAACTTAACGAAAATACCAAAAAATTAGCGTATCAACGGCTTGCTAATCCAGAATCATCTTTGCAAGAATTATCTGATCTTTTATATGATAAATATAATTTAGAATTATCAAAATCAGGAGTAAACCATTTATCCCGCGAAATTAAAAAAATATATTATGAAAATTTAAAATAATTAGTCAATGGGAGAATAAGTAAGATATTCATCATACTCAGGAGTTTCGTGTAATTTTTTTCAGCCTCCATCAAGAATATAAACTTTAAAATTATGTTTTCGTAACAATTTATATAAATCTAAGTGACTACGCCCCCCTTGTGAAATAAACAAGATTTTTTTATTTTTATCAATTTTTTTATGATAAAGTAATTTAAATAAATGATGAGGGACATTGATGCTGTTAATAACGTGGCTTTCTTTTCAATCTTCTTTTGGCCGCACATCAACTACTAGTCATTTTGGGGAAGTAATAATTTTGGGCAATTTTTTTAATTGTTTAGTATTATATTTCATCTGAAAAGAACTAAAAAACATCAAGGTGTCCTCCATTTCTAATTAATATTATTATAGCATTTAGAATTAATAAAAAAGGGAATAATAAATTTAGTTATTTACTTTAATAATATTATAAGTATATAATTAAAATGTTATTTAAAAATAATATAGAAAGAGATGGTAAACAATGAGAAAACCAATTATTATTGGAAATTGAAAAATGCATAAAACAGTGGGAGAAACTGCTGATTTTATTCAAGCAGTTGATAAAGAAGTTGCCGAAATTGCGGTGGAAGCCGGGGTGGGAGTACCCTTTACTAGTTTAGCGGTTGCTAAGGAAAACGCAAAAAATTTAATTATTGCTGCGCAAAACTGTCATTTTGAAAGTCAAGGAGCCTTTACCGGGGAAATTTCAGTGGAAATGCTACAAGATTTAAACATTACGCATGTTATTATTGGTCACTCTGAACGTCGTGAAATGTTTAACGAGACTGATGAAACTGTTAATAAAAAAGCAAAAAAACTATTAGCCAAGGGAATGGTACCAATTATTTGTTGTGGGGAAACCATAGCACAGTATGAAAAAAAACAAACAAATGAAGTTGTTACTCGTCAAATTGAAAAAGCCTTAGCAGGTATTAATGAAGAAGATGTTAAAACAATTGTTATTGCTTATGAGCCAATTTGAGCAATTGGAACTGGAAAAACTGCCACCGCGCAAATTGCCCAAGATGTTTGTCGTGTAATTCGTGATAAAATAGCTAGCTTATATGATGATGTCGTTGCTAATGATGTTCGGATTCAATATGGGGGTAGTGTTAAACCAGATAATATTAAAGAATTATTAAGTCAAACTGATATTGATGGTGCTTTAGTTGGTGGTGCTAGTTTAGAACCAAGTTCGTTTTTAAGTTTAGTAAAATAATAAGTCAACTAATAAAATTGCTATTGAAAAATAGCAATTTTATTTTGTTTAAAATATGATAAAATTAAACTAATATAGGTGGTCACAGTAATGGAAACTATTAAAGTATCATTTTTAATTGATGAATTAACTAATATTTATAATACGTATAAAATCCCGAGTTTACAAAATAATATTATGATTTGTTTGGATATTTTAAAGTATTATGATTTTAATGATGATAATAACCGCAAATTTGCAGGTTATGTTTTAAGAATGATGTATGTTCTGAAAGCAAAATTAGAAGATAATATTGATTTAACAACAGATTTATCTAACCTAGTGGGGAAAGGCTATGCCAGTGGGGATAAAAGAAGTGTTTTTCATCGCCGTGAAGAAAAAGACCCCATAGAATTTGAAAGTGAACTTGAAGAATTTATTACCCGGAATTATTTTGATGAAGAATATGAACGTTTAAACCGTACAATTATTAAAAATAAAACAAAATTAGTTGGTTCAGAAAATAATTCAGTTGTTGGTTATAACTATCAAAAGTTATTAATTCATACCATTACGCTGCTTGATTCTACCGAATTGGTTTTACGGTTACAATTAATTGTTTTACAATTGATCAAAACATTAAACACGAACAAAGAAGTTTACCAGGATAAAATTATGGTACTCAATAATCAGGTTGAAACTACAATTACCAGTCGTGATAACTATTTAGAAAGATATAATCAATTAAACAAGACAAATTTCTAAAAGTATAGTAAAATTAAATATATATCATATTTAGAAAATACGGAGGGATATATAATGAAACCAGAATTAATCCAATTATTACAAGAAATTAAGTTAAAAATGAACGATGAGAAATTGTTTGATTCATTTTTAGGTGAAATTCTTAATGAAGCAAATTATAATAACTATTATGAACAATCAGTTGCTAATGAAGAAATTGCCGAGCAACTAGTAGAAATTTATTTTATTGAAATTTATAAAGATGATGAAGAATTGACTGATTTAGAAGATAAAATCATGAAAATTCTATTTTACTTAGAAGGTGATGAAAAACTGGTAAGTAGTTATAGTCAATACATTGATACCAAAGTATCAGAAATGAAAAAAGAATTAAAATAAAATAACAAAAAAGAGTGTTCAGTTGATAACTCTTTTTTCTTTTCAGATTTTTATTTTTAAAAAATATTTATTAAATTAACTTTCTATATTACAATATTAAATAGAATGAGTTTACAAGAGGAGAACTATCAAAAATGAGCAAAGATAAAATAATTGTTAAAGGGGCCCGGGAAAATAATTTAAAAAACATTAATGTTGAGATTCCCAAAAATAAATTAGTTGTTTTTACTGGATTATCAGGAAGTGGGAAATCTTCCTTAGCATTTAATACAATTTATGCAGAAGGACGACGAAGATATATTGAAAGCTTATCTAGTTATGCCCGCCAGTTTTTGGGAGGCAATGAAAAACCAGATGTTGATGCAATTGAGGGCCTATCACCCGCCATTTCGATTGACCAAAAAACGACTAGTCATAATCCCCGTAGTACCGTGGGGACTGTGACAGAAATTTATGATTACTTAAGATTATTATATGCCCGGGTAGGAACCCCTTATTGTATTAATGGTCACGGAGTTATTAAATCAGTGACAATCAAAGAAATTATTAATAATTTAAAACAACAAGTAAAAGTAGAAGATAAATTAATGATTTTATCCCCCATTGTCCGTGACAAAAAGGGAAGTTTTAAAGATCTTTTTTTACGATTAAAACAAGAAAGCTTTTTACGGGTAAAGGTTAATGATGAAATTAAATCCTTAGATGATGAAATTGAACTAGATAAAAATAAACGTCAAAATATTGACATTGTCATTGATCGGATTGTTTTTCGTGATAATGAAGATATGATTAGCCGGATTCATGATGCAATTGAAATTGCTTTAAAATATGGTGATTCGTTAGTTAAAATTGATTTGCTTGATCATAACAAAGAATTATTATTTTCAACAAATTATTCATGCAGTATTTGTGGTTTTGTAATTCCTGAGCTAGAACCGCGATTATTTTCATTTAACTCCCCAACGGGTGCTTGTTATGAATGTAAAGGATTAGGAGTTAAATTAGAAGTCGATGAAGAGTTATTAATTCCTAATCGTCGCTTAACAATTTTACAAGGAGGAATTGTTTATTTAAAAAATATTGTTAATACAACTAATATTGAATGACAAAAATTTAAAGTATTAGCTAATCACTATCATATTCCTTTAGACCAGCCAATTGAAGATTTACCCCGCGAACAATTACAATATTTAATTCGTGGTAGTGATGAACCAATTGAATATAACATTCGCACTGCTAGTGGAAATACAATGCGGGGATATGATTATATTGAAGGTATTGGTCAGTTAATTGAACGCCGTTATACCGAAACAACTAGTGAATCAGCCCGAGAATATTATAAACAATTTATGGCGGACAAAAAATGTACTACTTGTCAAGGCAAACGATTAAATGAATTGCCCCTAGCGGTTAAAATCAATAATTTAAATATTGCTGATTTTACTGATTTATCAGTTGAAGATGAGCTACAATTTGTTTTAAACCTAAGTTTAACCGAAACACAACAAGAAATTGCCCGGCTAATTATTAATGAATTAGTTAACCGTCTTGATTTCTTGAACCGTGTTGGACTTAGCTATTTAACATTATCAAGAAATGCCCAAACTTTATCGGGAGGAGAAGCCCAACGAATTCGTTTAGCAACCCAAATTGGAAGTCAACTAACGGGAGTTTTATATGTATTGGATGAGCCTTCAATTGGTTTACACCAACGTGATAATGATATGCTAATTGATACTTTAAAAAGTCTACGTGATTTAGGAAATACATTAATTGTCGTTGAACATGATGAAGATACTATCATGGCTAGTGACTATATTGTTGATATTGGTCCCGCGGCCGGAATTAATGGTGGGGAAGTAGTTGCTATTGGAACCGTCGATGATATTATGGCTAATCCTCAATCAATTACTGGGAAATATTTAAAAGGGGAAGAAACCATTGAAGTTCCGAAAACCCGTCGTGGGGGGAATGGCTTAACTTTGGAAATTAAAGGAGCCCGGGAAAATAATTTAAAAAATATTAATGTGATAATTCCTTTAAATAAATTTATTTGTTTAACTGGTGTCTCGGGAAGCGGGAAATCAACCTTAATGAATGAAATTTTATGAAAAGGAATTAAAAAGAACCTTGGTAATTTAACTGAACGCCCAGGTGCCCATGATAAAATTGTAGGAATTGATAATATTGATAAAGTTATTAATATTTCGCAAGATCCAATTGGGAAAACCCCCCGTAGTAACCCGGCCACTTATACTTCTGTTTTTGATGATATTCGGGATTTATTTGCCGGGACACCGGAAGCCAAAGCCCGTGGTTATTTAAAAGGACGATTTTCATTTAATGTTCCCGGTGGTCGTTGTGAAAATTGCCAAGGGGATGGTATTATTAAAATTTCAATGCATTTTTTACCGACAGTTTTTGTTCAATGTGAAGTTTGTGAAGGAAAACGTTACAATGATGAAACTTTAATGGTAAAATACAAAGAAAAAAATATTTATGATGTGTTGGAAATGACCGTTGACCAAGCATGTGTCTTTTTTGAAAAGCAACCAAAAATTAAACAAAAATTAACCACAATGCAAGAAGTTGGTTTAGGGTATATTAAATTAGGTCAATCAGCAACAGAATTATCCGGAGGGGAAGCCCAGCGGGTAAAATTATCAACCTTTTTATTAAAAAGAGCAACTGGAAAAACATTATTTCTATTAGATGAACCAACTACTGGTTTACATATTGATGATGTTAAAAGATTATTAAAAGTTTTAAACCGAATTGTCGATAATGGTGATACGGTTATTACGATTGAACATAATTTAGATGTTATTAAAGTTGCTGATTATATTATTGATTTAGGACCAAACGGCGGGGTCGGGGGTGGCCAAATTGTGGCCACTGGAACACCCGAACAATTTGCCAAAAAAACTGATGTTAGTTATACCGCGAAGTATTTGAAAAAAATGTTGGAGAAGTAAGAGAGAAAATGAAAGTACAGAAGAAAATTGTTAAAGCGCAACCGTTTCAAGATGAATACCAGCTCAGTAAGTTACTATCTGAAAAATATGATAATATTCAAAATAAAATTAAGGTAATTAATGTAGTTGGAACCAATGGAAAGGGTTCTACTTCGAATTATTTACAAAAGCAACTAATTCCTCATTATGAACAAGTGGGTCTTTTCACATCCCCTGCGTTTTTAAATCATAATGAGCGAATTAAAGTTAATAATGATTATATTAGTGATGATGATTTAAAAAGATTACTAAAAAAGATTCACCCCGATGTTCAAGCATACCACTTAACTTTTTTTGAAATTTGAACATTATTGGCAATTCTTTATTTTATTGAAAAAGATGTTAAAATTGCGATTATTGAAGCAGGCATTGGTGGGGTCCGTGATGCTACAAATGTGTTTGCGAACCAATTATTAGTGGCGTTAACATCAATTGGTTTTGACCATACCGAAGTATTAGGAACCACGCTTGAAGAAATTATTACTAATAAAGTTAAAATTGTTAAAAATAATAACCCCTTAATTATTTCTAATAGTTGTAAAAAATATTTAAAAACTATTAGTAAATATGTTAATAAGGAACAAATTATTATTAGTGATAAATATTTGAAAGCAATTAATTACTATCAACAATATAATGTTGGGCTAGTCATTAAAATTATGGAGTTTCTAAAATTAACAATTAATTATGAAATTTTTAAAATTATTCCGTTATTAGGACGGTTTACAATCTTAAATAAAAATCCTTATTTTATTATTGATGGTGCACATAATCCGGAGGGAATTAACGCCTTAATTCAAACATTTGATATTTTAGATATTGATAATGATAAAGAAACGCTTGTTTTATTTGCTTCTTCTAGTAAAAAAAATTATCTTGAAAATTTAAAATTACTAAAAAACCACTTTAATAGTAAACTATATATTACAACATTTAAGCATCCGTTGGCCTGAAATCTTAAAGATGTTAATTTTAATAATAAAGTTTATAATTGAAAAAAATTTATTATTCAAAATCAGGATAAAAATATTTTGGTTTGTGGATCATTATATTTTATTCCGCTTGTTTATAGTTTTTATTTAGAAAGGACGTGAAAATAATGTTTTATATTTTAACAAGTTTTGGGTCGGGAGTTTTGATTGCTACTTTTTTAGGCCTTGCTAGTTGATTAGATCGTAAAAATATTCGGAAAATTAATATTTTAATAATTACCGTAAGTAGTATGCTAGTAGCGTTATCAACAGTATTAACTAATTTTATTGGGTATAATATTTCAATTGCCGGAGTGGGGGTTATTAAATTAGCACTTGGTAACTTTTTAATTTTTGTAATTGGAATGTTATTTGGTCCTTTTATGGGGGTTTTATCAGGAATTGCTGCCGATTTAATTGGATCATTAATTAATATTGCGGGAAGTTTTCATTTAGGATTTACTTTTAATGTTGTTTTATATGGCTTTATGGGTAGTTTAGTGTTTATTTTCCGTAGTAATAAAGCATGATATTGAAAAGCAGTTATTTTATATATTTTAACTTTTAGTTTAATTTCATTTGGATTAAATACCTTATGATTATATGCAATTGGTTGAACTCAAATTATTTCCTGACCAATTTTCCAAGCGAAATTAATTAAAATGCCAATTGAAATGGTAATTTACTTACCAATTACCTTATCATCATTTGTGGTAATGTACAAACTAATTATGCTTCGTCATAACTTAGATTTATGGGTGATTCGGACAGGAGAACTTAATTTAAACTACTTTAATTTCCGAAAACAAAAGTTAAATCAACAATAGTTAAAAATTGTTGATATGTGTAAAACTTAAAAATATCTCATAAATACTCATAATATTCTTTTTTTAGATGTGGATAAGTCACAAATAAAATAAAATTGTTAATTTAATGTTTACACTTTTTTAATTAATTTGTAAGATTAGAATGGATTGTGAATTAATTTATAAAATGTGTCATTAAAATATTAAATAAGTGAAATTAACAGAATAGTGGAGAATTTAAGAGTATGAAGATAGAATCAGAAGTTACGTATTTAGTAAAACGAGACTATGACTTAACAAATTATGATCGTTTAATTGTATTATATTTGTATCGTCCAATTATTGGGCACCAGGCTCATGCCCTGTATTTAATGTTAGTATATGATGACATTGAATTAGATATCAACACTAAGTATGGCTCAGAACATTTCTTAGCAATCTTACAAATGACATATGATGAATTAATTAAAGCAAAACATCAATTGGAAACAATTGGCTTATTGAAAGTTTTAAAGCGGGAAAAGGGAACCCATTATATTTTAAAACCCCAGCTTCCGATTACCCCTGATGCTTTCTTTTCAAATCCGGTATTATGTAGTTATTTATCGGATAAATTAGGACATCAGAATTTCTTATTAATTAAGGATAAGTTTTTAAAAAATGATAAATATATTGATATTACTAGTGAATCAACAGTCTTGCAAAATCCTAATCTTTTGTTAAACATTGATTTTATTTATATTGATAAGTATTTAGCTGGTAAAAACGCCAATAGTAAATTATATTTGCCTTACAAAGACAAGATTGTCCAATTAGTAAATTATTATCATATTTTAACAAAAGATATTGCTAATTTTATTTATCAAGCAATCAGTGTTGAAAATAAAACAAGAATTTTTAGTTATCATAAATTCCAAATGTTATTATCAGATTTTTATCAAAAAGAAACTTTGAAAAAACAAGTTAACGGCGAACAGTTAAACTTAATTATTGATGAAGAAAATGTTGTTAGCCCATCAAGTATGAAAGAAGCTAAAATCAAGGAAATGGCCACAATTGATCCAATTGAATATTTAACATTATTACGAGATAATGTTCGACCAACACCGATTGAAATTGATATTATTCGGGATTTAATTTTGAATTATCAATTAAAAAATGGTGTTGTTAATTGCTTAATTGAATATGTCTGATTTAAGAATAATAAACGAATTGAACGAAGTTATTGTGAAAAAATTGCAAATACCTTTAACCAGTTAAAAATTACAACGGTTAAAAAAGCAATGGATCATTTGAAAGAAGCATATGTTAAAAGTCAACGGGCAAAAACAACCAAAAATGCGATTAAAACAAATAGTCAAGTAACCCGTAGTTTTAACCAAGATTTAAAGGCAAGTGAGATCAAAAATTTAGAATATGTACAATTATATGAACAATCAAAACCAGATTTTTCAGGGGAAAAAATTGATGATAAGCAATTAATTGAGGAATTAAAAAATTTATAGGAATTAGGTTAGGGAATCATGGGACAAGCAGGATTATTAGCAAAAATTAGAGCAAATGCAGAGTTAATTCAAAATTTAAAAGATATTAACTTTGACCAAAAACACTGACAACAGTTTCAAGAACTTTTTATTGAATATCTTGATAACTACCACCTTTGTGAATATAATCCCAATTTAGCACTTTGCCCTCAGTCCTTTCAAGGTTATAAATATTATTTTATTTATGAAAATAATATGCTAGTTTTAACCCGGGTTGAATGTAACCACCGGATTGCTTATAATGAACTCCACCGGGTAAAAAATAACTATCTAGTTTATGACTTTAGTGATGAATTATTTAAATTACGATTGAACGATGTTGACCAGGATCTTAATTTTAAAAATCTAAAAAAAATTGTTGAGCAAATGATTAAATTTGTAAAAGGAACCCGTAAAAAGGGATTATATATTTATGGTAATCCAGGGGTTGGTAAAACTTATTTGGCAATTCGTTTGGCAAATACGCTTGCTAATAATGGTAAAAAAATTGCTTTTATTTCAGTTATTAATTTAATTAATAAAGTCAAAGCATCCTTTAATTTATCTGTCAATGATTCTTCTCTAGTCGAGAAGTTGTTAAGCTCTGATGTTTTATTTTTAGATGACATTGGTGGTGAAAGTGTCTCAGCTTGAGTGCGTGATGATTTATTATTTCGGATTTTAAATGATCGGATTAGTCAGAATAAACCGGTGTTTTTTACATCAAACTTTAATTTAACAAAATTAATATTATTATATGGTAATATTAAAAATGATTTACATGATAGTGCCACGAACCAAATTAAAGCTTTACGGATTGTTGATCGAATTCGGGGCTTAGCTAGTGAAATTGAATTATTGGGAAATAGTAGAAGAGGAATGGAAGAATAAATGCTAACTTATGATTTTAATAAATATCAAGTAAAATGTTTTAATCAAAATAACCAGTTTTGTGAAATTAAATACTTAGATATTCTAAAATATTGGTATCAAAAAGGTCAGGGAATTAAGTTTACTGCTCGTGACCATCAAGAATATTTAATTAAAAATTATTGATTCGATTATGATAAACCAGATCCCGATGATAAGTTTAAATTTGAATGTTTTGAACGAGATTTACACCGGATCTTGTTTTTAAATGAATGAACAACTGATAAGGATGCGTTTATTCAAAAACACTATATTTCCGAAGAAAAATTTCAGGAAATTAAACAACAAAAACAAGATGTATTAGATGAGTTTTTAAAAGCAAATGGTCCCGGGGCAAAAAATAGTTTAGAATATCGTAGTTTATTATCATCGTTTAGTTTATTACAACATAAATCATTGCCAGTGTTAACTAACGAACTGAATGAAATGGCCCAGGAATATTTGGCGGAAATGCCCTTGTTTGATAAACTGACTCAAGCCCAGTCATTAATAAGTTTTGAAACAATTGCCTTAGATTTATATGGGGATCCCATTATGTATGAAGAGAGTATTCCCGTTGACCAAGACACTTTTATAAATGTTGATAACGATTAACCATGTCAATCTTGCTATTAATTCGTAGAGCCTTATGAATTAAGAACAAGATTTTTTATAATTAATTTTAATGTCCAGATAATTAATTTGACAAAGGGAACTTTTTGAAATCAAAGATTAATTAGCTAACAATTAGCCCTACAAAAGAATAACATTATTTCAATTATGTTAAGGTGCTACCTATTTTATTTTAGTTAGTTATTGTTTATTTATACTTAATTTATCAATAGGTAGTAGCAAAAATTTAAACTAAAAAAATGATTAAGATTATTAATTATTTTGAAATATTTATTGTAAAATAGTAAGGGTGGTGTAAAATAAATTTAAGGATGTATTCAGAATTTAGCGTTATTTTATAGTGCAAGAATAAAGGATGAATAACAGACTAGATATTATTTATTACTAGGAAATAGAATAGAGGAGAGACAAATTATGACAAAAATCGCAATTAATGGATTTGGACGTATTGGACGTTTGGCTTTTAGAAAATTATTTGAAGAAAAAAATGTTGAAATTGTAGCTATTAATGACTTAACAAATGCTAAAACATTAGCAACATTATTAGAATTTGACTCAGCACATGGTAAATGAATGAGTGGAAAAATCTCAGCTGAAGAAGGAGCCATCATTGTTGATGGTAAAAAAATCATTGTATGTGTTGAAAAAGACCCTAAAGCATTACCATGAGGAAAATTAGGTGTTGATGTTGTTATTGAATCAACAGGAAGATTTGCTGATAAAGCAGGTGCTTCATTACACTTAGAAGCCGGAGCAAAAAAAGTTATGATTTCAGCCCCAGCTAAAGGTGAAGGAATTAAAACAATCGTTTATAATGTAAACCACAAAGATTTAACTAAAGATGACACAATTATTTCAGGAGCAAGTTGTACAACTAACTGTTTAGCACCTGTGGCTAAAGTTTTAGATGAAAAATTTGGAATTGAAAAAGGATACATGACAACAGTGCATGCAGTTACAAATGATCAAAGATTATTAGACTTAGCTCATGATGATGTTCGTAGAGCTCGTGCTGCTTTTGCTAACATTGTGCCAACTAAAACAGGAGCTGCTGCTGCTGTGGCCTTAGTTTTACCACAATTAAAAGGTAAATTAGATGGAATGGCATTACGTGTGCCAACAATTACAGGGTCAATCGTTGACTTAGCTGTTGAATTGAAAAAAAATGTAACAATTGATGAAATTAATAATGCTATGAAAGCTGCTGCTTCAGAAACATTAGGATACAACACACAACCAATTGTTTCAACAGATATTATTGGAGAATCACATGGTTCAATCTTTGATGCAACATTAACAAAAATTGTTGAAGTTGATGGAAAACAATTAGTAAAAGTATACTCATGATATGATAATGAAATGTCATATGTATCACAAATGGTAAGAACAGTAGTTTACTTTGGATCATTATAATTCTTAAATTAAGAAAATACTAAGGATAACCTTAGTATTTTTTATTTGTTGGTTTTTATTATTAAGGGTTTATCTTTTTTAAATCTTTTTTATATCCAAACAATGGTAAAAATTATCTATAATAAGAAAATATTACGCAAAAAAATACTTTGTTAATAAATAAAATGTATTATAATTAAACTATGATAATTTATAGCAATTTTCGTAGAAAGTAGGTAGCAATCATATGAAAACAATGAGCATTGATTTGCACTATAATAAAATCAAAAATCAGTTGGAAACAGTAGTCCAAACTGAAAAAATTATTGATAGTACCAATCCCATTTATATGTTATTAACAGATTTAAAAATAATTCGGAATAGCCCCGTTGTGTTATCAGAAGATGGATTCTTGGAACGACTAAATCTTCTGTTAGCTGATATGTATAAAATTTTAGTTTTAAGATGTGAAACGTTATGAGCAGAATATCGTGAAGAATATTATCATCATTTTCGAAAAAATTTAAATCTAAAACAAGAAAAAGAAAAGTTTTTAATTGCAGCTGAACGTCAGCTCGTTGAAAATTATGGCAATAGATTAGCAGACATTGATTTTATTTATATTCAATATTTAATTTATAAATTATTAACCAATGAAATTCAAGAAATTTCGCGTCGTAAAATCCAAGCAATTAACTTTAGTTAGTTTTCATAAAAACCCTTTTTACAAAGGGTTTTTATTAATTTTATCAAAAAGGGTTTGCTAAATAATAAAATTAATAAATTAATTTAAATCAACGCCGGTGTTAAGTTATTTTACTTGACATATTTTTATAATGGTATATGATATTTAAGGTGTTAAGTTATATTGTTTAACAACTAGAAAAATAGAAAGGAATATAAGAATGGTTAAATTACGTTTAAAACGAACAGGAAGAAAAAAAGCAGCATTTTATCGAATTGTCGCAACTGATGCCAGAGTCAAACGTGATGGTGAATACATTGAATTAATTGGAACTTATAATCCAATTAATGGGGAAGTAAACATTGATAATGAAATTGCTTATAAATGATTACAAACAGGAGCACAACCAACTGATACTGTTCGTGACATCTTAAGTAAAGAAGGATTAATGACTAGATTACACAATGACAAACAAACTGCTAAAAAAGCTAATGCTAAACCTCCCAAAAGTCCTAAAAAATAGGGAAGATTAAAGTGCAATGTATATTGATGAGTTAACAAAACTAATTGAGCCGTTAATTAATAAGGAAGATAGCATTTTATTTTATGAAATTCGTCAACTTCCTTCGTTAGAACAAGACATTGTTAATTTACTAGTAATGTGCCACCACGAAATCTTTGGCCATGTGGTTGGTAAAAACGGACAAGTTGCTAATAGCTTACGAAAATTAATTAATTTACGTTCTGCAATTGATCATAAAAAAGTTAATTTAACATTTGAATTATTATAATTATGAATGAGTTAATTAAAGTTTTTAAAATTAATAAACCGCATGCTATTAAAGGTGAAGTTAAGGCAACAATGTTAATTCTTTTAGGAGATTTGGAAATGTTAGTTAATAAGGTATTCTTTTTTGAGCAGCAAGGTGTTTATCAACCATTAACAATTAAGAATTTGAAAAAAACTAATAGTCAATATATTATTAAATTTAAAGAATTTAGTAGTATTAACGAAGTTATTCAACTCCGAGGAACAGTGCTTTACTTACCAGAAAAAGAATTACCAACCGGGTTATTAACAATTATTGAAGATCTTGTTGATTATAAGGTGATGCATAATGACCACGAAATCGGAATTCTCAAAAATACTTTTACCACCAAAGCTCATACAATTTTTGAAGTTTTTTTACATCATAATAACCAAATTATGTTAATTCCCTATGTTGATGAATATGTAAAAAAAATTGATCAAAAAAATAAAATAATCATATTAGATAAGGTGATTTAAATGCAAAAAAATTTTACTATTTTAACTTTATTTCCTGATATGTTTAATGATTTTATGGGGACATCAATTATTAAAAGAGCCCTTGAGAAAAAGATTATTACAATTAAAATTGTGGATATTAGAGCTTATAGTGAATTAAAACATCACCAAGTTGATGATTATCAATATGGTGGCGGGGAAGGAATGGTCCTAATGGCCCCACCCGTGATTAAAGCAATTCAAGCAAATAAAACGGCGGGGATGACCGTGATTTTATTAACTCCGCAAGGTCAAACCTTAAAACAATCACTATCTCAATCTTTAGCAAGTAATAACAATGATTTAATGTTAATTTGCGGGCATTATGAGGGATTTGATGAACGAATTCGTGACTATGTTGATTTAGAACTATCAATCGGAGATTATGTCTTAACTGGTGGTGAATTAGCTAGTATGGTTATTATTGATAGTGTAACAAGACTTTGTACGGATGTTATTAATGAAAATTCTCATCAAAATGATTCGTTTTCTAACCAACTGTTAGATTACCCTGTGTATACAAAACCACTTAGTTTTGATGGAAAAAAAGTTCCTGATGTTTTATTAAGCGGGCATCATCAAAACATTACCGATTGGAGAAGATACCAAGCTTTGAAAAGAACTTATCTTCGTCGTCCCGACTTGTTAGAAAATTTAGTTTTAACAAAGCAAGAGGAAGATTGGTTAGCAGAAATTAAAAAAAATGACAAATAACATGGTTCCGCTAGGCTACTTCGTTAGTTGCTATGAACCATTGTCCAACCCAACAACATAGATTAATTATTTAATAGAAAGGATAACAATAACATGAACATGCGTTTAGTAGAAGAAGTTGTCGAAAATCAACTTCGTAATGATCACCCTGAATTCTCATCAGGAGATACAATTAAAGTCCATGCTAAAATTCAAGAAGGGAACAAATCACGGATCCAAATTTTTGAAGGTGTCGTAATTAAACTACAAGGTAGTGGTATTAGCCAGTCAGTGACAATTAGAAAAGTTAGCAATGGAGCTGGGGTAGAAAGAAACTTCCCGTTACATTCACCTTTAATTGATAAAATTGAAGTTGTTAAATACGGAAAAGTGCGTCGAGCAAGAATTTATTATATGCGAGATCGTCATGGTAAAGCAGCTCGTATTAAAGAAGTTATTAAAAAGTAAATCAGTTAGATAGTCTTTTAATATCTTATCAATAGGAGGTGTGTAGACTATGCAAGATGAGAGAGAAGAAATTATTGTTTCGGTTCCTCCTGAATTTGTTAAAGCAAACCAAAATGTTTTTGATTTAGCAAAAGATGCTGATTTAATTATTGAGGTAACTGATGCGCGGATTCCGGCGTCAGGAACTAATTTATTAAATTATGAGGATCCCGAATTAAAAGACAAACAGCGAATGATTATTCTTACTCATTGTTTACAAGCAGATGAAAGCAAAACTGTTGAATGAACATCTTATTTTGAAAGTAAAGGAATCATCTGTCTTTTAATGGCATTAACTCTTGAAGAAGCAAATGATCAACAAAATCTTAGCTTCTGAGAAAAATGCGATGCTTATCTAAAGAACTTTGAAGGTAAAAAAATTATTGTAATTGGGATGCCAAAATCAGGGAAAACTGCTTTTGTGGACCGGTTATTCTTTGGTGCCACGGAGGGTACTAAAAAAGGCGGCACCGGATTATTTGGCCGCCAGCGAGTATCAAAATATAATAACAATATTGAAATTATTGATACTCCCGCAATTACTGGTGTTAATTTTACCAATTTAAAAGTATATTGACATACCCAAATGCTAGGAATTTTTGATATTAAAGATAATGTGGAAATTGTTGCAATTAAAGCATTTAAACTTTTATTAAAAAAATATAAAGATAAACTTGAAGAAAAATATAGTCTTAAACTAACTGTTAATATGACTGTTGATGATATTATTAGTCAATTTTTAAAAATTATGGCGGTCAAGGGTTTGCTAAATCCTGATGAAGAAGTGCCCGATTTAACTTTAGCGTGTGAAACATTTTTAGATGATATTAAAAATGATAAGATCACCAATATTACTTTAGAATGAGTTGAGGACTATAATTTATAAAATTAAAACAATCTTTATTAATACAATAAAGATTGTTTTTCTTATATAATAATGAAAGAGAGAAACAGGAGGAACAAACATGACAACCAATATTAATTGATTTCCTGGGCATATGGCCAAAGCAATTCGGCAAATTGATGAAAAAATTAAATTAATTGATTTAGTTATTGAAGTTGTTGATTGTCGGATTCCGTTTTCCTCAGCTAATCCAGTTGTCGCAAAACTAAGCCACAATAAACCGCGTTTAATAATTTTGAATAAAAAAGATCTAGCTGATCCAAAAATTACGGAAATGTGAATTAATTATTATCAAAATCACCAAATCCCAGTTATTATGGTTGATAGTAAACACTTTAAAATTTCTAAAATTATTGTTCCGAAAATTTTAGAAACTTTAAAAGATAAGTTAGATCGGGACTATAAAAAAGGCATTAAAAATCCCCAGTTAAAAGTCATGATTTTGGGAATTCCGAATGTTGGAAAATCAACTATTATTAATTCATTAATCAATAAAAGTTCAGCAAAAGTTGGCAATAAACCAGGGGTTACCAAGGGTCAACAATGATTGAAACTTAATGATCAGATTGCATTGCTAGACACCCCTGGAATTTTATGGCCAAAAATTGAAAATCCGCAAGTTGCTCTGCGTCTTGTTTTTACACGGTCAATTAAAGAAGATATTTTACCAAAAGAAGAAATATGCTTAGCAGCAATTAAATGAATTTATGAGCATTATTTCAATGTGTTAGTGAGTAACTACCAAATCCCTAGTGATTATAAAATCACAACTGATACCCCTAGTGCCTGGTTTGATTTATTATTATTAATGCAAAAAAATCGTTTTCAAATTGTTAATGTCGATAATGTTGATAATATTGTCCAAGATTTTTTAAATAAATTATGAAATAATGAATTTGGTTTGCTTTCGTTTGAAACTCCTGGGGAGGAAACAAGATAAGTTATGAATCAGTTTGAACAAGATTTATTAAAACAATATCCTCAAGTTAAAATCTTTTCTGGTAGTGATGAAGCAGGGCGGGGGTGTTTAGCTGGACCATTGGTTGCTGCAACCGTTGTTTTACCATCGGATTATTTTAATCCGGCGATTAAAGATAGTAAAAAACTAACAACTTACCAACGCGAGCAATTATTTGTTGAAATTACTAAAGTGGCCCTTGATTATGCAATTTACACGGTTTCGGTTGAACAAGTTGAAGAAATGAATCCTAAACAGGCAAGTATTTTTGGAATGGAACAAACAATTCAAATGCTAAAAATAAAACCTGATTTAAATTTAACTGACGCGGAAAAATTATCATCATATTTTAATTATCAAAATATTATTGATGGTGATAATTTATCCCAATCAATTGGGGCCGCTTCAATTCTTGCCAAAGTAACAAGGGATTTAATGATGGTTGATTATCATAAACGTTATCCGGTTTATAATTTCAAAAATAATAAAGGTTATGGAACAAAAGAGCATTTAATGGCGTTACAAAAGTATGGCTTGTGTCCGTTACACCGAAAAACTTATGCTCCGGTCAAAAAACTTCTTAAAAAATAAATTATGATGATGTTATTAAACATCATTTTTTAGTTTGCAAGAATAATCGTAATTATATATATGTATAATTAAAAGAGAGGTGATTAAATGGAATTAACATTATCAAATCTGTACCCTAGTCAGGAAAGACTTTCCCAATATGGGTTTAACAATAATCAAAATGGTTTAATTTTAGTCGAGGCATTAGGAAATAACTTAAATGTTATAATAAAAATTGATAAGGATTTTACAAAAATTAAGGTAGATGTTTTAGATTCAGAAACAGTAGAACTGTACCAACCCTTTTATACAAAAATGGTTACTAATTATTCAACCCACATTAAAACGAAAGTTAATGATTTAGTCAATGAAATATTAGAAACATGTTTTATTAAAATTAATCTCCAAGAAACATTACTTAAATATTGTCAGGAAGCATTTCCAACAGTTATCGAAAAACCGTGGGAAAAATGGCCAGAATATCAAACGGTTAAAGCAACTTACAATAACAAATGATATGCTTTATTTATGAAAGTTCCATATCATAAATGACAGCCAAATAGTGCCAATACTAGTCTGGTTGAAATCTTAAATCTAAAACTAGATCCCAAAGTCATCACAAACCTTATTGATAATGAAATTTATTTTAAAGGGTACCATATGAATCACAAAACTTGAATAAGTATTTTATTAAATAAGCAAACCGATTTAAACAAAGTTAAAGAATTAATTAATGAAAGTTATCATCATGTAACTAAGCAAAAAATAAATTAATGCCTCCTAAGCATTAATTTTTATTATTTTTATGCGTTAATGATATATTAAAAATATTAGAAAGGAGGAAAATTTAATGAATAAAGTTTTATTATATTTTGCATTAAAATATGATGGTGACTGGGACCAGATCTATCAAGCTTTAGAACATAAAGAAAAAATTTCTTTTGAAGTCTTAGATACTTTCGTAGCCAAGATTAAGTGTCAATACATTACTATTTTAGATCCCCAATATCCTCCATCTTTAAAATCAATTTACAAACCACCATTTGTATTATTTTATTATGGTGATTTTAACTTGCTAAAAAATTATGATCAGAATTTATTGCTATTTATTAGTCCTAAACCAAGTCAGTATGGTTTTCAACAGACACTAAAATTTATTAAAGAGTTAATTAACCATCAAAAAAGAATTTTAATGTTTTATGATGAACCAATAACAGCAAAAATATTAGCAGCATTGCCACCAACCGTTGTCGGCAAGATTGTCTTCTTTTTACATAAAAATACAATTAGTGATTTCTATCTAAATAACCCTAATCTAAAATTTAACCAGTGTTTAGTAATTTCAGAAAGTTATAATCAAAAACCAATTAATCTCAAAAATCATATTCGAAGAATTGTTATTGCTCTTGCATTTCGAATTTTATTTATTCAAACTAATAAATATGATGATAGTGAAAAATTATTTAATTATATAATTGATTATCAAAAGAAACTTTTTTGTTTGCCTGATCAAATCACTAAAGATAATAAAAATAATCGATATCTTAAGTTAGGAGCAATGCTGGTTGAAAATGTTGGAGACATTATCCAATGTTGAGCAAAAGACTAAACTTGGAGTAAAAGTTTTTCATTTTTTTCTTAAAAAATAAGATATGCAAACAAAATAAAAGTATTAAAATTTAATAATTTAATTTTTAAATATTTAAATTATCCAAAACTACTAATTGCTATTTTATTTTTTTTGCAAGAAAATATAATTATCAAATTAAAAATGATTATAAATAATTTCTGTAATAAAATTAATTTTTTTAATTAAAGGTTAATATTTATAAATCACTTGAAAGGAAATAAAAAAATGAATATTGAAGAATTGCCAAAATTTTTAGAACCTCTAGTGCTTGATGCTATTGAATATAAAAATAAATTAGAAGAAATATTAGTCTTTCAAAACAAAGTTAGAAATGAAGTTAAGATCCTTGAAAACTGATCTCATAAATTAATGGGGAAAATACCGGCTAAAATTACCGAGGCAAACATTCTAGAGTATGCAAACAAGATTAATAATTTAACTGACTTACAAAAAGAATTAGACCATTATATTGAAGTTGAATGGTATTTGTATGAACCATTGATAAATAAAATACAAAATATTAGTAAAGATAATTTTAATTGTGATGATGTTTTTAAAGAACCTCAGTATAATGAATTTTTAAAAAATACCAATTTTTATAAAGTTTTTTGTATTGAGTGCCAAGAATTAGTTAATAAATTAAAAATGACTCAAATTTCAGGTGAAATTGCTGATTTAACTTCCAGTTTTTCTTCATTAGAAAATCTGATGGAAGATAGAAAACAACTAATGACACGAATTATTAGTTTAGATCAAGAATTTCAGGAACTATATTTTAAGTTGTATGTGGTGATAAAACGAACTGGAAATGATGTAGAAAACTTATTGTGTTACAGGAAGGATACGAATAAATGTACTGAAATTATACAAGAAATTAAGGAACTTCAAAGACAGCAAAGACTTCACCACAAAATATTTGAAGTTTTACATTCTGCTAAGTTAAAGGAAGATCCTTCACATCCACCAATATTTTTTGAAAATAAGCAACAAGTTAATTTACTAGAAGAATCTATTAAAACTAAAAAAGAAAAGAACTTTAACAGTATTAAAAAACTTTTGGCAGAGTCCCACTCGACTAATAAAAAGCCTATGAGTTTAGATTCCCTTATTTTTAATGCTCGCAATTCTAAAAAAAATGTTGCAAAAGTTAAGATTAATGATATTCTAAATGTGAAAAAAGAATCAGGTAAAAATTGGGCCCAAGAAATTGCTGAATTAGAAAAAAGAAATAAAAAATTATTAGAACAAAAAGATGAACATCGTCAAAAAGAAGAGGCACTTGCAAAATTAAAAAAACCTAAATTAACCCAGTTAGATGAAGGAAGGTAAAAAAATATAATTTTTTAGATTTTATTGTAAGGAAAAATCCTATTATACTAGGATTTTATTTTGTTTTTAAATTTATTGTTGCAAAACAAACAATATTAAGATATATTCTATATGTAGATAAATATAAAAAATATTAAGACTTATATATGCTAGTAATATGGGCTAGCGTTTCTACGTCTTTCCGTAAAAGAGACACTATGAGTTGATGATTATTTTATTGTAATTCATTAAATTTCATCAGCATAAACTTTTGCAAGTTTATGTTTTTATATTTTAGATTTAATAGGAGAATAAGGGATGAATACTGATAAATTAGAATTATACATTTCAGAAGCAGAAATTCAGGAAAAAATTAAAGAATACGCCCAAAAATTAAATGCTATTTACCAAGGAAAAACATTACATTGTGTTGGCATTATGAACGGGGCCTTGTTTTTTATGAGTGATTTATTAAGAAACTTAGATACTTTTATTGTGTTGGATACTATTAGCGTTTCTAGTTATTTAGATGGTAAGTCAACCGATGAAATTGTTTTTAACAAACACATTGCCAAGACAATTACTGGACAAGATGTTTTATTAATTGAAGATATTATTGATACAGGAAAAACATTGGATGTGGTAGTTGAAGAATTAAAAAAAATGAAACCAGCTAGTTTGCGTATTGTTTGTTTAGCTGATAAACCAGATTGTCATCCAAAACCCCGTTTTGAATATGACTATTTATTTGCCCTTAAAAATGAGTTTGTGGTGGGTTATGGTTTTGATTATAATGACAAGTATCGCCAATTAAAAAGCATTTACATATATAAAGGAGAATAACATCGTGAATAATAAAATTATTATTTTAGATTTTGGTTCGCAATATACCCAGCTAATTGCCCGCCGGATTCGTGAGTTGGAAGTATACTGTGAAGTTTGACCATTTAACACGGATTATGAAAAAATTAAGCAAGCCAATTGTAAGGGGATTATTTTATCTGGGGGACCAGCATCTGTTTATGCGAATGATGCTCCACAGATTAACCGAGCCTTATTTGATTTAAATATTCCTGTGTTAGGAATTTGCTATGGAATGCAATTAATTTGTGATTTATTTGGGGGAACAGTAAGCAAAGCTGAGCGTCAGGAATTTGGTTTTGCGGAATTAATTATTGATGTTTTCCAAGATTTGTTTGTAAATATTCCTAATAATTCCCAAGTTTGAATGAGCCATGCTGATCATATTGAAAAAATGCCACCAAATTTTATTCAATTAGCTCATAGTGTAAATTCAATTAGTGCAATTAAACATCATAATTTACCAATTTATGGTTTACAGTTTCATCCCGAGGTAACCCATACTTTAATTGGAATGCAATTATTAACTAACTTTATTTTTAATATTTGTCATTGTCAAAAAGAATGAAAAATAAGTAATTTTATTGACCAATCGATTCTTCATATTAAAAACCAAATTGGAACTGACCATGTTGTGTTAGCAATGTCGGGTGGTGTTGATTCTAGTGTTTGTGCGGTTTTATTAAATAAAGCAATTGGTCACCAATTGACTTGTATTTTTGTTGACACGGGATTATTACGTCAGGACAGTGGTTGAGAAGAATTACAACAATTTCAAAAAAAATTTAGGTTAAATATTATTCGGGTTAATGCCCAAGAACGTTTTTTTACTGCTCTTGCGAATGTTACAAGTCCCGAGGAAAAGCGAAAAATCATTGGAAGGTTATTCATTGAAATTTTTAATGAAGAAGCAAAAAAAATTCCTAATGTTAAATGATTAGGACAAGGGACAATTTATCCAGATGTTATTGAATCAGTTTCGGTAAAAGGCCCTTCCGCAACAATTAAATCACACCATAATGTTGGAGGGTTACCAACTAATTTACCATTTAAATTAATTGAACCATTACGTGAACTTTTCAAAGATGAAGTACGTAAAACTGGCGAGTTGTTAGGGATTCCACATGATTTTGTTTATAAACATCCATTTCCAGGACCAGGACTAGCAGTACGGATTGTTGGTGAAATTACAAAGGAGAAAGTTATGTTGTTACAGGCGGCGGATAAAATTTTTATTGACGAATTATCCGCTAGTGGTTGGTATCATAAAGTATCACAGTCCTTTGCCGTATTATTACCTGTCCAATCAGTTGGTGTTATGGGAGATGTTCGTACCTATGGTTATACTTTAGTGTTGCGTAGTGTTAACACTACTGATTTTATGACCGCCGAATGAAGTCAACTTCCGTATGAATTATTAGCAAAAGTTTCTTTAAAAATTGTTAGTGAAGTAACCGGCATTAATCGAGTAGTTTACGACATTACTTCAAAACCGCCAGCTACAATCGAATGAGAATAACAGTTAAAAACTAAAAAGTTTGCTTTTTATCTTGCAAATATTAGGAATTTATAGAATAATTATTAAGAATTATTATTAAATTAATAAAAACTAATTATTGATTTATTGTCAAGGACGTGTTTAGCAGTGTTATTTTTAAAAAAATTAGAAGCATTTGGTTTTAAATCGTTTGCTGAACCATTAAGTATTAATTTTGAGCATGAAATGATTGGAATTGTTGGACCCAATGGAAGTGGAAAATCAAATATTAATGATGCCATCCGTTGATGTTTAGGGGAACAATCAATGAAATCACTACGGGGTAATAGTGTTGAAGATGTTATTTTTAACGGTTCAGGTTCAAAACCACCATTAAATATGGCAGAAGTAAAAGTTACCTTTGACAATTCCCACCGTTTTTTTGACCTTGATTATGATGAAATTGAAGTAACCCGTCGAACTTTTCGGGGAAGCGGTGAAAATGAGTATTTTATTAATAAACAGCGAGTTCGTCTAAAAGATGTTCAGGATTTTGCGATGGATAGTGGAATTACAAAATCATCCTTAGCTATTATTTCACAAGGAAATGTTAATTCCTTTGCGGAAGCAAAACCATTAGAACGCCGGGCATTATTTGAAGAAGCAGCCGGAGTTGCAAAATATAAAAAACGAAAATTGGAATCACTAAAAAAATTAGAACGGTCAAACGAAAATTTAGCGCGAATTAAAGACATTATTAATGAAATTGAACGAAAATTGCCAAGTTTAAAACGACAAAGTGAAAAAGCCTTAAAATATAAAGCTAAAAAAGATAAGTTAAATGAAATTGAGCTTGCGATCTTAGTTAAAGATGTTACTTTCTTTAACCAAAAGTTAAGTGAACTAAAAGAACAACAAAAAGTAATTACCTTTGAAAAACAGGAGGCCGAACGAGAAATTACTTTAAAAGAAAATGAGTATAATAGTTTAAGTAAAGAAAATTATAGTTTGGATAATAAAATTACTTCTTTATCAAAACAATTTCAAGTATTAGTTAATGAAATTAGTGATTTAAAAGTTCAAAAGATTGAATTGGATAATAAAGAAAATGCTTTAAAAATGTCAAATAGTGATATTACTGTTAGTAATATGCTTCATGATTTTAATGAACTAAAAATTGCTTTGGATAATGAACAAGAAAAGTTAGCACTTTTAAATAATCAACAAACCGAAAATAAAGCAATTCGAAATAACTATTTAAAAGAGCAGACTAAATATAGTGAAGAACTAGGAGCTCTTAATAAAACTATCTTTCGGTTAGAAAATGATCTTGACCGTTTACAACGAAGTTTTGAAAATAATGATAACTTACACGAAGGGGTCCGCAATATTATTAATAATAAGAATGTTTTACCCGGAATTATTGGACTGGTTCAAGAGTTAATTACGGTTGACACTCAGTATGAACAAGCAATTGGAATTGCCTTGAGTGGACGCTTACAAGATATTGTGGTAAAAAATGTTGATAGTGCCAAAAAAGCAATTGGTTATTTAAAACAAAATAAGGCTGGTCATGCCACTTTTATTCCGTTGGATATTATTACTCCCCGGTATCTGCGCGATGATGAAGAATTTATTATTCAATCAGTGAAAGGCTATTTAGGAATTGCTCATAAATTAGTAAAAACTAGCAAAGAATACCAACCAGCAATTGACTATTTATTAAGTCGTTATCTTGTTTCTCAAAATTTTGATAGCGCCCAAGAAGTAGCAAAATTAATTTCTTATAAATATAATGTTTTGACTTTAGAGGGAGAACTAATTCGTCCCCAGGGGGCTATTTCGGGGGGGAATCGGAAAACTAAACAAATTCTAATTAATCCCGAAAAAGAAGTTGAAACTTTAAAACACCAAATTAATGAAAAATTAAAAAAATATGATGAGCTAAATCAAACCTTGAACCAATTAAATAATAAGTTAGATGAAATTAATGAAATTATTAATGAAAATCAAAGTTCAATTGGTGCAAGCAAACGCCAAATCGAAATTCTTGATCAGGATAAAAGTAAATTAAAAAATGAATATCAGTTATTAACTTCAAAAAATATTGATGAAAATGAAGTTGTGGAGAGTAAAAATGTTGTTGGAATTCTTGACCAAATAAACCACAAAGAAATTCTTAAAACCGAAGTTGAACAACAATTAAATGTTGCACGGAGTTTAAAAGAAAAACAACTAACTCATTTGAATGAGTTAAACAATGTAATTTCGGAAAAAAGACATTACACGGCAGTTTTATTAGAAAAAGTTGGAAAATTAAATACCGATATTACAATGTTAAATTCAAAAATCCAACAAGATTTAAGTCGTTTAACTGAGGAATATCATATGACATACGATCATGCTAAAACATTAGAATTAAAATCAATTGAAAATGAAGATGAAATTCGTGAAGAAATTAAAGAATTACGAAGTGAATTAGCAACGATTGGAAATGTTAATCTTGATGCCATTCAAGAGTATCAAGAAGAGTATGAACGTTATAGTTTTATGAAAAACGAGTATGATGATATTAATAATGCTGTTAAAAATCTTTTAACTTCAATTGATGAAATGGATAGTTTAATGGAAGATCAATTTGATAAAACAATCAAAGAAGTTAACCAGGCGTTACCTTCAACTTTTGAAGTATTATTTGGTGGGGGGACTGCAAAAATTATTTATACTGAACCGGATAATATTTTAGAAACGGGAATTGATATCAAAATATCTCCCCCCGGAAAAAATATTAATAATTTAAACTTATTATCCGGCGGCGAAAAATCCTTAGTCGCATTGTCAGTTTTATTTGCGATTCTAAAAGTACGCCCGATTCCATTAGTTATTTTAGATGAAGCAGAGGCTCCGTTAGACCCCGCAAATGTTGAAAGATTTGCAAAATATATTCGAACTTTTGTTAATACGACGCAGTTTATTATTGTAACCCACCGGTTAGGAACTATGGAACACTGTGATGTCTTATATGGAGCAACTATGCAGCAAAAAGGGGTTACGAAAATTGTCGGAATTAAATTAAAACAAGCAGAAGAGATGATCGCTCAAATAAAAAATAAAAAAACATAAAACTATATGTTTTTTTATTTTTTTTGATACAATTAAGGCAAACATTTATATTGTATTGAGACCATCGGATATAAGGAGACTAATAGACGGGATGTCAAAAAAAGGCGCGCACGATAAAAGTACCAAAAAGTGTGAAATATGAAAAAAACTATGGGAAGAAATTACTAACCATCGAATGATGACAATTATTGTTTTTATTTTAATTCTAGTTGTTGCGATTGTAATTTGAACTGTATCAACAGCAAGTAATGTTATTGTGGCGGGTGGAAGTACCTCAGTGACTCCTATTATGAATGATATTACAGAACAATATAAAAAAAATCGTGGTGAGGATATTGTTTATAATGCCCTAGGAAGTGCGGCTGCCTTGGTAGGGGTCCAAAATGGAAGTTACGCTTTTGGGTTTTTATCAAAGGATGTTAATTCAACACCAAAAGCGGGTGATAACGGAGCGAACGCCCAGAATTTATGAAATAATAAGCATGTTTTACGTTTTGTATTTGCGCGAGATTACATTTTGCTAACCTATCATTTGCCAAATGGGTGTAGTTTAAAAACAGATCCCCTAACAAATAAACCAATCCCGCTTAATTTTTCGGCATTTTTTGGTGGAGATGGAACCAAGTTAATTCAAAAAATTTATGACCATAATATTACCTGAGGAGCAGCTTTTAAAGATCAGTTAGTTTGTTCACCAGCCGGTGGGAATAGTGGCTTTTATACATTAACTAGAGAAGCTGGAAGTGGAACACGAGATTTCTTTGAAAGTAGTGTTATTAAAACAAAAAGTTATAGTACTGACCAAGTTGCTTCTTCTAACGGAGCGATGTACCAAACCTTAGCAACAACGCCGGGTTCAATTGGTTATTTATCATTTTCTTTTATTGAACGAGTGGCAAGTGATCCGGAATTAGGAATCCAAGCAGTTGCTAGTGTTACGGGAGTGAGTGATCCCAAATCAGAACTACCATATGTCTATGAAGATAGTACCAAAACATATGATTTTAATCCGGATTACTCATTGGTCCGCCCCTTCACCGGAATAGTCAATACGGACGGAAAACATTTTAACAAAGCGCTAGAATTTATTGCTTGAATGCTAGATCCCAAACCATATGATGATTTTAAAAAACGTGGCATCCCGCTAACACCAAATGCTGCTGCCTACTGGTATATCCATGAAGGGGACCAACCCTTAACCCATGATGATATTTACTTTTTAAAGTATAATAATAATACTAACTTTGCAATTAATGGGAATGGAACACTTCCCGGTTGAGGAATGAACAAAAAATATTTAAGTATTTGGGATTATATTATTCGTCAAAATCCCCATTATGATCATAATTATCCAGTTTATAAGGGAACAGATGAGGTAAGTAACTAATGAAAAATAACGAAGTAGCAAATAAAAGGAATTTTAAAACTTGATTGAGTGACTTAAAATATAAGTTTTTAAATAACTTTAAAGGTCGCAAGCAATTAACTGATTTTGGTTCAAAATTGTTAATTTACTTTTTTGGAATTTTAACAGTTATTATTTTATTAGTTTTAGTGGGGTTCATTATTTATAAATCAGTTTATTTCTTTCAAAATTATGCTGGTGGTTTTTGAGGATTTTTAAGTGGTGGCTCATGAATTGCAAATAATAATGACTTTGGAATTTGAAAAATTATTATCTCAACCTTCTTTGTTTTATTATTTTCTTTAGCAATTGCAATTCCATTAACCATTTTTTCTTCCCTATTTATTTGTGAATATTTATCCCCAAAATGGAAACGTCGTGTAATTGGAATTGTCCAGTTATTAGCTGGAATACCATCAGTTGTGTTTGGACTATTTGCTTTATCAATCTTAGGGCCATTATTTATGCTATTAGGAGCTCCTGCCGAAGCTAATTTATTAGTTACTTCAATTACGCTAGCTTTTATGAGTTTACCAATCATGATTTCATTGAGTATCAATGCTATTGATAATGTTCCGGAGGCTTATCGTTTTGGTTCTTTAGCATTAGGGTTAAGTAAAACAAATACTACTTATCGAATTGTTTTTCGCTCGGCATATTTCAAAATTATTACAGCCGTAATGATGGGAATGGCCCGTATTATTGGGGAAACAATGGCCGTGATGATGATTTGTGGAAATGCCCCTGATGGGTTAAAATTAAATAGTGGCTTCTTAAACTTTATTTTTTCTTCAATTGCTACCTTAGCTTCTACAATTGGATTAGAAATGTTAGAAAACTCCGGACCAATGCATGAATCTGCTTTATATGCGATTGGGTTAATTTTATTTATGATTGTTTGTGTAATTAACATTATTGTTGTATCTTCGCAAGCATCACGCAAACGTAAAATGACTCGTCACACAAAACGACCAGGCAAACCACTAGTCTTAAGTAAAGCGTACAGTCCGGAAAAAATTAATGGTATCTTTTATGAAAAAATTGAAAAAAAACGTCGGTGGTCAAAAGTTGGTGATGGAATTGGAATATTCTTTATGATCTCATCAACTGTTATTGTGGTTGCCTTTACTTTAACAATTATTATTAGTATTATTGTAAAGGGACTCTTTGGAATGGTCTGACATGATTTAATTTCGACATCAACTTATAATGAAGGGGCCGGAATTTTAGCAACATTTCTGGTAACATTGTTGTTAGTTATTTGTTCAATGATTTTTGCAATTCCCTTGAGTATGTTTGTGGCAATCTATCTAAATGAATATGCCCAACCCACAAGTTTTTTAACAAAAGCAGTCCGGTTTGCAATTGATGTTTTAGCATCAACGCCAAGTATTATTTACGGAACCTTTGGGTTAGCATTCTTTATTGGGGTTTGTCATTTACCCTTGTCAATTTTAGCAGCCGGCTTAACCTTAACAATTGTAATTCTTCCAATTATGATTAGGAGTATTGAAGATTCACTATCCGGAGTTGATAATGCTCTTCGCCAAGCGTCCTTAGCATTAGGAGCTTCTAAAACAGCGACAACCGTTAAAGTTGTTATTCCGAATGCGCTACCAGGAATTATGACCGCGATTATTTTAGCAATGGGAAGAATTATTGGTGAATCGGCCCCAGTTTATTTAACATTAGGAACAGCAGTACGCTTACCAATTGCCGGATTTATGTCACCAGGAGCTAGTATGACAACCGAAATTTTAATGTTATGAAAAGAAGGAGCAACCGCTGATGCAATGCGGGTAATGTATGAACTAGCCTTTGTTATTATGGTATTAATCTTAATTATTAATGGCTGTGCTAGTTTAATTTCTAAAAAATTTGCGCCAGGTTATCATCGAATTCCCTTGAAAGAAAAATGGAAACTACGAATTAAATTGATTAAAAACTTTAATTATAAAGAATATTGTTTGAAAAAGATTGATAATTTAAATTATTATTGAAAAAAAATCACCGCTAAATTTAGCAGAAGAAAAAATAAAAAAGACCAAGATCGGGGGGAATAAATTATGGATCCAAATATTATTATTAATAAACCAACCTTTGATTCATCAGATAGTAATCCTGATTTAATCCAAGTTGTTAATGTTGATTTCTTTTATAAAACAAATAAACAAGCATTATATAACATTTCGATGAACATTAAAGAGCATGCGGTAACGGCTTTAATTGGTCCATCGGGATGTGGTAAATCAACTTTATTACGTTTGTTTAACCGGATGAATGATTTAATTCCAAAAACTGTTTTTAAAGGTCAAATTTTAGTAAATGGAAAAAACATTTACGGACCCGAAACAGATATTGTTAAATTAAGAACAGATATTGGAATGGTGTTTCAAAAACCAGCACCTTTTCCAATGTCAATTTATGATAATGTGGCTTATGGACCCCGCAGTCAGGGCATTAAAGATAAAAAAATCCTAAATAGTTTAGTTGTTGATAGTTTAAAAAAGGCTGCGTTGTGAGATGAAGTTAAAGATAATTTAAAAGATTCGGCGTTAGCCTTATCCGGGGGACAACAACAACGGTTAAGTATTGCGAGAGCAATCGCTATGAAACCAAAAATTTTATTAATGGATGAACCAACAAGCGCACTTGATCCAATTTCCACTTCAAAAATTGAGGAATTAATCCAAGAATTAAAAAAAGATTTCACAATTATTTTAGTTACGCACCAGATGCAACAAGCAGCGCGGGTTGCTGATTATACGGCATTTTTCTTAAAAGGAGAATTAATAGAGTATAATAAATCAAAAATTATTTTTTCGCATCCAAAAGATAAACGAACTGAAAATTATATTACTGGTAGATTTGAATAGAAGGAGGTAGTCTTTATGGGAGTAAGAATTGAAAACGATTTAGCCCAAACAAAACAAATGGTGATTGACATGATTTCAATGACCCGTAATCAGTATGATGATATGTTTCAATGTCTAAAAAATGATGATCCAGAAATGGCAAAGCAAGTAATTGAAAATGACCAGTCAATTAATAAAATGCAAGAAGCTTTTGTTGAAGTTTCGCTTTGAAAAATTGCTAAACAACAAATGGTAGCGGGTGATTTGCGCCGTGCTGTTGGTTTTATTTCTATTGTCCATGATGTTGAACGAATTGCTGACTATGCCAAAAATATTTGTCGCTATTATTTAAAATACAAACCATCCAATAAATTAGTTGGTTATTTGCAAAAATTGCTTGAAAAAGTAATTGAAATGTTAACTGAAATATCAAAAATTTTTGAAGAAGAAAAAATTTCATTAGCTTATAATATGCCGAAATATGATGTTGATTTGGACAAAATTTATCGTTCTGAAAATGATGAATTAATTGAAAAAATTAGAGAAGCAAAAACTAAAGATGAAATTAAATTAATTACTTCAACAATGCAACAATTAAAATATATTGAAAGAGCTGGAGACCATGTTATTAATATTGCGGAATCGTTAATTTATATTATTGAAGGACGTACTTATGATTTTGACAAACCAGTTTAAAATAATTATTTCTAAGTGCTTTTAATAAGCATTTTTATTTTGGTAATTTCTTAATATTTTATTGCTTATTATTTACTCAATTTCGAGAATGGTATAAAATAGGAGTGTTGTTATCGAAAAATTAAGGAGTGGAAGAAATGTCTTACCAAGATAATTTAAACTTATGAAAAAATGCTCATAATTTAGATTCTAAATTAAAAGCAGAATTTGAAAAAATGAATGAAACTGAACTACAAGAAGCTTTTGCGAATGATCTTGAATTTGGAACCGCTGGATTACGTGGAATTATTGGGGCCGGAACTGGTAGAATGAACCTTTATACAATTCGTCGTGCGACTTTAGCATTTATGCAATTTTTACAAACACAACATTCATCAATTGATTTAAAAACAAAAGGAGTGGTAATTGGCCATGACAATCGCCATTTTTCAACTGAGTTTGCCCAAGAAGTTGCTAATATTTTAGCAACTAATAATATTAAAGCGATTTTATTTGATAAAAATGAATTACGCCCAACCCCAGTGGTTTCCTATTCAATTCGTAAAATTAAGGCCTTAGCTGGAATTATTATTACTGCTAGTCATAATTCTCGTGAATACAATGGTTATAAAATTTATGATGAATTTGGTTGTCAATTTTTACCTGTTGCAACTGATGTGATTGGGGAATACTATTTAAATATTAAAAATGAGGTTTTTGATTTAGCATTAAACCCAGATCCTAATTTAATTGCATATGTTCCGCACCAAATTGAACAAAATTATATTGACGATGTAAAAGCAATGCAATTTTATCCAAACCAACCACGAAACATTAAAATTGTTTTTTCTAATTTGCACGGAACAAGTAAAGATTGGACCCCAAAAATTTTACGTGAATGTGGGTATGAAGTTATTATTGTTGAAGAACAATATCCAAATGACCCTGATTTTACTTATGCGCCTAATCCAAATCCTGAATTGCCAGAATGTTATGATTTAGCAATTAAATATGCGAAAAAACATGATGCGGATATTATTATTTTAAATGACCCGGATGCTGACCGTCTTGGAATTGCAGTGAAAACAGCAACTAATGATTACTATTTAATGACAGGAAATGAAACTGCCCCGGTTCTTATTGAATATCTATTTTCACACTACAAAAAAAATAATACCTTACCATCCAATGGGGTAATGTACAATACTTTTGTAACTGGTAATTTATCCGATAAGGTGGCAGAAAGTTATGGAGTTAAAGTTATTAAAACATTAACCGGATTTAAATGAATTGGTGCTCAAATGCGCTTAGAACCTGAACGCAATTTAAAATTCTTATTTGGATTTGAAGAGGCATATGGTTATGTTTTAAAAGATATTACCCGTGATAAAGATGGGATTCAATCATCAATGGTTATTGCCGAAGCTTGTTGATACTATCACCAACAAGGGAAAAGTCTTTATGACGTTTTAAATGATATTTACCAACAATTTGGTTACTATTATTGCTACACTGTAAACTTAGTTAAAAAAGGTGTTGAGGGTAAACAGATTATAAAAAATATGTTAAAAACATTGCGAAATGAAGAAATTAAACAATTAAATAACATTAAATGTGTTAATAAAGAAGACTACTTAAATGGTTTGTATAATATGCCCGGCCAAGATTTATTAAAATTTTATTTTGAAGATGGTAGTTGGTTTGCAGTACGAGCAAGTGGAACCGAGCCTAAAATTAAATTCTATTTTGTTTGTGTTGATAACTCAACACCAAAGGCTAAAGCAAAAATGGAAGCCATGTTTAAAGATCTAGAAGCTAATTATTTAAGTTAGGTTTAAAAATAAGAATTTTATTTTAAATAAAATTCTTATTTAATATTTTTAGGTTAGTTTAAATCAAATGTAAAATATGTTATGATTGATGCGTATAGTAGGAAGGATTTTTTCAAGATGGGAAAAATTATATTTGAAGCAGATGATAATCGTAAAGGGATTATTGATAAACTTTTTGTTAATAATGATCAAGAAGTGAAGGCAAATGATAAATTAGCAAGTGTGGTTACGCAAAGCAAGATTTATGAAATTAAAGCACCAAGCGCCGGAATTGTTAAGAATATTTTAGTGTATGAAAATAAGGTTATTAATAGTGGCGATGTTTTATTAGAAATCCAGGACGCAGATAGTTCCCACGTGTCAAATAATGAAACAGCACCTGCCCAGGGAACTTATGGAGGTTATAATCAACCTAGTGCCAATAATCGTTATAATAATGAACATAACCCATATCAACAAAATGATAATAAAAAATCCGAAACAGAGCTATTCCGGGAAGAATTAATTGAAACATTATTGTCTCGTGAAGTTGCTAGTGATAAGAGTGCGGATGAATGGGGAACAACAGTTGAGTTAAGCAATGAAAATTTAAACCAAAATGAAATGACAAAAATGACATTTGAAAATTCTGACCGCCCAGTCCCAAGTCAAGATTTAACTTCTGAGTTATTGACTGATATTATTGATAACGAAGAGTTGGCCGCGGAATTAGAATCATTTGAGTTTAATTTAGATAATGTTAAAAATAGTTTATCAAATGTTGAAAATGAACTTAATAATAAAGTTAGCCAACAAGAAATTATTACTGATATTGCTAACCTAGCACCAGAACCATCTGTTGAAAAAAACTATCCATTGAACGACCAAATTTCTGATACAACTATTCATCGTGTTTACGAAATCATTCAAAATGAATTGAATAAGGAAAGTAATGAACAAGAAATTATTGGTGATACTTCTCCCGATGAAAATCTTCATGTGGACCAAACAATCTATTTTGATGAAGAATTAGCTGCCCAAGACCCAACCGTTAATTTTGAACCCCAAGAGTTGGCAGATGATTTATCCCCAACTAATCATTCCGAAGGTTCAAACAAGGCTGAAATTAGCCAAGACAATAATGACGTTATAACATCAACTGCTAATTTAAATGACGATACAGATTCTGATCAGGGGAATCAAATTTTAGCAGATGTTACTGAAAATGTGGCTCCGGAGTTACCAACTTCACCTCATGGGGAAGAGGAAAATTCCCAAATTAATGCAGTAAAATTAACAGATGAATCTATTAATAAACAACAACAAATTATGAACAGTAAACGGAACATTGCGCATGGTTTTATTGATGTGGAAGTTGATGTTAGTGAACTTGTTAATTTATTAGCAATTATGCGAGAACCATATTTACAACAAAACATTGATTTAACTTTAATGCCATTTTATGTGAAAGCTGTTCATGATGGGTTAAAAAAATTCCCATTATTTAATGCTCGCTACGATCGTGAAACCAATGCGGTAGTCTTTAAATGATTTTATAACATTGCGGTTAGTGTTGATAATAGCAACACGATGAAAATGCCGATTTTACATAATATTACTGATGAATCGGTAAAAGAAATTGCTATTAAATTATCTGATTTAATTGACCGAACAGTTAATGAAAACACTAGTGGCAATGAATACCAGGATTCAACTTTTTCAATTGTCAACTTTGGTGAATATGGAATTACTCGCGGGACAGTTACCATTCCGGAAAGTCAAATTGCCAGCATTGGGATGGGAATAATTTTTAAAAAACCAGTAGTTGTTGAAAAGAATGACATTGCAATCCGCGATATTATGATGATTACTTTAGGTTATGATGAATCAGTGATCGATATTACTGAGGCAAGCAAATTTATTCATTATGTTGCTTATTTATTATCAAATCCAGGGTTATTATTATAAAATAAAAGGGTGATAATGTTTCACCACTTTTTCTTTTTAGAAAGGACCAACTTAAATATGAACATAAAAGACTTAACAACAGAAGCTAATAATATTACTTTAATTGCCATTGCGGATAAGGTCTCACAAGCTGTGGCGAGTAATGGTAATACTTATTTAACAATTTTACTAAAAGATAAAACTGGAACAATTGAAGCACGATTATGAGACGCTAAACCCCATGATTTGGAAAATTGAGTTAAAGGGAATTTTTATAAAGTAAATATTAATGTGATTGAATACCGTAAGGTTTTACAAGCAAAAATTAATAGTTATGATGTTGTTGATAATGAAACAGTTAACTTAGAAGATTTCATTCCCATTGCTCCTCTTGATAAAGAACTTATGTACCATGAAATTTTAGAGACAATAAATAATTTAGCCAATAGCGATTATCAAAACATTATGCGGTTAATTTTAGAAAAATATGGCGAACGTTTCAAAATTTGACCAGCCGCAATTCGTAATCACCATGAAATTCAGTCGGGACTACTATGGCATAGTTTAACAATGCTCCAAATGGCAAAGGCTGTTGGGAATGTTTACCATGATCGTTTAATTAATTTAGATTTATTATATTGTGGAATTATTCTACATGATTTAGGAAAAGTAGTTGAAATTACCACCGGGACAAGTAGTGACTTTTCATTAGAAGGTAAGTTATTAGGGCATATTTCAATTATGGCTAATGAGTTACATACAATTGCTAAAAAACATAATTTATATAATGATAATATTATTTTATTAGAACATATGATTTTAGCTAGCCATGGGCGGCTAGAGTATGGTTCCCCAGTTGAACCCCATATTTTAGAAGCTGAGATTTTATCATTTTTAGATAATTTAGATGCCAGAATTTATCGAATTGATAAAGAACTAGAAAAAGTTGAATTAAATGGGCAGACCCCACGGTTATTGCCAGTCGAAAACCGTTGATTTATTAAACATTTTAATAAAAAATAAAAATTTGGTAAGTTAATCATTAACTTACCAAATTTTTGTATGGAAAATGTTTTTTTAGAAATAATTCTCATCCGGGGGTTGGTTCAATTTCAGGATAAATTGTTTTGAATGCATTAAATGCTGTTTCAAAGTTATTATTATCAACAATATTATTGATGACACAAAACATAAAAGCAACACTAGCACTGCGATTAATTCCCTGAACACAGTGCAAATAAACATTTTCATCTTTAAGGTTAATGTAATAATCAAGGAGTTTTAAAATTTCCTTAATTTGTTGGATATTTATTTTTTGATCAGTAAAGATAAAATCCGGAAAGGGAAAACTAAAATATTGGACATTTTCTTCAGTTTTAATAGGATTCATAAATAGTTTTTGTTGGCTAAGTTCACTGCTTTGATCTAATTCTTCAGCAGCATTAATATCAATCAATGAATCACTATTTCTTGACATATAATCTCCTAAATAAAGATTTTTAGTAATTTTTCGATACATAGTTTTTCACCCATTTATATTATTACTTATTTTTAGAAAAATTCAATTCCTCTTTTTAAATATTTTATTCATATTTAATAATTATTTTAAAAATTTTGATAAAGTAAGTATTTTTTAGTGGTTTTTTATCAATACTTTATAGTACAATTTATGGGTAGACAAGACTAGTTGGGAAGGGAATAGCTATGAATGATGTTCAATTATTTTTTACGCATTTTGCTCTTGAATTATTTGGCACCGCTATTTTAATTGTGATTGGTAATGGTGCTGTTGCTAATATGGTTTTAAAAAATACGAAAGGTACTGGTGGCGGTTATATGGCAATTGCCGCCGGCTGAGGATGTGGAGTTCTTCTAGGCGCAATGATTTCAACTGCTCTACATGGAGTTGCCCATTTAAATCCAGCCATTACGTTGTCTTTTATTATTCAAAAAACATGGTTTAATTTACATGGATGATTTTTAGTTCCTGCGCTCTTACTTGGCCAAATTCTCGGGGCACTTATTGGTCAAATTTTTGTTGATATTATTTATTGAAAACACCTTTATCAAACAATCAACACAGAACCTAATAATTTAGTGTTATCAATGCACGCTACTACTCCCCAAAATCGAACTTTATTTCTCAATATTTTTGCTGAATTTATTGGAACATTTGTTTTAGTTGCAAGTGTATTAGCAATTAATCGTTTTAGTAATTCTAATTTAGCAATTATAAATCCATTTTTTATGGGGTTAGTAGTTTTTGGGATTGGTCTGGGATTAGGAGGAACAACTGGTTATGCAATTAATCCTGTGCGAGATTTAATACCGCGGCTAGTTTATTTTTGCTTACCAATTAAGAACAAACCGTCAGCTGATTGAAAATATTCCTTAGTCCCAAGTTTAACCCCACTCGTTAGTGCAAGTGTTTGCTCAGCAATTTTCTTAGTTATTTAAAAGAATAATAATTTTATTATTCAAAACTTGATAAGATAGTTGTTTTAAAAATATTATTTTAATCATTTTAGATCAATAATATTTTAATTTTAGTGATAAAATATCACAGGAACATAACTATGAGGTGAAAAAATGAAACAAAATAAATATGATAATCCTGAATTTTTTAATAAATATCAAGAGATGGAACGATCACAATTAGGATTAGTTGGAGCTGGGGAATGACATGAATTTGAAAAAATGATGCCCAACTTTAAGGATAAAACAGTTTTAGATTTAGGTTGTGGTTTTGGATGACATTGTTTATACGCCGCTGAACATGGGGCAAAAAGTGTGATTGGGGTTGATATTTCGGAAAAAATGTTAGCGGAAGCTAATAAGAAAAATAACTATCCAAATATTATTAAATATATTAACTCTCCAATTGAAGATATTGAATTTCCTCAAGAATCTTTTGATGTGGTGTTAAGTTCATTAACTTTTCATTATTTAAATTCATTTTCTGATATTTGTGCAAAAGTAAATAATTACTTAACAAAAAATGGGGAGTTTATTTTTTCTGTTGAACACCCAGTTTTTACGGCCGAGGGTTCAGAAAATTGATTTTATAATGACCAAGGTCAAATTTTACACTGACCAGTGGACAATTATTTTAGTGAAGGTGTTCGAGAAACAAATTTTTTAGGTGAAAAAGTTTTTAAATATCATCGAACATTAACAACATATATTAGTGAATTGATTAACCATGGCTTTGAAATTACCAATCTTGTTGAACCAAAACCAGATAGTAAATTATTAGCAACAGTTTCAGGAATGGAAGATGAATTACGAAGACCAATGATGCTATTAATTGCTGCTAAAAAAGTAAACCACAAATAAATAATTAATAAGGCTCTTTTACTAAAAGAGTTTTTATTTTGCTATATTTTAATATTCAAAATATTGAATATTAAAATATAAGTGCTACTCAAAAGGGATTGTTTAGTTGTTAATAAAGATAATCATAAAATTCAAAGGCTGGATAAATTGCTGAGGAAGTTATTAGGGGAAAAGGATTCTTTTTATTAAAAGAAAAATTTAAATTTTATTAATTATTAGTAAACTTTTTACTACTTTTACTTGTAATTTATAATTTTTTGTATTATTATTTAAATGTAATTGAATGCATTGAAGGAGAGAGCACAATAGTGCTCTTTCTTTAATGCGGATCAAATTATATATTTATAAATGAGGTTGGGTGTTAATGAAAAATTGAGAACAAATTAAATTGACAATTATTGAACAATTAAAATCTTATTTAGAAGAACAAAACTTAGAATTATTCGATATTGAATATTTAAAAGAATTTAATAGTAATGTTTTACGAATTTTAATTGAGCGAAAAGATGGAAAAATAATTGATTTGGATTATTTAGTTGAGATTAGTGAAGGAATTAACCCACTAATTGATAAGCTTGATTTGATATTAGAAGAATACTTATTGGAAATCTCAACCCCAGGAGCTGAAAAACCACTCCGGAATTTTGCCGAACTTGCCCGTCAGCTTAACCAGTACCTTTATCTGGAACTAAAACAACCAGTAAATGGTTTAACTGAAATTACCGGAACCTTACAAGCAGTTGACAACAACACTCAAAATATCACCTTCCAATATTTTATTAAAGGTGTTAAAAAACAATTAGAAACAAATTATCAAAATATAAATTTTGCTAGATGTGCAGTTAAATTTTAAGAAAGGAAATTTTATAACCATGATTGATAGAGCAAAGTTACTAAGTACAATTGATGAAATTGTAAAAGAAAAACAAATTAACCGAACAATAATTTTAGAATCAATTAAAGAAGGAATCAAAAAAGCTTATGAAAAGCATTTTGATCCCGAAGCAACAATTATTGTTAATATTGATAACCAAACCGGACAAATTACTGTTCAAAAAGAATTAAAAGTTGTTAAAAAAGTTGAAGATGATTTATTAGAAATTGGTCTTAATGAAGCAAAAAAAGAATATGGTGAAAATGTTACAATTGGTGATACTGTTTATGAACCAATTAATTCTGAAGAATTCTCACGGTTAGCAATTATTCAAGTTGGACAAATTATTAAACAACAAATTAAAGAAGCAGAAAAAGATTCAATTTTTGATGAATATATTAATGAAAAGGGAAACTTAATGAGCGGGGTTGTGATTGCTGCTGAAGAACGCTATTTATTAATTGAAGTTGACCGAACATTTGCTTATATGCCGCGTAAAAATTTAATTTTTTCTGACCATTATGATGTTGGTGATCAAATTTTGTTTTTAGCGGAAGATGTTAATAAATCAAAAAATGCTGGTCAAATTACTGCGTCTCGAACAAGCAATGATTTTTTAGCAAAATTAATGGAACGAGAAGTCCCAGAAATCTTTGAAAAAGTTATTGAAATTAAAGCCATTGCTCGAGATCCGGGCCGTCGTAGTAAGATTGCTGTTTTTAGTCACAATGAAAACATTGATCCGATTGGGGCTTGTGTCGGAACAAAAGGAAGCCGTATTAATAAGGTGACTGAAGAGTTAAATGATGAAAAAATTGATATTTGTATTTATAGTCCAAATAATAAAGAATTTATTATTAACTCATTATCACCAGTTAAAGTAATTTCAATTGTAACTAATGATAAAAATAAGGAAGCGGATGTTGTGGTTCCTGATGAACAATTATCATTAGCAATTGGGAAGGGTGGGAGCGCTGCCAAATTAGTTGCTAAATTAACAAAATGAAAATTAAATATTATTAACTATTCAGAAGCCTTGGCTAATAAAACTAATATTTTATGAAATGGGAATATTAATGAAGAAGAATTAGCGGAGTTAAAAATTAAGTTAAAAGATAAGGTTAAAGAAAAACAAACTAAATTTGAAGAAAAACAACGTGTCGCCCCTCCAGAATTACCAGAAGTTGAAACTTTTGAAATTATTGAGGAACACTTAGTTGAAGATAACAATGGTTATTTAGATAATGAAGAAAATTACCACGTGGAAAGTTTAGTTGAAGAAAATGATGTTGATATTCAACAAGAATTACAAAAAGAAATTGCTACAATAGAAGATACGTTATCTTTCTTTGAGGAAAATAATCCTGATAAAGATGATGAAGAAATTAATTATGATGAATATGATGATTATTACGCAGATAAATAGTTAAATAAAATGAGGTGAATAAAATGCAAACTAAAAAGAAAATTCCCCTTCGCAAGTGTGTTGTTTCTAACCAAATGTTCCCGAAAAAAGAACTAATTCGGGTTGTTAAAACAACAAATGATGAAGTTTTAATTGATCCCACGGGCAAATTAAATGGAAGAGGAGCATATCTTCGCCCCACATTAGCTATTTGAGAACAGGCCAAAAAAAATCGTGCTCTGGAACGTGCTTTGCATTTAAAACTATCCGATGAGTTTTATGAAGAACTAAAAAAAGAAATTATTGAAGGATGAGATTAAGTGGAAAGCCAAATTTATAGTTTGCTTGGGCTCAGTCAAAAAGCCCGCAAAATAATCACTGGGCAATTGTTAATAACCGCCATTAAGGCCCAAAAAGTTTTTCTGGTCATCACCACAGTGCAAATCGGAACTAGCCAAGAAAAAATGTTTAATCAGAAATGTTATTATTATAAAATTCCGTATTTTAACCGTTTAGATACTGAAACATTATCAACCGCCATTGGAAAACAAAATTGTAAAGCAATTGGGATATCTGATCAACAATTAGCAACAAGAATTATTGAGTTATTGACTAATTAAGAAAGAAAAGGAGGATGCTGTATGGAAAATCGTAAAAATAAACCAATGAAAAAAACATTGGCTAAAAACCAAAGAAATCGAATTCAATCGCAATTAAAAACAGTGGAAGCACATGTCGAAAAAGGGGTTTTTGTTTATTCCGAAGCAATTTCAATTGCCGAATTTGCTAATAAAATCAATAAACCAGTCAGCGAAGTGATTAAATATTTCTTTATGAAAGGAATTATGTTAAACCAAAATACTATTTTAACTGAAGAGCAATTGGGAGAGTTAAGTTTAGAATTTGGATTAGATTTTAAAAAAGAGCGTTCAGTTACACATGAAAATTTATTAGAAAATTTTGAGGTTAATGATAATCCTGACACGTTAGAACAACGTCCCCCAATTGTTACAATTATGGGTCATGTTGACCATGGGAAAACAACCTTATTAGATACAATCCGCAATTCAAATATTGTTGGTGGTGAATATGGGGGAATTACCCAACATATTGGAGCCTATCAAATTTTAACAAAATCAAATCAAAAAATTACTTTTGTTGATACTCCAGGGCATGAAGCCTTTACCCAAATGCGTGCGCGTGGTAGTGCCGTAACTGACATTGTTGTTTTAGTTGTCGCTGCTGATGATGGGGTGATGCCCCAAACTAAAGAGGCGATTGACCATGCCAAAGCGGCCCAAGTACCAATTATTGTTTTTGTTAATAAAATGGATAAACCGGAAGCCAATATTGACAATGTTATGATGCAATTATCCCAAGAAGACTTAACAAGTGAAGAATGGGGTGGCCAAACACCATTTGTAAAAGGGAGTGCGAAATCACGTGTTGGAATTGATGAATTATTAGAAACAATTTTATTAATTGCAGAATTAAATGAATTAAGAACAAATCCAAACCGGTTTGCCATTGGAACTGTCATTGAATCGCATTTAGATAAGGGAGTCGGTCCCGTTGCCACTTTATTAGTTCAGTCAGGAACATTAAAACTAAAAGATGCCCTGGTAGCGGGTTATACTTTTGGTTATGTTCGTGATTTAACTGATGAAACCGGCAAAAAAATTAAGCAGGCTGGTCCCTCAACCCCAGTTATTATGCATGGATTAAATGAAGTTCCTAATGCCGGTGATAAATTTATGGTGTTCCGGGATGAAAAATTAGCACGGGAAGTTGCCTTAAAACGAAAAACTAAGGATATTATTAAAAAACGACATAAATCACAAGCCTTTTCATTAGAAGCGCTATCCGATCAAATTAAAGATGGACAGTTAAAACAAATTAATTTAATTTTAAAAGCTGACACCCAGGGAACAGTTGAAGCTTTGCAAGCAAGTTTACAAAAGATTAAAATTCCCGGGGTTAAAGTTAATATTATTCGTGCAACAGTGGGGGGGATTTCCAATAGTGATGTAACCTTGGGGCTAGCTAGTCAGGCCTTAATTATTGGTTTCAATGTACGGCCAACTGCCCAAGTGCGAAAAAAAGCTGATGAAGATGGGGTTGAAATTCGCTTATACAATGTTATTTATAAAGTTACCGAAGATATTGAAGCGGCGGCCAAAGGAATGCTTGACCCAGTAATTGAAGAAGTAGTAACCGGACAAGCTGAAGTTCGTCAATTATTTAAACACTCAGCAGTGGGGACAATTGCCGGTTGTCATGTTATTGATGGGGTTATTCCCCGCAAATCAAAAGTTCGGATTTTAAGAGATGGTGTTGTTGTTTACCAAGGTGAATTGTCTTCGCTAAAGCACTTAAAAGATGATATTAAAGAAGCAAAAGAAGGCAGTGATTGTGGTTTAACTATCAAAAACTATAATGATCTTAAAGAAGGCGATATTGTGGAAGCTTATGAAGAGAAAATTGTTAAAAACTAATTAATACCTAAGATTAATCTTGGGTTTTTCTTTTGCTCCATTTATTTATTACCATTTTTGCAAAGAGTTTCCTTTTTAAACTTTTCAGTTTTCAAGAAGTTAAAAAATAGGTATACTTATTACAAGGAATAAACAAGGAGAATTGAGTGTTAATGTCAGCAGAAATTGTCAAAGTTCATAATTTAACAAAGAAATACCAAGCCAAGGCCGCCATTAAAGATCTTTCTTTTGTAATCCATGCTGGAGAACGAATTGGAATTATTGGGGCCAATGGGAGTGGAAAATCAACCCTGAGTGAAATTATTGCGGGAATCCGCACTCCAACACGTGGGGAAATAATTAAAAGCCCAAATTTACGAATTGGTATTCAGTTCCAAGATTCTAAATACCCAATGGGAATTACCGTGATGGATATGGTTCGTTATTATTGTGATACTTTTAAGATTAAATACCACAAGGATGAACTACTGAATTTACTAGCAACTTATCAATTAACTAATTTAGCGAAAAAAAACATTAATAGTTTATCAGGTGGTCAACAACAACGCTTAAATATTTTATTAGCAGTAATTCACCAACCAGATTTAGTTATTTTAGATGAAGTTTCATCTGGGCTAGATATTGAAGTGAAAGAAATTATTTTTACTTTTTTAGAAACCAATATTATTGCCAATAACCGCGCCATGTTATTGGTATCCCATAATATGGAAGAAATTGAACGCTTTTGTGAGCGGATTTTATATTTACATGCCGGAGAACTTAAAGCCGATACGACTGTAAAAGCTGTTGTTAAGGAGTATGGTAGTGTTTTTAATTATACCAAAGCAATGTTTGATTATTATAAAAAGCACGAGTCCGCTGATATTCAAAACTAGCTAGCCCAAATTAAAAGAACATCTTAAACGCTAATAATAGTGTGGTTAAGATGTTCAAGTTAATAAGTAATTAATGATTAATATAAGATCACATTTGATCTGTTGTATTGATAATTGTTTATAATTAATAATTGTTCATCCCATTTTACTTAAAAATTTTCATCATTTCAATTTTTAGTTAAGTTATTAGCCCGAATAATTTTATCTTCTAAATCAGGTTGTTTAATTTTAATTAACGCACGAAAAATAATATCGGCAATTAAAATTTGAACAACCTTCGCCGATAAGGATGGAAACCCTTCGTTTTCTTGGGAATGTAATTCAAATAATAATAAATGTTTTATTTGATACAATTTATTAAGTTCTTTGTTATTGGTAATTAACGCAACCTCAATATTAAACTTATTAGCTAAATTGATGATTGAAACAATTTCTTTTGTTACACCAGATTTGCTGAAGATAATTAATAAATCTTCTGGTCTCATATTTTGCATCATAACTATTAAACTATGAACATCTTCGGTGGCAAAACAATTATGACCAATCATATTCAGATTACTACTTAAGACACGACAGGGTAAGAAACTAGTCCCTATCCCAAACGTAAAAATTCTTTTTTTAATAACTAAATCATTAATTAAACCATCTAAGACTGGTAAATCTAAGTTGTCAATTGTTTCGTGAATACTATAAGAATAATATACTCGAATATTATTAACAATGTCTTCTAAGGCCAATGTGTCATTAATATAATAATTTTTTGATAAGAAATTTAAACGCTCATAAACATGCATTTGGAGTCTTTTAATATTTTCATAACCTAAATGTTTCGCCATTCTGGTGATTGTTGACTCGGAAACATAGTAATTTTTGGCTAATTCGGTAATTGTTTTATTAGTAAAAAACTTTGGATCTTCAATGATTTTTTCAATAATTGAAATTTCTGTATCAGTCAAATTTGCTTTATCATACTCAAGTACTTTTAACATAACCTTGTATACCCTCTTCTATTGTGAAAATAATTTGCTGAATCCCTGTAATAATTTTACATTAAACTTTTATAAAATTTCAAATGAAAATGTCGAATAATTCTTGGAAATTATATAATTTTTTATTTTATTTTAAATTTATTTCTGAAAAATTTAACAATAAAAGGTAAAATTCATTTTTTTTTTTTTTTTTATAGTAAAATATCAGTAGAATAACAAGAAAATTTCTTATTGTTCTACGGTTCAGGAAAATTCCTAAAAGTGCTAACTTTTTTCATATTTCTAAAAAGTTTAAAAATTTTTAGGAATTATCCTTGCACTATTTAAGTTTAGGGGTTATAAATATTTTAGTGTAAATAAAATTAATTAGAAATAAATTTTAATAGATAGGTTTGGTAAATTAATAATGCAAATAGAATCCAGTTAAATCAAAATGACTAGTCAAAATATTACTTATTTATCAATTTTTATTGTCGGATTAGTAGTTGGCTGTTTTTTCTTGTGGCTATGATTTTTCATTCGCCACCGGTTAGCAAAAACCGAAGATTACTATAGTAAGCGGAATTTAAATTTATGAGATTATTTTAAGCGCAATATCTCATTATTTGCCGCGATGTTTTTCTTTGTTATTGCCTTATCAGCCCTGTTTATTTGAATAACATAATAATTAATTTATTTATATGTATTAATTAGCAGAAAGGAAAACTTGACGATGAGTGAAGTCAAACAAAAAAAGTTAAAACCATTTGTGTCGCGTGCTTGGTGAAAACAATCAAACCAGCGGACAATGGGGACCCTAAGTAAATTAAGTAAAGCCTTTTTACTACCGATTGCGCTCTTGCCAATTGCCGGGATTTTTCTTGGTGTTGGGGCAACCATTACTTCGAAAGTTGATGCCAATAGTGGTGCATGATATTTTGGTAACTTTTTAAACCAAATGGGTAACATTGCTTTTGGTAACTTACCAGTCTTATTTGCGATTTCAGTAGCGATGGCCTATACTGAAGACGCCGGAGTTGCCGCCTTGACAGCGGTGATTGGATTTTTAGTTTTTAATGCTATTCAATTTGCTTTCTTGCACAATGAATATTCCCATTATCAATATACTGTTGATATCATTGGGGCTGACGGTAAAGCAATCTTCTCGGGATTGATTGTTAATACCGATTCCTTACGTAATCCATCCTTAATGGATCCTACCCAGTTATTAGACTGGATGCGCAACAGTTCTTCTTATGATCAATTAGTTAAAAATGCTGATCATTTAGTTATTCATGCAAGTAGTACTCAAGTTGATTCATACGGATTATTATTCTATTATGGTTCAACTTGAGCGGTTCAAAATAAATTAACAACCGCTAATTTAGGGATTAATTCATTAAACACTGGGGTGTTTGGAGGAATTTTTGTGGGGGCGGTTGCTGCTTGAGCATATAATCATTTCCACAAAACCCAATTACCTTCCGCTTTAAGTTTCTTTAGTGGATCAAAATTAGTTCCAATTATTACTTTTATGGCGGTTATCCCGCTGGCCTTTATTTTTATGTTTATCTGGCCGTTAATTGGAACCGCCTTAGCTTGATTTGGTAACAACTCTGGAAAATTACCAGTGAGGTTAGACTCATTAATTTTTGAGATTTTTGAACGTTCATTAGTACCTTTTGGACTACACCACGTGTTCTATTCACCATTATGGTGAACCCAAGCTGGTGGTTCAATGCCGGATTTAATTAATAATGTTATGAATAATCCATTGGATTATAAAGAATTCTTAGCCCAAATCAATGGGTTAACAGTGGGGGGGGTACAACTTCCTAAATTTGATATGAGTACTATTACAAATGATCAAGCCCACATTTTAGTTGCCGCCTGAGTATCACATTTAAATCCAAATACGATTGCGGCAGTTGGAGATCAAACAATTATGTATAAAATTATTGCTGATCCCTGGGTAACCTTTACCCAAATTCAAGATTTAGGATTAAACCTTGGTCGTTTCCAATCTGGTAAATTCCCATTCATGATGTTTGGATTACCTGCTGCTGCTGCTGCAATGTGGTTTGCCGTTCCGAAAGAAAACCGGAAAAAAGTGATGGGGATTTATTTCTCAGCGGCCTTTACGTGTTTCTTAACCGGAATTACTGAACCAATTGAATTTACCTTCTTATTTGTTGCACCATGGTTATTCTATGGTGTCCACATGCCATTATGTGCCATCTCATTTATGCTAATGGGATTACTACATGTCCACACCTCAATGACGGTGTCAGGAGGATTCATTGACTTTATTGTCTTTGGAATTATTCCATTTATTAGTGGAAAAGGAACTAACTTCTACCATATATTATGAGTGGGAGCGATCTTTATCCCAGTTTACTTCTTTGCCTTCTACTTTGCAATTAAATATGGAAAAATTGCCTTGCCAGGTCGCGAAGGAGCAGTTGATAAATTATATACCAAAGCAGACTTTAAAGCAAAACAAGCCGGAAAAGATAAAGATGCTCAAGTTGTGTTAGCTGCTGCCGGAAAAGGTGATGATGCTAAACGCGAAAAAGCTCGTAAAATTATTGAATTTTTAGGGGGAGAAGCTAATATCACCGGTGTTGATTCATGTGCTTCGCGTTTACGATTAACAGTTGTTGATAATACAAAAGTTGATCCCAAAGGAATCGAAGCATTAGGTGGTTGTGCCGGAGTTTTAATTCGTGGAACTTCAGTTCAATGTGTATATGGGGGGGAACAAGAAGTTATTAAACCATATATGCAAGAATTATTAAAAGAAATGCGCGAACAAAAACCACAACCTAAATAATTTCTGTAAATAACAGTAAATATTCATTCTGTCTTGGCAGAATGAATATTTTTTTGTTAAAATAAAAGAGTTGAAAAACTATTTGCATAACCTTCGCATTAAATAATAGATTAAAATATGATAAAATAAAAGATAGATAATTGGAGTGGCATTGATGGAATCAATTTTTAATTTTACAGAGCAACAGTTACAAGATGATTTAGTTGAAAAGGGTTTTAAAAAATATTTAGCTCGGCAGTTATATGATTGAATATATGGAAAAAACATTTATTCTTTTGACGAAATGACAAATATTTCAAAAAGTGACCGGGATAAATTAAAAACAATTTATCAAATTAATTTTTTTGAAATTGTAACCCAACAAGTTTCAAAAGACGGAACAGTGAAGTTTTTATTTAAATTACCCGATGGTTTTAAAATCGAAACGGTTTTAATGCGCCAAAGTTATGGAAATTCAGTTTGTGTCACAACCCAAGTTGGATGTAATATGGGGTGTGGTTTTTGTGCTTCGGGTTTATTGAAAAAAACTCGTAATTTAACTACCGCGGAAATTGTGACCCAAGTGGTGATGGTTAATAATTATTTACAAGCTTCGCATGAACGGGTAAGCCACTTAGTAGTAATGGGAATCGGTGAACCCTTTGATAATTTTGAAAATGTTATTAATTTTGTTAATATTGTGAATGAACCAAAAGGTTATCAAATTGGAGCTCGTCATATTACAATTTCTACCTGTGGGTTAGTTCCTAAAATTATGGCGTTTGCGAATTTACAAACCCAAGTTAACTTAGCAATTTCGTTACATGCTCCAAATGATGAAATCCGTAATCAATTAATGCCAATTAATAAGGCCTTTCCAATTGCCAAATTGATGGAAGCTGTTAAATATTATTTAGCAAAAACTAACCGCCGGGTTACTTTTGAATATATTTTAATAAATGATGTTAATGACAGTGTTGAAAATGCTAAAGAGTTAGCTAATTTAATCAAGGGAATGAACGCCTATGTTAATTTAATTCCTTATAATAAAGTAGAAGAAAACCCTTATGAACGTAGTACTCATATTAATGAATTTTTTGATACTTTACAAAAACAGAAAATTAATTGTATTGTTCGGCGAGAATTTGGCCATGATATTGATGCCGCTTGTGGGCAATTACGAGCTAAAAACGAAGGGATTATAAGACGGTAATTATTATGAATATTAGATTTGGTTATAAAACAGATGTTGGTTCTTATCGAAGCAACAACCAGGATTATTTTGAGTTTGTCACAAATAATTATAATAATTATTTAGCAGTGGTATGTGATGGGATGGGTGGTCACTTGCATGGTGAAGTTGCCAGCCAACTTGTTGTTAATAGCTTAGTTAATCATTTCCAAAATGTTAATTTTTCTGGATGAGATGACGAAGAAGTTAACCAGTGGTTACGAAAAACTGTGATTAGTATTCAAGAAGAAATGGTTAACTATGCTAAAATTAATCCGGATACTAGTGATATGGGGACTACTTTAGTAGCCGCCTTAATTGCCAACCAAAAAGTCTATGTGGTTAATGTTGGTGATTCACGTTTATACAAATTACACCATAATAAAATTTATCAAATTACAACCGACCAAAACATGTGGAATTCAACTGAATTAAAAGATAAACAAGAATTAGAATTTCAAGGTCAATATAAAAAGCAATATAATACTAATACTTTTTGAAAGGTTTTAACGAGTGCCTTAGGTCCAACCAAAACTTTAAAAATTGATACATATGTTATTGAAGATATTATGGGAACTTATATCTTAACAACCGATGGCATCCATGACTATGTTGATGAATATGATTTTATTGATGCGTTAACTTCAAATAATAAATTAAATGATAAAGTTAAAATTTTAATTGATCGCGCCTTAGAAAATTTGTCAACCGATAATTTAACGGGGTTGATTTTTGAAATTAGTTAGATTTATTCTAAAATAGGTTTTATAGGAATAATTGTAAATAAATCTTAGTTTTTTACTTACTATTTTAAATTAATTTAAATTAATTTTATATTTTTAAATGGAAAAATTTTTAAAAATTTTAAATTTTTTTATTTATTTAGTGTAAAATGAAATTGGATAGTTTTTAAATTACATTTAAAAACTATTAATTATACGGGAACATTTATATTTATTTTATTGTGTTAAGGGTTTTTACGGTGGGAAGCAGAAACGAGAGGAAAACTTATGAAAATTTTATTAAGTATTTTAGGAGCAGTAGGCTTTGGAGCAACCCCAGCTGCAGTATCAACAAATTTATTGAGTCATCAAGAAAATATTAATAATACTAACTTAGAAGTATCTGCTCAGGGTAATTTGCATTCAATCGCAAAAATGAAAGCTTTCGGGGTGCCTGTAGATACCAAATCAAGCCTATCAGAAGTATTTACAATTTCTTGAGATAGATTAGGAATGAGTTATGATTACTTTATTAATCATTATTCAACTGTAAAATTAGATTTTGGTCTATGTTATTTGTATTATAAATATGGATCTGATGACTCATCATTTAAAAACGATAGTGTTAAATCATTCAGTTTAGATTCAAAATCAGCATTTAAATCATCAAGTGAATGAACTAAAAATTATATCTTAGCACGTGATTATGGTAAAACAAGTTTTGGACAAGTAGCGGCTGAAGATTTAATATATACAAAAGCATCTTTTGATGGTCTTAGTTTTCAAACTGAAGCTTGAGTTGAAGCTGGGGGAGTATCATATAGTGGCGCATATGTTTTAGCTGAAATTAATATTTATACTATTACAATTATGTAATATATATTAATTAAGAATAGTTAATTCAAAATATGAGATATACTAAAAATAATTACAAAATATAACCTTATATGACTAAAAAAAACATACAATGGAATATTTTATATAACTTTGTATGTTTTTTTTTTTTTTTTGCATATAATAACAAGGTCCGCAATTTAAATCATTTTTTGATTACTATTTAGGTAGTATAATTAAAATTATAAAATATTTAAAGTTAATTTTTATATATTACAAATAACCGCCAAATGTTATATTGCGAAACTTTCTTATTTCTCATATAATAAAAATATATGTTTTTTATTAAAAATTTAAAATATTTTTAATAAGAATTAGTAAAAGGAGATTAATATGAAAAACAAAAAAGAGCAAACTAACCATCATTCTAAAGAAGGACATTCTCCTTTAAATCATGAAAAGACGATGAATAAGTTGAATGATGATCCTTTAATGGTAAATGACCATCGTCATCATCATTCACCAACAGGAGAGCATCAGCATCTTCATAATAGTTCAGAAGAACATCACCACAATAGGGTTCACCAACATGATAACCCGATGGTTGATTCTCATTCAGAGCATATGATGATGGATAAAACAGAACCAAACCAGCATCATCAACATGAAGAACACCGTGGGCATAATCATCACCATGATGATGCAATGTCTGGTTTGCATTCAGGACATATGATGATGGCCAATTCTGATGGTGAACATCAACACCATGACCACCATGAACATCATAACCATTTAATGCATATGCAAGATTTTTATATTCCTGCGAAAGTTAAAGATTGAAATAAAAGATCAGTCGCTAATTTAATTAAATTGTTAGTTGGCTGTGTAATTACCTGTGCTTTAATGCTAGGAATGATCAATGTTTATCCGTTAACTTATTTAAGTAATAAATGGTTTCAATGAGTAGGCACAACAGTGGTGCTAGTTTATCCAGGTTTTTATTATTATAAAAGTATGTTTAATGAGTTATTTCGCTGAAGAACAATTGGAATGTATACTTTAATTGGAATTGGTTCATTAATTGCTTATGCTTATAGTATTTATTTAGTTTTTGATAATCCAAATCATTATCACTTGTTTTTTGAAACCGCCGCGGCCATTATTACAATTTTATTAATTGGTGATACCATTAATGCTTCGGTTCAACATAAAGTAACATCGGGAATGAAAGATATTTTGTCATTACAAGTAATGACAGCCAATTTAGTAACTAATAATTATCAAACTGTTAAAGAAGTTAATATTAAAGATATTAATATTGGTGATCTTCTTCTTGTTAAAAAAGGGGACAAGATTCCTGTTGACGGGAAGGTTAATCAAGGAGTTGCTTATATTAATGAAGTTATGTTAACTGGAGAAAGCAATATTATTGAAAAAACGGTGAATGATCCTGTAATTGGGGGAACTATTAATGAAGGAAATCCCTTTTACATGGAAGCATTAAAAGTAGGAAATGATACTGTGTTAGCTAATATTTTAGATAAAGTAGCAGCGATTCAAGCCCAAAAACCCCGGGTACAAAAAATTGCAGATAAAATTTCGCAATGGTTTACCCCTTCAGTTTTTATTTTAGCAGTCATTGCCTTCTTAATTCAGTATTTTTATGTGGATGTTAATAATGTTTCGCATGCGATTAATATTGCCATTGCGGTAATTATTATTGCTTGTCCGTGTGCGTTAGGAATTGCTACCCCCTTAGCAACGGCAATCGGAACTAGTAAAGCAGTAAAAGAGGGGATTATCTTTAATAATGCCCAGGTATTTGAAAAAATTACAAAAATTGATGCCATTGCATTTGATAAAACTGGGACAATTACCACTGGTGAATTAACAGTAAGTAAGATTTTAGGGGATAGTAAAAATTATTCCTATATTTATAATTTAGAATTATTATCAAACCACCCAATTGCCAAAAGTATTATTAAAGTAATTTCAGATCAACAGCCAAATTTAAAATTGACTAATTTTTCAGAACAACCAGGAAAAGGAGTTAGTGCTATTTTTGAAAATAAAGAATTAACTTTAATTTCTTATCAAAAAGCAATTCAAAAATTTAAGATTGCTGATGAATTAAAAAATGAACTAACAGCGTATCCACATGAATCAGCAACATTAATTGCCTTAGTGATTAATAATACCATTGAAAATATTATTATTTTAACTGACACAATTCGTTTAAATGCTAAATCAACAATTGCGAAGTTTAAAAAAATGAACATTGCTGTTTATATGATTAGTGGGGATGACATTGTGGCAACCAAAAGAATTGCTGATGAAGTGGGAATTGAAAATTACCATGCCAATGTTAGTCCGCTTGACAAAGCAAAAATTATTGAAGAAATTCAACACCAAAATAAAGTGGTTGCTTATGTGGGGGATGGAATTAATGATGTTGTTGCGTTAAAACAATCGGATTTTGCCATTTCAATGAGTCAGGGTAGTGAAGTAGCAATTCAGGCTAGTGACATTACCATTATTAAACCAGATATTTTAAATATTTATAAAGCATTTACTAGTACCAAAGTAACGCGTAAAATAATTTGGTCAAACTTTGCTTGAGCGTTTGGTTATAATATTATTATGTTGCCCTTAGCAATGGCGGGAATTATTCCCCCAATGATTAGTGCAATTACAATGGGAGCAAGTAACCTAACTGTGCTTTTAAATTCATTAGTATTTAATCTTGTGAAAATTGATTATGCTAAATAAAAATAAAGTTTTAATTAGTTGTTAATTAAAACTTTATTTTTCTTATTTTTATTATATGTTATGATATTTATGAGTTTAAATTATTAATTTAAAGGGTGAGGTAATGGAACAAATTACAAGTGGAACAATTTTACATAATCGTTATGAAATTATTGGCAAGATTGCCGATGGGGGAATGGCCGAAGTTTTTGAAGCGTATGATAATATTTTAAAACGCAACGTGGCAATTAAAATAATGTCGGTTAGTTTGTCAAAAAATAAAGAAGCTGTTTATCGCTTTAACAAAGAATATAATTCAATTGCCCAATTTTCCCACAATAATGTTGTGAAGGTTTATGGAACATTTGAAGTTTATGATCGTCAGTGTATTGTTTTAGAGTTAGTCAAGGGTTACACTTTAAAAGATCGTTTATTAACCTTAGGACCTTGTACTTTCCACGAATTAATCTATTTTTTTCAGGATATTAATTTAGCAATCATCGAAGCCCACCGCAATGATATTATTCACCGCGATATTAAGCCAGAAAATATTTTAATTTCTTATGATGGTAAGATTAAAGTTGCTGATTTTGGGGTTGCCATCTTAGACAATAATAGTGAAGATTTAGAAAATAATAAAATTATTGGAACCTCAAAATATATGGCTCCGGAAATTGTGCAGTCCAAACCAGCCACCAAAAAAAGTGATATTTATGCGCTAGGGATTATGTTATATGAACTAGCAATTGGAACCGCTCCGTTTGTGGGGAAAAGTCCAACTTTAGTAGCAGTTAAACATGTCAAAGAACTACCGTTACCACCGCGATTAATTGATCCACAAATACCCCAAAGTTTAGAAAATGTTATTTTAAAAGCCATTGCCAAAGATCCCCATGAGCGCTACCAAACAGTTGAGCAGTTTAACCTTGACCTAACTGCGATTTTGACTCCTGCCCACCAAGCAGATAAACCATTACATTTTCGAAATGTTATTGAAATTAAAGGAAAACGAGTTAAGGTTCGCGACCGCTATCTAGCGATTCCAAAAGTTTTAAATACCAACTTAATTATTACTTTTGCGATTATTGGGTTATTATTGCTAATTATTGGTTTATTACTATCATTTCTTTTATAGTTACAATGCAAAAACAAGGTATTATTGTTAAATTAATTAGTGAATTTTGTTATGTAAAGGTTAAAAATGATAGTGTAATTTATGAGTGCAAAGCTAAGGGCATTTTTCGTCACCAAAAGTTAGTTCCGATTGTTGGTGATAAGGTTAAAATTGAAATTCAACCAAATGAAAAGGGAGTTATTACTGAAATTATTGACCGGAAAAATGAATTGTACCGGCCAAAAATTGCTAATATTGACCAGGTTATTATTATTTGTTCGATTAAAGAACCTGACTTTAATTCTTATTTACTAGATAAATATTTAGCCTTAATTGAATATAAGGACTTAACCCCAATTATTGTTTTTACCAAAAAAGATTTGGTATCATTAACTGATCCCATTTATGAATCATACCTTAATTGGTATGCCAAATTAGGTTACCAAACTTGTTTTATTAGTAATAAAGTTGTTGACCCCGTTGCATGAGCTGGCTTTGAAAAGTTACTTACTAATAAAATTTCGGTTTTTACTGGTCAAACCGGAAGTGGTAAATCTTCCACTTTAAATAGTTTGTTTAATGAGGATGTTATCAAGACCCAATTAATTTCAAAAGCTTTAGGTCGGGGGAAACATACCACTACCACAACGGAATTATATGATGTGTTAGGAGGAATGATTGCTGATAGTCCCGGATTTTCTTCGTTTGATATTAAAGGTTTTACCAAAAAAGATTTAGCAATTTCCTATCAAAACTTTGCTAAGTATAGTAGTGAATGTAAATTTCGGGGGTGCTTACATAATCAAGAACCTGGTTGTAAAATTAAAGAACTAGTTGAAAACTACTACATTCCAATGTTTTTTTACCAAGATTATTTAAAAATTTTAGGAGAATTAGAAAGAGGTTAAAAGAATGCCAAAAGAATACATTATTGCACCAAGCGTTTTGAGCGCTAATTATCTAGATTTAAAAAGTGATTTAACCGCGATTGCTAGGGCGGGAGCAAAATGAATCCATTTTGATGTAATGGATGGTGATTTTGTGCCCAATTTAACATTTGGACCCAAAATTTTAAGTGATATTACTAGTTATAGTGATTTATTTATTGATTGTCATTTAATGGTTAAGATTAAAAATTCATCTGTGGAAGAATATTTACTACCATTCATCAAAGCAAAAGCTAATTCGATAACATTACATTATGAAGCATTAACTGCTGAACAATTAGCCGAATTTTTAAGTTTAAAAAATAAATATCCCATTAAAATAGGGTTAGCCATTAAACCAGGCACTCCAAGTGCTGAAATTTTAAAATTTTTACCCGACCTTGATGTTATTTTAGTAATGACAGTTGAACCCGGGTTTGGTGGGCAATCATTTATGGTGGATAGTGCTTATAAAATTAAGGAATTACGCGATTATCTTGATGCTCATCACTTGCCAACTTTAATTGAAGTTGATGGGGGAATTAATGAACAAACCGCAAAAATTTGTAAAGATTATGGGGTTGATGTGCTAGTAGCAGGTAGTTATTTATTTGGCCATTCTGATTTACAAACAAGATTACAAGGACTATTAAAATAATGAGTGACCAGCAAGTTAAAGTTCTAATTGTTTGTTCACAAACCAACCTTGATTTAACCCAGTATGTTGATTATTACCACATTGGGGTAGAACGGGGTTGCTTGGCCCTTTTAAATCATAAGTTAAGCATTGATTTAGCCTGTGGGGATTTTGATTCATTGTCCCCGGCAGAATACCAAACAGTTATAAAAAATACTAATAAATTAGTCAAAGTGTCAGCTATTAAGAATGAAATTGATGCTGAATTAGCAATTACTGAGGCCTTAGCATTACAACCAACAGAAATTATTTTAATTACCCAGGGACCTCGCGTTGATATGCAATTAGCATCTTTTGGTTTTATTGCTCAATATAATGTTAAATGGTTAAACGATGATAATTATTGTTATTTATTAAAACCGCACCAAGTAAATGTGGTTGCACCCCAACTGGGGTATCGCTACTTATCCCTAATTAGTTTAACCCCCGCGAAAGTTAACATTACTAAGATGAAATATAATGTCCAAGACTTTGAACTAACAACATTATCCGCCAATGCTATTAGTAATGAATTTATTTATGATCAACCAGGAGAAATTGAAGTATTATCAGGAACGGTAATTGTTATTTATACTAAATAAAAAGGTTATTTATTGAAATAATAAATAACCTTTTTTTGTTAACAAATTAAATTTTTAATGGTACCCATGATCGGGGTCGAACCGATACGAATTTCTTCGGTAGATTTTGAGTCTACTGCGTCTGCCAATTCCGCCACATGGGCAAGTTACCATAGTTATTTTACCTTATTTTTAAAATAAAAAAAATAATTAACACAAAAAAACTCTTAATTTAATTAAGAGAATTATAATTATTGTGCAATTTGCCCTTTACGTTTTAATGTTTTTAAAGTTCTTGCTGAGACACGTAATGTTTTTAATTCTCCATCAACAACAATTCTTACTTTTTGTAAGTTTACATTTCATTTACGACGAGAAGCATTCATTGCGTGTGATCTTTTATTTCCTGATAATGCTCTTGTTCCTGAGATATCACATTTTCTTGACATTTTATCACCTCTTCATACTATAAAATAATAAACAAAAATGAAAATAAAAGCAAGTATATTTTAGGAACTTTTAAGTGATTTAACTGGTTTGCTCACATTTCTTTTGTTAAATTTAAATAATAAACTTACTTTTAAATTCCGCACTAATTTCGGGGAGTTTTTCACAAACAAAATAATCAATATCTTTTGCATGATAAAAATCAAAAAATCCAATTGAATTAAATTTACTACTATCTGAAATAATATAAGAAATACTAGCCATATCTAATACTTTTGTTTCTAAACTAGCTTCAGTTTCGTTATTATTATATAATTTTCCCTCCATATCAACATTTGTTACCGAAATGAAGGCTTTATAAAAAGTTTCAATTTCTAAGGCTTTTTCGGTGAAAGTTCCAATAAAAGCACCTGATCGTTCACGCAAACGACCACCTAATAAAACGGCATCAGCAATGTTCTTATTTTTAAGGGCTTCTTCATAAACAAATTTAGAATTAGTAATAATTTTAACATATTTAGTAATTTGACGAACAAACTCTTCACAAGTAGTGCCGGCACCAACAAAAATAACATCTTTATCATCAATTAATTGTTGGGCAGTTTTGGCAATTATTTTCTTTGCCTCGTAATTAATATTTAATTTTTCCAAGCGGGAAGTATCTTCAATGGTAACTTTATTGTTTCATTTTACAACTCCATAAGATAATGTAATATAATTCTTGGCTGCCAATTCTTGTAAATCTCGTCGCAATAAAACATATTTAATATGGTAAGGTTTTACAAATTCCATAATTTCATTCATATTAAACATCTCTTTTGTTTGTAAAAAATTTAATAATAACTTTTGACGCTCAACTTTATACATTGTAATCCCTCTTTTTTTCTTCTAATGTCATTATATAATATATCAAATTAAGATCTATTGTTAATCTTGATATTTTATAAATTATTAATCGGTGATATTATTCATAATTTATTACCTTATAATTTTAATATAAATTATTATAAATTATAAAAAAATATACAAAAATATATATTTTGATATATAATATTTATTAGTTATAAAGGAGGGATTATTATGTTAGGTTTTACAAGGGATGAAATTAATAATTTAAAAGCAGAATTTACTATTAATGAAATTGCTCAACAACCAAAAATGTGACGCGAAGTTTTAAAATTATATAATGGTTTATCTGCTCAAATTAAAACTTTTCAAGCCCAATTGCAAAATAAGCCATATAAGTATATTTTAGTGGGTGCTGGAACAAGTGAATTTGTTGGTAATGTTTTATTTGAATATTTAAAAACACAGGGTCTTAATGTGGTCAGCATTTCAACTACCGATATTGTTTCAAACCCAGGGTTATATTTTCAAAGCGACCAGCCAACAGTATTAATTTCATTTGCACGATCTGGTAACTCACCAGAATCCCAAGCAACCGTTGAATATGCTAAACAATTAATCAATGATTTAGTTCAAATTATTATTATATGTAACAAAGAAGGCCAATTGGCAGTTAAAAATCATGATGATCACAAAGCTTTGGTGTTATTATTACCCGATGCGACAAATGATAAATCGTTTGCGATGACTTCAAGTTTTACTTCGATGTTATTATATTGTTTAGTAGCCTTAACTAAGGAGGAAAATCACAGCCAACTTGAGCAAGAAATTAATAATATCATTAACATTGTAGACAATATTATTAATAATGATTATCAAGCAATTAAAAAAATTGCCCATGAAGATCATCGTCGAATTATCTTTTTAGGGTCAAATATTTTAAAAGGATATGCCCAAGAAGCCCATTTAAAAGTTTTAGAGTTATCAGCTGGGGAAGTAACAACCTTTTTTAATTCAAGTCTTGGTTTTCGCCATGGTCCTAAATCAGTGGTTAATAACAAGAGTTTAATTGTCTTTTTTTTAAGTCAAAATGCTTATACTCGCCAATATGACTTAGATTTATTGAAAGAGATTGCACATGACCAGGTTGCTAAAACAATTGTGGTGATTGATCATTTAAATGATAAGAATGTTGCTAAATATTGCCATCACTATTTAACAAATGATAGTTCATCAGAAACTAATGATATTGTTGCGGGTTTAAGCTATATTGTACGGGCCCAAATTTATGCCGTTTATAAGGCGATTTGGTTAAACAAAACCCCTGATAATCCGTGCCCAACTGGTGAGGTTAACCGGGTTGTTAAAGGAGTCACCATCTATCCATATCAAAATAAATAATAGCGAAAAAATATTTTCGCTATTATTTTTTATCATCATCTTTTTTATGGTTTTGCTTTTTTTCTTTTCATTTGGCCAAATCTTTTTGGTAAGGTTCAATTAAGCCAGTGTAGAGTTCTTTTTTCAAATCATTTTTCTTAATTTTTAAGAATAAATAAGTTAAATAAAAGACAAAATATAGCGAACTTAACCCCACAAAGAGCGCAAAAATATCAACGCGTTCTCGACCGCACACTAAATAAACCACAACGCCACTAATAAACATTGCGATAAAAAATGTTAGGAAGCTATATTCAATGATTTTTTTCTTTTTCATTTTAAAAACCTCATTTTATTATCTTAAGATTATTATCGCATATTCTAGAAAAAATATATTAAAATATATTAAATATATATAAAATTATACTTTTATATAGATAATTATATAAAAAAGTAGTATAAATAAGGTGAGATTATAAAATCTCACCAACAGAAGTTTAATGAGAAGTTTTCCATTCTTGTTTAAGCAAATAGGTTAATTAGCAAGATTAAGTATCTTAATGTTAAGGGTATATAAGTTTATTTATATGTAAGATTATTTGCCACTAAACTAATGGGAAGGAGGGTAGTAAAATGCCTTCGATACTTTGAAAACAAGGATCTGGACAAGTCACGAAGTCGAAAAATGGTTTCAAGACAAGGTTCAATTCTAAAATTAAACAATCAGGAGTGGCATTGCAACGACTAGGAAAATCTTTAATGTTTCCGATTGCTGTATTGCCGATTGCTGCATTGATGAATCGGATTGGAACGTTATTATCTGATCCAACAATTGGAATCGTTAAAGATTCCTGAATTTGATGAATTGGTCAATTCATCATGGCACCCGGAGCGGCTGTTTTTAACAATATTGCTATTATTTTTGGAATTGGGGTTGCATTTGGCCTTGCCAAAGATTACCGGGGTGAAGCCGCGTTATGTGGGGGGATTTCTTATTTTATCTTAGTCATGATGACTGGGGAAAATATGATTCCGTCCTTATTTTACCAAAATGTGTTAACATTTCATGGGTTTGCCAGCCCAACGGCTGATCCCAATGCCTTGGTACCCCATAATTTTAGCCAGTTATTATATATTCCATCGCCCTTTCAAGATCCCCGTTCTTCAAATCCTGGTGATTTGGTTAACAGTGGAAGCTATGTTCTTGATACGGGAGTTGTGGGAGGAATTACCTGTGGAGCATTAGCTGCTTTTTGATATAATCGCTTTAAAGATATTCAATTGCCTCAAGCGTTAGCATTCTTTGGGGGTCGAAGATTTGTACCGATGGTAGCGGTCGTGTCTTCATTCTTTTTAGCATTTATTTTTGCGGCAGTTTGGCCATGAATCCAATATGTCTTAATTATTATTGGGAAAGCAATTTCCTCAGGAAATGCGGCTTCCGCGGGGGGGCATTTGTTTATGCTTTTATTAACCGGTTATTACAACCATTTGGTGGCCATCATATTATTAACACTTTCCTATGGTTCCAATTACCAATTGAAGGTCCATTATTGCCGGGAATTAATCCCGATAATATTGCCAATATTATTAATTTAGGTAATGGCAATTATATTGTCTTTGGTGATATTAATGCTTATAGTGCTGGAATTGAAACATCGGGAATTTTCCAATCAGGATTCTTTCCGGTATTCTTTGGAGGAATTCCCGCCACTGGGTTAGCAATGATTATGACTGCGCATAAATCACGTCGCCGGGAAGTTGCTACCTTTATTGGTGGTGTTGCGCTTGTTTCGTTCTTAACAGGAATTGATGAACCACTAGTGTTTATCTGGATCTTTTTATCACCATTATTATTAGTAATTCATGCGGTTTTAACAGCTATTTTTGCCGCGGTGGTGGTTGGAATGGGAATTCGATTAGGATTTGGTTTTAGTGCTGGGCTAATTGATTACTTAATTTCAGTTCCCAAATCATGAATTATGTCGTTGCAACATGATAGTGTAGGAGCACGAATTGCGGCCAACCCGTTATGGGTCTTTCCAATTTCAATGGTAATGGGAGTTATTTATTATTTTATTTGATATTGATTAATTAAAAAAATGAATATTCCTACTCCTGGTCGAGATTTGAACGACAATAGAACTGGTCAACCAGCTGGAACTAGTGGTGGTGACATGAATGTTAGCCAAGCAACGACAATCCAAGCTGAAAACCAAGCTGATTTACAAATGATTGCCCAAACCCAAGTTCAAGTTGGAGCTAAATTAAAAGGAAAAGCTAAACGAACTGAACTGGCTAATAAATATCAACAAATGGCCCAAACAATTGTTGATGTTGTTGGTAAAGATAATTTTAAAATCATTGAAAACTGTGCGACAAGATTGCGGTTAATTGTGAAGGATAATAAAACTAATATTGATGATGCAAAATTAAAAGCATCGGGAATTTTTGGGATTATTCGAATTGGGAATGAAGGTTTACAACTAGTTATTGGAACTGATGTGGAACATGTTGCTAATCGGGTTCGGGATTTAGTCGGACCATTATAGAATAAAATTTAGAGAGGAACGAGACAATGATTCAGAACCTATTATTATTTAGTGAAACTAATTTAACAAACCAAGTTTTAGAATATTCTTATATTGGAATTGGTGTTTTTGGCGTGATGTTAATGCTTTTTGTGGGGTTACATATTTGGTGAAATCGTAAACAAAAGAAAAAATTAGAATACGTTGGTCATGAATCAATTTTTCGCTTTCTAAAAATAAATGTTTTTGCGATTTTTGCAACAATTTGAGCATGTGATCTTTTTAGTGCCATCATCGCTTTAATTAAAATGCATTAGTAGGAAGGAAGATTCATAATGAAACGACTTTTAGCTTTATTTAGTGCGTTAACTTTAACAGCAACCACAACTAGTAGCATTATTGCTTGTAATGAAAAAAGTAGTGCCGTTGATTTAACGTCGTACACCCAAGCAATGTTTGAACAAAAAATTAACTCGCAACACCCAACCGATAAGTTTAGCGTAGTTTCATTTAATAACTTAGTGGATTTTTTATGAAATGTAATTTCCAATAATAAATTAAATAAAAAAATTCGCGATGAAAAATGAGTGGAAACTTTATTTTATAGTAGTAATAAAGGAACTACGGATTATGAAAACTTACTTGATAAACCGTCTATTTTAAAAAATATTGATAATGGCATAAGTTTTTATACAAAATTACGTGTCAATAGTGATAAAGCCCATTTATTATCCGATTTAGTAACGGGTGAAACACCTTTTTTACAAATTACACCAAGTGTCAAAGCAATTGACTTGGCTAACACCACAGTTTCTTTAAGTGATACTTTATTTTATGGGCAAGTCTATGATGATACTAAAATTGCTAGTTTAGTTACTAGTGTCCAACAACAATTAGTTCCGATGATTAATGAATTAGGTCAAACCTATCCACCAGAATTTACTATTAAATTGTACCGTGATCAAGAACATCACCACGAATTAACCGCGCAGGATTTAACCCTTGCGGCAAAACAACTAGGGGATAATACAACCATCTATGTTAGTGCTAGTTATACTGGAACCAACCAAAAATATTTAAAAACATCAACTGGTAATTTTGAACTCAAATTAACAACAGTTGCACCAACTGTTAACTAATTTAAAAATAATTAAAAATTCTTTTTATGCTAATTAACTTATTAAACTTTCAATTAATTACTTCCAATTTTTAAAACCATTAATAAACTAAATTTAATTATAAAAGGCTATATTTTATAGTCTTTTATTTTTATGATATACTTTTACTAGTACCAAATAATGTACTATGAAATTACATTTTAAAAAAGTTAAGATTTTAATATAAAACTAATGAATTATTTGATAAAATAGTAGCAAGATTTTTGGGCAGATATATTGCAGCCCTTGTCGAAACATATTAATTTAGATATTGCTTTAATATTTTTTAGCGATATAATTAATAATGTTGATTAATTTTGTAGGTTATTTAATTATGGGAAAAGTTAGTATTGAACAAATTGCAGATATTGCTTACGCATCAGTTATTACAGTACCAGGAGTTGCTGGTTTTGCAAAAATTGATGATTTTAGTAGTGAAAAAGAAAATGTCACAATGTTAACAAAAAATTACTCAGAGTCAATCACGTTAAAACAAGATGGTAAAAATTATGTTATTGAAATTTACTTAATTTTATTAGAAGAAGTTAATATTCGTGATGTTAGTCAAGAAGTTCAAATTCGCATTAAGTATGAATTAGAAAAATTAGATATTTTTCCGGGTAACTTTACTGTCAATGTCAATGTGTTAGATTTATTAATCTAAAAATGTATTAAAGCAAAAGAGATATTTAAAAAACTAGATTGCAAATTATTATACTTAAGATAAGCGGTTATAAATAAGTTTGTAAGGTGATGAAAAAAATGGAATTTAACGCAAAGTCTTTTAAAGAGGCATTAATTAGTGGATATAATAATTTATATAATTTTTATCCTGAAATTGATAAATTAAATGTGTTCCCAGTCCCTGATGGGGATACCGGAACCAATATGAATCTAACAATGACCAATGCGGTCAAAGAAATTAATGAAGTTGATTCAACTTCAATTAGTAAAATTGCCGATGTATTTGCTAGAGGATTAATTATGGGGGCTCGTGGGAATTCCGGAGTTATTCTTTCGCAAATTTTTAGAGGATTTGCTAATGGTTTAAAAGGTGTTGATTTATTAACATCCGATGCTATTAAAGCCGCAATGATGCAAGCTAAAGAAGTTGCTTATAAAGCAGTGATGAAACCCGTTGAAGGGACAATTTTAACCGTTATACGGGAAACTGCTGAAAATATTAATTCAGTATCAGATGATATGAATGTCCCTAATGTTTTTGGAAAAATTGTTGAGTTTTCAACAGCTTCCTTAAATAATACCCCAGAATTATTGCCAGTTTTAAAAGAAGTTGGGGTAGTTGATTCTGGTGGTTTTGGTTTGGTAAAAATCTTTGAAGGAATGACCGAATATTTTTCAACTGGAAAAGTAGTTCCCCAGTTTAAAAAGAAACATGATAAATCAGAAAACAATATTATTATGGATAATTTAGAAGAAGAATTTGGTTATTGTACCGAAACTATTGTAATGTTAAATGATAGTTATATTAATAAAATTGATGTTACCAAAATTCGTCAAACATTAGCGGAACAAGGTGGAAAGTCAATTGTAGCGGTTGTTGATCAAGATATTTTAAAAACCCATGTCCATACTTTAATGCCTGGGACTGTTATTACTTTTCTGCAACAATTTGGGGAATTTCGTAATATTAAAGTTGATAACATGACTTTACAAGCCAAAAAACATGTTAAAACAATTAAAGTTGAACGTAAATTAAAAAATAAAGAAGCAATTATTGTTGTTTCTCCGGCAAGTGGAATTTCTAAATTTTTTAAAAATGAATTAAATGTTCAAGCGGTTGTTAATGGGGGGCAGTCAATGAACCCTTCGACAGATGATTATTTAAAAGCAATTGATGCTGTTGATGCTGTTGATGTCTTTATTTTACCAAATAATAGTAATGCTATTTTAGCAGCACAACAAGCAGCTAAGTTAGAAAAAAAATCAAATGTTTATGTTGTTCCGACAACTTCAGTTCAGGAGGGAATGGTTGCTGCGTTATCATTTGAACATGGTGAACATGCCAAAAAGAACTTTTCAACTTTAAGAAATGCTATTAAAAATGTTACTAGTTTATCAATTTCCCAATCCGCAAAAAATACTTCAATTAATGGGGTTAAAATTAATAAAAATGATTATATGGGAATTGTTAATAAAAAAATTATGTTTTCGAAGCCAAACATTGGCGAAGTTATTAAAAACTTGTTTGATAAGACAATTACCAAATCAACCGAAATTATCACAATTTTTATTGGTGAAAATGCTGAAGCTAAAGACATTAATATGATTAAGAAATACTTAGATGAAAACTTTGATGTTGAATATGAAATTGTAAATGGTGAGCAACAGTTATATCCATATTTAATTGCTGTTGAATAACTTGCCCGGGCGGGATTTTAAAGAATTTAATAATAAATTATTTAAAATCCTATTTTTTCTTCATAATTTCTTGAAAACATTTAATAATATGATAATATAAAAAAGGTTTAAATAATACACGGCACTATAGCCAAGTTGGCCAAGGCATGGGACTGCAACTCCCCGACCGTCGGTTCGAGTCCGACTAGTGCCTCCATTTTAACCACAAAATTATAAGAAAATATTGTTAATAATAAAATATTATTATATAATAAATATGTTTGACATGCGCCCATAGATCAATTGGATAGATCGTTTGACTACGGATCAAAAGGTTGTGGGTTCGAATCCTACTGGGCGTGCCATTTTTTTTAAATTAAATAACTTAATTATCGGAAAGTAGCTTAGCTTGGTAGAGCACTCGGTTTGGGACCGAGGGGTCGCAGGTTCGAATCCTGTCTTTCCGACCATTTATTGTCAAAATTGGGCCCGTAGCTCAGCTGGGAGAGCACCTGCCTTGCACGCAGGGGGTCGACGGTTCGATCCCGTTCGGGTCCACCAAAAATAAATAACATAACAACAAATCCATGTGGCGGGATAGCTCAGCTGGTTAGAGCGCTCGGCTCATACCCGGGAGGTCAAGAGTTCAAGTCTCTTTCCCGCTACCATGGACCCTTAGCTCAGTTGGTTAGAGCATCCGGCTCATAACCGGATGGTCACTGGTTCAAGTCCAGTAGGGTCCACCATCTGTTTATTAAAAATATGTGGAGAATTACCCAAGTCTGGTTGAAGGGAGCGGTCTTGAAAACCGCCAGGTGGTGAAAGCCACGCGGGGGTTCGAATCCCTCATTCTCCGCCATTTTAAAAATTACTTGAAATTAGCCTCCAAATTATGATAGTATTATTCTTGGAGAATTTATCGCGGGGTGGAGCAGTCTGGTAGCTCGTCGGGCTCATAACCCGAAGGTCGTAGGTTCAAATCCTGCCCCCGCAACCAAATGGTCTTGTAGTGAAGTGGTTATCATGCCTCTCTGTCACAGAGGAGATCGCGGGTTCGAGTCCCGTCAAGACCGCCATTTTAACGGTTCGGTAGCTCAGTTGGTAGAGCATTTGACTGAAGCTCAAAGTGTCGGCGGTTCAATTCCGTCCCGAACCACCATTAACAAATTCAATCTTATCTTAATATTACGAGGGAAAATACTAAGAGAGGGTTGAATTTTTATTAACATTTTTTTTGTTTAAAAATCACAAGATAATTTTGATAAAACCCACTAGTTATTTGCTATTATTTAGGTGGTATAAAATAACTAAATGAATTAGAAAAACGCTATTTTGAGTGTAGATAACACCAGCAATATTGATTAATATTGGTGGTGTTTTTATATTTATTAAGGTTTTATACTATTTGAAACGAAAACATAAAAGGAGAACACACAATTATGCCAATTGACCAAAAAGATTTGCAAGCAGCATATATAGATTTTAGATATGGTCTTACTTTAAAATGAATTTTAGATTTTGACTTAAAAAACTTACAATATTATGAAATAAATCGTGATGTGAAACCTTTTTACACAACACGAAATGCTATAATAAAAAAAGATATTAATGACTATTTATTTAAGTGCTATGAAACTTTTATAAAAGAAAACTTTACCCCTGATTTTCCCTTTCAACTAGAAAATTCATTTGAAAATTTAAAAGAAACAGTTATTAATAATATAACAAATAAAATTGATGAAGAATCAGACGATAAGACAATATTATCAGAACGCGAATATATTGAAGATCAGTTAATTTGGTTAATGGATGAATCTATTAGTCGAATTGAAGAACAGTTTTGTAAAATATACAATAATGAAAGTTATGAAGCCAAAGGTAAAGAAGCTCTTGAAGTAGCAAAGGAAGCTATTAAAAGAAAAATAAATAGAATTTATTCAGAATATTATGCTGGATTTGATTCAGTAGAATTTGCAGCAGCTACCGAAAAATTTTTAATGGCTAAACAACAAAAATATAATCACGTTGAAAGTATTGCAGAAGTATTGCAAAAGGTAGCAGCACAGAATTTGTTAGCTTTTAAATATGCATCAGTAGAAGAATATGGGATAATGCGAAAATCAATTAAAGCATTGGAACAAAAAGAGTTGGATGAACTTGATCAAGAAATTAAAAAAATGAACGAAAAGATAGAAAATTCAATTTTAATTAACAAAAATGATAAATGAACTAAAGAATTAACTAGTGATGAAATTGATCTTGTAAAAAAGGGCAAATATGAGGCAGAACTTAGAGTGATAAAAAATAAATTAACAGCTGATATTAAACGTTTTTATAGGGCTGCTGAAAGAAAATTAAAACAATTTGAAAACAAAAAACATTCAATTTTTTCTGTAGAAAATCTCTTTAGTTCATTTTATGAAAATAAAACTTTCTTAAAATTATATAGTAATTCTTTCTCTGCAATGAACAACAAGAATAGGGAGAGATCTTTAAAAAATAATGCCAAAAAAACTGACATTCTTAAAAAAATAAGAGGACTTGTAAATAAACATTCAGATGAAAATTCAGGGCCTTCACGTGGTAATTAAATTAAAAAAAATAGTAAGTTAGCTTACTATTTTTTCATTATATAATTATTTTAAGGTGATTATATGTTTACAAGATTTACAAAAGATTTATTATTTTATTATAAACGTGAAGAATGAAAATATGTTTTAAATGAAGATAATTTAAAATATAAGCCAAAGTTTTTAATTTATCGCTATGAAAAATTAATGGGGAAAAATAATTTTATTAATTTTAAATACTGAATTTTTAAGCGTTGAATTTTAAAAAATTTTGCTTATACTCAAGATTTTATCCATAAATTTTACAAATATGTTAAGAAATTGGATCTTGAATTAAATAGTAAAGAACAAGAATTCATTTATAATGTTGAAGAAGTTAATTTCACCTTATGAAGGCCATTAAAAATCTTACCAATATATTTTGATTTAGAGCCAAAGGAAAAATGCCATTTTAAAAATAATGATGTTAATTTACATAAACTAGGTAAGGATAATAAAATTAGTTTTGTTTGTAAGGGCGTTTTACTAATTACTAATAAACGAGTAATTTTAGATGGAATTATTGATAATCAAGAAACACCAAAAACCTTTTCTTTTCCCTTAGCAGATATTAAAAAAGTTGAGTATGTCGATGTGGGAGTTAAAATTACTGTTAAAAACACAGATTATTTAATTCGTGAACAAAATAATATGGTAATTTTAGCCTTATTATATCGGGCATTGGGTAAGAAAAAAGTTGTCTTTGATATTTATAAACTTCCAGAAAATATTAGTTTTTTTAATTTTAAATAAACTAACAAGATTGAAAATTTTGTTTTATTATTGTCAGAAAAGTTTTATAATTATTAAGTTAAGAGATGTGGGAGGATGAATATGAAACTAATTGTTGTAGAAAATAAAAATGAAATTGGAAAAGTAGTCGGAAAAATGTTTGTGAATGCAGTTCAAGCAAACCCCAAGATTGTGTTAGGGTTTGCAACTGGTAGTTCACCAGAAACAACTTATCAATATCTGATTAATGATTATCAACAAAATCATACCGATTGAAGTAATGTTGTTTCTTTTAACTTAGATGAATATATTGGGTTAGAACCAACCCATCCCCAAAGTTACCGTTATTTTATGAATGAAAAATTATTTAATCATATTAATATTAAAAAAGAAAACACCCATGTTCCCCAAGGAACTGGTGATTATGTTGCTTTTGCCAAACAATATGATGAGATGATTAAAAAAGCCGGGGGGATTGATATTCAACTATTAGGAGTTGGAACTAATGGCCATGTCGGTTTTAATGAACCACCAGCTGATTTTAATTCGCTAACGGGAGTTGTTGACTTAGTTAAATCAACAATTGAGGCAAATGCTCGCTTTTTTGACTCAATTGACCAGGTCCCTAAACAAGCAGTCTCAATGGGAATTAAATCAATTTTAAATGCTAAAAAAATTATTTTAATTGCTGATGGCCCTGGTAAAGCCCAAGCAATTAAACAATTAATTGAAGGTGAAATTTCAAACGAATGACCATGTACCAGTTTACAAATGCATAATGATGTCACGGTAGTTGTTGATAAAGCGGCTGCGGGACTTTTACGAACAAGTGGAATTACTCTTAATGAAAATAAATAAAAAAAATATCAACATAATGTTGATATTTTTTTTGTTGAAATTATACCAAACGGTTATATCATTCAACAATTAACGCATCATTAATATTAGCATTTAATTCTTCACGTTCAGGGAAACGAACATAAGTTCCAGAAAATTTTGCTTTATCAAATTTAACAAATTCTAAAGTATTAATTTGTGCTTGTAAACTTTCTAATACTTTTGAATTTTTTTGCATTGATTCTTTTAAGCTAATTACATCTCCCGGTTTACAAATATATGATGGGATGTCAACTTTTTTACCATTTACTAAAATATGAGCATGGTTCACTAATTGACGGGCTCCATTTCTAGTTTGGGCTAAGCCCATGCGGAAAACTAAGTTATCTAGGCGTGATTCTAACATAATTAAGAAGTTAGTCCCAGTAATCCCTTTCATTTTTTTCGCTTTTGTATAAGTATTACGGAATTGACGTTCAGTTAAACCATACATGTATCTAACTTTTTGTTTTTCTTGTAATTGCACTCCGTAGTTTGATAATTTTGTTCTTCGTTGACCATGTTGGCCAGGAGCATATGCTCTTTTTTTCCCTTTTGAAAACTCTTTATCGTTTTCTAGAATACTAAATCCATATCGACGTGATTTTTTAAACTTGCTACCAGTGTAACGTGACATTAAAAAAACCTCCTATATATCAAAGTTTGACATACAAAAAGATCATTAATAAACTCTATTTAAGATAGTATATATAAACTTCGCCTTAACAGCTAAGGTTACTTTATTATATTAATAAAATAATTACGTTCACTAATATAGACTATTGATTAAACATGTTTATTTGCTGTTTCTAAATGTTGTCTAAGATATTGTATAATATTCTTAACCTTTATTCAAGAATTTAATCTTTTTTATGTATTATTTTTTTTGAATGCTATAATTCAAGTGTAAGGTTATTTTTAAGGGAGCGAAACGGATGGTTAGTTTATCATTGATCCAAACAATTATTCATAACTCAGTAGAATTAACATTTTTTATTATTTTTATTTTATGTTTTTTAATTTTTTGTTATTTTTTAGGGGTGTGGATTAGTAAACAACGTTTTAAAAAAATTGAAATTAAAATTCTAACTAAGTTTGATGTTTTGAAACGGTTACCCTTAAAACATAAAATTTTTCGTGTTTCGGAAATTGCTCAACATAGCAATAAATTTGCGAAAGACTTAGTGGTGTGACGAACAAAGTATGAAATAATTTATGAAAAAAAGTTAATTAGTTGTTTTGAAGTTTTTAGAAAGTTATATGCCCTGAAAAATCGTAAACAATTATCATCCGCGAAAATGAAACCTTTATATAATGAACTAGTAATATTAGAACAAGAGGCTCGAAAATTATTAACTGAAATTAATGAACAGTTGCAGATTGAACTTTTACAACGTGATTATATTCTCTCTCATAAGGTAATGTTTAATGCTTTAATTGCCGAAGTTGAAAAATTAAAAATGAATGTGGCAATCGATGAGAAAAAAATTAATGATTTTGAAAAATCAATTGAGTTAATGTTTGATGAATTTGAAGAATATTTAACCAGTGGGGACTTTGAAAAAACGAGCCAAATATTGAGCAACATTACAACATCGTTGACTATTTTTGTTGAAATTTTAGATAATATTCCCCAAATTATTACCTTACTAACTAAGGTCGTACCTAACCGGTTATCAGTGCTAAAAGATAAATATTTATTTTTTAATAAGGATGAAAATAATCGCGATTTATTAAAATTTACTTTTGATGAATTAGCAACAAATGTTGATAATGATAAGTCGTTAGTTTTTCGGTATATTGATAATTTACAATACAAAAAAGCAACCAAGAAAACAATTGAAATTATTAATATGATTAGTGAATTTGATAGAACAATTGAACAACAGAAAAAGATTATTTCTTGTTTTAAAAAATATTATAAAATTGTGATGGATTATATTAATAAAATTGAACGAAGTTTTACCATTATTTCTAAACAGATTGAAGCATTACGTTCTTCTTCGGTTTTAACTGAGCAAGAAGAAAGTATTCATCGTGATGCGATGGGGAAAGTTAAGCAATTATCCCATGATACTAATAAATTATTATTAGAAATTAATAAGAATAGTCGGGACTATGTTTTTTTCAATAATGAATTAATCAGGTTATTGGAGAATGCTGTGGAAACCCAAAATGCCTTAGAAGAAGTTGTCAAAATTATTGAAAAAAGAAATTTTGTTGAAACCGAAATTCGTCGAACAATCCATTTGCTAGAAGTTGTTTTGTTGCAAGCGGAAGTTCGTTTAAATCAGTTACAATATAAAAATTTACTAAATAAATACCAAAAAATTATTAGTGAATACCGTGCTAGCTTAGAACGGATTAAAAAAATTCCGTTTGATATTAACAAAGAATTTGAAGTAAAATATGTTAGTGTTAAATTAAATAAATTAAAAAAAGATGTTTTAAAATTATTTGAGAAAATCAAAAATGATATTTTATTAGATCTCTTAGCACAAGAGGCCCTTGTTTATTCACAAAAACTAGTTTTAACAAACCAGAGTGCCGAAGAACAAATTAAAAATGCCCAGTTAGCATATAAAAACCATGATTATGAATCAACTTTATACTTAACAATTAAATTATTATTTGATGTTAAAAATAACAAAAAAAATAAATAGGGGAAAAAACAATCATATGAATTTTGATGTCATATTAATCCGTTATGGAGAATTAACAACTAAAGGAAAAAACCGTACCAATTTTACTAATTTATTAGTAAATAATGTAAAGAAAAAACTACACCAATTTAAAGAAGACTTTTTAATTAAAAAAGAATTTGATCGTTTATTTATTGAACTATTAAATCCCAGTTCTAGTGGCGCCATTGTTGCTATTTTACAAAAAATTTTTGGTTTTTCTTCAATGTCATTAGCCAAAAAAGTAAGTCGTCAACCAATTGATATGGCTGAACAAGCAATTGCTTTTATTAATTATTACCAACCACAAACGTTTAAATTAGAAGTTCGTCGGAATGATAAAACTTATCAAGTAACTTCAACTGAATTAAAACAAATGTTAGCACCAATGATTTTGAAAAATACGGTAGTTAAAGTGGATGTCCACCATCCCGAAATGCAAATTGATATTGAAGTCCGTAAATATTTTAGTTATGTCTTTATTAATCGAATTACAGCGCTCGGGGGCTTACCAGTTGGAATTTCTGGGAAAGGTCTAGTAATGCTTTCAGGAGGAATTGATTCTCCTGTCGCGGCTTTTTTAACAATGAAACGGGGAATGAGTGTTGAGTATTTACATTTTGCAACTCCACCCCATACTTCCGAAGAAGCTCTTGTAAAAGTAAAAACTCTTGTTCAAAAATTAACGCCCTACGCCAATAATCAAACCCAACGCTTGCATGTTGTTAATTTTTCAATGTTACAACATGAGTTAATGCATATTCCGGAACCTAGTTACCGCATTACGATTATGCGCCGCATGTTTTATCGAATCGCTAATATTTTAGCACGCCAATATCATTGCCAAGCAATTATTACTGGTGAATCATTAGGACAAGTTGCTTCGCAAACAATTGAAAGTATTAATACCATCAACGCTGTTTCAGACTTATCTGTTTTACGGCCAGTAATTTGCTTTGATAAAAATGAAATTATTAAGATCGCCAAAGATATTGATACTTATGAAACCTCAATTTTGCCTTTTGAAGATTGTTGTAGTTTGTTTGTACCAAAAAACCCTATTACCAAGCCAAAATTAACTATTGCTGAAGAGCAAGAAAAAGATTTAATGTGAGAAGACATTCTTAATGTTATAATAGAGAAAAGTATTGTTACATACACAATTGGTAGTGATGGTGAAAATTATGAAAAAAGTTAAATTTCCAAAAAAAGAACAAAAAAATAAGGAGCGGACAGCTAATTTAAAATTATTAGCTCGTAATAAAAATAAAATTCCCGACGAAACAAAAACTAATTTATTAGAAGAAACAATGATGATTGATGAAGAATTTTCAATTATTAAAGACTTAAAAGATGAAGATATTAAAGTTGTTGATATGGGAAAAACAAATTTTTATGATGATAATGTCATTGATCTTGAAGAGGAGTTATTAAAATCAGTTAATACCAAAAAGAAACCTCAAATTTTTAAATATTTAATGTTTGCAATTTTAGCAATTTTAGTTGTGATTATGATTATCATTATTGTAATTAAATTGTAGAAAGGAAAATCATCATGGGTAAAATGCATTTAAATGTTCGGACAAATTATAGTTTATTATCATCGTTAATTGCTATTGATAATTATCTAGCCTACGGACAGACAAATGGTTTATCAGTTTTAGCAATTTGTGATAATAATATGTATGGTGTTTATGAGTTTCATGAAAAATGCCGTACGCGCAACATTACGCCCGTGCTTGGTTTAAACTTTTATACTTATTTTAATAATCAAAAATATAATTTAAACTTGTTTGCGATTAACCAAACGGGCTATTTTAACCTTGTTAAAATTTCATCCTGAATTATGACCACTAATGAAAAAGAAAATGTTATTGATTTTTCAGCTTTGATAACACTTATTAATGATAATTTAAAAATTATTATTAATTTTGAAGAAGCTAATTATGATGTTGTTTTTTACCAAAAACTATTAACATCGCTTAATAACTCCGATAATTTATATTTAGGTCTTAATAATAACAATTTAATGTTATTATCTTTTTTTAAAGAATTAGTTCCGGTTAATAAAATTATTTGAAATAACAAAGTTCTTTATTTTGATAAAACAGATTTTAATGCTTATAAAATTATTAATGCAATTAAAAAACAAATTTTATTTAAAGAAAGCACAGTTAAAGATACCTTTGCTTTTGATAATTATAGTCCGGAATATGAACAATATTTAGATAATATTAATGCTTTTATTAGTAATATTCAATTTTATGATTTAAAACATCAAAATATTCATGATAATTTATTAAAGTATCCAACTCCGGAGAATGTTGCTAGTCGTGATTTCTTACGGGGAATTTGTAAAAAGGGAATGGAATATAAATTAGGAACCCAAGTTGAAAATAAATATTTAGTTCGTTTAAAATATGAATTAGATATTATTGACCAAATGGATTTTAATGATTATTTTTTAATTGTGTGGGACTATGTTAATTTTGCAAAAAAGAATAATATTTATGTTGGCCCTGGGCGGGGAAGCGCGGCTGGAAGTTTAGTTAGTTATTTGTTGGATATTACCACAATTGATCCGGTGCAAGAAAATTTAATTTTTGAGCGTTTTTTAAACCCCGAGCGCCAAGGAATGCCCGATATTGATATTGACTTTCAAGATGATAAACGTGAAGCAGTGGTGGAGTATTTATTTGAAAAATATGGTCAGGAACATATTGCCCATATTGTCACCTTTCAAACAATTGGGATGAAAATGGCCTTACGGGATGTTTGCCGGGTGTTTGGTATTAGTTTAGAAGAAGCCGATAAAATGAGTAAGGCTGTTCGCTTAGAGGATAATTATAATTTTACGAATGCTTTTACCAATAACAATGTGTTAGATTTTTATAGTAAAAAATATCCCCAGATCTTTTTATATCTCCCGAAAATTGTGGGCTTACCTCGTCAAACTGGAACTCACGCCGCTGGAGTAGTACTATCGCAAAAGCCATTAGCAACTGTGGTGCCTATTCGGGAAGGCTATAATGGCATTTATCAAACCCAATACTCAATGAATTATTTAGAAGAATTAGGGTTATTAAAAATGGACTTATTAGGATTGCGGAATTTAACCATTTTGCATAATGTTATTGATAATATTTATCAAGAAATAAAGGTAAAAATTAACCTGCAGAAAATTCCCTTGAATGATACCAAAACTTTTAAATTATTATCCTCGGGAGATACCAAGGGAATTTTTCAGTTAGAGTCACCCGGGATGACCAAGGTTTTAATTGAAATGCAACCAGATAAGTTAGAAGATATTGTCGCCACCTCTTCGTTATATCGTCCTGGACCCCAAGACAATATTCCCTTGTATATTCAACGTAAAAATTACCATGTAAAATTTTCTTATCTTGATGAACGATTAAAAGATATCTTAGCTCCGACATATGGGATTATTGTTTACCAAGAGCAAGTAATGTTAATTGCCCAAAAAGTTGCTAATTTCTCACTAGCCAAAGCGGATATTTTACGCCGCGCCATGGGAAAAAAAGAATCAAGTTATATGAATGAATTAAAAACAGAGTTTCTTAATAATGCGGTAAAAAATCATTATACTCCCGAAATTGCCAATGATATTTGAAATTTAATTTATAAATTTGCGGCTTATGGTTTTAACCGTAGTCACGCGGTTGCTTATTCACTCTTGGGCTATCAGATGGCTTATTTAAAAGCCAATTATCCATCCCAATTTTTAGCTAGTTTATTAACAAATGTGATTGGGGATGAAAATAAAACAGCCGATTATATCCAATTAGCAAGAAAAAATAATTTAGGGATTCTACCTCCTTCAATTAATTTACCCCTAAGTACATATGTGACCAGAGATAATCAAATTTGTTTACCATTATTAGTAATTAAACAAATTGGCTATGCATTTTATAATAAAATTGCCCAAGAATACCACGCACATGGGGAGTTTCAAGATTTATATGATATTTTTATTCGGTTATATAAAAAAGGGTTAAATAAAAAAACCTATGAAGCATTATGTTATGCCGGAGCATTAGATAATCTTAATTTTAACCGTACGACATTATTTAATAATTATAATTTACTGGCCAATTATGTTGAAGTTATTAAAGTTTCAGAAAATAATGAGCAATTAATAGTTGATCTTCATCTTGCTGAAAAACCAGAAATTGTTATTTTTGAAGATGATATTATTAATAATATTAAAAAAGAATATGAGTTTTTAGGTTTTTACTTATCTAATCACCCGCTAAAATATATTCGGACTTTAGAAGGATATGAACAAAAAACTACTTTGATTAGTGATTTAAAATTATCACAAGGAACAACCAATATTTTAGTAATTATTAAGCGGGTAAAAGAGATTTTTGATAAGAATAATAAAAAAATGGCCTTTGTTGATTGTTATGATGAAAGCGGAGCAATTAGTATTACTGTTTTTGCTAATCAATACCAACAATATGCCACTTTGCTTAAACCTAATAATGTAATTTTGTTAAATATTAAGTTAGGTAGTTACCAAGATAAAATCAACGGAATTATGAACCGGATTAAATTAATTACCACGGAGGATAAATAAATGTTTTTAGAAGTTATTGCAACGAGTGTTGAAGATGTTAAAGTTATTAACCAAGCACAAAATGTGAGTCGAATTGAATTATGTACAGATTTAGAACATGGGGGCTATACTCCCAATTATGATGTTATTAAAGAAAGCTGCGCGATAAGTACAATTCCGATTCGCGTAATTACACGCCACCAGGATGTTGATTTTTACTACCATCCTGAAGAATTTGAACAAATTAAAAAAGATATTGAATATATTAAAACGACAAAAGCTGATGGAATTGTGGTCGGAATTATTACTCCGAATAAAGAAGTGGATATACCCCGCTTGCAAGAATTAGTTGCACTAGCAAAACCGCTAAAAGTAACTTTTCACCGGGCTTTTGACGAAATTATTGATAAGCAAAAAGCAATTCACGAATTACACCAGTTAAATATTAGCACTGTTTTAACCCAGGGGGGATTGACAAAAATTATGGATAACTTAGCAGTTTTTGATCAAATCCGTCATCATGGGGTAGAAATTCAAGGGGGGAGTGGTGTTAATTTGGATAATTATCAGACTATTAATAAACATTGTGATGCCATTCATATTGGAAGTGCTGTTCGTGTTGACCATTCCTGGACAAAAAAATTGATTTAAATAAGTTACTACAAATTAAGTAGAACTTATTTAAATCTTTTTATATTTTTTGGTCAGTATGGGAAACTAAAATTTCTTTTAAACAAATATGTTGGGGCAAGTTATAAGCATAAGCAATTAAATCGGCAGTTTCGGCACTCGTTAGTCCTTGGTTAATAGTATCTTTAACTTTTTGATATTCTTCAAGAATTGAGGGGTTTTTAACTGATTTTAATAATTCAGTATTAACAATTCCGGGTGCAAAGATAATAATCCGCACATTATGCCCAGCAGTTTCTTTCCGTAAACTTTCACTTAAAGCATGTACTCCAAACTTTGTAGCATTGTAAACGCTTCTTGTTTCCGATGTGTAGCGGCCAGCTACCGAAGAAACATTAATAATTGTTCCATGTTTTCTTGTTAGCATTTCTTTTAACACGGCATGGATTACGTTTAAAACTCCTTTGAGATTAATATCAACCATTTGGTGTTGGGTTAATAAATCTAAGCTCACTAATTTATCAAGGGGCATAATCCCGGCATTATTAATTAATAAGTCCACTGGTCCATATTTCTTTTCTGCGAGTTCAATTGCTTCCTTAATTTCTTCGTAGTTACAAACATCAACTTTGGCACAAATTGTATTTGTTAATTTTAATTCTTCTAATAATTCAACTCTGCGTGCCATTAATAATAACGGAAAGCCTAATTTATTAAATAACTGGGCACAAGCTTTTCCAATCCCAGCTGATGCCCCTGTAATCGCAATTAATGGTTTGTTTTGTGACATTTTTATTACCTCTTTTCTAAAATTATCATAGCACCAAATATAATTTTTTAAAAATGTTAATAAATTTAACGGAATATATTCATTTAGTAATATAATTATTATTGTAAAAATACAGAAAAGAGGTAGAGAAATGAATGTGCTAGAGTTAATAATGCAGAACATTGAAAAATATGAAAAAAATGTTCGAATTATTTTTCCTGAAGGAGCTTCCGAGCGGATTCAGGAAGTAGTACCAAAGTTCCAAAATACAAAAATTACACCGGTTCTTGTCTTTCAAAGACGCGATGAAGTTCCACAAAACTTAATGAACAAGGGTGCTGAAATTCTTGTAATTGAAGAACAAAATACTGATGAGTTAGCAAACTTCTTAGTAGAAATTAGAAAAGGGAAAACTTCAATTGCGGAAGCAACTAGATTAGTAAAACAACGCAATTATTTTGCAACAATTTGAGTAAAAATGGGGAAAGCTGACGGAATGGTTGGTGGGATTTCTTATGATACAAAAGATATTATTCGTCCGGCTTTACAAATTATTCGGCCAAAGGCAAATGTGAGTTTAGTTTCTTCATTTTTTTTAATGGTTCGTAATGCAGAACGTTATATTTTTACGGATTGTGCTTTAAATATTAATCCAAGTGCCGAAGAATTAGCCGACATTGCGCATTTAGGATATGAAGCATCCCAAATTTTTGATTTTAAAGATCCTAAAATGGCCTTATTATCTTATTCAACCAAAGGATCAGGAGCTGGTGATTCAGTTGATAAAGTGCTAACTGCTTATGAAATTATTCGAAGTCGTAACATTGACTGCTTAGTTGATGGTGAATTTCAATTTGATGCGGCGTGGGATGATGAAATTAGAAAGAAAAAAGCACCAACTTCACCAATTAAATCACGAACTGATATTTTTGTGTTTCCTAACTTAGATGCTGGAAACATTGGCTATAAAATTGCTCAACGAATGGGGAGCTTTAAAGCAGTTGGACCAATTATTATTGGGTTGGATAAACCAGTGAATGATTTGTCACGGGGAGCAACTGCGGATGATATTTATAACACTGTGTTAGTGACTGCTTATTCATATGTGTGCAGTCAAAAATAAGAAAGGAAAAAGAAAAAAATGATATTAGTGATCAATGCTGGAAGTAGTTCAATGAAATTTCAATTATATAAAGTAAATGGGGAGAATAATTACGAAGTTGTTTGTAAAGGTTTGGCCGAACGAATTTATTTAGATGGGGTTTTTACAATTAAATTTAATGGTCAAGAATTTGAAACCAAAGAAGATTTAAAAGACCATGAAGCAACAGCGAAAGTATTAATTAATAAATTAGAAGAACACGGAATTATTAAGGATTTTTCTGATATCACTGGAATTGGGCACCGAATTGTGCATGGAGGTGAAAAATTTACGCAGTCAACGGTTATTACAGATGAAGTTTTTGCGGAAATTAAAAAAATGGTTATTTTAGCACCATTGCATAATCCACCTGCAATTTCGGCAATTGAAGCCTTCCGAAAAATTACTAGTGTTCCAAATGTGGCAGTGTTTGATACTTCATTCCATACCACGATGCCGGTTGAAAATTATTTATATTCAGGACCATATGAATGATATACTAACCACCAAGTTCGTCGCTATGGGTTCCATGGAATCTCATATCGTTACATTACAAAAAGACTAGAAACAATTTTAAATAAACCAAGTGATAAAGTAAATGCCATTATTTGTCACTTAGGAAATGGGGCAAGTATTTGTGCTGTTAAAAATGGGCAAAGTTATAATACTTCAATGGGAATTACCCCATTAGAAGGACTAATTATGGGAACCCGTAGTGGTGATATTGACCCGTCAATTCCAAGTTATATTGCAAGCCAAACTGGCGAAGATATTGTTGCAATTACCAATACTTTAAATAAAAAATCAGGATTATTAGGAATTTCTGGTGTTTCTTCTGATCTACGTGATGTGGTCGGGAGTGCTGAGAGCAACCCTCGTAGTAAACTAGCTTTAAAAATGAGCGCTAAAAGAATTGCCAAGTATATTGTGGGATATTTAAATGAATTAGGTGGTAATGCTGATGCAATTGTGTTTACAGCGGGAATTGGCGAAAACTCAGCTGTTATGCGAAGTTTAGTTGCCAATGAAGTTAAATTAATTAACTTTGATTTAGTTAAAGAACACAATGAACAAGGCTATGACTCGGAAAACTTAATTTCTGGTCCAAATGCCACAGTTCCTGTTTATGCAATCCGCACGAACGAAGAAATTATGATTTGTGAAGATACTTACCATTTAACACAAAAATAATCACTTTTAAAAGTGATTATTTTTTATTTTAAGTTAAAATATAAATGGATAAGAAAGTGAGGTATTCTCCATGCCAAAAGTATTAGAACAAAAATTAAAATTAAATAATGGAACCCAAATTCCTATTATTGGATTGGGAACATACAAATTAACTGATGAACAAGAAACCTACCATGCAGTATTAACTGCTTTAAAAAATGGTTATCGTCACTTAGATACTGCCCAATATTATGGAAACGAAGTTATCATTGGCAAAGCAATTAAAGATAGTGGGATTCCCCGCGCGGAGATTTTTATCACTAGCAAAATTTGAAATAGTGACCATGATTATGAAAAGGCATTAAAACAAGTTGATGAAATGTTAGAACGCTTACAACTTGATTATTTAGATCTTTGCTTAATTCATTGACCAACGCCAAAACGCTTAGAATGTTACCGAGCATTAGAAGAACAATATCAAGCTGGTAAATTAAAAGCAATTGGGGTAAGTAACTTTGAAGTTAGTCATTTAGAAGAACTATTACAACATTGCAAAGTAAAACCAATGGTTAACCAGATTGAACTTCACCCGGGACTAAATAATAGTGAAGTGTTAGCATATTGTCGTAGTCACCAAATTGTGGTGGAATCATGAAGTACAATGATGCAAGGAAAAGCTAGTGAAGTTCCGGTTATTGTTGAAATTGCTAAAAAACATAATAAAAATGTTGGACAAGTATGTTTAAAATGAGCAATTCAACAAGAAATTGTGGTATTACCAAAATCAAGCCATGAAGAACGGATTATCTCTAATGTTCAATTAGATGATTTTTGGTTAGATGATAGTGATATGTATAGTTTATTTACTATCCCAGAACAACGCTTAGGACCTGATCCTAATAATTTTGATTTTTAAGTTATTTCCGAGATTATTAATTAATCTCACCATCAACAAAAGGACTGATTATTTAGAATGAAAAAAATTTTAGCAGTAATTACTGCCATTTCATTAGTAGCAACGCCTAGTTTTTATTTAGTTAGTTGTCACCCGGGAACACAAAGCTTTTTACCAAGTGAAGATAATAGTTTAACCCCGGATATTAACCAGTTTTTAACCGGTTATCATTTAACTGAAATTGCGGAAGGTGACTATCTAGCGCACCATACTACCGGGGATGATTCAATTTTTTCAATGTTTAATGGCACAAATGAATTTCATACCTTATCTCCAACAATTAATTTCCAATATGATAATTCTAGTAAAGTCGATAGTTTTGATATTAATAGTAATGTTTTATTTAAGATCTATTTAGCACCAACTAAAGATAAACTACCTTCTTTGCAATCAATTGCTAGTTTTATGCAACTGTTTCCTATGCTAAAAAATAGTACCAATTATACTTATAGTAGTGGACAGGTTACAATTCCACAAATTAATCTTGCCGGAGAAACATCAACCATTACTTTGTATTACACGACGATTAATTTAAACAGTGATGATTTTTGAAATTGAGAAATTAACAAGGATTTAAATAATTATTTTGTTAATATTTTAGAAACCCAAAAGTACTTAAAGATTAAGCAAAATAGTACAAATGATGATGTTTTAAAGACATGACTAAGTGATGTTTATAATAACCCTGGGGCATTAGAACCAGTTCATTTAAGTAATATTAAAACAATTAAGAATATTGATGATTTTTTTCAGTATTTAGTCCGCGGAAAATTGACCCTTACTTTTAGTAATTTATTCACATCGATTCCTAGTTATAGTGATGTTATGGAAACTGTATTTACTAATAAAATTGGGGAATTTAAATGAACCCTTCGTGCAAAATATTTAATTGTTTAATTAAAAAATAGAACCGGTCTGGTTTCAATTAACAATTAAATGTTTACCATTTTCAATTTCCTGTTGTTTATCGGGTAGTTTTTCAATTAACATACTAACAAGGATATCACTAATAATTAATTGCGATATTTTACTAGAAATAATCGGAAAATAAGCTGATTCATCATAATGCACATAATAATATAGCACAAAGTTTGGTTGAAGTGTCTTGCCTAAATCTTGGCGTGCTGTAATTAATAAAGTTTGACAGTTGTTATGTTGGGCAATTTTAATGAGTTCAATAATTTCCCGGGTCAACCCCGAGGTTGAAAATAAGATAAATAATTCATTTTCTTTAAAAGAATTTAAAAATAAGATTTGGCCATGAAAATCCTGCGAAGTATGAGAATTTAATCCGAGCCTTCGCAGATTATTGTTCATTTCACTAGCCACCATTCCCCCCGAACCAACCCCATAAATAAAGATTCGTTTTGATTTAAGAATGCAATGAATTACACTATTGAGTTCATTGGGATCAAGATTATTAATTGTTTCAAAAATTGAATACATATTAAAATTCTTAATTTTTTGAATTAACTTTGGTAATTTTCCCCCGTTTTCAATACTAAAGTTATTTTTAATTTGCTTATTTTTTTCATAAATAAATAACTTAAATTCCTTAAAAGTTTTGTAACCCAGTTTTTTTGCTAACCGTGAAATGGTTGATGTAGCTACTCCCAGTTCTTGACTAATGGTTGTAATTGAATTTTTAATAAAATAATTTGGATTTTTGTTAATTTCTTTTGCAATATGTTCTTCCGAATAAGTCAGGTCATAAGAACTTAATATTATAATCGGAATCATTGTCCTCTCCCCCTCTAATATAAGAGTTTACTATAAAATTTACATAAAATTTACATTAGTCGGTAAAATTTACAAATTATCCTCCTAAAATTGAAACAATTTTTTATCAAACTACAATTAAGGTAGCATATTGAACAATATAGATTAGAAAGGCGAGATAGATGATGAAATTATTTGATAAAAAATTAATTAATTATACTGACCAGCTGGTTAGTGATTGGCAAACAGGAGTCCATTTGGGCTCACAATTATTAATCAACCATGGTTATGTTACTCCAGACTTTCCAGAGAAAGTTATTAAAATTACTAATGAACTTGGACCGTATTATGTAATTGCTCCGCAGTTAGCACTACTGCATATTAATGTTGATCCGGCCATATTAAAGACCGGAATTAGTTTTACTTATTTTAAAAACCCCATAATTTTTAAAGATGAACCAAAATACTATGTTAATTTTTGTTTAGCTTTAGCAGCTGTTGATGGTGATAGTCATATGGGATTGTTACAAGCAGTTGCCACGCTTTTTACTAATCAACAATTTTTACAAGATTTGAAAAATTGTTCTTCCCAAAAAGAACTGGTCAAAATTATTAAGAAATATGATAAATAGAGGAGGAAACAAAAATGGAATTATTGTTAACCCAGACGACTGGGGAATTTGTGTTAAACTTTTTTAAACAATTTATTGGTACTCCCGCAATTTTAATTGGTTTGTTTGCCTTAGTGGGTTGTTTATTGCAACGCAAAAAATTTACCGAAACAATTTCGGCAACCATTAAAACGACCATTGGGTTTTTAATTATTGGCGGCGGGGCCGGTATTTTAGCTGGTGCGGTTGGAAAATTAGGAAATGCCTTTAATTTATTATTTGGAATTAATGGGGCAATTTCTAACAATGATGTAATGCCTGGAATTTTTTTAAGTCAGATTCCCCATATTGTATTAGCCGGATCATTAATTATGATTTGTGCAATGGCATTAAATATTTTATTAGCAAGAATTACTGCTTATAAATACATTTATTTAACTGGACATGTTTTATTTTATATGTCAGTTATGTGAGCGGGAGTTTTAAATATTGCTGGTTTAAATCTTAATGAAGATTTACCAATTATCGTGGTAACTGGAGCGTTATTAATGTCATTATGGATGATTATTTCGCCAGCACTTTTAAATTCCCATGTTGTTAAAATTACGAAATCTAATACCCTAGCTGTTGGTCATACGGGATCATTATCATATTTATTTGCTGCTTGGATTGGAATAGTTGTCGCTAAACTGAGTCGGAAAAAAATTAAATCAACCGAAGATATTAATTTTCCCAAAGGACTAAGTTTTTTAAGAAATACGAATATTGCTATTGCAATTACAATGTTTGTTTTATACTTAGTAATTTATTTCACCGCGTGAGGTGTGAAAGGCTATGACGCGTTAGTTACTAAAAATATTATTAGTAGTGGGGATGATGTCTTTGTGCAAGGAATGCTGCAAGCCTTTACCTTTGCGGCAGGAGTAGAAGTATTATTAATTGGGGTTCGTATGTTTATCGCGGAAATTGTCCCTTCTTTCAAAGGGATTTCGGATAAAGTTGTCCCAAATGCTAAACCAGCATTAGATTGTCCTACGGTCTTTCCCTATGCTCCTAATGCTGTTCTAATTGGTTTCATTTCTTCGTTTGTGGGTGGAATTATTGGAATGGTCATTACCATTGCAATTGTCCATAGTATTGGTGGCCAAGATCCTAGCAAAATTGGCTGGGCGATTATCATTCCTAGTATTGTGCCACATTTCTTTGTGGGAGCCACTGCTGGTGTCTTTGGAAATGCGCGCGGAGGAATTATTGGGGCAATTTTAGGATCATTTCTAAATGGATTGTTAATTACCTTTATTCCGTTCTTATTCTTTGGGTTAAGTTATATGCATACCTTACATAATAGTGATGGTAGTTTAAATATGCTAACTTGAGGAGATAGTGATTTCTTATGGGGCTTACCATTTGCAGCAATTGGTCAAGCTGTTAGTCATTCAACTGCCCAGTGACTACTACCAGTGATTGCTTGTGTTGGATGACTAGTGTTCCCAATTATTAATGAGGCTAAAAAAATTATTAATAAAAATCCGCAATTAGAAACTTTAGAACTAAAAGAACCACAGAATAATAAAGAACAAACTAATTTTGAACTACCTGTTAGTCCTAATTTAATTGCGGGAACAAAAAATAAATTAATTGCTGTTTGTGGGCAAGGATTAGGATCTTCCTTATTAATTGAAATGAATATCAAGTCCGTCGTTGATGAATTAAAAATTAAAAATATTGAAGTTAGTCATACCAATGTTAACTCCTTTGATGCAAATGATAACAAAATTTTAGCGGTTGTTTGTGGCAATGATTTAAAAGATTCAATTAAATTTGGTAATAAATTGGTGCTAGATAATTTATTAGACAAAAATGAATTAAAAGGGAAACTCCAGGAGTTCTTCCAAGATAATGAAACATAATTATCAGATTACACCATCAATTTATTGCGCTAATACCGCTGATTTAAAAACAGAGATTAAAAAATTAATGGCGGCGGGGATTACTTGAATTCATTTTGATGTAATGGATGGGCATTTTGTCCAAAATTATGCCTTAGGACCAAAAGAACTCATCGATATTAAAACAATGTTTCCAACTTTAACAATTGATGTTCATGTGATGGCCAATGATTTATTAAATAAAGTCAAATTATTTACCACAGGCGATTATTTAACTTTTCATTTGCAAAGTGTTAAATCATCAGCAGAAATGGTGACCTTAATTAAGGAAATTAAAAGTTATAATTTAAAGGTAGGAATTGCTCTTGACTTAGCAGATGAGATCAATGATATAAAACCGTTTTTAAAGGATATTGATTTAATTACCTTTATGAGTATTAAACCAGGTTTTACGGGGCAATCTTTTGATGATTCAGTATGAGCAAAGTTAGCCCATATTAAAACTTTCCATGTCCAATATCCACATCTTTCTTTTCAAATTGATGGTGGTGTTCGCTGAGAAAATCTTGCGCGCTTAATTAGAACCGGAATTGATTTGATTGTCGTTGGCTCGTTATTATTTAGTAGTGATGATTATCAAGCAGTAATGCAAAAAATTGCATTACTTAATTAAGAAAAGTACTAACATTTTGTTAGTACTTTTTATAAATTATGTTATTTTTATTTTCGTTTATAGTTTAACCCCACGCTGTTTTTTACTTTTGTTAATTTTTTAGCAGCAATTGCACGTGCTTTATTAGCTCCCGTAGTAATTAATTCATCAATTTGATCACTGTTCATAATGGTATGGTATTTTTCTTGGATTGGCTGTAAAGTTTTAATAATTTCGCTAGCAACTGCTTCTTTGAATGTTCCGTAGTCTAAATTTTGTAGTTCACTAACTGCTTGTTCAATTGTGATGTTTTTTAAAGCTGCGTAGATCGTTAGTAAATTACTAACCCCGGGTTTATTTTCAACATCATAACGGATAACACCTTCAGAGTCGGTAACTGCACTTTTAATTTTTTTTCTAATTTCTTCGGGAGTATCAAGCATTCCAATGTATGATTTTGGATTATTACTTGATTTACTCATTTTTTTGCTTGGTTCTTGTAAGTCCATGATTTTGCTACCTACTTCGGGAATAAAATCATCGGGAATTTTAAATAAGTTAGGGTTATATTTATTATTCATTCGTTCCGCAATGTTTCTGGTTAATTCAATGTGTTGTTTTTGGTCTTTTCCTACTGGGACTAAATCAGCGTCGTATAATAGAATATCAGCAGCCATTAATGCTGGATAAGTCAATAAACCAGTTGGAATGTATTCAGTACCGTTTTCCGCTTTCATTTTTACTGATTTATCCTTAAACTGGGTCATTCGTGAAAGCTCACCAATTGTGGTGTTGCATAATAAAATGTGTCCTAACTGGGTATGTTCTAAAACATCTGATTGGATAAAAATAATTGATTTCTCTGGGTCTAATCCACAAGCATAGTATAAAGCAACCATTGTTTTTGTATTGGCACGCAATTCTTCTTGGTCAATCGGAATTGTGATTGCATGTAAATTAGCCACAAAAATAATTAAGTTATTATCTTTTTGGAGTTCAATAAAATTTTTTATTGCCCCAATATAATTTCCTAAGGTTAATTTTCCAGTGGTGGTGATTCCCGATAAAATTGTTGGTTTTTCATTATTCATAATGTGTCCTCCTTTATTTTTTTATTTGTTATTTAATCATATCATTAAATAATTATCAATTATAACTCAAACATTGATTTTTTTTCTTTATTTTTGGGATTTTTTCTCAGTTAATATTTTTATTTTAGATAAAGATTTCTTTTTTTGTTTAATCTATATTATAATTAATATTAATTAGAAAAAATAGAAAGTATTTAGAACTATGGGAAAATTGCTTACTTGAAATATTGACATATTTAAAGCGATGCATTTATACGAGGGTAAAATAGCCCAAGCAGTGCTCTGAATTCCGTTTTTAGTTTTTGCTGTGGGGGTTATTTTTGCTTCCAAATATATGTCTGAATATTTAGTGGCTTGAACAGCACGAAAAAAAATTAAACAATCAGTGGCAGGCGCCTTAATTTTAGCAACCGTTACTTCCTTACCAGAAACAACAATTGCATTGACAATGGGGGCGTCAGGATTTCCCCAGCAATCTTTTGCGAATACAATTGGGGGAAATTCATATTATTTATTTTTATTTGCTCTTATTAGTTTGATTTTTATTCGTCGTCAATCGTTTATTCGGGTAAACAAATGAAATCGTATTTTATTAATGATTGGGTTAAGTTTTTCTTGCATATTATTTTTAACTTTTATTCCGCAACATTTTACGGTGGAAAGTTTAAATGCCCTTCGTTTTTTAGCATATACCATTCCGGGAATTAATATCTCATGAGTTTTATTATTATTTGCGGTGTCTTATATTTTAACAATCTTTTTCTTTTTACGGCAAAATAAAAAAGAACCAGTAACCTATGATAAAAACTTAGTTGCTCAGTATGATGAAGAAGATGAAACCACCGAAAAAGAGTTAAAAAATCATTTAACAATGAAACAATTATTAGTTTTTTTTATTGTTGCAATTGTTGTGTTAGTTAGTTTTTCATTTTGTTTATCATTAATTATGGGTGTAGTTCCCCATGCTTATCATATTCCCGAAACCTCAGCAGGAGGATTGTTATTATCATTTGTAACGAACATGCCAGAAACAATTTCAACTTTTACACTTCTGAAGATGGGAAAAAATAACATTGCTTTTGGGGGACTAGTTGGCTCAATTTTATATAATAATGTTATTAACTTTTTTGGTGATATTGCTTTTCAAGGGGATGGTGTGTTAAACCATATTATTTTACATGATCAAGATTATTTACAGTACTTTATGTTAACTTTAATGCAGTTTGTCTTAGTTGTTTTAACTCGCTTAACAATTCAACGCCAGGTTGTCCGCCGTCGAAAAGTATACATCTTTTTAAATTTGGTTATTATTTTAATTTTTATTAGCATTTGGACTGTCAACCTAACGGTAATCGCGGCAATTACACCTTTACCATAATGCCATTAATTACTAAATTCCTTAAAAAATTTAAGGTTTTTTATAAAATTTTTATTAACTTATTATTTTTTTAATGTTATAATACCCGTAAATGTAGAAATTATTACTACATTTAGAAGCATTAAAATAAAAATAATTAATTTTTTTGATTGTTAAAGGAAGATAAGAATTGTTGTTTATTTTTAACAATTAAAAACTTTAATTGTAGAAGTGAGAGGTTATTATTGTGTTAGAACTAGTAAGTAATTGCTTAGCGGTGTTTTGAGCAACAGGTGTTAATGTTGAAATCAAAGGTAACTTAAGTTATATTGGAGCCGGAATGGCTGCAATTGGTTGTGCAGGGGCCGGAATTGGACAAGGTTATACTGGGGGGAAAGCAGTTGAAGGTATTGCCCGGAACCCAGAAGCTGGGGACCAAGTTAGAACCTTATTCATTATTGGGAATGCCATTACTGAATCAGGAGCTATTTATGCTTTAGTTATTGCGATTATCTTAGCGTTTGTTGTTGCCTAATAAAAAAGATAGATTATGAAAAATCTATCTTTTTTTAACGGTCAAAATCATCTTCACGATTAGCACTTGGATGTTGTTTTTGTTGTTCATAAGCCATCTTTCTTTTAGCAAAATATTCTTTGCGTTGCTCATAATTTCACACGCGAATTATTTTATGAAAATTGCTAATATCATAAGGACGACTATTTAAAATTTGATGGTGTTCACTTTTAAGGTTAGTTTCATATAAACTTGCTTGTAATTCCTCCATGGTTAATTCTTCAATTTCTGAAGTTTCAGTTAAAATTTTGAGAACTTTTGTAGTGGTTAAATTTTTTTGTTGTAATTTTTTTAATTTGGTTGTTAAATTTTTTCGTGAATCATTAGCAATTTTATCAGTATGTCATGCTAAACTTAGCTGGGGAATCGTACAAGTTGTTGCTAGGTTAGTCTGAAAAATCTTTTTCCGAAGCATCATCATTTGTGAGCCATAACATATTCAAAAATTGTCTCATATGACTTTGATTAAAGAACCTTCTTGTTTATCTGTAATTTCTTCTTCATTCAAAGCAAATAATAATCTATGAATGCTATTATGAATTGCATTATTAACACCTTGTCCTACATAAATTCGTGTTAAAGTAGAAATTTCATAGAATAAAGTATCAAATCTTCAATTTGCTAACAACTCGTCTTCTTCCCATATTTTTTGGTATTTTTTAACTAAATTTTTTTCATCAATATCAATGAAATCTGCCCCTAAATCTTCAATTTTCCGGTCAATTAGCAAGACCGAATTGATCATTTCTAAACTAACTGGATTATTTTGCTTGGCAACTAAAAATCCATCTTGTTGTCCTTGAATGTTTGAAAGTTGAAATCCAAAGGGACTATTAAAAGAATAATTATTAAGTGGTAGAAGTAAGTTTTCTCATCCGCTTGCTTGGATTTCATTAATAATTTTCTGACATTCAATTCTAATTATATTTTCTCCCAAGGTAAAATTGAATTTTTTTTGGTGATATAAAAAGTTCAAAAATTCATTTAAAATAATGTGCGTGATAAGATAGGGAACATTTTTAATATCAAATCTTTTTAAAACAGTATCTTGTGCACTTGCTATTTCGGCAGCTTTAATTTTTTTCTTTTCTAACATTGAACGGGACATTTTTGAACCAATATAAAATTTAATTTGAATAATAATTGCCTCTTTATATTTTTCAAATTCTTCATCAAAAGTTTGTTGTTCTAATTTCTCAATAATTAAAGATCAATTAATTTTTGGCATTGTATCAATGTCAACATAAAAGCCGCCAAATTCTTTGAGAATGTTATATCGTAACCGGTCAGAAAGAACAGAGGGCAATTGCCGCAGATACATATCTTTAAAAAAGCCTTGTAAAGTTTCAACATCCATAAAAATTAAACCTGAAGTACTAATGTCTCTAATATATTCTTCTTTTTGGGAATGAATTAGATTAAGTTCACTTACTAAGAGCGATAATTCTTTTTCATTATTAGCGATTATTTCGTTTAATGCGGTGGGATTGTCAATTATTTTTTTGTCTAATAAAAATTGTATTGCTAATTGATTAAATGATTTTTCCAGATTCCTTAAATAATAGTTATTATAAAATTCATTTTGGAGTAAAATTATTTTAATGGGGTTATTATTTGCGAATTCTATTAAATGCTTTTTAAAAACATTTAGTAAACAACTATTGGGAGCGGTTCATAATATAATGTTATAGTCAGGATTTATATAAGTCCAAATTTTTATGTAGCTTGTTTGTTCAGCGGTAAGAGGACCAAGTCAGATAAAATGAATATTTTTTTCTGATAGAGTTAGTGATACTCTTTCTTCACTTAATTTTTCAAGTTCTGTAAAAAGCAGGTGTGTTTTTGGTTGCGGACTACCAGCAATGATAACTAAGAATTGTAAAATTTTTATATAGTCAAGATGATCAACTTTTGACATGTTTGCATTAAAAAAATTTTGAAACAAGGGACTAAATTCAGCTAGATTAGGATCGTTCATAAAATAGTTTTTAATTTTTTCAAGGTCTTTATTATTTAACATAAAGTATTCTCCTTTTTAAATTAAAAAATATTTTAGTAATATAAAATTTAATTATTAAGTTATTTTTGTGAAAATATGATGATAAATTTTATATTTAATAATTAGTTTTGACATTTTAAATGTTCACAAATAATAATATAACATATTAATTAAGTCAAAATTTTGTGAATTTTTAAATATTATCTTTGTTTAATTTATTTAAAAATTGATAAAATCTACATTTTTTTGCCCTCGTAGGTTTACATTTTAAGTTCAAGTAATATAATAAAGTAGTAAATATTTATAATTATATGGTTAGGAAAAAGGAGATATACAAATGTCAAAAATTGAAAAAATTTACGCTCGTGAAGTATTAGACTCACGGGGAAATCCAACAGTTCAAGTTGAAGTATGAACTGAGTTTGGTGGTTATGGATCAGCGATGGTTCCTTCAGGAGCATCAACAGGTAGCCGTGAAGCCTTAGAATTACGTGATGGGGACAAATCACGTTACCAAGGGAAAGGTGTTTTAGCCGCCGTTAATAATGTTAACACTAAAATTGCCGATGCAATTGTTGGGTTAGAAGTTACTGACCAAGTTGCAATTGATAATATTATGATTACTTTAGATGGAACTGATTTCAAAAAAAACTTAGGAGCTAACGCAATGTTAGGAGTTTCAATGGCCGTTGCCAAAGCAGCAGCTAGTGAATTAGAAATCCCATTATACCGTTATTTAGGTGGGGTTAATGCTAAAAAATTACCAGTTCCAATGTTAAATATTATTAACGGAGGAGAACATGCCGATAGTGCTATTGACTTCCAAGAATTTATGATTATGCCAGTTGGAGCGCCAACTTTACGTGAAGCATTAAGATGATCAGCAGAAATCTTCCACACTTTGAAAAAAATCTTACATGATAAAGGTGACATTACCGCAGTTGGTGATGAAGGGGGATTTGCTCCGCACTTTAACTGAGCTTATGAAAACCAAAATTTAGATACTTTTAAAGCGCATACTCCTGCCGAAGTAGCGTTAGATTTAATTGTAGAAGCTATCCAACAAGCAGGATACAAACCAGGTGAAAACGGGGTAATGATTGCTATGGACTGTGCTTCATCAGAATTATACTTTGATGACAAAAAATACCACTTTAAAAAAATTGAAAAAGTGACTGGGCAAGAATGAGCAATGACTACTGAAGAAATGGTTGCTTATTTAGATAAACTAGTTGATAAATATCCAATTATTTCAATTGAGGATGGATTAGCTGAAGCCGACTGGGATGGTTTCCAATTACAAGTTAAAACAATGGGTCACAAAATCCAAATTGTGGGAGATGACTTATTTGTAACTAATCCAAAAATTACCGCTGAAGGAATCGCTAAAAATGCAGCTAATTCAGTATTAATTAAATTAAACCAAATTGGAACGGTTACTGAAACTATTGATACTATCCAATTAGCGCAAAAAGCTGGGTGAACAGCAGTTGTTTCACACCGTTCAGGTGAAACAGAAGATACCACAATTGCTGACTTAGCAGTTGCTTTAAATACTGGTCAAATCAAAACTGGAAGTATGTCAAGAAGTGATCGTATTGCAAAATACAACCGTTTATTAGTAATTGAAGATGAGTTAGGACAAGCAGCCGAATATGATGGGATTAAAACTTTTTACAATTTAAAAAAACATGTTGAAAGTTTTAAATAATATTTAATTTTAAACATCTAAGAGTTTTCTTAGATGTTTTTATTATTTTTTTCTCAAATATTTTAATTTCTTTGGTTACTTTATCTTTTAAAGTCTTTGTTTTTTATATATAATTGGAATATTCGAAAAAAGAAAAGGCAGGTTTAAAAATCCATGATGACTCATCCCTTGGTAAAAGAAATTTTAATATCAGAAGCACAGATTGATCAACGTTGTGCAGAATTAGGAGCTGAAATTAGTGCTTACTATTCGCAACCAGAACATAAGTTAAAAGATAATACAATTTTATGTTTAGGATTATTAAAAGGGTGCATTCCTTTTATGGCAAAATTTATTCGCCATTTAACAATTGAATGTGAAACCGAATATATGGTGGTATCCTCATATTTTGGTGGGGTTAAAGGTAATGGTGCGCCCAAAATTGTTCTTGATTTACCAATTCCAATTGACCAACGTGATATTTTATTAGTTGAGGATATTATTGATAGTGGGAAAACTATTAAAATGATTAAAGATTATTTAATCTTAAAAGGAGCCAAATCGGTTAAAGTTGTTACTTTATTAGATAAAAAAGCGGGGCGGGAAGTAGACTTGGTACCCGATTGATTTGGTTTTGATGTTCCCCATGCGTTTTTAATTGGGTTTGGCCTAGATTATGAAGAACGCTTACGTAATTTACCCTATGTAGCAATTGCTGATACTGACAAAATTAAAACTTGAAAGTGGTAAAATAATGTAGGAGATTAAATTAATGAAAAAGATCACAACAAGAATGATTACAATTAATGGTATTATTATTTCCATTTTTTTGTTGTTTTGTCTTGTTCCTTCCCTTGGTTATATTAATGTCGGGGTTGTTAAATTGACTTTAATGCATATTTTATTTATTATTGGAACATATGCCTTATATTTAACGGTTAATGTTAATTTAATTGTTGCAGGAGTTATTTATGGGTTAGTTTTTGGACTAACTTCGTTAGTGCAAGAACTATTATACCCTGGCCCAACCGCCTTCATTTTTATTAATCCCTTGTTTTCAATTGTTCCGCGGGTTTTAATGGGCTTATGTGTGGGAACAATTGCCTATGGTTTTAATAAAGTTAGTGATTGTGTGGAAGCAAAAATTTATCATAATGATGATATTCATTTAACATGGTTTCAGAAACACTATTTAAAAACTTTTCATTTAATAATTGCCATTAGTACTTCGTCATTCAATACCTTGTTTGTGTTAATTTTTATGTATTTTATTGGTCCTTTGGTATATCCTGAACCTGAGCACACTGCTTTTTTTAAAGCATTTACCTGAATTATTTTAGCAACTAATTATTTACCAGAAACAATTTTAGTAATTTTAATCTTTCCCCCAGTAGCATATGCGCTACGAAAGTTGTATAGTTAAAAATATAGTAGGAGATGATTTGTTTGAATACAACCAACCAACAAAATGATACTTTAGCTAAAACGGTGATTTTTATTTTATTAATTCCCTTATCATACTTATGGTTTATTATTACGTGACCACTTGGATATTTATTAGCGCGTTTTCGTAGTCCTGAAGAGTTAAATAATGAATTAAAAAGAAACTATTGAGAATGAGCAGTGATTATCTTAATTATTCTCTTATGAATTTTTGCTTCACTCTTTATTGCATTATTCTTTTTAATTTATTCGGGAGTTAAGTTTTTTATCAATGGTCAAAATGCGGTGATTTCCCTAGCTAGTTTTTTTGGATTGGTATGAGTAATTGAGTTTTTCCAAAAAATGTTACGCGTAAAACCCTAAATAAGTAAAAATAAGATAAAATATTAATTATGATAAAGAAAGAAGGAAACCGTATGACAAAAAAAATTACAATTCTTGGTGACTCGTTAACTTATGGGTATTTACCAATGGGGGAAGGGAAAATGGCAGTTGGCGATAACTGACCAAGTAAATTAGCTGATTTATTAGCTCAAGAATATCAACCAGTTAATATTGAAATTAGAACTGATTCGCAACCGGGACGAACAATTGTAAAACCCCTAGTTGATTTTGGCTTTCCCCAGGATAATGCAATGGATAATTTACGCGCTTTATATGCCAAAACCTCACCCTTTGATTTATTTATTATTTTTTTAGGGACAAATGATTATTTTGGCTATGATGCGTATGCTAAATATAATAATTTAAGTGATTTTAATATTGAAGAAAAAATTGTTACTAGTTTACATGATATTATCAAGGGAATGAAAAATTTATATGTTGATAATTATGAAGAACCAGATTACAAAGTATTAGTAATTTGTCCTCCGAAAGCAATTACTTTAAATGATGGCGAGTTATTAACTACTTTACCAGGTGCTTATGAAAACTATTTTAGTAAATATAACATTCCGGTTTTAAATATGCAAGAATTTGCTAACCCGGGTGCGGAAGACCAGGTGAAATATGATGGGGTGCATTATACTCCCACGGAAACGAGTGCTGTTGCGCAGGCCATTTTTGATATTATTACTAACCAAGATTTATTAAGATTAAATAAATAACTAATATCAACTTTATTAACAAGCATTATCACTTTAAAAGAAATGAGGTTATGTTAATGATAATAGGAATTTATGGTTATATTGGTAGTGGCAAAACAACTGCTAGTCAATATTTAGTAGAAAAGTATCAATTTCAATATATTAATGCTGATCTTTTTGCGAAAGAATGTATGCAAAATCCAGTTGTAATAAACTATTTACGTAAAAAATATGATAATGTTGTTAATGAAAATAACCAAATTAATAAAGAAATATTACGGGATATTATTTTTAACAATCAGTTAGATAATCATGATTTAAATGCGGTGGTATGACCATTAGTTGAAAATCAAACCATGCAATTATTAAAGCAATACCATAATAGTAATGTTATTATTGAAGCAGTAACCCTAAATACTTTTAAAATTAAGTTTGATTATAAAATTTTTATTACTGCTCCCAAAAAAGTTTTATACACCCGTGTTTTTGAGCGTGATGGGAAAAGTAAAAACCAAACAAAAAATATTATTAAAATTCAAAAACAATTATTTGGGAAAAATCCCCATAAGATTACAATTCATACCACGAAAGAAAAAGAAATATTGTATAATAAACTAGATAAGGTCATGACTAAAATTTTAAAGGAGTCTTAAGATAACAATGCATCGGTTTTTTGCAACAAGGTTAGTTGATAATCAATTTTATTTGGAAAATGCTGATTTACATCAAATTAAAAATGTCTTACGGTTAAAAAATAAGGCTCAAATTATTTGTATTTATCAACAGCATCATTATTTAGCAACAATTACCTATCTTAATAATCAACAACTAGTAATTACTAAAATTAGTGAATTAACTCAAAACCATGATCCACAAGTTAAAATTACCTTAATTGCTGGGTTAATTCGGAGCCATAAGTGGGATTTAATGTTGCAAAAAGTAACCGAATTAGGAGTTAGTCAAATTGTTCCTTTTGAATTTAAACGGTGTGTTGTGCGCCTTGCCAACGAAAATAATGATAGTAAAATTAAACGGTGAGAAAAAATTTGTAAAGAAGCAAGTGAGCAGTCTTATCGGAATTCAATTCCCAAAATTACTAATATTAGTAATGATCTCACAACTTTACAGTCTTATTTAAGTGATGTAAATATTGTTTGTTATGAAAATGAAAACTTTGCAAATTCTTTGTCAACGATTTTAAAGCAAGATTATCATTCAATTACTGTCATTGTTGGTCCAGAGGGTGGTTTTGAACCTGTCGAAATTAAAGAACTTCAATTAATGGGGTACCATAGTGTTTCGTTAGGACCACGAATTTTACGAGCAGAAACTGCACCAATCTTTTTATTATCTGCTATTATATATGAGAAAGAACTTTAAAATAGGGGGAAAAAATGAAAGCAATTACCATTAAATCATTAGTTAGTATTGCTAATATAGTATTATATTCAGCATTATTGGTTATTTTTTTAATTTTAGGAATGCAAAAGTGAGAGGTCAGTGCCAATACGGGGTATAAAATTGCGTATGTGTTAATTGGTTTTGCGATTGCAATTTTTGTTCTATACCATGTGGTGCGCGCGCATGAAATTAAAAAAACAGCCTTTCAATTTACTAGAAAACATACTTTGTTTATGTATATTTTCTATATTACCCAATATTTTATTTTTGGGTTTACATTATTTTATACAATTTTAGGAAACACCCATGTTTTAACTCCAAATGGAATTTGTATTTTTTGGTATGTGTGGTTCCCAATTGTTTTTGTGGCAACCATTGCCGTGTCTGTATTGGAATCAATTGTGCGGGTTGAAGAAAAAATCTTCTTAGTTAAAGAAAAATGAAAAGCTTCGGAAGAATGAGAAAAAGAACAGTTAGAATTAAAAAACCAAAAAAATTCTCCCCTTGTTGAAAAGGACTCTTCTTCGGATACCAAACCAATTAATCCTTTTTTGGAGGATGACAAACCAGAATAATAGGTTATAATTATTAATATATGAAGCATTAAAGTGCCACATCTTGAGAAGGAGTTTCGATATGAAGAAAATATTAGCAATGTTAGGAGCTATTTCAATTGCGACAATTAGTGCAACCTCAGTTGTTGCTTGTGTACCACCGGGAGGTGGGGGTTCAAGCCCAATTGCCTCAGGAATTGATTTAAGTAGACTAACGTATGAACAAGTAACAAAAGATGGAAAACTTAATTTAACTTATAATGGTGTTTATGGTCAAGATGCTGATCCTAATTTTACGCGGGGATTAGAAACTGCAATTCAAGCAATTTATACTAACTATTTTGACTGATCACAAGTTGAGGTTAACATATCAGCCCCTGTTCTTGTTGACAAAATCCTTAATTTATCAGATGCGACAGTTAACTTTAAAGCAAAACCAAATGTGAGTGGTTTTACCGGCCAAGTTGAATGAAAGGATGTTAATTTACAGCCTTATTTAGAAGATTGGTTACCTGCTAGTCGGCAAGTGATTGAAGTTGCTGAAGCGGATAAGGGAAATTTAGCTAAATTAAAAGCAGCTGCTACTAAACAACTTTTTGGACCCAATGCTCCTGATAGTTACTTTGATACCGCTAGTTTAACTGGTGCGCTTGATTCTACTGATGCTACTAAATATATCGTGAAAATCAGCGGAACATCACAATTCTTTAATGCTAAAAGTATTAATGATAAGATTACTTTTAGGATTAAAACTACCGCTTAATTATTAATAATTAAAGCATAAAAACATTTTAATAAAATGTTTTTTTCTTTTTCCGAATGAAATTTAAAATACTTTTTTGTGATTTTAACAAATATAGCATAAAATAATAGATAAGAGGTGAAATTATGTTAAGATTTGGGATTATAGGTACTGGTAATATTGCTACTGAGTTTATTGATGCTGCTCGGCAAATCAAAGATATTGAATTGAGTTGTCTTTATTCACGCAGTATGGAAAAAGCCAAGATTTTCTCTTTAAAAAATAGCTTGCAAGTACGGATGACAACTACTTTTGAAGATATGTTAGATCATATCGATGCAATTTATATTGCATCTCCCAACGGATTACATTACCAACAAGCTAAATATTTTTTGCAACAACAAAAACATGTTTTTTTAGAAAAACCATTAGCATTTAGTGCCCATGAAGCACGGGATTTAGAACAGGTTGCCCTGGTGAATAATGTTATTTTAATGGAAGCCTTTAAACCAATTCACTTGCCTGAATATGAAGTATTAAGTGAAAACGTTAATAAAATTAAGCCCTTTATTGCAAGTTTTCATTGAAACAAATATTCAAGTCGTATGAAAGAAGTTTTAATAGATGAGTATCATTCGGTTTTTGATGAAAATCTTGGAAAGGGTTCTTTATATGATGCTTTAATTTACCCTGTGGAGTTAGCAATTGCATTATTTGGAAAAGTAAAAGAAGTTAAAGCAATGAGTCATAAGTTAAAAAACAATGTTGATATTAATAACGTTGTGATTATACGCCATGAAAATGATATTATTACTAATATTGTCTGTTCCAAAGCAGCTACTGGAATTAGCAAAAGTGAAATTTTAAGTTATGACTATACAATTACATTTGATCATTTAACAATGCTAAGTAATTTAGCAATCTATGATCGTTTTCAAAATGAAACAACGCAGTTATTTACCGAAGAGGGAAATAAAAACAAAATAGTCTATGAATTAAAGAAATTTATCAATATAATTAAAGTAAATGATATTAACGAAATGCGACGATTATTAGATTTAACAATTGAAGCAATTAGAGTTTTAGAATTAGTTAATATTAACGAATAACATAAGGAGGAAATGTGATGGAGTTAAATAAATATATTGACCATACTTTGTTAAAACCAGAAGCGACAATGGAGGATATTATTAAACTATGTACCGAAGCAAAAGAATATGATTTTGCCTCGGTATGTGTTAACCCCACAAATGTTAGTTTAGCAACGAGCTTATTACAAGATAGTGATGTGAAGGTTTGCACAGTAGTTGGATTTCCGCTAGGAGCAAATACTACCGCGGTTAAAACATTTGAAATTAATGATGCTATTAATAACGGGGCAGATGAAATTGATATGGTAATGAACATTGGGGCTTTTAAATCAAAAGACTATGCCCTAGTTTTAAATGATATTACTGCTTGTAAAAAAACAGCCGGAGATCGAATTTTAAAAGTTATCATTGAAATCAGCTTATTATCTGATGAAGAAATTGTCAAAGCTTGCCAATTAGCAATGGAAGCGAAAGCTGATTTTGTTAAAACTTCAACTGGATTTAATAAAAGTGGAGCTACTGTTGAAGCGGTTCGCTTAATGAAAAAAACAGTTGGCGATAACTACCAAGTTAAAGCAGCCGGAGGAGTACGCACAAAAGAAGACGCTATCAATATGATTGAAGCTGGAGCAACTAGAATCGGAACTAGTGGTGGGGTTGCAATTGTTAGAGGTGAAAGCCACCAAAGTGGGTATTAATTTAATGAAAAAAAAGCCGCTTTGGCTTTTTTTGTATTATAATGGTAAAGAAAATAGAGAGAAGGGGAAAAATGTATATTCTAGATAATGGTGAATTAACCGCCCAAATTAGCAAAGATCCATTTGAACTAGTATCATTAAAAAAAGGCAATAAAGAATATGTTTATCAAAAAGATAATGTATGAAAAAAATCATGACCAATTTGTTTTCCAATTACCGGTAAATTAATTAATAATCAATATCGTTATAATGGCCAAACTTACTCAATGAATGGTCATGGTTTTTTTCGTAATATTATTAATTGAGAAGTCGTTGAGTATTCATCAACAATTTTAACAGTGCGATATGAAAGTACTGATGAGTTTCAAGACCAGTATCCATTTAAATTTATTATATATGTTACGTATGAGTTAGTAGGCAATAAGTTACTTAATAAAGTTAATATTGTTAATAATGGTAGTGAAAAATTGCCCTATAATTTTGGATGACATCCCGCCTTTATTTGTGATGATCATTTAGGAAAAGTAATTTTTGACCGGCCACAAACTTTGACCCATGTTCCACTGGATAATTTTTTAACTGATAATTTACCAACGGAAAACATTAATGAAATCTTTTTGGATAAATATGATTTTTCAAAATCGCAATGCTATGCATTATTTGACCAGTCAACTGACCATATTTTAGTAGTTGACCCAAACCGGGTTATTAAAATTCGTACCACTGGTTATCCAAATGTTATTATTTGGAAATGCAATGATGATGCAAAATTTATTTGTGTGGAACCGTGAGATGGTCACCAGGATGTTGTTAATTATGAAAATACACCATTGGATGAAAAGCCATGGATTAATCTCTTGCGCAAAAACGATAACCAAGAGTACTTACTAGAAGTTGAAATTGCAAAATAACCAGGTTTTTCCTAGTTATTTTTAATTTTTGAACAGAAAAATTATTTTTTAAAAAATGTCTTTTTTTCTATATTTTATATACATTTTATAAAAAATAATGTAAAATAACATAAACCTACGAAATATAAGGTTTAAATTAGAAGAGGTGGAAAATTATGTCAAAAAAAGAATTAGCAGAATTACTAGCTGGAGAATTTAATACATCAAAAGCCGATGGTGAAAGAATGGTTAATTTCATTTTTGAAAAAATTTCAAATACTTTAACTAAAGGACAAGAAGTATCAATCGCTGGATTTGGAAAATTTTCAATTTCTGAAAGAGCAGCTAGAGATGGAAGAAACCCAGCAACTGGGCAAACTATCAAAATTCCTGCATCTAAAGCAGCTAAATTTAAAGCAGCTAAACAATTAAAAGATGCATTAAACTAATTTAATTTGAATATAATTACAAACAATGTTAAATAGTTTATTTAACAAAGGTAGTATCAATAAGTGAAGATTCTTACTGAATCATTACAAGTTAATAAATTTATCAGAAGAACAGTTAGTGTTAATCATGTTGATTATGAACTGTTCTTCTTCTGATAAAAGATTTATTACCCCCTTGGAAATAGCTACGCATTCAAATTTTACAGAAGAAAAAGCGAAAACAATGTTAGATCAATTAAAACAACAAGGTTTTATTAATATTAAAATGAAAAAAAGTGGTTTAGAAATGGATTTGTCACCAATTTTTGATAAAATTATTATTATCATTGAAAACAATCAAATGAATGTGGAACGGAAGTTCTTATATCAACAAATTAATAATATTTTAGCCAAACCATTAACAGATGATAATAAAAAAACCTTAAATAAATATTTAGACCGCGAAATTTCTGATTTTCAACTGACATTAATTATTAATAATCATCAAAATAATAAAATTACTTTTCATGAGTTAGTAAAATACATTGATGCTTATATTAATAATAAGCCAAAATCATTAACTAAATATAACTGATTAACTGATTAAGAATATGGATAAAATCTAACAACGATGGATAAGATATTGATAATTCATAGCCCTTATCTTCAAAATATTGCAGTGGAATCTGTTTGGTAGTGTTCATTACTATTCAATTGTTTAAGGCGTGATATGGCAATAAAAAATAACGGTCATAATAGCGAAAATAAACAATAATAAAACTTATACCTTTGTGCAAGTTAACAAGTTCTAGTTGTTTAAATTGATGTTGCTTTAAAGAATTTAAATTAAATTTTGTTTGATTAGTTTCTTTTGTTTCAAATTCTAAATACGTACCTTGATATAAACCATAATAGTCACATGTTGATTTTTCTTTAAAATAAGCCTTACTAATGTGGTTGCCATTTTTCACAACCGGAATAATCTCTACGGGTCGTTTATAGATGATGGCGAGGTTACGCTTGCGATAATCATTAATGGTATAATTAATGAGTTCTTCCAAAAACATCCCCCGGTTATTTGGTAAAATCATGACACCAGTCCTTTCTTCAATTGATATTTAACATTTAAAACAGATGTTTCCTTTAAAAGAGGTGATAAAAAATGAAAAGTATAAAATTAAAAGCCGTTGATATTGTTAATAAGGAGTTTCAAGTTGACTACCAGGGTTATGACCCCCAAGAAGTTGATTTATTTCTAGATATGATCGCCACGGATTATCGAGTTTTTGAAAACATGGCTGAAGAGTATAATAAAGAAATTAAATATTTACGACAACAACTAACTGATTTACAAGAGAAAAATGAAGTTCTCAAAGCTAAATTAGATGTTACAAAAGCCCAAAAAGCAAAATTAGAAGAAGAAGGATTTAGTAAAGCAGATTTAATTAAAAGAATTCATAATTTAGAAGGAAAAATTAATAACGATTAGTTATTAATTTTTATTTTTTTCTGCGTTTATCCCATTTTTTCTTTAAAAATTAGTATAATTAAATAGATAGAAAAAATATGTGGTAGGTTATGAAAACCGTGTGGAAGTTATTGATAATAATGTGTGGTTATCAAACAAGAACGAGGTTATTATCTTTAGAAAATTCAATTTTTTATTAAAAAAATTAAAATGTAACTTATCAATTATCACCAAGGAGGTCACAGATGAAAAAACTTCGTATTAAGAAAAATAATAATTTATTAATTAATTTTAATTGTAAAGATTACTCTAATTCGGCCGTTGCTAATGATGACTGTGAAATCAACCAGAATTTAATTGATAATTTTGCCAATTACCAAGATATTATGAAAGTAATTGTTAACATTACGGATTGATTTTTTCACCACATTATTTTTAAAACGAAAATTCACCACCAGAAATTTTTGAAATTATGACTAATTGGTCAAAAGTATTTAACAACAAACTTAATGAGTAGTTTTTTGACTCATCCTTATTTAGTCAATTTTAAAGAATTAAAATGGTTAAAATATGATGTAATCCAGTATATTTATCATCACAAACTAGTTGAAATTGCTGATGAGTATTTAGCTAATAATTTTAAGGTTCCTACTAAATTTAAACTTGAAACAATCAATAACAAAGAAATTAAGTTTATATACCACCATTTTGTTGAAATTTTAGATTATGAACAACGCAAAAATAAGTTAATAAAATTATATCGGAGTAGTTTAAAATCAATTGTGGAACAGCAAACAATTAATGCCAACCAACGCCTAACCAATGCTGATTATGAACATTTTAGTTGGCCAATTATGTTAACCCCAACCCCAGATGTCAATTCTTTCTATAGTAATGATAATAAAACTTATTTTCAAATTATTCGTTCTTTTGCTTACCAAGTGCAAGAGTTAATGTTATTATCAATTGATTTTGATACGTTTAATAAACTCCATCATGAGTTATTAATGATTCAAAACCATAACAAAAAGCATTAATTATTCTAAAACATTTTCTTTGTATTAAAAAAGGTGGTGGGTTCTTAATTATTTAGGAATTATTCTATGATATTATTAAAGTAATCAAATAAATAGTCAAGAGAGTATTTAAAATGCCGACTTAATAAGAATTCTTATTATGTTGGCATTTTTATATAGTAGTAAGGAACCAAAAATTATGTGCGCACAAGAAATTAACGAACAATTAACCCTTAGCGAACTTATTAACTTAAAGATTAAAATAACATATTTTTTATGTAATTATTTTGAAAAGAAAGGCCTTTTAGTTGGTGTTCACTTTTATGAGGACCAAATTAATACTTTAATTATTGAACATTTTGAAGAAATCAACCCCCTGCTTGAACAACAGTTTGGGGTTCAATATTTAATCTATTGCAAAATGGAAAATTTACCAAAATAAAAATAGTGCTAAGATCACTATTTTATCGATTTTGCCGTAATAATGCTAAATTATTATGGGCAGTTTGGGTTGCTTGTTCTTCAGCAGCGCTAATCCATTCGAATGGTTTCATACTAATGGGGTTTCAATTATATAATTGGAGATATCCTTTTTTATAATTTTCAAATAACCGGGCGGGGATTGTTTTTTCATCAATCAATTTTTTGGTAAAACCATAGTTATTGTTAGTTGGCAAGAAAATCCCCAGAATTAAAGATTTTGGTTTTTGTAAACTAGCAGCAATTTCTCAATCCACATTTTTTCGTTTTCAAGTTTCACTCCCAATTAACACAATTGTCACATTTGTGGCTTGTAAAACTTCTTGTTTAATTTTGTTGATAAGATCCTGGTCACTAAACAAGCGATCATTAACTTCCTCAGGATAATAACTTTCATTTGTAATATTAATTTTTTCTTGAAATTTTTCAAGAAACTGGTTCTTGTATTCATCATCTTTTCCAAGATGGTATGCTATGAAAACTTTCTTCATTTTTTACCTCACTTATTGTTATTATTATATCTTTTCTTTACAAAAAATAAAATCAATGGTGCGAATTCTTAATCTTTGATATAATTATAAAAGAGTTATGGTCGAACTAGTTGCTATTAATTAAAGTTAATAGAGGAAACTCCACGCTCGCACAATCTGCGAAGATTGTAGTGTTTGTGCTAACCGAAACCATAAGGTTAGGCATAGGTGAACCTATGACGGCTGGTAGCTAGCGCTAAGTTAATGTGTTAATATGCGCCGTACCTATAAAAGTGCCACAGTGACGATGTTCTAAAGAAATTTAGAAAGTGGAACGGGTAAACCCCACAAGCGAGAAACCTAAATTTTGGTAAGGGAATCTGTTCTTTTTAAAAAGGAAGAAAGAACGGAATTTAAATAGAAATTATTTAAATAGATAAATAACTAGTGATTTATAGCAATATAAATAACAGAACGTGGGTTATGAGATCATAACTTTTTTATTTTGGTTAAATATTTGTTAGGTGAAAATATTTTAAAAAAAATTTAAAAATAGTTGACTTTTATTTTTTACTATTTATAATTTTTATAAATAGTAAAAAGGAGTAAAAAATGAAAGAAAAAAATACCACTGTTAGTTTAAATGTTAAAAATGATAGTATTTTAACAAGAATTAAAAAATCATTATTTGATAAAGAATTATATAACCACCGCTCAATTGTTTTTAAAATCACTGCTACTGCTGTTTTTTTAGGAATTGCAATTGGATTAAGTTTAATTGAAATTTTTGATGTTACCATGCCTTGGGGAGCAACTTTTGGGGTACGGTTCTTTGATACACTAGTCTTAATTTATTCGATCTCAATTGTTGGGTTAGGGTTTAGTTTATTAGAAGGGATTGCCTTACCATGAATACATAATTTAATTGATGGCCACCATACCTGAATTGAAATGTTCTTCTTTATGGTCTCAAATATATTAGTTGTTTTCATTACCTGATTTATCTATTACATTGTCTTTAATGCTTATTATAAATCACGAGTTCCCGAAAATATTGAAGACCATGATATTCATGAATATCATGTTGTTAAAAAACCCCATGATCACCACCACCGAATTGGTACAATTGGATTAACAAAGAAAATTACCGCTTTTAGTATAATTGTTCCCATTTGTGCTTTAATTGAAGCTTGTGCGGTATTATTAGTTGCTAAAATTTTATTATCAACTGGTCACCAAAGTTTTGATGTTGATGAAGGGGAAAGCGGACTAGATGGGATCTTCAGTAGTTGGCAACATACTTTAACATTCTTAGCTATCTTCTTTGGGATTTTTCTGGCAAAATATATTTTAAATACCACATTGTTTATTTTGTTAGAACGTCGTACCAGAAGTTTAATTGACCGGTATGGAATTTATGCTTAATAATAAGTTAATAATATTATTAAAATTTAACACCCATTGGGTGTTTTTTTTAATTCTAAGGGAGATAAAATTCACCAGAGGATTTTAGAAATTTTTTGTTATTTTTTGAAAATAAAGTAAGGTTTCCAAGAATTTTTTTTTTTTTTTAAAAAAACTTATTTAAAAAATAGTATAATTATTTATAGAAATTGAAATGATATGAAGAAACAATACTATCAAAATCAATTTGTTAAAACAATGGGATAATTTTTAAATACTTTTTTATTTTAAAATCATTTTTAAGAAATAGTATTTAAGAATTTGAAATTAACTATTTAAAGGGGTAAAAAAATGGTGATATTTTCTTGAGTTTTGCCAATTATTATTGCAATTTTATTAGTTGGAAGCTTATGAGTTTTTCCTAATTTTTATTTTAAAACAACAAAAACTTGGTATTTACGCTTTGCAATTGTTGCTTGATTATTAATTACGGAAGCTACCCAATTTTGAGAAATGTTAAGCAACCAGGGATGGCAACATTTTGCCAATTATTTTACCTTATATGCTTGTACAATTTCAGCATGAGTAGCTATTATTATGCTTTTATATCCAAAAAGAATTTTTCTAGATTGTTTTTTCCCGCTAGGAGTAATGGGGCCAATTTTAACGTTAATTTTTCCAAGTAAACAACCAACTATTTTTGAATGAACCTATTATGTTTTCTTTTTAGGCCATATCTTAACGTTGTTTGGTTTTATGTATATCTACTTATTTAATTTCACAGATTATAAGTTTTCAAAACGAGCATTTCAATTTGCAATTATTACGGGAATTATTGTGTTAGCCTTAGTTGAGTTATTTAATGTCTATTTTGGCACAAATTACATTGTGGGAGACATTACATGAGCCCTAGGCTTAAAAGAATTACCACGCCCTTGGCAATTTGTGGTTGCTTTCTTTAGCGGTCTTGGTATTATTTTAATTGGTTTAGCAATTCCATACTTTTTCAAACCAATTTACCAATATCAAACTAATACTAAATTACATGAAACTTGATGAGAAATTTTGTTCGGAAAAATTAAAACTAAAATAAAACAGTCAAATAATGAAGTCAACGAATCCAACGAGGTCAGTTAAGGCTAATTTTTTCACGAACAAAAATTCCCATTGATATTTTTTTGCGATCCCTCTGTTAATAATTTTTGTTATTAATTTAGGATTATTAATTGCAAGCGCGTGATATGGTGTTGATTATCAAATTGCGGCGGTACTAGCGGGTGGATTAAATAATGAATTTGGCAAATACTGAGCTCTTTTTTATAATCAATTAGGTAATACTGAATTATTTGTTGTCTTATTGATTTATTTAGCAATTTTGTTAGAAACGTTATTTTTAGTTAAAATTAAACGGAATAAAATAAAATTTAAAAATAATTATTGAATAGTAAATAGTTATTATATCATCGTAGGACTAGGATGAGTTATTGGCAACTCTCTTACGATTGCGTTTATTCCCACAACGGATGAAGGTTTTGGGTTTGGGATTGATTATATTTTACTTGATAGTATGAAATATCGATTGACTGGTTCAATTTTAGCTTTTATTTACCAAACAGTTTTATTAGGATTAGGTTTATACTATGTTCGTTTTAAATTAGTTAAAACAAACCGAATTTTAACTGAGCAAGCATGAATTAAAGCCGTGAAAGGGGTTTCTTTCTTAATTATTACTTATTTAGTAGTAGCTATTTTAAAGGGATCAACTCAACGAACATATTATTATAATGCTATTTTTGGAGATTTAATAAGAGCTCACCCGGATTTACTAAGCCATTACCTCCAACAATCTGAATTTAAATATGGCTATAATTTAGGGAGCGGTTATGTTGATAATATTCCGTGAGAATACCAATACCCTTGGTGGAAACCAACTAGTTTAATTGATAATCCTAATATGCCAGTTTTTAATCTCCCATGAGAGTATGCTTTTCCAAGTGGTCATATTAATGCGACCTTTTGTTCCGGGGCGTTAATTATTTTATTTTTAAAAAATAGTGATAATAAAGAAGTAAACTGAAAAGTAAAAGGATTATTTGTAATTTGATTAATTCACATTATTTCAATAAATTTTGCCTTAATTGTTGAACGTATGCACTGAATTTCCGATACTGCTTTTACCTTTGTCTTTTCAATATTAATGATTTTGGCTGTTCATTTTGGAGTTAATAAAATTTTTAAAAACCATTTAAATAGAGAACCGGCATTATTATTGACTTAATTAACTTATTAAGTCAATTTTTAATAATAAAATTTAATAATCGGATATAATATTATGAATAATGCACTTAATTGGTTTTTTTTTTTTTTTTTGGTAAAATAATTTTAAGTTAATTTTGCAAAAATATTAATTTTGAATGGGAGTATATATTAAAGATGAGAAACGCGGATATTAATTTTTTGTGTCGTTCGTGTACACAAGAGTTGAAAAATAAGCTAAAAATTATCAGAGAAATAAGAACAGAGTTTTTAAAAAATTTAATTTTTTTAGAAATTAAAGATAAGAGTTTAGTAGAGTTAAAAGAAGAGTATGATATTAAAATTGTGTTGTATTTACGGTGTGCCAATCGCCATTTTGGGTTATTTGTGAAAAGCACCTTATTTGATAAAAAAGGTACTTATAAAAATATCGTTTTGGAAAATGTTATTAATAATGAGCAACCAGTAATTTCTAGAAATGATTCTTATCTAACATTGCCAGATGAGAACTTTAACGAATCTGGTATTGTTGCTATTTCATCAGATAGTTTAACATCTCCTAGTTTGAATGAGGCGAACATGAATTTTATTAAGAATATGGATCATAAGATTAACCAGTTAGGGGTGATGCATCTTCATAATATGAAGCATATGTCTAAAATGCGTCGTAATTTTCTAATTGTATTGTTAGTTTTAATTGTGTTAGCTGCTGCTGGTTTAGCAGGGGGATTAGGGTTTTATTTTACTATTTCAAAAGAAGTTACAAGTGCCGTTAGTCAGCAAAATTTTAACCGGGTTGATTTAAGCGAAGATGTTAAGAATTTAGAATTAGGATCAATTGTTGATAATAAAGATACAACAATTTTAGCTAAAGTTAAAGCTCTTAATGATAAAATAATCATTGATGATATTTTGCTAAAAGATATTTCAAAAACAAGAGCAACTTTAGTCGCCAAATCTTCTAGTAGTCATTATAATTATAATTCAACAGTTAGTGTGGAATATTTAGCTAATAAAATAACTTTAAAAACTGATATCCATAATCAAGTTATTACTAACGAAGTTAATGAACCAACAAAAGAGCAGGATATTTTAGCTGGCATTAAAAAAGAAAATCCACAAGTAATAATTCAAGATTTAGCAGTTGATCTGGGATCAAGTACGGCGACTCAAACTGATATTTTTGTTAAAAATAGTACAATATATTTACCAAACGATAGAATAACTGTTTATTTTAATAGTAGTGGGAAGAAAATGCTTTCTAATGATTTAACAGAAACTAACATTGGTGATCTGCATGATAACAAACCAGAGACAATCTTAGCGACTGTAAAAAATAAAAATCCCAAAGTAGATATTAATCAATTAGAAATTATTAATGATTCAATTACTAATAATGGAGTCCTTTTAACTCCTAAAAAAGATAGTCAATCATACATATCAGGACAACAAGTACAAGTTTATTTTCGAATATATAATCCTCATATTGGTACTGTTAAACGCAAGATTAATGAGGTATTTGATTCATTCGCCTTTATCCAAACAACAGATGGTAGAATACTTGCTTCTAGTGCAGAGTTTATTTATGAATTAAATTTAGATGGGACAGTAAAACATAAATTAAGTTCCCATGTTGACGAAAGCATTGCGGATATGATCCAATTATTGGATGGTAGAATATGAATTCTTGATATAAGAGGAGAAATATTTGAATTAGACCTAGTCAATGACACCATTAAAAAACTAGGATTTAATATTACTGAAACTCCAGAAGCGATAATTCAATTACAAAATGGGATGATTCTTCTAGGAGGAGCAAAGGGAAATATTTATGAATTAAATTCTGATGGAACAATCAAAAATAAAATAGTCAAATTACCAAATGAATATGGGATAAATGGTTTAGTAAAATTAAAGAATGGGATTATTTTAGTAGTGAATGGTCACCAAATTTATCAAGTTAATTTAAATGGAACATTTAAATTAGTGGTAGATCAGGTAGATAATTTTAGTTTTTTTCACACTATAGTTGAACTTAAAGATGGAACTATTTTAGCTGCTGGTTATTGAAACAAAGGAAATGGTGGTAAAATTTACCAATTAAATGATGATGGTTCAATTAAAACGGAAGTTGGTCAAAATGTCTTAGTTGCGATTCCCGTATCAATATTTCAAACTAACACGGGCACTATTTTGATGGGAACAAGTAATGGAATATATGAATTGAATAATGAATAGGATCTAGATAAAAAGTATTTTACCAAGGAATAATAAACTTTTTATTATATTTAAAAAGCAAAGTTAATGTATTATCTTGCTTTTTTTTTTTTTTTTGTAAAATAACTTTAGATTAATTTTATTGCAATATTAATTTTTGAATGGGAGAACATATTAATTATGAAGAATGCGGATGTTAATTTTTTGTGTCGCTCATGTGCACAGGAGTTAAAAGATAAGTTAAAAATTGTTAAGGAAACAAGACCAGATTTTTTGAAAAATTTAATCTTTTTAGAAATTAAAGATAAGAGTTTAGTAGAATTAAAAGAAGAGTATGACATTAAAATAGTCCTGTATTTGCGCTGTGCTAATCGTCATTTTGGGTTATTTGTGAAAAGTACCTTATTTGATAAACGGGGAATTTACAAAGACATTGTTTTAGAAAATGTTATTAATAATAGTCAATCCTCAATTTCTAATCAAGACTCTTTTACATTAGTCCATGATAATAATAATTTTGATGATCCTGGAATTATTATTCCGCCCACAAATGATTTAACAACTCCAAATTTAAATGAAGCTAATATGAATTTTATGAAGAATATGAATCATAAGATTAACCAGTTAGGAGTGATGCATCTTCATAATATGAAGCATATGACAAAGATGCGTCGTAACTTTTTAATCGTCTTGTTAGTTTTAATTGTGTTGGCAGCGGCTGGTTTAGCAGGAGGATTAGGATTTTATTTTACTATTTCAAAAGAAGTTGCAAGTGCGATTAGCCAGCAAAATTTCAAACGAATTGATTTAAGTACGGATGTTAAAAATTTAGAATTAGGTGAATTATCTGATAATAAAAGTACTACAATTTTGCAAGCAGTCAAAGAAAAAAATCCAGATGTTGTGATCAATGATGTTTTACTAAAAAACATTTCGCAAACCCAAGCTGTTATTTTTACGAAAGCTGGTAGTACCCATTACAAAAATGATTCAAAGTTAACAGTCGAATTTTTAGCAGATAAAATAACTTTAAAAACTCATTTGCAAAAACAAATTATAAGTAGTGCAATTAATACAACAAGTTCAGCGATTGATATTTTGAATGCGGTTAAAATTGATAATCCCCAGTTAGTAATTAGTGAGTTAAATGTAACAAAGTCCGGAACATCTTTACACCAAGCTATTATTAGTGTTAATCCAAAAAGAAGTATGGTTTACATTACTGCTGACCAGGCCACAGTTTATTTAAATGTTCAAAATAAAAAATTACTTACTGATGATTTAACCGATTCTAATTTGGGTGATATTCTGGATAATACTCAAGATACTATTCGCCATGCTTTGCAAGCTAAAAATCCTTATCTAAAAATGTCGGATGTTATTGTTAGTGAGATTATTAGTACCGAAGCAAATGTTTCAGCTATTGATAAGAGCAATTTTTATATTAGTGATACTACAATAAGAATTTATTATCGAGTTTACAATCCTCATGTGGGGACTATTAAAAAATTAGTTGAAACTAATTTCAAGAGTTATGTTGCTGCTATAAGAGAATTAAAAAATGGGCAAATTTTGGCAATAGGTTCTTACAGTTTATATCAGTTAAATTCTGATGGCACTATTCATCAAAAATTGGCTACTTATAAAGAACCACTTACTGATATTTTTCAATTATCACCAGATACATTATTAATTCCTAATAATTATGGGACTATTTATGTGACAGACTTAAAAGGAACCATTAAAAAAACTATTGTTGATGAAAAGGCTAAAGGAAAAAATTTGAGAAAAATAAGCAAATTAAACGATGGCAGAATTTTATTGTCTGGCTTTGATCGTAATATTTTTGAATTAAATCCTGACGGGAGTATTAAACAGCAATTGTGGTCATTTCCTACTGTCAAGGGAGAAAATACTACAAATGACTCTGATGGTTTCTTAATACAATTAAAAAATGGAAATATTCTAGGACTTATTTCTAATAGTATTTTTCAAGTTGGGTTAGATGGTACTTTTAAACTAATTACCCAATTTCCCTTGCCTGGAGTCGCTCGCTTTACTGCGGGAATTCAACTTCAAGATGGTACTATTCTTGTTGTTGACGTCAAGGGTGATGCCATACAGTTAAATGAAGATGGCTCAGTTAAAATGGTAATTTCTCCACCCCAAAGTATTGACAAAATATTTTTTAGTGAGGCTCTTTGTCAGCTTCATGATGGTACTATTTTAGTTGGAACATATGGTGATAATGCAAAAATATATGAATTAAATCATAAATAAAAATGAAGATGTTATTATAACATCTTCATTTATTTTCTTTTCCGCTGATAATTATAAACAGAAGTTAGCACTCAATTTTGGGGTATTCATTTTGTTAATTTTTTAACGAATTTATTAGTTGTCCCTGTAATGATATAGTTTTTTCGTTTAGTTGATAAAGCTTTACGTAATGATTTTTTGGCATATTTATCGGTAGGCATTACTTTTACTGTGGAATGGTATTTGGCATTTTGTTGGTTACTACTACGATTTCAAAAGTCAGTTTTTAACGGACCGGGACAAACTGTGATAACCCGAACCGGAGATTTTGTTTTTTTTAATTCAGTATTAACAGCGACACCTAAACTATAAACATATGCTTTTGAAGCATAGTAACTAGCAAATACCGGACCTGGGGTGAAGGCAGCTAAACTGCCAACATTAATAACTCGTCCAATTTGTTGGTCACTAAATCTTTGCACAAATAATTTTGTTAAAATATGTAACGCATTAATGTTTAAATTAAGCATATTTAATTCTTGGCTAAGATCAGAATCTTTAAAGTAACCCCAGACCCCATAACCAGCATTATTAATTAAAACGCTAACAAAATATTTTTTAGTTTGTTCAAATAATTGATAACAATTATCAAGAATACTTAAATCAAGGTTTAATAATACTACTTTTTGAGCTGGATATTTTTTTACTAATTCATTAACACTACTAGTATTTCGAGCGACCGCAATAATATGATAACCTTTTTTTAATAATTCTTCACAATAGTAATAACCAAGGCCTTTACTAGCCCCGGTAATAATTGCTCATTGTTCGGGGGAAAAGTTATTTTTTTTCATTTGGCGAAGTTTCACCTTTCATTGTTGTTAATTTTGGTTTATTAATAACTGCCATATCAAATAATGCGGTGCGGTTTAAATAGATATAATTAACAGCAGAAGTAATTGATAAAAGAGTTGCTAAGTACATTGGAATCATAATAATTTGGTTAACCCAACCATATTCATTAAATTCACCAGTTGTCTGAGGTTGACCATTAAACATGCGATATCCAACAAAGAATAAAATAAAGATTCCTAGCATTTCACAGGCTGCTCTGATTTTTCCTAGCCAGTTAGCGGCCATAACAACTGTTTTAGCAGCTAAGATTTGGCGAACAACATCAATTAAAAAATCACGTAAGATTAAAATTAAACACATTCACACTGGAATGATATTAGCACAGGCAAAGACAATAACGACTCCATTTGTTAATAGTTTATCAGCAATTGAATCAAAGAATTTACCAAAGGTAGTCACTTGTCCATATTTTCGGGCAATATAACCATCTAAGGCATCACTTAAACTAGCAATGGCAAACAAAACACCAGCTATTAAATAACTAATTGGTAAGGTATAAGTAACATGTTCACTCTTGGCAACAATGGTATCAGTTCAACCATGATATAATAATTCCCCAAATGGATAAATTAATAATAAGACTAAAATAATCGGTAATAAGATTATCCGAACTAGGGTAATGCGATTAGCTCAATTCATTTTGACATCCTCATTTCTTTTTCATTTTCTTTCTCTAATTATATTATAATAATTAAAAAGAAAAATATAATATAAAAAAGTTTTGGAGGGCAAAGATGTTTAAAGAATTAGTAGAAAGTTTAATTAAACAAAAGTTAACAATTGCGACTTATGAATCATTAACTGGGGGGTTATTTACCTCATTATTAACTGATGTTCCCCATGCTAGTTTAACAGTAAAAGGTTCGTTAGTAACTTATACTAATGCCATAAAAGTTCAGGTCGGACATGTAAATGCTGAAACTATTGATCAATACGGAGTTGTTTCTGCTGAAACTGCCTTCGCAATGGCCCAGGCATGTCAAAAACTATTTGCTAGTGATATTAGTGTTAGTTTTACTGGCAATGCTGGGCCAGGGGTGTTAGATAATTTACCAGTTGGTGTTGTTTATTGTTGTATATGTTATAATGATAAAACTTATCCGTTAGCATTTAATTTTAATCCCACTTTAACTCGCGGGGAAATTAAGTTAGCAGTTTGCCAAGCAGTTTGTAAGGAATTATTAAAAATTGTTGAAAAAATTAAAGGAAAAAGCTAGTGAATTAGGTAAATCTAAAATAGAAGGAGGCATTGAAGATGAATGATGATAAAGTTTTAACTGAACCAACCAAAGTAACTAATAGTGATCCCGATAATATTTTAAAAAATGTTATGAAGGAAATTGAGCGTACTTATGGGAAGGGTGCGGTAATGAAATTAGGGGATAAATCACATTTAACGATTGAAGCAGTGTCAACGGGTAGCTTAGTGTTAGATAATGCGATTGGCATTGGTGGTTATCCGAAAGGGCGGATTATTGAAATTTTTGGTCCGGAATCGTCGGGGAAAACAACCTTATCTTTGCATGCAATTGCTGAGGTCCAAAAATTAAATGGGAAAGCAGCTTTTATTGATGTTGAGCATGCCTTAGATCCTAGTTATGCGAAACGGTTAGGGGTTAATATTGATGAATTAATTATTGCCCAACCCGATTCTGGTGAACAAGCCTTAGATATTTTGGAAACCTTAGTTAAATCAACGGTAATTGACATTGTGGTTATTGACTCAGTAGCGGCATTAGTTCCCAAAGTGGAGTTAGAAGGAGAAATGAGTGATGTAACAGTCGGCGCCCAAGCGCGACTAATGAGTAAAGCCTTACGAAAATTAAACGGCGTTATTTCAAAAACTAATTGTATTGTTATTTTTATTAACCAAATTCGTGAAAAAGTCGGGGTAATGTTTGGTAATCCCGAAACAACGGCAGGGGGCCGCGCATTACGCTTTTATTCTTCGGTGCGGTTAGAGGTTCGTCGGGCTGAAACTTTAACTAATTCAGGAGTAGCCATTGCCAATAAAGTTAAGATTAAAGTTGTTAAAAATAAAGTGGCCCCGCCTTTTAAAGTAGCAAGTATTGATATCAATTATAACGAAGGAATTGATAAGTATACAGAACTAATTGATTTAGCTGTTAATTATAATATTATTGATAAGGCCGGAGTTTGGTATTCTTACCAACAAAATAAACTGGGTCAGGGTCGTGAAAAAGTTAAAGAGTATTTTATCAATAACCCCAATGTTTATGAGGAAATTAAATTCGCTGTTTTAAATAAAATTAAAGATGAACGCTAAAAAGAATTACTAATATAGTAATTCTTTTTTAAACTAAAGTAGCATCGCATTTAGTTTCGAGATAAAATTTTACTCAAATTACATTTAAAAATAGATTATTAAAATATTATAAACTTCCTCAAAAATGAGCATATGAACCAGATCAATCAGTTTTTGAATTTAAAGCATGATATCTAATATTATATTTACCATCATATCCTTTGTGGTAATCCATTGTAATAAACATTCTTACTTCGGCTAAACCAATGAACACATCGCGTGAGAAAAGATAAACAGTTTTATATTGTTCTCATTGTTCTGAAACGGGCGCATTTGTCATATCAACTGTGGTATAGTCTAAACCACCATGGTATGTTTTACTTCCTCACTGATAGTTGATGTTAGCATTATTGTCATTAAAAGTACTACTATCTTGTCAATGCCAACCAAAAATATAGTCATCTCTGCCACTTACATCAAAAGAGTATAATCCGTTAGTTACATTATTTGTTGTAATATTATTTTCATGAATTTGGACAGTACCACTAGCAACACTTGTTGCCCCAATGATACTGCTCCCTAGGAATGTTAATAGAGTTTTCATAGTTATTATCCTTCTTTCACAAATTAAAAAATTATTTATTATTGTTTATTTTTAAAATAATCAAGTAAAATCTTATCCTAATTTCATTATATAGCGGGAAAGAATTTTTGCAATTATTTTTAGAGAAAATATTTAAAAAATCGTAATTTATTTTCTAATTTTGAGATAATTTTACTTTTTTGCTCGCCCATTGAAAGTTAAATAATAAGCACTTTTATGAATTTTCTAAATGTCAATATTTGTTAAAATTGCTTTTTTTTTTTTTTTTGTTTTAATTATTTTATCTTTGGAAAGAAAGATATAACAATGAGGGAGATTTAAAAAAATATGCGAAAATTATTAGGTATTTTAGGAGTAGTGACATTAGTTGGTTCATCAACTGTTAGTGTTGTTGCTTGTCATAAAACAAACAATGGGAAAACAAATGTTTCATATTTTGACCATGAACTTGACCAAATTGCTAATAAAACAAATGAAGAGCTAGTTAAAAATTAATTAGCAATTTCAAAATTATTAATTTCTTCTCGCCATGAGAATTTAAATGTTTATGCCCAGGATATGCTAAACTGATTTGTTAATTCAACAAAAGATAAATTTACCACTAAAACAGGGGCTGTGGTTGACTTAACCCAAGCCAAAGCTAATTTTCATCGTAAAAACCGTGCGTATACGGTAGATAATTTAGTTAATATCGTAGCACCAAACAATCCAGTTAGTTGAGCTTATTCAGATACGGGAGCTTTTTCAAATTACTTGTTCCATGCTGATTTAAAAGACCAAATACCGGGGGGATATGCTAGTGCAGGAGCCAATGACAATGTGATTGATTCTTCACGTTTATACCAGTTACTATTATTAAATGATAAAGTTAAGGGTAATGGTTATATTACTGATGATGGAACTGCTTTTGGGAATGCCAATAACTTTAATGTTTATAATGTAACAAAAAATGCTACAAATATGTATGCACTAAATACTGTTAATTTCTTAGGGCAAGGGTTTAGTATGATGAGTCAAACAAATGCAATTACGGGATTAGCAAGTATTTCAAAAGTCCTACCATTTGTCCGTCAAGATACTTTTTTAGGTGGCCAAGATGATAAATTACGAAAATTTATTTTTCAACATTTAAACACGGCAGTAACTGCCTTGTTTGGAACGAAAACGGATAATGATGTGTTTGGGCAATTAGCGGATAGTTCATTATTAGGAGAAAACTATACAAAAGTATTAGATCCTACGATTGGAAAATCACTATTTGAAGTTCTGCAAGAATTTGATGCGCTACCAAATAAAATTGCCAATGCAGGGTTATTTGCGCCAATTTCAATGGATAAGTTAGCTAGTTTAAGCGGGGGAATTAATGTCTATGCTAAGTTTGTGGAGTTATATGATACTTTCAATTTAGCAATCAAAGCCTCACCAAATGTTGACCAACAAAAATTAAATGAAGTTTTATCAACAGCGGCTTATAAAAACTTGATGGCCAAAATTGACCAATTACGTAATGCCCAAGTACAAGGGAGTTTATGAGATATTTTAATTATGATGGTTAATGCTTTTAAATATAATCAAATTCCAGTCCTTACTTTCTTAGGTGCTTTTGCTGATTTTGGAGCAATGTTTGGTTCATCAGCAAATGATGGAACTGAACAATCAGCTGAACAAAAAGCAAATGTTGCAGCACTAAAAGCGATTGCGGGATTTAGTGATGAAGTAAATTATAATTTACATGATTTTACTGACCCTAAAAATGGTACAGTCAAGGCGGTTGATGATGGAACTGGAAAGATAATTTCTTACCATGATTGAGTATTAATGAAACTGGGGATGACAAAAGATGCGACGGGTGCTTATCAAGTTGCACCTGGGTCAATGATGTCATATATGGCTAAATGAAATACGAGTGGGGGAATGTATGAATTCTTAAAAGCAATGTTTAAAAGTTCAGATAGTTTATTTACAAAATGAACTAACCAAGCAACAAGTGATTTAACAAATAATTATTTTGATTATTTATACCGAGATGATATCTGAGATATTGTTCCGAATTCGGTGCAACGCGTTGATACTGGTGGAGGTTGGTCAACCTTAACTTATACGATGACTTATAATGGTCTGGGAGATAGTATGGTTAATAACCAACAAAATTTAGATAAATACCATTCAACCCCATTAAATATTCAATTAACTTCTGATAATTCTGGTAACTTAAAAGGGGTGGCGCCAACGGGTGACGCTAATAATCCTAATTACTCATTAGAAGATTGAAAAAATCATGATGGGTTAGGAACTACTTTTAATTCTGTTAAAAATACTTATACTGTTTCTTTTGACATTACTCCGGAGGGAGCAGTTGCCAAAATGGGAAACTTTATCTGAACAATTAATAATAAGCGTTACTATTAAAATTTTAAAGAACTTACTAGTTAGCAATAACTAATAAGTTTTTTGTTGTTAAGGTACAAGATGTTGTTATTAATTAAGCAGGCATTAAAAAGTAGTTTAAAAGATAAAATTCAACTCGTAATATTAATTATTTTAGTGGCCTTGTCTTCAATTTTATTTGTTTCTTCCAATACCATTAATCAACGGTTAAACTCAGCATATAACTATATGGGCAATGGTGAATTTAATTATGATTATTCTTTTCGTTATAATTCACTACTTAATTATCAAAATACCCAGAGTATTACGCCCTGGACTTCTTTTACGGATGAAAAAATTGAAGTGTATAAAAAGAATCCGGACCAAAGTTATCGCTTAGAATACAGTTTGCCAACAATTTCAATTGGTGCGCAACCAGATGATGTGCTCCAAGCTTTAAAAGCTGAATATTTTACAATTAGTACTGATGGTAATTATATAGTGTCTTTTGCGCCTGGTTATTCAATGGCTAATATTTATAGTTTGAATAATATTAACCTAACAAGTAAACACTTTCAGAATTCGTTAGTTGGCAAATTAGTTAATAAAATTAGCATAACGACTAATGATAATTTAAAACAAAAATATCAAAAGGATTTAGATAATTATTTTAAAGTCTTACAACAAGCTCCCACTTCTTTTAATATTTTACAGTTGATGCAGATTTATGCCAAAACTAACAATACTACTGATCTTAACCAAATTGTTAATTACCTAAATGATGATAACGTAACTAAATGAAGTCAGCAAATTTATTTAGATAAAACCGATAATCAAATTCCGAGCAATCAGCAGGGCGATCCTAATTATTTATTTACTAATAAAATGGGCGGGATGTTAGGATTGCTGGTGTATGATAATTAACCGTACTAATAATAATCAAACATATAGTTATCTTTTTGAATCTGAGTTTGGAACTAGCTTGGATAGCTTAAGTGATCCCCGTAATTTTGCTAGTTACCAAGTGGGAAATTTATATGCTTATGATTCGTCAGCAAAATTCTTTCGGATTATTGATTTATTTAATACCTATAGCCAAATTTTAGGGGATGTAAATAACTTTAAAATTTTTAATCGCCACGAATATTACGCGTGGGATTACCAAAAGAATTTAAAATATAAAATTATTAATTGGGAAGATCTATTTGCCAATGATCAAATGCGATTATTTGAAACCTATCAACGCGATCCCACTTGAAACCAGCCAGGTAATAATGTTTATGTTGTTGTTTCACCAAGTTATCAACGACTTTATAATGTCAAAGTGGGGGATGCTATTAGTCTTGGGGATGATCAAACTCGTTCACTGTATGTTGGTGCTATTGGTGGTGATGTTGGCAATATTTATCCAACCATTTATGATACTGACACCATCCCTAATCAACAAACCGAAGCAATTATTTATTTAAATCCCGTTGCTTATAGTCAAACTTTAACCAAATATTTTATTGGGGATAGTATTAAAGAAAACTCAACTGCTTTTTTACAATCGTATGGGGTTGATAAACAAACTGATTTAAAAAATTTTAAATATTATTTAAATGATGATTTTTTACATTTAAACCAAAATAATTATGCCCAAATCAAAAGTAATCAAGAAACAGCAGCCATTACTAATCGGAACACGATGTTGGGGACGGTCATCAATATTTACCAGTTAATAAATTATGGATTAATGATTTTCTTTTATGCAATTTTAGTGTTATCGTTGGTTTTTATTATGAAAAAGATTATTAACAAAAGGAGAGTTGAAAACGGAATTTTAAAAGCAAACGGGTTTAGTATCTATCAAATTGCCGCATCTTATCTTTCATATGGAATAATAATTTCTCTGATTGGCGGTCTGGCGGGATGAGGATTAGGACTAGTAATGCAAATCCCAATTATGAATGTTTTTAATAAGTTCTTTATTTTACCAGTTAATTTTACTATTAGTGGGTGATCATTTTTATACAATATTATTATTGCGCTGGGATTAACAATTTTTATTATTTTGTTGATGGGAATTATCCAGTTAAAAGATAACCCATTAAAATTAATCCAGCCAAATAGTAATTTAAGTTCTGAGAATAAGTTAACTCATTTACTAAAACGAATTCATTTTAAAAAATTTACTAGTCGGTTTAAAGTAATCTTATTAAGTGTTTCGTTAAAAAATATTGGGTTATTATTTATTGTTCTATTACTAGCAACGGTTGGGTTAACCGGGGCCATTATTATTCCGACTTCTTTAAAACAAGTAAGTCAGGATTATTATAAAAATCTTGGTTATAATAATGAAACTAATTACAACGGAATTATTGGAAATAACCCCCTAACGGGCTACCAATTATATAATTGAACAGGTCCTGATAGTGCCAATCCAACTTACCCGATTCGGAATAATAATGTTTTTCCTAACTATATTAAAGAATATTTATATGACAAAGATGGGAATACATTAGATGAAAATGGTAATATTGTTCCGATTGGGAGTGCTAAAAAATATTGATTAGATATTTGAAACTTACCACCAGCGGCCATTAAATACTATGAAGATGATTTACGAAATGCAGTTTTATATAATTTTGCCACAGCCCGGGGAACTGCTCTATCATTAGGAATTTTTAAAGCATTATCAGACCATTATTTAGATGATGATTTAAATTACACGATTTCAACGTTATTATGTACAGTTGTCCCAACTGCTTTCGGGAAAGAACCAATTCCCTTTGATAATACAAAACCATATGAAAGTTGGCGCTATTGTTTTTCGGTGGCAACCGAAAGTATTTTGCCCCCGGATATTAAACAAATTTGAAGTGGGAATGAACAACGTCAACGTGAATTTGCCTTTACCTTTGGGACCCAGGCTTATCAAGCAACCCAAGATGATTTATTTACAAGATACCGTTCGCAGTTTAATGACTTTAGTGTTGATACTTATGGTATTAGCGCAGATAATAATACAATTGTAATGAAAAACAAATTGCGCAATGATTTATTTAACAATGATCGTAATAGTTTACCTTCAACAATTCCAGTGGCAGTCAATAGTATTGCCCAGAAAAAATATGGTTGACAACCAAATGATCAAATTACAACAACTGTTGAAGTTCCAACATTACAATTTTATAATTCCCGCACAAAAAATTATCAAACCATTGGCAGCGAAAATAATAGTAGTAGCTCATATTGATTCTATAATGCGAGTGGGGATTTTCATAATACAAGTAATCTAATCGATTTAGAAAAAGAAAATCTTGATTTATCAAAATTAACTATTAATAATGATAATAATTCCTTCCCAGTTCAATTTGGTTATCAAGCAGATAACAAAATTAGACCGTATTATCAATTATCCAATATTGAATTATTAATTCCCACTTCTGAAGTAGATGCTAGTGACTGGGATATGAATTTAATTAGTGATACAACTGGTGTTAGTTTACCAAAATTATTTGAAACCAATCCGCCAAATCCTCAACAAAAGGTGGTGGATAAAGTAAATTATGATGATGGTAACGGTTTAAAAGAGTATTATGTGATTAAACCATATAATACTGATTATGATTATATTATTAATGACCCGTTATCATCTTTCCAAACTTTCCCTAATAATTGGTACCATGTGGCAATGAGTAGCGATATTTTACATACCACAAACCCATTTTTAAAAGTTAATAATGTGCGTAAAGAAGTCCATTACCAAGTTGTGGGAGTTCAAGAATCATATGATCGCCCCCGCATCTTCTTAGACCAAACCTATGCCAACCAAATTATGGGCTATAATTTAGTGAATGACCAGCAAACTAATACTAAAGCATGGTTTAATGGGCAGTATAGTAAAGATTATGAACCATATACTCAAACAACAGTTTATAATGTTGTGAGTCCAAATGGTGATTTCTTATTAAGCAATTTCTTTGCTGGAAAATTTACTAACGCGGTTAATAGTAACCTTAGTGATTATATTGGAATCAAAAAAGACATTATTATTAAATTAGCTAATATTTCCATTATTTTATCAACCTTATTTGTCTGCTTAATGATTATTGCCGCAGTTATTGTTGTCTTCATCATTACTGAAGCATTTTTAACAACCTATTTAAAATTTATTGCCGTATTAAAAACAATGGGTTATCGCAAACGAGAAATTAATAGTATGACCTTAGGAATCTTTACCCCATTTGTGTTCATAGCTTGAGTAATTGGGGTTTTTGGAACCTGGTTTATTATTAAAGCAATTGTAATGACTAGTTTAAATGCGGCAAACATTGTAATTCCGTTAAACTTACCTTGAATCTTAATTCCGATTACCTTTGTATTAATTGGTATCATCTATGGTATTGCCTATGGGATTTTAATTCAAAAAATTAATCATAGTAGTATTCAAGAACAAATTAATCTAATTGAAAGTTAATTAATTAATAACATTCCTAATAAAAGTTATCCTGATTATCATTATTTATATCTAAATTAAAATAAATTGATTATAATTAAAAGGATAACTTTTTAAGTTGAAAAACTATTTTTGATAATAATTTAATTAACATTATTGATAGAAAGGACTTGTTAACATGCGTATTATTCCTCATGAACTATATCAATATGCTCCTGATCTTTCACTTACTGCCTTAAGAAAAGAATTTGGGATGCATGATTATTGTTTGAATGTAAACCCCCATAATAAAGCAATGCAACCATTTTTAGATTTAAAGAGAAACTATTTTAATTTATTAATACATAACTGAGTTATTGAAATGCATAACCGAGGTCATTATGTTAACACGTTCCATTCTTTTTATGCCCAAAATAATAGTTTTGAAGTAGTTCAAACAGATTTCTTTTTAATCTTAGAATGTTGTGTTCAATGAGATTTAAAAGAGTTTCTACCATATAATACAGATTTAACTTGATATGACATAAGTTTAAAATTCTTAAAAGAATCAGAGTCCAATATTCAAAATTTTACTAAGGAAAAATATCAACATTTATTAGAATGATATAAAGACAAGTTTATGGATTTTAATCAAAGTGGCAAGTTAAAACCAAAACAATTAAATATGTCAGAAGTAATTAAATATTTTAACGAATATTTAATAAATAAATAATTTTAATTAGTTTTTAAACAAACACATAATTTATTCGAACATATGAAACTTTAAAAATTTTTAATTTGCAACTTTATAGCCTTTATTTTATAATTAAGATAGTTCATTAATTGAACTATTGGTCATTTATTAATATTAGAAAGTTGAGTAACAAATATATGAAAAAACTAATTCAATTAATTTTTAGTTCGATTATTTTAGCAGCTGGAATTATCTCAATAATTTTATTTGCTCAGTTATATATTAAAAATGATATTGTTCCACCAATTGGAAACTATAACTTTGATAATGTAACAGATGCCTACACCGGAGTTGCTGTTCTAATGGGGATTGCTGCTGGTTGTGGAATCTTAATGTTAATTACTAATTTAATTTTCTTAAAAGGAAATATGTGAGTTGGAATTAATGCCTTAGGAGCATTAGCAATTGGTGCAGTAGTAATGGGTCTATCAGCTTATTATGTATCATGAACAAAAAACCCAGACTTAAGTGTTTCAGGAACAACATTACGATCAGTAATGATCTTACCAATGCTATTTTCAGGAATTATTGTTGTTCCTAGTTGTATTGGATATGTCTTAGCATTTAAAGATTAATTTAAGAAGATTATAAAACAACAATGATTTCTTTATTTAATTCTATAAGATAAAGAAATTCTTTTTTTTTTTTTTTTGCAATTAATACTAGTAGTTGTAAGACCAGTTATTTTATTGATAGGTTTTTTAAAATATTAATATTAGAAATTAAGGTTTTTATTAGAGATATAAGAAAATTTATGAAAGTTTTACCAAGCTTTTTACAATATCAGTGTTAAAAAATATCTAAAGTAATTTTTAAGAAATAAAATAAATAAATTTAAACAATTAAAAAATCTAATAATTATTTTTAATTTTTTAATTTTGCACATTAAAATAAAATTAGAGTTTTTAAAAAACCAAAAGAAATTATTTATCTTTTGGTTTTTTTGCTCTATGTTAAAAATAATAATTAACTATATAAGGAGAAAAAATTATGAATAACAACAACGAAACTCTTAAACAATTAGAGGAATTTTCAAAGATACAAACAGAGGCTGTTATTAAATTTTTAGACGAACAATTAGCATTAAAAGTTAAATCAGAAATGCTTTTTTATAAAACTCATGTTGGAAAACCACTTCAAGTATTGTTGGAAGATAACAATTTAACCCAAGAAGAAGATGATAATTCATCCCAAGAAGAAGATAATAATTTAACCGAAGATGAAGTTAGATTAACAATAAACCAAGTTATCTCAGTGAAACTTAATGATGATTTAACATTTAGGAATAATAATGAAGGAATTTATGATACATTACTTCAATATTATGCTGATAATGATGATATTTTAAACTTTAAAAACCAATACGAATGTAAATTAAGAACTGATCCCGCTAATACAAAAATTCTTCTTTTTCCGTTAGCAGAAATGGTAATTGAAGAATTTAAAAATAAAGACCAAACTGGGAATACCACCGAGTTTATTAAAGCCAAAAATATTTTGCCCCAAATGGTAGATGCGAAATTTACTTTAAATCAAATTTATAAACAACAGAATCAAAAATCAGACCTAGCACAACAGTTAGGAGCTCTAGAAGAAAAAGTAGAAAAAGCCATAGAATTATTAAAAGATAATAAACCAGATTTGCCAAAAGTAAAACTTAATGATAAAGAAGTTAATGATATTTTAAGTAAATTAACATCAGATGTTGCAGGACAACCAGGAACTTCGAAATTATTAGGAAAAGTATCACCTAATGTTAATAACAAAACTAGTGGGGATAATAATAGTGTCCCAAATAAAGAAAATTTAATCCAAGGGCCAAAATATTTGGCAATTGAACCAATTGATTCAAACTTTCAAAGTATTTTTAAACCGGAAGATATTAATTCCGCCAACCAAAATAGTATGGAACTTTTTAAAATAAACATGAAAGAATTAGCAAAAGAATTCCGACAATATATGGATGATTATAATTTTGCTAAATTTTTTGTTGATGGAAAAATTGATGGTGACTTAAATGAGATTGGCCAACAGCAAATGAAAGAAGTTCGTAAAATAATTATTAAAGATCCGAGCGATTTTTTACCAAAATTATCAAAAGACGAGGAATTAGAGTTTTTAACTTGATTAAAAAATAGCCAAACTTTTTCGAGTTCTAATGCTGAAGAGAGTACTAAAAAACAAAAATTTTATTTATTATTACATAGTGAAATTGTAGGTCATAATATAAAACTCCCAGAAAATACTCAGTTTTCAAGTTCAACTAGCACAACTAAAAATGGTGATCCACAAAGTCGTAATAACATTTCAGAGTCTAAAAGTTCTAGTCATTCTTATATTCCAAAAGGAGAAAAATATGTTTTAGATAACCTAAAAGAGCCGTTAAAAAAATTATATGAAAAAAGAGCACAAATAGCTTTTGGTAATAATTTATATTTAGAAACTTATAAAGCTTTGCTAATTGACAGATGAAAAGAAAAATTGCCACCAGAAACTGTTAGACATGGAGTTGTGAAAATAATTGAACAATTAGAAAATAAATTAACTAATGAAAAAGGCAAAAGTTTGACTGATTCTATGAAAGTTGATTTTAAAAAAATGGATTTAGAAACAAAAGAATTATTTTTTAAAGTTAATAAAATAGCGGAAACTTTAAATAAATCCCATATTTTTTTGGCAGTATTAAATAATTTTAATATTATAAGTGACCCTAACCGCATTAAAAACGTGGACAAATTCGATATTAACACCCGTTTTTTGAAAGATAAAATATGTATTGAAGCAATCATTAACTATTCATGTTCTACAATAAAAGATTTTAAAAAGTCCTATAAAAAAGATTTTGCAGCAATAGTTAATAATTATGTTTCTAATAAAGAAAACCACCTAGACAAGAAACAAGCTGGAAAAGTTCAAGAACAAGCCCAAAAATACTTTAATAGCTTAGTGGGTGCTTTAAAAAACAAATGTAATATTGAAAAAATTAAAGATAAATTTTTAATGCCAGAATGACAAAATAAAGATATTCGGAATATGTTTTTTGAAATAACAGATGAAGATAAAAAAATTGATGAATATTTTGAAAACCAAATTAAAAATAATGAGAGACATAAATTAGAACAAAATTATAATAATAGTTCTGGTGGCAAAAAGCCTACTAGTGTTATAATTAATGACAATAATGATATACAAAAAAATGAGTCCCAACGATCTTTAGAAAAAGAACCATATAAAGAACCAAGTAATAGAGAAAAATTAGAAGCCCAACGATTACAAAACACCTTAAAAGAAGCTGAAATTGAAGAACGTCTTCTAAAATTAAAACAATCTTCAACAAAAGAAATGAAACATAATGAAGATGAATCTCTTGCTTCTACTTGTTAATAAAATTATTAAAATTTAAGGAGAAAATTATGAAAAAAGAAAAAATTATAAATTTAATTAATAAATTAGATTTATTTAAAGAACGAGATTATAATAATTTTTTGGTAAAATTTAATCAAAATGTTGATTTATTAGAATCGGAAAAACAATTATTAGCTTTAAAAACCATTGTTCATTTAAATGTAGAAGAAAATAATGTTGATAAATTAAAACTTTTAAAATTAATTGATAAAGAGTTAAAAAAAATAGCACAGCCACTTCCAAAAAATGAACAAATTTTTCATGCGTATGTTGATTGAAATAATTGAGACCCGACTTACATAAAAAATTATCAATGCTGAAGTAAACTCTATCCTAATTATAAGTTAAACTTATGAACAAATAAGGATGGTTATATTGTCAAAAAATTACAAGAAATTATTCCACCATTGCAAAATAATACTGTTTTAGACTACTTATTAAAAGAATGCCATATGCAAAAAGAAAGCAATTATGCAAAAATAAAACAAATATTTATTGACCAAAATATTTTAACTGTGGAAACTGCTGACAATTTTTTCAGTCAGCATGAAAAAGAATGATCAGAGATGATAATTAAGTTAAAAACATTAAATATTAATTTATTAGATGTGAAAGAAAATTTTGTCAATTTATCTAATAGTTGCCAAGGTGATATTATTTACTTTTTTGATAATTATCTTAATGAATTATTCAATGGCAATTTAAAAATGGCAACTAATTATATTTCGCAATTATTAATTAAAGCTTATGGGGGAGCATATCTTAACTTAGATTATCTACCAGAAGTTAATTTTAATTATCTTACAAAAGAACTTCAAAAGTTAATTAATTTAAATCAAATTCCTCGTGAAAATGGAGAACAATTAATTAATTCATTAACAATACCCGACCTCACAATAAATGACCAAAATTTTACTCCTCTCAACCAGACTGACCCGTGATTAAACCAAGAAATAAGCAATAAGCTAAATGGAAACCTTACTATTTTACCCACTGATGATGAAATAAAAAAACATGTTAAGCAAATGCTAATGACGGTTCCGATGGAAAAATTTTTAAAAGATGATTTAACTGTTCTCCGTTCGCAAGGTTATAAAATGGTGAATTTTAATAACTTGATGGTAGGTAATAAAAATAATAAAATTACTAACTATATCATTAGTGAAATTAATCGGATGACATTTAAGGACATTAATCTTAACCCGTCACTTTATCAGAAGATTCATGAAGAGGCTGTGATGGTAAATAATTATCTAAATATTAAAAAATATGAAGATAACAATTTTGATATTGGAAAAATCAATCCTAAATTATTTGCTAATTCTAAATTAACAACCGGACAGTCTAACTTACAGTCGGTATTAAATAACAAGAAATTTTCTTTTGCCAATTATTTATATAGACATTTGCAATCTGGTGGATATGCTACAAGTAAAGTTTCGCTTTCAGAAAGTCTAGTAGATTTAGATAAAAAATTAATGAAATTGTTTTTGAATTGAATTACAAAACCACTTGAAATCACAAATAACCCGAAAACCCACCGCAAAGCACCATTAACTATTGAAAGTTTAATTTCTAATTATCGGAAACCAGCTCCTCATAAACCTACAATTAATGATCTACTAGAAAACAATGTAAAAAAAACCAAAAATTTTTCGCATTCTCAGAAAACTACACTATCAGAAAAGGTTATGTTAAAACAACAGGAAAATATAGAGAAAGATCGCGAAATTACCCGTCGTTTAGAAAACCTTAAAAAATCCGACAAAAAGTCTAAAGTTGTTCCTCTGCAACAGTTGTCAGAAGCTAAAATAAAATAACCAGTATTTTAATAAAAGGAGATAAAAATTATGAAAGTAATACCTATTAATCCAATACTATTTATAAGTGAACTTAGTGCTGATAATCAAGAAGCAGTGCTCAAACATATTGAAAAATTTATGAATATGAAAGCATATTATATGAACGAAGAAGAAAAAAGGACGATTAAAGATATGCCTTTAGTTGCTGATAAATTCTATTCCTTACCAACATTGCTGTCTAATCATGGCAATATAAGCAGAGAAATTTCATTCTCTGACGAGAAAAAAGGCCGTCATACTATTCAAAAGCCGCTTTATCATGCTTTTATTGAAGAATTTCCCAAAGAACCGCTAGCCAAACTTGCCCTATATGAAATATCAGCATTATTAATGAAAGAAGCTGCTTTGAAAAAAGGAATTGAACCATTTATAGACCAACCCACTAGTGAAGAAGTTACTAAAAGGATAAAGGAATGGTCAGATAATTATAAAAAAAATATTATAGAACCAAAAATTGCTGAAAAAGCAGCCACTTTTTCGGAAAATAGTTTAGAGCACAAAATTTTTTGTGAAATTAAAAATAATGATTTTGTCCAAAAATGGAATTATACTTATAATTTTGGTAATGAAGTTATTAACCGTGGAAAACTTTTCACAAATAATGAACTTGACTTTTATTTTTATCCTTTTGCGGTTTATAAAACACTATATGGTGACGGCGAATCTTCGCCACAATTATTTACTGAACAATTAACCGCAGAAATTGATAAAATAATTGATAATTATAAATTTTCATCGGGATTTAAAGGGAGTGATAATCTTCAATGTCAAAAAATTAAAAAATTTTTTTTAGATCTTCAACGAGAGTATTATAGACAAGGTGGTAAAGAAGATATTAAGATTAATAAGTCAATTATTCCATATAGTAATTTCTTTATTGATATTCAAAAGTATAAAACAAATATTAATAAACACCGAATTGACAAACTTCCGATGATTCATTTTTTTACTTGTTGAGAAAAACAAAAAGCATATGAGCAATATGGAGATTATTTTGAATTAAGATTTAATATTGTTAAAACTACCCATAACTTAAGACAAAAATATGGAGAAGAAATATTTAAAAAATGTTTGCTTTTTAGACATGCTGCTGATTTTGCTAAGGAAGCAAATAAACATATTTTACAGGAATTAGTAATTATTAATATAAAAGATTCTGATCAGCAATGAAATGAATATCAAGAATTAAAAAGTAAGGCCACAGAAATTGAAAATAATTTAATGGTTAAGATTGCAGATTATGAAAAATTATGTAATATTCTAGCACAAAAAGGCAATAATAATTTAGGTAATATTATTCCTGATAAGATTGCCCAAGATGACTATGATCAGCTACTGAGTACAATAAAAAAATTTATTCAAAATATTAAAGTTCCCATTGAAGAAAAAAACACAATTTCTATTGTTAACTTTAATTTTAATCAAAAAGCTTTTGAAGAAAAATATAATGATGAAGATGGTGCTTTTAGAAAACAAATTGATGATACTCGATTAGTATTATGAGAAAATTTATTAAAGAATAAAAAACTTATTGAAGAAGAAAGGATGGTTGAAATTGCCAAGAAAACTGAACGTTCAGAATATCAACCACTTGTTTCACAACCTGAAACTATAGAAACATTCCCCCGTTTTTCTTCTGCTACTAAAAAACAAAGTCAGAAAAAAATACATATTGGTAGTATTATTACCCAAAACAAACAATCATCATCACCGTCAAAATTAAAATCTCATGACAAAACAAAGCATAAAGATTCCAGAACTTCATTAAAATTTACAATAAATCTTGGTCCTGCAAAAGATCGTAATAATTTACCACCAGAACGTAGTTTGGAGCAACAAAGAGATATTGAAAGAGAACGTCACAAATATGATCATCCTTCTTTTATTAAAAAACCACCTTTATCTTCTGAGAAGACAAAAAATACCATCAATAAAATCGATGATTTTATCAAACCTGAAGATGAACTTTTAGAAAAAGGTGTTAAAGTGGCTTTCAAAAAGTTAACCCTAGAAGAAGAACCTTCTAAACAAGATAATCCACCACTGTCTAATTATTTTAGAATTGTAACTTTACGGAGAGAAAATAAAAAAGATATTAATGGTCAATGTATAGATAAAGAAGGAAGGCCTGCAATTCTTTTAGATGAGTGGGGAGAACAATCATTAATTTGAGCGGGTACTTCTAAAGATAAAGAATATTTTGATGCTGTCACTAAACAAATGTCTACTAAATTTGAAACTTATTTTTATTTTTGGAACATAGAGATTGTGGAAAACAAATTTATTCAACCACAATATAAGGCTGACAGGAATCCTCAAATAATAGATATTAGTGAAATTAAAATGTTGAAAAAATTACTTGAAACAAATTCTGAAAAAGATAATATTCTTACCAAAGCATATGAAATAATTACTCAAAAATTAGATACTTATTCGGAGGATAAAGATTTAAAAATTACTGAATCTACTGATTCTCAAGATGGTATGAATGCTTATTTAGAGGAATATAATAATCAATCTTCTTATGCTAAATCAGAAAAACCAACTCCTAAAAGTAAGTCCCGTTTTAGTATTGAGCAAGTATTAAAAGTTTCAAATGCAGAAAAAAAATCTAGTAATATCGACAAAACCAACGAAATTCAGCAACGATTAGAACAACTAAAAAAAGAAGCAAAAGAAATCGAAGCCAAGGCAACTGGCACAAAAGCTAAAAAAATAGAGAAAGAACTAGCCCGCTAAGTAAAAAAATATAAGTAATTTGGGTATCAATATCTGGGGAAATATTTATAATTTTTGAAAAAAATATAAAAAACAAGGTGTTCTTTATTTGGAAGCAAATAAAGAACACCTTTTAATTTTGATAATAAATACTATTCAATCTAATATCTTGTTATTTTATTAATAAAACTACTTTAAATTAATAAAAATTATGTAATAATATATTTGAATAGGTAAAATTTTTTTAATGTTAGGAAAAAATATTATGAATGGGGAATATCAATGAGATTTAAGCTTAGTTAATGATAGGGCAAAAATGAATGTTATTCATGGCGCTATTAAAACAAAAGCTAATTTATTAAAAATATTAAATAATACCAACCATGGTTTTGGATTGGAACATGATTTTTTGGTCAAGTGAAAGCACTTATTTTTTGATTTTCAAATAATTAACTGTCGAAACCAAGAATTAAATGATGATGGGTTGTATAACTATTTTGATGTGGCATTATACAATAAACAAAAGGATAAGTATAAGATTATAACCATCCTCGTTGAACCAGATGTAATAAATTATCCGCTTGATAACATTAATTTTGAAGCAAACCTCCGCAACGATGATATTTATTATTTAGAGTGCCGGATCTTCTTTGATAAAATCTTATTAAATATTAAAGACTTTAATAATAAATTAACTTTAGGATTATTAGATTCTTTTTCAAATATTTTGGCAAAAGCATGAGTTAAAAATAATTTAATTAGTGAAAATAATATAAAGCAATCCCAACAATTTTATGATAAGTTTTTAAAAATTTTAAGTTCTAGTTGAATCAAAAGAATTAACAAAAATCCAAATATTAAAGAGACTAAGATTACTAAGTTAATTTATAAGAAAATAAGATATCAAAAAAAAACTCTCAAGCAATTTATTACTTATAAAATTAAAAATAATCAAGATGATCGTTACACATTTCAACAGTTAGGAGAATTTATTACTTCCAAGTGAGAAAAGATTAATTCTAAAAATAATGTTTATAAATATGCTAAATATAATTACGAAGAAATTTTTGAAGAATTTATTGATCTATGTGAACAATATTATGATTATGATATTTGTGAATATTATTTTTATGGCCCAGAAATTAATGAACATAATAGTTTAGAGTCTGAATTGTTTTATAAAGATTCGGAAATTAGAGAAACAATTCAACTGTTAGAAGAATATTTCTTAATATTACGAAGGTTTTTGTAGAAAAGGGGTTTAGTATGAACATTACTATTTTAAAAGGAGAAGTTGTAGAAATTTCTGAAATGGCAAGAGATAAATATGGTCGGTTATATTTAAGAGGATATATGTGAACAAATAATATTTCATGGGATAACAGAGAAGAAAATGCTAGAGTAGATTTTTATGTATGGGATCATCCACACATAAATTTAGTTAAATTTAAGGAAAATTTCTTAAATCAAAAAGCTTATTTAATAGGTTATGAAAAGCATGTCCACAATGGTAATTTACTTATTATTGAAAAAGCCATTTTGTTAAGTGAATTAGAAAATAAAAATGAAACTGAAGAAATAAGCAATTTATTATGGAAAGTATTTGGATAAATATGGAACCTTTTAAAAGCAATGAAGAGGTTTCAGAATATATTTTAAACAGATGAATAGATAAGGAAAGGATTAATTTACAAGAATTTATTAATTTCCTAGGCTGTATTTCTCTAAATAATTCAAGAATTAATCGAAGATTACTTATAGATTCTTTAGTTGATATAAATATGATTAGTTTTTTAAATGAGAATGAAATTACCTTTAATTTTCAGAGTTTTATAAATAAAAATGATCTAATTCAAATTGAAAAAAATATTCATAGTTATCTTGATGAATTAGAAGAATATAAGAATTATCCTTTAATTTTTATATGTAAAAAAACTTTTGCTAGTACATATAATTTTTTAGAACTTAACAAATTTGAAAACACATATACAAATATTCATTCGTTATATTCTGCATTAAGATTTATTGATACTCTTCATTTACTACCTTTGGAATCAATATGAAATAATAATTTTGCTTTTATAATATTAAGAAACCAACAAAATTTTAAAAATAAAATTGAAATGTACGAATATTTAGTGAACTCTTTTTTTAAAACCGGAGCAACAACATCTGAAAAAATTTTAGAAGAAATAAACCGATTAATACCAATAAGTAAAGATCAAATATTAATAAAAAAAATTATAGAGGGGATCATAGAACAGAATGAAAATGACAGATAAAAATAAAGAGAAATTATTTGCACTATTAAAGACAGAAGATGATGATAGCACAGGAAGAACATCCGCAATTAAACAGTTTATAATGCTATATCCAGAATTTTCTTATGAAGAAGTTGAACAATTTATAAATGAAAATGTTGGAACAAAAGTAAAAATTAATGATGGAGAAGGTACCAACATTTTAAAAAATATTGATGAAAATCGAAAACATACCCTTTTTGATAGATATATTGATAAATTAAAAACCAAACAAACAATGACTAATTATGATATTGAAAAATTAGCTTATGATATTAAAAGAATTATGCATGAGATTGATGTAGTTGAGGAAGTACCTGAGTTTTTGATCAAGGGTTTGGTTATTGGTGACATTCAATCTGGAAAAACAGCAAATTTTTCTGGTTTAATGTCTTTAGCTTATGACTATGGTTATCATTCTGTTATTGTTTTATCCGGAATGGTAAATGATTTACGAGATCAGACATCTAACCGGTTAAATGATGATTTTGGTATTTTACCAGATGATATAGATCAAGATTTAATGGGAGAATTCCTTTTATGAGATACTGCTATTAATAATTTAACAAATGGTAAAGATTTTTCAAAAAATGAATGGGCAAATTATCGTTCCCACATAGTAAAACCACATTTTTTTGTTGTGAAGAAAAATGCTAGCATTTTAGCCAATGTAATTAACTTTTTTAAAACTGAATTGCAAAAGACACCGCGGTTAAATACTAAAAAATTTTTAATTATAGATGATGAAGCTGATCAAGCGTCATTAGATAATTCTCCAAAAAATAATGCTCATGTCTCAAAGATTAATGCCTTAATTTGTGAATTATTATCTTTATTTAAAAAAGTGTCTTATGTGGGCTACACAGCAACTCCCTTTGGAAATATCTTAGCGGATCGCAAGATTAATAGTTCAAATTTAAATTTATTTCCTAATGATTTTGTTTATTTATTAAAAACTAGTAAAAATTATACGGGTTATGATTCATTTATTTCAGAATATTCTGATTTAAGTTCTCAAATTATTAGGTATATTCCGTATTATGAAATTGATATATTAGATGAGTTATTAAAAGGAAATGTTGATTTAGATATCATTGAAACAGAATTAAATTCTTTTTATTGAGCTATTAATTCTTTTATAGTTTCTTCTGCAATTATAGAAGTTCAAGAAGAAAGAGGAAATATTGTAAATAAGTTAACTGAAAAATCAATGTTAATTAACATATCAGCTAAGACTTTTGCCCAAAGTACAATGTCAAAATTAATTGAAAATTATTTATTGAAGCTTAAAAAATGAAACGAAAATGAAATTCATAATGAAATGAAAAAATGTTTTGATTTTGAGTTTGACTGTGAAGAGTTATCATATGAAGATATTAGACCCAAAATAATAAATATTTTACATCAAATTCAATGTTATGAATTAAATACATCTGATAAAGGAAAACGAATTAATTTAATAACAGAATTAGTGAGAGATCAAATTAAAAAGAATGATTATGCTTATTCTATCTATATTGGTGGTCATAAACTTTCTCGAGGCCTAACAATAAGTGGTTTATTAGTTAGTTATTTTTACCGTAATTCTTCATTTTATGATGCGGCAATGCAAATGTGTCGTTGATTTGGTTATCGTGGTGAGTATATTCAATATACTAAATTATTTACAACAGATGAAATTATTAATAATTTCATTAATTATTTTGATTCTTTTGAATTATTTAAACATTTTTTATCTCAAAACTTAGAAATGGGATTGTCAGCCCAAGAAATTATTTATCAAATTCAATATCATGAGAAAACTAAACCAACTTCTCGTAATAAAATGAAAGGTGCCGAAATTGCTAAGAGTTATTTTGACAATAGAAGTCAAATTTATGACTACTTTTATGATCATAAAATAAACTATAAAAATTATACATTGGTTGATAACTTTTTAAAAAAATATAAACCAGATTTTGTATCTAGATATTTTACTTTATATAAAAATATATCTTCTAGTGAAATAATTAAATTTTGTAAAGAACTACAACTTCCAAATTTATCAAAGAAAAAAATAGATTATATTACTTCTAAGTTGGAATTAATTAATGAAGAAAATTTTAAAAATTGAAAAATAGTAATTCCTAACATTACTAAGAAAACGGCAGGTCAAGTAACTCTAGGAAATTATGATTATAATTTATCTACAAAAAAATATGAGAGAATTTTATATAATGAACAAACTAAGGAAAAATATTATAAATTAAAAGTAATTTTAAATTCTAATATTGAACATTTTGAAGAAATTAAAGAATTAGTTTTAAATAATGAGCCTGTCACAACATATTTAAAAGGAAAACAACTTGTAAAAGGTGATAACCCAGTTTTATTTATTTTTAATGCTGTTTTAGGAACAAAAAATGATGATAAAAATATGAGCAAGCCATTAAATTTATATGCCTTTATGCTTCCACAACTTGGTCATAATTCAAAAGAGTCAATAGATTTTGAACCTTATTGAGTTAATACTAGTATTTTAGAATAAAAAAATATTAATTTTAAATTAAATGTATTTGGATATCTATAAAAAATAAACAAAAAATTTAATTTTTAATATTATAATGAGATTAGTATGCAATAAATATAATATATATTTTCAATTAATGAAAGGAATAACAAATGAATGACTTAATTAACAAAATATTAAAATTTAGAAATGAAAGAAATTGAAAGCAATTTCATACATTAGAAACATTATCAAAATCAATAATTATTGAAGCAGCTGAATTATTAGAAAATTTTCAATGATCTTCAAATCCTAAAAACTTAGATAATGTTAAAGAAGAAATTGCTGATATTTTTATATACGTTATAGAATTATTAGATTTAATTGATATAAGTAATGAGGATGAAATAGTAAAATTGGTGGTTAATAAATTAGAAATAAATGCAAGAAAATACCCCATAGAATTAGCAAAAGATAATTCTTTAAAATACAATGAATTGCAGAAGGATAAAAAATAACGATGATTATATACAAAGCAACAAAAGATAAATTTTTAGAAGAAATTAAAAATCAAAGTATTACAAATATTATTTATACTCATTTTTTAGATAAAAAAGTTCATGTTAACCATAAAGAATTAATATCATGGTCTAATTCCCTTTATCAAGTTGCTGAAGTTTTAATAATGTCTGATATTCCTGGGAATACTGGTATTGCAATTGAATATATGGTTCCTTATACCGATAAAAGAGTTGATTTTATTATTTCGGGCTATAATGATAAGGAACAATCAGTTGGAATAATTATGGAATTAAAACAATGGGAGTATCTTGAACAGGTAAATAATAAAGATGGAATTGTTAAAACATATTTAGCTGGTAAACTAAGAGAAACTGTTCATCCATCATATCAAGCATGATCTTATGTAGATATAATGAATTCTTTTTGTTCAGCAGTTGAAGAAAGAAATATAACTTTAAAACCAATTTCTTTTTTACATAATTATGAATTAAAAGATGTTTATGATCCAGTTTTAGATGTAATTTATAAATGATATTTAGAATATGCACCAGTATTTACAAAACATGATAAAGACAAATTAGCAAATTTTATCAAGGAAAATATTAAATATGGTGATGAGGGAGATATTATTTGGCAAATTGAAAATGGTAAAATTAAACCTTCCAAGTTTTTGCAAGAAAGTTTAAAATCAATGATTGAAAATAATCCCGAGTTTACGCTAATTGGAAATCAAAAAGTAGTTTTTGAACAAGCAAAATTAATGTTTAATGAAACAATGAAAGATAATAAAAAAAGAATATTAATTGTGAAAGGTGGACCAGGTACAGGAAAATCAGTCTTAGCCATTATGTTTTTAAATTATGTGATTCAAAAAGGCAAACTTGGAAAATATATTTCAAAAAATTCAGCACCCCGAGAAGTTTATAAATTTAAACTTAAGGGTGACCATACAATAAAAAATATTGATGGTTTATTTAGTGGTTCAAGTTCTTTACATACTTTTACAACAAATTACTTTGATACATTAATTATTGATGAGGCTCATCGTTTACAAGAAAAATCAGGGTTGTATGCTAACAAGGGTGAAAATCAAACTAAAGAGGCTATTAATGCTAGTTTATTCACAATATTCTTCATTGATGAAAAACAAAAAATTAGTTTAACAGATAATGGCCAAATTTTAGAGATTGAAGAATTTGCAAATATTTATAATGCTGAAATTAAAAAAATGACCTTAACCTCTCAATTTAGATGTAACGGTTCTGATGGTTATTTAAATTGAATTGATAAAGTTCTTTATAATAAAGAAATGAAAGATGAAGATGATAATTATTCTTTTGCATCAGATTATGATTTTCAAATAATTGATTCACCAAGTGAATTGATGAAAATAATTAAAGAAAAAAATAAAAGCAATAATAAATCTCGAATAGTGGCAGGATATTGTTGAGATTGAAATTCGCAAAATGATCCAAGCGCATATGATATTAAAATTGGTGATTTTATTGCCCAATGAAATTTTAAATCATCTGAACCTTGAGCAATTGGTCAAAATTCAGTAAATCAAATTGGTTCAATTCATACTTCTCAAGGTTTAGAATTTGAGTATGTTGGTGTTATTATTGGTGATGACTTAAAATATAAAAATAACCAGTTAATCGTTGATTTTAAAAAACGTGCTAAAAATGATAAAACAGTTAGAGGATTAAAAAAAATAGAAAAAGAAGATCCCCATTTAGCTTATGAAAAAGCAAAAGAAATTATTTTAAATACATATCGGACTTTTTTAACCAGAGGACAAAAGGGCTGCTATGTTTATTGCACAAATTTAGATTTATCTAACTATTTAAAAGCAGAATTAAATAAAATAAAAAGTTAGATAATAATTTTAGATAATTAAATTTAGGATATTAATTAAGAAGAAACAGTTTATGAATAAAATGAGTTTATTATTAATTGGAAATGGAATAAATATATCTTTAAATAAAGAATTTAGTTTAAATAAATTTATAGATATATTAAAAAATTATTATAGTATTAAGCAACTATATCAGCAATTATATTTTTTTGGAAATGATCAATATACAGAAGAGGAAATAGACATTTTCTTTAAGGCAATTGAAAGATCTGAAAAATTATTAAATGAAGTTTTGACTAATTCAGAAGAAAAAGGTGTTGAAGATGCAATAATAAAATATACTAAGCAAGTTAATAAGTGATTAATATTAAGTGAAGATAAAATTAGAGATAAATTTATAGAATTTTTTAAATCTTTATTTGTTGGTTATATTTATAATTTAGAATCTACAAGTCAATTTATTTTTAATCCTTATTTTTTATTTGATAAATACAAAGAGAAAATTAAAAAATATGATAAGATTTTTACTTTAAATTATGATAGTATTCTTGAGGAGCAAATGCAAATAAATCAATCATTAATCATTCATCTTCATGGACGAATGATATATGATAGAACAAATCAGAAGTTAGATTTTTCAAATTGTTTACTTTCTACATATAATTTTCCTAAATATAAATCTAATATTCCTCAATTATTACTTATTAAAGAAAGAAATAATTATATTGGTGAGTACGACTTAGACATATTTGGATTAAATCCTATTAATGATTATGATATTTTTGCCTTGTTTATAATTTCAAAAGTTCTTAATAACATCAATTTTTATTATCATACTTCAAACGATTTAGAAAATTTTATAAATATGTTACACAAAATTTCATATTGAAAATTAATTGATTTAAAGACAGGCTATAATTTGCAAAAAGAACCTAAAGATAAAGGAAAATTAATAGAATCAATAGAAAATTCTACTTTTTATATTAATAAAAAATTAAGCGATGAGTTATAATTAATATTTTATCAAAATGAATTAGATACATCCCCTAATTCTAAAGTTGAACATAAGATTAAAGTAAAATTAATTCCTTCATCAAAATTTATAATTTCAAAGTAGTTTTTCTATATATTTTTATGAACAATTTAAATAAGATTAGGTTTTTTAAATAATTAGAAAGTGGGAAAAATAATGTCAAATATTAAATTAATAGCGTTAGATATGGATGGTACAGCTTGTGTATTTCAAAAGGGAATTGTTGAAGGTAATATCCAACCAATTATTAGTGCTCAAGAAAAAGGAGTTAGAGTAATTTTTGCAACTGGCCGACCAGTTATTATTTCGTTACCAGAAGCATATAAAGTTAAAATGGACCAATATAATGAATATTTTATTGGTTTTAATGGGGCTTGTATTTATGATATTGCTAACCAAAAAATTGTGCATACCCAAACTATTAATAATGAACATTTACAACTATTATTTAAATTAGCTGATAAATATGATGTTGATTTATGATGTTATACTGATAATTTAGATGAAGTAATTGTTAATTTTGATGCCCTTGGAACTCATAATTTAGAATGTAATTTTTTTACTGGGAAATATTATCAATATCGTGAATTACCAAAAATAACCCAGGAATCATATAAATGTTTAGCAATGAATGTTAAAGAAACTGATCAGTTTGTTAAAGAAGTAAGATTACATGGAATTGAAGTAGCAATTGATGCAGCAGGAACTGCGGAAATTAATGCGCCCGGAATTAGTAAGTATGTTGCGTTAGAATGAGTTGCTAAGAAATTAGACATTGATAATAGTGAAATTATGGCAATTGGTGATAGTATGAATGACTATACGATGATCAAAAATGTTGGGTTAGGAATTGCGATGGGTGATGCCCAACAACCCTTAAAAGATGTGGCCAAAGATATTACTGATATTGCCGCCAATGCTGGGGTAGCAAAAATGATTAATAAATATGTTCTAAATTCATAAAATACATTATATAATGGTGAAGTAGTAATTATATAAATAAAGGAGAAAAAATAATGAAAGTTAAACAACCGATTTTATTAGCAATTTTGGATGGGTGAGGAATTGCTAAAGATAGTAAAGGCAATGCTGTCACCCAAGCACATATGACTAATGTTGAAGCTTGAAAACAAAAATATCCATGGGTTGAAGCCCATGCATCCGGAGAATGAGTTGGTTTACCAAAAGGACAAATGGGTAACTCCGAAGTTGGTCATATTCACCTTGGTGCCGGGAGAATTAAATATGAATCATTAACTTTAATTAATAAAGCCATTGAAAACGGAACATTTAATCAAAATCCAGAAATCTTAGCAGCCATTAATTATGCGAAAAAAAATAACGGAGCATTCCATATTATGGGATTATTCTCAGATGGGGGAGTTCACTCGCATATTAACCACATGTTTGCTGCTTATCGCTTAGCAGCCAAAGAAGGTTTAACTGAGATCTACTTCCACTTGTTTGGAGATGGTCGCGATACGAAACCTGAATGTATTAAACTTTATCTTGACCAATTTTTTGCTATTCAAAAAGAATTAAAAGTTGGGGAAATCGCCACAATTGGGGGTCGCTACTATGGAATGGATCGTGACAAAAAATATGATCGTGTCCAAGTTGCCTATGATGTCTTAGTATCACGCAAAGGGGTCGAATTTTCTGATCCTTACCAATTTATTGACCAGGAATACCAAGCAGGACGAAGCGATGAATTTTTAACCCCAGCTTATAATGTTAATACTCCCAATGGTTATCTCAAAGCTGGTGATGGGGTGCTATTTGCTAACTTCCGTCCGGACCGGGCAATTGCAATTGCCTCAGCATTGACAAACCCTAATTTCCCGGTTGACCATGCGAGCGAATTCTTTAATCCTAAATTAGCCGATATTTATTTTGTTTCAATGATGGAATATTCAGCAACAGTGGCCTCACCGCACATTGCGTTTCGGCCAATTGAAGTTGTGAATGGTTTAGGAGAATGGTTAAGTAAAAAAGGTTATCGACAATTAAGAATTGCTGAAACCGAAAAAATTGCCCATGTAACATTCTTCTTTGATGGGGGGAAAGACTATTTTAAAAATGGTTTAGCAACCCAAGAAGAAATTACGTTACCAGGAGCCAGTGCCGATTTAATTCCATCGCCAAAAGTAGCAACTTATGATTTAAAACCAGAAATGTCGGCGTATGAAATTACTGATAAATTAATTGCCGAAATTAACCGCAATGAATTTGATGTTATTATCTTAAACTTTGCCAACCCGGATATGGTTGGTCACACTGGGGTGTTACCAGCTGCGATTAAAGCCGTTAAAGCAGTTGATGAATGCTTAGGTAAAATCTATGATGCGATGCAAAAAGTTAATGGGATTATGATTATTACTGCTGACCATGGAAATGCTGAAATTATGATTGATGAAACTAACGGACCAAACAAAAAACATACTTCACAGCCCGTTCCCATCATTATTACTAAAGAAGGGTTAAAATTACGGCAAAAAGATGCGGCGATTGCGGATATTGCCCCAACTATTTTAGACTTAATAGGAGAAGAAATTCCGCCCGAAATGACGCAACCTTCATTAATTGAAAAATAACAAAAAAACTAACTATTAATAGTTAGTTTTTTTATTATCCGGATGGATTAAATCTCGTCTTAATAAGATGGTAATGTTAGCTTTGGCATTTTTATCATCTTCGCTATTTCAATATTGTTTACTATATGTATCTCAATTAGTAACAATTTGTTTGAAATCCGCAGTTCAGTGTTTAGTTTCTTCTGCGTTCAAAATTTTATTAATTGCATTCCGCACCGAGAAGAACCGTAAACTTTCAGTCGATATTAAAGACGCAATGGCTAGGGATTTTTTAACTTCTTGTTCAAACATTGTATTTAAGGTAACTTTCTGCAGTTTGGCAATAGCATCACTAATAGTATAATTAGATATTTCAAAATTATCACTCCCAACCAAATAATTATAGTTAGAAGCATATCCTAAGTTAGTAGCAATTGCTTTGAAACTAGGTGGTAAACTAGTAATCCGCGCATCATTAAAGTAGTAATATCTTTTAACATCAGTTGTAGTAATAAAACCATTAATATATAAATCCACGGGGTCAACAATTAATTCTAACTTGTTATTTAGAAAAGCCGGGACTTTAATTACTATAATAATCATCTTCATAGTATTTAATGGCCGCTGTTTTTGTTTTTAAAATTTCTCCATTATCATTAATATTATTATTTTCTAAATTAATAATATTTTCCTGGGCTAATAGGGTTTTAATTGTTTGGTTAACTGAACTAAGATAATTGGCGGTTAAATAAATTTTAACTTTCAGGATTTTTTTCATCGTTAATTCTCATTTCTAAATCTTTTTTTCATTGTTTTTAATTATTATAATTTTAACCCAAGAACAAAGATAAGTTAATAAAAAATAGCGATAAATTTTAAACAATAAAATGATTTTTAAAATAAAAACTAACTTTTAAAAAATAATAGTTATATTATATAATTATTAGGACATTTAGAAAAGTAAGGAGAAGCATATGGATACTGTTAATACTAATAACAATAATGATTGGACAAATCCTAAACAAAGCTGAGATGAAAAAATCCAGTTAAAAAAAACAATGCTTGATCGCGTTGATCCGTTTGATTTTAAACTAGTTAATTTAAATAACACTGGTTATATTTTTGTGGGAACGGCGATTTTAGCCCCATTTTTTATTAGTATTTTAATCACTTATTTATTTGCCAAAAATCCTAACGCCGTGTTAGTAATGAACATTGTTAACTGAATTGTAGTTGGGGTTGGTTGTTATTTTGTACTATCTCGCGTCCAAGATAAATTATTACGAACAGGAGCAATTGCTTTTTATTACTTTTATTTTATTCCGAATATTATTAGTTTAATTGCTGGGGTTATCCTGGGGATTTTAAAAGTGCAAACCGATACGACTGCTAATTTAGTAGTATCGTGAATTGCGGATGTAATTTGTATTGTGATTTTAGCGAAAACTTCCCCTTATATTTTTGTGAAAATTAAATTAACATTTAAACAAAACTATAAATTATTAATTCCCACCGTTATTATTGCCTTACTTGTAACCTTTGGGTTTAACTATATCTTTGGCTTAGCCCAAGCCCAAATTACGCCAGGAACTTCTGTTAACCAAGCTAATTTAGTGGCCGGGTTAAATAAATGGTGAAATGTTGTTATTTTAGCAGTTTATACCATTTTTACCGCCCCAATTATCGAAGAATTAGCTTGTCGACACGGAATCTTCAGTTTGACAGGAAATAAATGGGTGAGTTATTTTGCCTCAATTATTTATTTTGCCGGAATGCACGTTTCTCAAACTGGGGACTGGGAACACTTTGTTGGTTATTTAGGAGCTTCGATTGCATTAGCATCATTATTTATTATTGCCCGGGGGAATGTAACTTATACTATTATGACCCATGGGTTATTAAACACGGTTACTTTTATCCTAATTTTAACGGTTCCGGCAATTGCTGGTTAATCATGAATAATAATATTATTAAATTAACTGTTAATAAAAATGATGCGCACCAAACAATCTTTAATTTTATTAAAAAAATGTTTAAAACAACTAGTTTATCAGTTATTTATAAATTATTTCGAAATAAAAAAATTAAAGTTAATAATAAGGTAGTTAAAGATCGTAGTTATCTCTTACAAGAAAATGATGTTATTTTAATTTTTGATAAAGCATTAGTCGTAAATAGTCGAAGTAGTGTACAAACAAGTCAATTACCGGGATGAGAGTTACCAATTGTTTATGAAGATGATAATATTTTAATTGTTGATAAACCCCACGGGGTTGAAATGCATTCTAATCTCCACGAAAGTTTAGATGGCATGGTGCGCAATTATTTAATTAATACTAATCAGTATCACCAAGATCATGAACAATCATTTGTAATTTCTCATCTGCACCGTTTAGATAAGTTTACCCGCGGGTTAGTAGTTTATGCAAAAAATAAATTAACTCTTGATTTACTCTTAGCCAACATAAATAATAAAAATGTGGTCCGTAAAACTTATTTGGCAAAATGTGAAGGTAATTATCAAGTTGATAATTTAGTTGTCGAAGGTTATTTAACTAAGAATGAAAACTTAAAAAAAATGGTTTTTACACCCCACTTAGTAAATAATACTAGTAAAGCTTGTGCAACCCAGTTTAAAACTCTTCAAATAATTGCTAACACAACATGGTTAACTGTCACTTTACTAACAGGACGAAAACACCAAATTCGAGCAACCTTAAGTTATCTTCATCATCCTGTTGTTAATGATGTTAAATATGGGGCAAAAAAAATTACCTCAGATTATATGATTTATTTATATGCTTACCAGTTATCTTTTGCAAATTTAACTGGTCATCTGGCATATTTAAACGAAAAGGTTTTTAAAATCCCAGAAAATATTATAAAATAAAACATAGGAAAGGTCGGTGAAATTGATGTCAACCAGAAGAGGAATCATTAGTATTTTTATTGGTGCTTTTACTTCCTTAATTGGGACAGCTTTTCAGTTTACCTTAATGTATTTATTAATTCAGAGTTATGGAACCCAGTTTAACGGGTTTATTAAGAATAGTATTGCCATTGTTTCATTTTTAGGTGGCGTAGAAGGGGGGATTGGGGTCTTAACCGTAATTTTCTTGATGAAGCCATTAATGCAAAAGGACTGGCGCAAAGCTAATGAAATTATTAATACTGCTAAACACCAATACAAAATTGGAGGAATTGTTGGATTAGTATTATTAGCAATTATTGCGCTCGTTTATAGTGGTTATACTTTTATTGTTGAAAAAGACTTTGGTGTTGCTTGAAATAATGGAACCAAAGATAGTTATCCTTATTGAAAAATGTTAATTATTATGTTAACAATTGGCTCAAAAAACTTATTAGCCTTATTTTGAACGGGTTGTTATGAAAATTTAATGCAAGCTGATCAAAATAATTATATGCGCCGGTTAATCCTAATGATTTGTGATTTAATTGTCTATGCCATTATTTTCTATTTAATTTCAATTACGGTGGATCCAGTTTTTGCGTTCTTAATTTTCTTAGGATATTCAGGGATGAAGTCCAGTTTGATTATCCTCTTTGTTAAATTACATTACCCCTGGATCCGAATTTACAAACAAAAAGATAATATGCAACTAGTGAAAGCAAGTAATATTGTCGCGTTAAAAAATATTGGTGAAACATTATTTTTAAATGCCGATGTAATTATTGTAGCTTTATTATTAGGTTTGAACATTTCGTCTACCTTATCACTATATATGACAATTGCGGTAGGAGTTCGCAGTATTATGCTAATTTTAATTAATTCTTTTAAAGAATTTTTTGCTTCGTGAACAACAAAAAATGGGCGAATTAATTGGAGCAGTTATGTTAAATTTGAAACATATGCTTTTATGATTGGTGGTTTCTTGTTTGTTAACCAGTTTATTTTATCACCATATTTTGTTAATGCTTTATATGCTCCGCAAATTATTTCAGGATTAAAAGAATGAACAAACCAAGAATACCAAGTTTTTCGGGAAATCTTTTATAAACCAACCTTTTCGTTATTAGTTGCTTTATCATCAGTTTTTATTGTAATTTCGGAGCCGGCCAATGTTTTAGTATATGCTAAAGCAAATTATAAACAAACGGCCAAACCAATCTTTTATTTTGGTATTATCAATGTTATTTTATCAGTCTTTTTTGCGGTAATTTTCCGCTTTGTCGCCAATAATTATGTTTTAGCATTATACTCAATCTTAGTGATTACCTGTGTAATTTCATGTGCCCGTTTTGGATACCTCTGGTTCTATAACTGAATCTTCTTAACCTATAATAGTAGTTTTAAAGGGGTATTTCGCAATTGGATGATTTTAATTATCCCAATCATTGTTGCGATTTTGGTTAACTATTTATATATGACCAAAGAATATAACCCAATTAATATCTTTGATTTTCGAGATTGAAATAACATTCCTGCCCAAATTAGTGTGGTGTGGGGATGAGGTAAATTATTGACAATTTTCTTTGGGATATTAGGAAGTTCAATTGTCTTAATATGTATTAACTCATTGTTATGAGCACCAACATCGGTACGGGGGATTTTCTTGCGTTTACCAATTGTTTATCGAATTTGAACAAAACGGCAAGCTAAATTAAGAACTCGTCGGAAAGAAAAATATGTTGATGAATTAATTCAACTCCAAGAACCCGAAAACCCCTATGAAAAAATTTGAGAACGGGAGGAAAAACTAGATGCTTCCCGGAAAAAACTTGACCAAGCCCAAGACTTGGAACCAAAACAAGAAATATATAAACTACGGGGTTAAAAAAATAATAAGAGCAAGCTCTTATTATTTTTTATGTTGTCCTAAGTATCCGGGGTGGTATTTTTCTCCATATAATACTTTCGTAATATTAACTAAACTATTAATACATTCACCAAAGCCAGTCATCATATTATAGTACTTACCTTCATAACTAGCAATGTTACCTGCCGCAAAAATTCGGGGGTTACTTGTTTTTCCATTGGCTTGGATTTTAATCTTGTGCAGTTTATCAAATTCTAAGTCAAAACTAGAAATAATACTTGGACTCATTTTTGAACCATACTGAACTAGAAATAAATCAGCACTAATATGGTGTTCACTTTGGTCATTTGCATTAGTTACGACTAATTTTTTCACTGTGTTATTTTCCACCATAATATCTTTAATAACATATGGTTTGAGTTCTTGAATATGATTTGCTTTTAATTTTTGGACGCTTGCTTCTTTGGCACGGTAGAGGTCTCGACGGTGGATAATTGTAACATCTTTTGTAATATTATGTTCAACTAGGTGGTTTGCTCAGTCTAAAGCACTATCACCCCCGCCCAGAATAACAACTTTTTTATTTTGATAGTTATTAACATTTTCCATCCGATAACTGAGGTTTTGATAAATAAGATTTGGATCTAACTGTTCTAAACGAATAGGATTAAAAACACCATTTCCCGTGGTAATTAAAATTGTTTTAACATTAATTATTTGGTTATTGGTTAACTCAACGCTAAAGCCTTCTGGTATGGCGATTAATTTTTTAATGTTAGTTTCTAACATTAATTCAATGTTATTGCCATTTTTAAGTGCTTGTTGATGTAATAAATCAACAAAATTATTGGCTCTAATATTTAAAAAGCCAGGAATATCATAGATTTCTTTTTCATTATATAACTCAATTGGTTGGCCACCAACATACATGTTTCCTTCAATAATATAACCATTTAAGCCCAGCATTCCAGCACAACTTCACCCGTATAAACCAACAGGACCAGCCCCAATAATTAAAATATCTCTCATTAATATAAGTCCTTTCTAATCCGATACTTTCCTTATTAATTATTACATAAATTTCAAGAATATTGTATGATTAATGCATTTTCAAGATATAATAATTTAAAAGAAGGGGAAAGAATGGAAGTCGTAATACAAAATCTTAATGGAACAGACCACTTAGCAAAAATTTTTAGTCAATATGTAAAGCCAAACCAGTGTCTTTTATTAACTGGTGAATTAGCCGCAGGGAAAACTACGTTTACCAAACAACTTTTGAAGTATTTAGATGTCCAAGAACCAGTTACTTCACCAACTTTTGTGATTTTAAACCAGTATCTTGGTCGCAACGGGTTAAAAATTAACCACATGGATAGTTATCGCTTATTGGGGCTAGATTCTACCGAAGAGTGAGAACAATATTTAGATGAGTTTGTAGATAGTTTAAATATTATTGAATGACCAGATATTATTAAAAAATATTTAGATGCCAAGTATGAACTGATCCACCTGACTATTACTTTTCGTGATCAGGGAACACGTCTTTTTACTATTGAAACTAATAATCAAGCATTATTAGAAGCAATTAGAAAGGAATTTTTATAACAATGTTAAATTTATTTATTGATACCTCTAGTAAATATCTTACTTTAATTCTTGAACAAGATGATAAACTAATTGATCATCTCCATATTATTGGGGAGCGTAAACATACCGAACAAACATTACCAGCCATTAACGCTTTATTAGCTAAACACCATTACAAACTAAAAAATGTCAATAATTTTTATTTAACCAAGGGACCAGGTAGTTATACAGGGGTGCGGGTAGGAGTTACTATTGCCAAAACAATTAAAACAATTAACCCGCTTGTTAAAGTTTACTTAATCACAAGTCTTCTTTACCAAGCTGGGCGAATTGATGCGGTGTCACTCCTTGACGCCAAAGGGGGAAAGTTTTATTTTGCTGTTGTCAGCAAGGGAAATGAGGTTATTCCTAGCCAAGTTCTTGATGAACCAACTATTTTAGAAATTGCTAAAAAATATCCGGAGTTTCCGATTATCAAAGATCAGTTAGATGAACCCCAGTTTGATTATTTAAATAATTATTTTAACTTAAAAAATAAGTTTGAATTAATTAAAGATATTAATGAAATTAAACCATTATATTTAAAGAAAGCAGTCGGTTAAAATGCTAATTATTAAACCAGTTAATAATATTGATGCCTTGTATTTATTTCAACTTGAAAAAGAGAATTATCCCCAGCATTATTATAAATATCGTAATTTAATTCAAATGATTAATAATCCCCAGTACTATTTTTATAAAATAACCCGTGGAGACAATATTATTTTAGGATATTTTATTTTATTAAAAAGTGGGGATGATTTAGAAATTATTAAATTAACCGTGGCTAAAAAATACCACCATCAGGGTTATGACACCAAAATGTTAAACTATATAATTAATAATTTTCAATACAATAATATATTCTTAGAAGTTCGCGTTGATAACCAAAATGCTTTAAAATTATACTATCAACAAGGATTTGTTAAAATTCGTGAAATCCCAAATTATTATGATAATGTTGCTGCAGATGTTTTACAATATCATCAGTAATAAGTATAGAAATAAAAAAATAAATGTTAAATTAACATTTATTTTTTATTTAAGATGACCGGAATAATTAGCGGATTACGTTTTTTATAACGGTAAATAAAAGGGGATAATGACTGTTTAATTGCATTTTTTAAAGCTCCAAAGGTCGGTTTTTGGTTTTGTAAAACATCATTAACAGCTTCTTGGGTAATACGAATTGATTCATTAATAATATTTCCTGAATCTTTAACATAGAAACTACCACGTGAAATAATTCGGGGCGGAGCTAATAGTTTATTAGTTTGGGAATCAATTGAAATTACCACCGCAATTAACCCATCTTTTGATAGTACTTCCCGGTCACGAACAACTGCTGTTGTTTGTCCCGATAAGTCTTTCCCATCGACATAAATTGCATCAGCATCTACTCGTTTACCAATTCAAGCACTGCCATTTAAAATATTAATTTGATCACCATTTGCACATAAAAAGACATTTTCTTTTTCAACATTAACACTAACGGCAGTTTCGCCATGTTGTTTTAACATACGATAATCACCATGCATTGGCATAAAGAATTTTGGTTTTAATAACGTAAATAATAGTTTTTGTTCTTCTTGGGAAGCATGCCCTGAGGCATGTAATTGGTTAACTGGACTATTTTCTAAAATAATTGCCCCATTGCGTGCTAGTTTATTAATTACTCTTTCAACATCAGCACGGTTCCCGGGAATTGGTGATGAAGAAAAAATAACAGTATCACCAGGAATAATTGAAATGTGGGGGTGTTGATTATTAGCAATTCGTGATAACGCTGCCATTGGTTCACCCTGACTACCAGTACAAATAATTAAAATTTCGTGATCTTTATAATTTTTAGCATCACTAGCTTTAATAAATGCTTTATCAGAAATTTTTAAATGTCCCATTTGCCGAATAATTTTAATAATTCGATCCAAACTACGACCAAATACTAAAATTTTACGGTTACATTTATTAGCAATTTCAACAATATGCTGAATTCGATGGACATTTGAAGCAAAGGTTGAAATTAAAATCCGACCTTTTGATTTTACAAAGATTTCTGCAATATTTTTAATAATTTTAGATTCTGTTGGGGTGTATCCTTCAACTTCAGCATTCGTACTATCAGCCATTAATAAGGTCACACCTTCTTGACCCATCATTACCATTCGTTCAATATCCGTTTTATGACCTAATGGTGTTCAGTCAAACTTATAATCTCCTGTTGAGACAATTTTTCCGTTTGGTGTTTGCACTGCTACCCCAAATGCATCGGGAATACTGTGGTTTACTGCAAAGTAATTAACTTTAAAGTTTTTTGTTTTAATAACACTCATATTATCAATTTCTTTGACAATCGTAGTTGCTTCTAACTTATGTTCTTTTAAACGGTCCCGAATTAAAGCAGCTGCTAACCGTGGTGCATAAATAATTGGCACACTAACTTCTCTTAATAAATAAGGAATTCCGCCAATGTGATCTTCATGACCATGGGTAATAAAAAGGGCCTTTAATTTTTTTTGATTTTCTTTTAAATAAGTATAGTCGGGAATGACAGCATCAACTCCCAACATTGTTGAACTCGGAAATTTTACTCCCGCATCAATCATAATTAATTCTTCATCATATTCGATACAATATGTATTTTTACCAACTTCTTCTAAACCACCCAACGCAAAAACTTTCGTTGGAATTTTATTTTTTTCATGATTTAAATTGCCACTAGCTTCATTTTGCTTATTTTTACTTGTAACGACTTGCTGTTTATTTTCATTTACGACTTTATTCTTAACATTCTCCATATATATTTCCACCTCATTATCTAAAAACTACCTAACTTTATAAGTTAGCTAATATTAATTTGTTAATAATTATTGTTATTAAAATTGTCTGATAAGAAAGAAAAAGTTGTTTTGCTAGTATCTAAAAAATTATAACATAAAATAAAAAAAACAATGAAAAAATAATAAAATTATGAAAAAAAAATAATTATTTTTTTGTAATTAGTCATTAAAAAAGACTTAAGAAACTAAGTGTTTTATCACTAATTTAAGTATTATCACGCAATAAAATTAAGGGTCCATTTTTCTATCCTTTGAATTTTTTTAATTTTTTGTTCTTTAATCTCATCATCTAAGGCAAAATACTTTAAATGGTATAACACAGTAATTAATCAAATTGTAGTTAAAATGGTGGCAACAATTCCAAAGCAAATAATGAAAATGTATCAGAGAGAATAATAATGTACTAAACTGATTCCTACTCCAATTAGAAATAATGATCCAATAATATAGACAATATTATGAACAATAATGATCAATGGGGTTATATTTTTTCTCCTTATTTTATTCTCTTTTTTCTTTTGATTAGTCAACTCCTCAACCAAAGGCAGGAGTAGTAGTTCAAAAGCCTATTCAAATGCCATTACCTTGATCTAAAGTTTAAAATGAAAGAATAGGCAGCTAGAAGTCCCGCTAAAACTGCGGATAACCACCCAAAGCCTGCAGCAGTCATTGCTTCTTTTATTGCTGCAATTCCGACAGAACCTAGTTTAAGTAGTTCATATCATATTTCACATTCAACGTGTCCAATATGCAATTTCCAATATCCAAATCAATACCATTTTGACTCTGTCCATACTCCACTATATGAAATTTGGAGTTTTTGATTAAAGCTAACTTTATTATTTATATCAAATGAAATTAAGTTAAGTTTTAGTTGTAATTCCAAACTACTAATGTATTGTGAACTAGATATAATATTATAAATATTTTTATCTCATATTTTTTTATTAAGGAGTTCCAAATTAATTTTTATTCTTCTGTTTATTAATGTGATAGATTCAATTAAATTTTCTTTTAATTTATTTTCTGATATTGTTTTGTGTCAATTAAAATCAAAATCATTTTTTGTATTATTTTTTAAATTTAGATTTGTAGCATTATTAATAATATTAGTTGATGTTATGATTGGTGTTATTCCAATAACTATTGTTTCTAAGTATGCCTAATAAATTTTTCATAATATTCTTTTCTCCTTTATATAATTACTTTTATTATGTAGGAATTAAGAAAATATAATAAATACAACATTATTAAAATTATTAGTAGCTAATATTTTATTATTATATTTTAATGTCTTGATTATCTTTTAATAGTATGAATTTATATAGAATATTTTTAATTATTAAAATTAATAGGTCCTTAAATTTTATAAGAGATTTTTAAAAAGAATTATTAATATTATTAGTTTTTTTATTAGTTATTGGATAAATAATGAGCCGTTATCTTTATTATATTATTTATCATATAAAAATTAAATTTAATTTATAATTTTATGTTTAACAAATTATTTTTTGTTCAGATAATGATGCTTTTTTAAATAGTATAAGTAGATAATTTCCATAAAAATAAAATTTTTTATATTTATTTTGTTTAAATTTATTAATTGCTTTTTTTTTTTTTTTTTAGGAAAATAAAAATATAAAATTAAAAATTGAGTGTATATAACACCTAAGCAAAAAAATAGTTTTGTTGGGTGTTTTTTAATTTTATAAATATTATGAGAAAGGAAAAAACGATAATGAAAGTAAAAAATTAAGCAGTATTTTTAGTCTAATATAAATATTAATTTTAGATCAAAAAGGATTATTTAAATTACATTTATAAATATCTTTTTGGTTGATAAATTGCAAAATAATTACAAGTAATATTAAAAAAATATAGTATATGTTACCATTAATCATTTTAAAAAATGAAAAACTTATAAATAATTATATTTTAAATTAAAGAAGGGAAACAAAATTATGGAAAAAAACCTTAGTGGTACAATAGTAAGTTTAAAACAAAATATTATGGAAACCTCATTAAAATTATTTAATAAATCCATTAAAAATTTTTTAGATGAAATTGATGAAAATGCTCCAGAAGATATAAAAGATTCTTTACATTTAACTAAAATTAATGAATTAACAAATAAGGTTGAGATTACATATTCTCAATTTACTAAAGAATTTGCTGATAAAAAAGATAAGTTATTACAAGAAATTAAAAAATTTGATTTAGATAAAAATTCATTAGAAAAAGCTAATAATTTATTAATAAAATTAGTCGATGAATACCGATACTTAAATTTAATTATTGGTAACCAAAAATCATTAACTAAAAAGAAAAGATTTTTATTTTTTTTCACTACAGAAAAAACATCAAAAACAGGGCTTTTATTAAAGGAACAAAGTGAATGTATTGATAGAATTAATATATTAAGTGAACAAATTAACCAATTAAAAATATCCAGCAAAGATAATTATCATTTAAGCACATTAGTGTATGATATTAATTCTAATAAATTAAGTAATTTTAATTTAAAAATTAATAATTTATTGACATATATAAATATTGAAAGAAAAGACATTAATGCTACAATTAGGACGATTAAAAAAGAAATTAATGAATTGGATATTCAATTAAGTGATGCAATTTTTAAAGCAGAAATAGAAAACCGATTACGATTAATTGATGAATATTATGAAAAATTAAAAAATAAAACAATTGAAAGTATAAAAATTAATAAAGAAAAACAAAAAAATATGGAAAAATCTAAAAATTCCCCCTACTATAATTTTCTTTTTATTATTTTTATGGAAAAAAATAACTTTGATAAAAAAATAGAATCTTTATTTAATGCCAAACATTACCAAAAATGATATGATAAAAACCAAGAATATTTTTTTGAGCATTTTTCAAAATATAAAAATGATAAATTAATTGAAGAAATGTTAAATGAATGAAAAAATTTTCGTAGTCATTATTCTGCTATTTCAATTAGTTTTCTTAAAGAGATATACATTGAACTTGCAAAAGACCAAAAACAATGTCAATTAAAAAAAATAAAGATTTATATAGTCTCATTGCTGATGATAAAATTCGAAATGCTGATATTTTAGAATTTCTTAAAAAAGATGCTGAGTTTAATACTTATCATGCAAAAATGATTTTAGAAAAAAGAGAAATAATAAATTCACATATTAGAAAACTTGAGGAATTTATTAATGAATATTATTATAATAAAGAAAATAATATATATTTTGTCTACTTATTATCAAAACATGATTCTAATAACTTTATTAATATAATTACTAAAAATGCTTTAACTAAAAAAGCACTCACTAGATGAAAAAATGATCATAAAGAAATTGCTAAAAAAATTGAAAAGAAAAATAAAACCGAAATTATTGGCAGTGCAAATTATAATTTTAATTTGCACTATGATCAAATTAAAGAGTCAATTGCAGATTTATTTGAGATGGTAGCAAAATACCAGAGCCCTAATCTTTCTACATTTTATGTACCCTTGGCAAATCTGGAACAAAAAAATAATGCAATTGAAGAAAAAAAAGAAGCAAACGCATATAAAGCAAGTAAACTTCAAGGTGAGTTAAAGTCATTGGAAGATCTAGCATCAAAAGAAAAAGAAGTCCAAAGATAAAAATATTTGTTCTCCTTACTCCTGGTGACTATTAATGTAATTTTTAAAAAGATGATTTTTATAATTTTTTATCATCTTTTTTATTTATTGAATAAAAAGTAGGCCATTATCTTTATTATATTATCATCATATAAAAATTAAGGCAAAAATAAAAACCAGATAAATTTATAGTAAAATTCATTCTGGTTTTTTTAGCCATGGATTTTTATCATCAATTAAATCATAATATAACTTTCCCTCTAAATGGGCTTGTTCATGTTGGAAAACAATTGCTTCATAACCGCGGATTGTTATTTTAATTTTTTCTTGTTTTAAATAATCGTAACCTTCAACTAAAATCCGAAAGCTGCGCGGAACATAACCCTCATGATCATTTGCAACACTTAAGCAACCTTCGCCTTCCTCTAAACAAGCAAGTTGGGAACTATACCCAATAATTTTGGGATTAACCAAGGCATGTTCAATAATAGTTCGTTGTTTCGTTTCATCATCAGTAGTATCAATTCGAATATAGTACATATTAACATTGGCACCAATTTGGGGGGCCGCTAGGCCAACGGCCGGACGAATTGCATGATCTTTATTTTCAGTGGGATCTTGTGAATAACGAACAAAGTCAATTAGTTTGTGCATAATTAATTCATCATTAGCGGAAAGTGGTAGGTTGACATCTACTGATGGTTCCCGAATGGATGTGCTATCATCAAACACTAATCAACTTTTATTGGGTACTTTACTTTGTAGCACTAAAATCACCTCAATAAAAATTATAACATATGAAATTATTAACAATAAATTATGTATAATAAATTTAAAAGAGAGGTTAACAATGCGAGTAATTAGTGGAAAATATAAAGGACGTGCCCTCCAAACTTTAGAAGGAATGAACACTAGGCCAATGACAGCCCGGGTTAAAGAAGATCTGTTTAATATTTTAGATAATTATTTTATTTATGAAAATAAAGTAGGGTTAGATATTTTTTCAGGGAGTGGTCAGTTAGGGATTGAAGGACTCTCACGCGGGTTACGACAATGTTATTTAAATGATTACCATCCAGGAGCATTAAAAATTATTCAAAATAATGTCCGCAATCTTCAAATTGAAAATGCAATTATTTTAAATGTTGACTACCAGGTCTTGTTAACTAATTTTATTAATAATAATATTAAAATAGATATTTTATTTTTAGACCCCCCATTTAAACAAATTGATTATTATTATGATATTATTACTTGTATATTAGAGAATAATCTTCTCAATAATTACGGTATTATTGTTTGTGAAGCCAACCAAGCCTTAAGTTTTGATAATTACAACTTGGTTATTTTAAAAACAAAAAATTATAAGAACAAGTATTTATATATATTACGGATAGAAAAGGAAGATGATACTAACAATGAATAATCACACTGGCTTTTTAATAATTTTTTCAGGACCATCCGGAGTTGGAAAGGGGACCATCGGCAAAGAACTTTTTAAATATGATGATTTACATTTAGCATACTCAGTGTCAATGACAACGAGAGAAAAACGTGAGGGTGAAGTTGACGGAATTAATTACTTTTTTGTAACCAAAGAAGAATTTCAAAAAGCAATTGCGAATGATGAGTTATTAGAGTATGCCCAATTTGTTGGGAACTACTATGGAACTCCCAAAGCATATTGTGATAAACAATTAGCAATGGGGAAAAATGTCTTGCTAGAAATTGAAGTTCAAGGCGCAACCCAGGTTTTACAAAAAGTTCCTGATGCTTTATCAATCTTCTTAGTTCCTCCTAGTTTAGAAGTTTTAGAAGCACGAATTCGGGGACGAGGAACTGAACCAGAGGAAGTTTTAAGGCAAAGGATGCAAAAAGCCCGCGAAGAATTGCCCTTGCAAGATAATTATGATTATGTAATTGTAAATGATACTGTGGAAAGAGCAACCAATGAAATTGTTAATATCATTCGCCAAGAAATTAAAAAGAGAAGTACCCCCTCAAGAGGATAAAAATGAAAACTCGTCAGTTATGTTTTGATATTTTATATCAAATTATTGTTAAAAAAGAATTTAGTAATAATTTATTAAACCAGATGTTAATTAAATACCCGGATCTTAGTAACCAGGATAAAACCTTAATTTTTAAAATTGTCTATGGAACCTTAAAAAATAAAATTTATTTAGAATATGTTACTAATAAGTTTATTGATCCCCACAAAACAAACCAAAAATTACAAATTTTATTATGACTCAGTGTTTATCAATTTTATTTTTTAGATAAAATTCCGAATTATGCTATTGTTAACGAAGCAGTTGAAATTGCCAAAACTATTAATCCTAAAGTTAGTGGTTTTATTAATGCAACTTTAAAAAGGATTTTGACTGCTGATGCTAGTGTTTTTGATATTATCAATAAAAATGAAATTGAAACTTTATCTATTCGTTATAGTTTTCCAAGGGGTTTATTATTAATTTTAAAAACTCAGTTTGGAGATGAACATGCTTTAAATATTATTAAAGATTCAATTAACATTCCCAAAATATCACTCCGGGTAAATACTTTAAAAATTTCTCGCGAAGAATTAATTGCCAAATATCCCCAGTATAATTTACAACCAAGTTTAATAACTTCCGCTGGTGTTATTTCATCATATCCAGTGATGAATAGTGAAATGTTTAAAAACGGAGAAATTATTATGCAAGATGAAATGAGTATTAAAGTTGTGGAAGCATTAGCACCCCAACCAGGTGAGTTAGTCCTAGATATGTGTGCGGCACCCGGCGGTAAAACAACTTACTTAGGACAGCTCATGAATAACCAGGGTCACGTTGATGCTTATGAAATTGCGAACTATAAAATTCCGTTAATTATGGAAAATATTGACCGTTTAGGGCTCACTAATATTGAAGTTCATAATTTGGATGCTAATTTAATTTCTCCTAATCAGTTATATGATCGGATCTTACTGGATGCTCCTTGTAGTGGATTCGGGGTTATTAAACGCAAACCGGAAATTAAATATAAAACATGAACAAGTGAAGACTTATTTGATCTTGTTAGCATTCAAGCCCAATTATTAGATAAAGCCTACCAATTATTAAAACCACAGGGTGTTCTTGTTTATTCAACTTGTACTTTTGAAATTTATGAAAACCAAGAGCAAATTAAAAACTTTGTCCAAAAATATCCGGATATGAAAATTGAGCAAGAAGAACAAGTGTTTGGTTATGAACATAATAGTGACGGATTTTACTACTGTCGCTTAGTTAAAACAAAATAAAAAAAACACTTTTAAAAGTGTTATGACTGGTTGACGATATGTTCTCCCAATCGGCTCATCGCTTTTAAATAATAACATATAAATTCAGAAAAAGATAGCAAATAAACCATAATTTGCGATAAAATGATATTGCATACAGAAAGGGAACTGAAAAGATGAATAATAATATTAAGATTGTTGAAGATTTACTAGCGAGCTATTTAGCAAGCAAAAATTTAGAGAAAGAAATAATTATTGAAAAACCTCGTCAAGAAGGGTTTGGGCACTTATCAACGAACCTAGCCTTATTATTAGCGAAAGATTTAAAAGCCAATCCGCGCGAAATTGCGAATGAAATTATTAGCTATATTAAGGAAAAGGACCAACAAAGTTTTAAAGAAATTAGTTTAGCGGGACCAGGTTTTATCAATTTTACAATTGCCAATGCGCAATTACATAAAATAATGACTGATGTATTAACTTTAAAAACAAACTATGGAAAATCTCAACCCAAAAATTATACTTATAATTTAGAAATTGTTTCGGCAAACCCCACTGGTTTTTTACACATTGGGCATGCGCGGAACGGAGCCATTGGGGATAGTGTGGCCCGAATTTTACGATTTGCTGGTTTTAATGTCCAAACTGAATACTATGTAAACGATGCGGGAAACCAGATTAATATTTTAGCAATTACTGTTTTTACTTGCTATCAAACTTTACTGGGCAAAGAAGTTACCCCTCCCGAAGAGGCATATAAGGGTGATATGTATCTTGATGTTGCCCAAAAATTTGTTGATAAATATCAAGATAAATATGTTGACTTAACTTATGGTGAAGATTACAAGTTAAGTGATCCTGTTGCCCACGAACTTTTCCGAAATGAATCAGTAGCATTATTCTTAGACATTATTAAAGAACAATTAAAACTATTCCGTGTTGATATTGAATATTATTCATCCGAAAAAGCAATTTATGCGGGGGGAAAAATTGATGCCGTTCTAGAGCAGTATGATAAATTAGGGAAAACCTATCATAAAGATGGGGCACTCTGGTTAAAAACAACTGACTTTGGTGATGAAAAAGACCGGGTATTAGTCAAAAATAATGGTGATTATACATACATTACTCCGGACTTAGCTGTTCATAATGAACGTTTACAACGTAGTAAAGCCGACCACTTAGTTAACTTTTGAGGAGGAGACCACCATGGTTATATTATTCGGATGTTAGCTGGTTTAGCGTTACTAGGTTATCCCAAAGATATCTTAGAAATTGATATGATTCAAATGGTACGGTTATTAAAAGATGGTCAAGAATATAAAATGAGTAAACGAAAAGGGACAGCAGTTTGGTTAATTGATTTAATTGAAGAAATTGGGGTGGATCCAATTCGTTATATGTTATCAAGTAAAACACCGCAAAGTCATATGGACTTAGATGTTGGTTTACTAAAAGAACATTCTTCAAAAAATCCGGTTTACTACGCCCAATATGCCACTGCCCGTTGTAATAGTGTGTTAAAGCAGGCCGCTGCTAATAATATTAGTTTTGATGATGTTAGTTCATTTGAATTATTAACAACGGATAAAGAATTAAACTTGTTAAATGATATTGATTTATTTAACCGTTATGTTGAATCCAGTGCGAAAATGCGCCAGCCCCATTTAATCTGTGATTATATTCAAAATATTACTCGTCAGTTCCATTCTTATTACAATGAATTTAAAGTTATTAATTTAGAAAACTTAGCATTAACAAAACAACGTTTATGTTTTATTCAAGTTGTTTACCAAGTTTTAAGTAATGCTTTTAACCTAATTGGTGTTGATGTTATGGAAAAAATGTAATATAATAATCTTGTAAATTAAATAGTTAACAGAGTACAAATAGTACCTAACACCCATAAGTTAGTGCTATTTGTTTTTTTATTTAATTTATCTTTTTCAATAAGTAAAGGAATAACGATGAAAAATAATGTGTCTCATAATCCCCACCCTCAACGCTCCCAGTCCCAATTACCACCTCGTCAACGGGCTTTTTGGGCGATCATTTCGTTTGCAATTTTTAAAGTAACAAAAAGCATCACCATCTGAGTATTAATGCTGTTAGCAGTTTTATTATTTAATGCTTTTTTAGTTACATTATTAATAATTTCGCCAACATATAGTAATTTTATTGTTAATTTTCAATATGAAGTTATTATCTTTAGTAATATTTTTTTACTTATTTTTATTTTATTAGGCGCCATTAAATTTTATGGTCGTGAATTAGAAGATGGCACCTACTTGTTATTAATTTCAAAACCATATCATCGGTTAACCATTTTTTTCTTAAAGCTATTAGCATTATGAATTTGCCTTGCTTTTTTCATTGGTTTAATATTATTAACTGGCTATCTTATTAGTTTAGTAGTTTATCATGTTAGTTTAAAACCAATATTTTATCTCCAGATATTAAAATTGCTGGTTAATTTATTAAAATATACGATGATGTTATCATTTTTAGCTGTCAATGGAATTATCTGTGCTCTCTCAATTTTTTCTTCGCAAATTGTAATTTTAATTGTCACAATTTTTTGTAGTTTATTTTTATTAGGGGGTCTTCCTTATTCATTAATTAGTACCTTGAGTAATAATATTGAAATAACTTTTACGGATGGTGGGGGCACTTATCCTGTCAGTCGCCTTCGTGAAACAATCTTGTTTGTGGAAGATTTACAAGATAATAAGATTGCTAATCCGGTGTTAACAAAAAAAATTTATGATTTTTATGCCCAGGATAGTCCTAGTGATTTGCAAGCAATTATTAATGGTACAGATAGTAATCTTCTTAAAAAGAACCGGTTGTTATTTTACCAATCACTAGGATTAACAAAAAAAATTACCGTTACTTTTCATGCCAACAAAATTACATCATGGCTAGGAACCTATAAAAATCAAAATATTAATGATATTATTAGTGCTGATCAAAAAGCATCACCATCCCGTGATACTACTCTTGATTTAACCTTAGGCAGTGATTATGGTTTTAAAACTTCCCAAGAACTTAACTCCCATAATGTTATTGACCAGGAATTACTAAATTTAATTGCGAGCACTAAAGCCCAAACCCCTAATTGAGATTATTATTACCATTATTATTTAAATAATACTAATTCATTAATGCTTTTTAATGATAACACTTATTTTACCATTGATAATTTATCATACCAGGAAAAAAATATTAATCCCGCTAATATTTTTAAAGCGATCTTTAGCAGTAATTATGAACATGTTAGTTCGCAATATTTAGCTAGTCCTGATTTTATTCAGAGTTTGGACCATTATTTTAAAAACCCCGTCTTTTATGTTGTAAAAACATTAGAGGATAATATCCTACAAAAAGTTTATGATTATAAAATTTTGCAACTAGCTACGGTAAAGATTAATCAAGACTGAAAAAAATATCAAAATTTAACAACAGTGTACCAATTAATTACAAAATTTAATTTACTTGAACATTGAAACCAAATATGAACGACCATGATTAGTTATGAACCATATCAATTTCAGCCATTTGCTAATAGTTTTATTGATTTTGATAGTCAAAAAAACAAACTAATGAGCTATCAAGACTTTCCCTTAGTATTAGATGCTCAACATAAGATTATTTTGCAAACCAAAAATTATTTAAAAATTAAAACCTTAATTTATCTTTACTTAGCTATTAGTATTTGTTGTTTGCTATTAGCAATAATAATTATTGCTCGAAAAAGTATTACCTAACAAGGAGGAAATTATAATGCCAAATAAACTAATGTTAATTCCCACCATTCAAGTCACTAATTTTCAAAAGAAATTTAAAAAAAATATCGTGGGACCGTTTAATTTTATTGTCCATTCTGGTAAAATGCATGCCATTCTAGGAGCATCGGGAAGTGGGAAAACAGTATTAATTAAATCATTAATTGGTGGATTAAAAGGATTCAAGGGAAATATTACCATCAATGGCTACAAAAATAATGCCATTAAAATTAAGAAAAGAATTGGTTATGTTCCGGAGTTTTTAACATTTCCAGAAAAAATCTCAGCGTATAATTTTCTCAAATATTTAGGAAGAACCAATGGTTTGCGTGGTAGCTACTTAAAAAATCGAATTAAAACATTGATGATGTCATTAGATTTATGAGAATTTCGTGATCGCGATGTTAATTCATTTTCCAGCGGGATGAAAAAACGGATTATGATTATCCAGGGAATTATTCATGATCCGGATATTATTATTTTAGATGAACCAGAATCCGGATTAGATATTGATAATCGTAAAAAAATTATTCAATATTTAAAAAGATTAACCTTACAAGGGAAAACTGTCTTTTTTTCTTCCCACTTATTAGATGAGATAAAAAATTATATTGATGAATTTACAATGATTATGATGGGTAAACAATATTATACGGGTTCCATTAAAAAATTTAATTTACAAAATACTTATGCGTTAACAAGTAACAACCAACTAGCAATCCAAAAATATTTTCAATATTACCGAATTCCTAGTTGGTATGAAGCTGAAAATAGACAATTAAATTTTGTTATTCGCAGCCCTCTGGATTTATATTATATTACCCAGTATGCTTTACAATATCAAATTAAAATTTATAAAATCAAAGAAGTAGAGTTTTCATTTAATTTTTTATTTAAAAAACTCAATATTAAATTTGATTACCATAGTTAGACAAGAAAAAAGTTTTAAGAAGGGAAAAAAGTTATTATTTAGATAATGATAAACTTATATTATATAAGAGTGTTTAAAACACCAGTGATATTAGTTTTTAATATGATTGGTGTTTTTTATTTAATTAAAGGAGATGAACAAAAGATGAAAAAACTTTTAACTTATTTAGGAATTATTTTATTAACAACCGCCCCTGGTGTTAGTTTAGTTGGATGTAAACCAATAAATAATAATGCTGACTCCGGTGGGGGTGATAATGATATCAATAATGATTTAAAAACCTTATCCAAAATTGAAGAAGAATCATTATCTGATTTAAATGACTATAGTGCTCAACAAAATAATATCATTGATATTACATTAGGAGGAGTGCAACCGGCATTTAGTGCCATTGCCAAATTAGTCTCTAAAGAAAAACCAGATGTTAATTTGAATTACGAGGACGCTAATTATGGTTCCGCGCTCCAATATTTATATTATAATTTTAAACAGTATTTTAATAATTCAATTAATGCTAAAATTAAACATCAATATGCTGCTTATTATTTAACGAGCGATCCCTTGGTGTTAGCAGCTACGCCCGTTAAAATTAGTGCAACTTATATTGACCTTGATACGTTAGCTAGTTTGATTAATGATCCTTCAATTAAAACAGCAACCGCGGTAACAATTAATATTGCTTTACGCTATACTGTCCAATATAAAACTTATAGTTCAAATATTGATTATAATATTAAATTTATTGCTACTGACCGGGTGGATGCTATTAAAAATACGATTGGTAAAATTATTGGAATTATTTCCGATGCGACAATTGGTTATTTTAATAACTTACAAAATGTTACCATTGATGATCCACAGTCTAAATTCTATAATATTTTCCAAAAATTCCAGATTAATTTTGATGATAATAAAAATGGCCCAGTAGTTAATAATCTTGTTCTAAATGGTTTTCAAGCGATGATTAAAACCCTGCCGGCTTTACAAAATTATTTAAGCTATATTAAATATGATAATAGTCAAAGTTTTATTACCTTATTAAGTCAGTGGGTTAATAATACGACCAACGGAGTTGAGCCAGTGACTGCTGCTAGCGCTCCCTGAAATTGAACGGGAAATGGTTATGATCCTAGTAAAATTACCATTGCTAATTTTGAACAGTTCTTTTTAAAAATTTCGTCAATTTTTAGTAGTGGGGATGTTTTTGACTTAGCTAATTTTAAGATTAACCTTAATATTATTACCATCGCGGGATTACCATTATCAGGGGTGGTAACCAAAGGGGGAACAGCCCTAGCTTTAGATTTAAAAGCTTCTAAACAGGGTATGCAACAAAAATTAGATAACTTTGCAAACATTGTCGTGAAGTTTTTTAATTATTTCCATTTCACTTCTAATCAACAGCTACCCCAAGTTGCGATTACCATTAATCAGGATCTAAGTAATAAATTAAAAGATCCCAATAATAGTCATTTAAATAATTTTTTACCGCTATTAATCAGTGATTTTAAAACCCAAAAAGATGTGCAGACATTACCAGATATTGATTTGTTTAATGGTTTAAATGATCGGATTTATTATGATAGTGGGAATGACCCTTGTTTACAAAAACAAAATGATTCTCAATGATTAGTTCCTTATCATAATCCAGCAAATCAAGGTGTTACGGGATGAAATTTTATTTTATCATTTGGGGCCATTGGTCAATGAATGACAACCGGTTATAAAATTGCTGATTCAACATATTTACCGTTGCTTATTAATCTTAGCGCTGAATAGTGATGAAAACTAATCTTAATTCTAACCATGCTGCTTTAAATTATTCCCATAAAAAAAGTTCTTGCTGGTCAATAATCTTGTTTGCTCTTTTTAAAATTTGAAAATCAATGTCGATTTTATTACTGACAGGATTAGCATTAGTTTTAATGGGAGGATTAACCTTATATTTAATCTTAGCAACTAATGATTTAAATAAACTAATTATTAATTTTCAATATGGTGTCTTAATCTTAACCAATTTATTAGTTTTATTATTTATTCTCTTTATTGCAATTAAAATTTTTGCTCGGGAATTTCAAGATGGCACATATTTGTTATTAATATCAAAACCGTACCACAAATCAATGTTATTTTTATTAAAATTAATTGCGTTGTGGATTTCAATTTTGTTATTTCTAATCATTGGACTTGGAATTCCGTTAATAATAAATCTTATTTTTACGGCGCTTAGTTTTAATCCTGCAAATTGCAATCTCCTAACAACAATGCTAATTAAGTTAATTATTTATTTATTATTCTTTAGTTTTTTAGCCGCGAGCGGAATTTTATTTGCAATTTCTTTTTTACACTTTCAAGTTGTTTTACTAATTGTAATTATTTTTTGTAGTTTATTTTTAATTGGGGGCATTCCCTATACCTTAATTTTTGCAATGAGTGATAATATTTCGCTAAAATATGGAGATAATAAATACCATGTTAGTGATATTAAAACAACATTATTATTTCCACAAATGTTGAAAAATAATCTGATTAGTTATCCCCACTTAACTACAGCATTGTATGATTTTTATGCAAAGAAAACTATTAACCAATTAACCCAGATTTTAGTTAACCAAGATGATGAAAGTTTACGGTTAAACCGTTTGATGTTTATTAACCACCAGTTGGGGTTAACTGCCGAAAAACATCTTAAATTAACTGCGCATAATGTTAGTGCCTGAAAGGGAACATATAATGGGACTGATATCAATAGTATTATTAATACTGATTTAGGGGCTGGAACAACAACGACAATTACCTTAAATATTAGTTCCCAGTATTTTTTTAAATCTTATGATGATTTAAATGACCACAATATTTATCAGCATGAGTTAAAAACCTTAGTTGATAACTACCAAAAAATTGTTGATTGGAATACTTTTTATAATCTAAAATTATCAACTACTAGTTCGCTATATGTCTTTGATCCTAATAATAACTGGCTAACAGTTGATCAAAATAGTTATCATGAGCAGAATTATGATCCAGTTGATATTTTTCAAAATTTATTCCTAGCTAATTTTGTCGGGCAAAAATCTAATTATGTGGCAAATGATAGTCAGTTTTCGTTAGCAATTATGAAGTTATTTGAAAACAATGTTTTTTATGTTTTTAAAGAGTTGGAAGATAATATAATTAAAAAAGTCCTAGATTATAAGATTATCACCACGCAGTTTTTAACAGTTGATAGTAATTGGCAACATTATGTTAAGTTAATGCATCTTTATCGGGAATTATCCATCATTAATGTTTTAGAACATTGAAATCAGTTATGAACAATGTTTTTACCCGTTAATAAATATTGGTTTGTTCCCCTAAGTAATAGTGTGATTGATTTTACAAATCAGCGGAATTATTTAATGAGTTACCAAGATTTTCCCCTGGAACTTGGGAATGGCAAAATTACTAGTAATTACCAATTTTTTTTAAATGCAAAACCAATAATTATCAGTTATCTTACTTTTAGTGTGGTTTTATTATTTCTTAGCTATTTTATTATTATTATTATTATTAAACGCAATATTTTATAGTTGCAAAATAAATTAATATAGTGTTTAATAGGGTTAATGAAATTATATTGTGCTATAATTACTTTTAAGCAAGTGAGGTAAGCATGCAAACAAATTGAGACATCTTTATTTTTAATCCAATTGTATTAGTATTAATTATGGTGTTCTATATTTTGATGCTAATTAAAAATCATGTTTTTCGCTCCAATAGTCAAAAGATCTTTTTTGCGCAAACTTTCTGTTTTTGATTTGCCTTATCTTTAATTCTATCCAATAATTATGATTTTAATTTTACGTTAAAAGCGTTAAACATTGATAAACTAAGTGGGTTGGGAGCCTTGTTTGTAATGTCAACGTTATTTTATGCGTTAGTAGCAATGATTCCAATTAATTTAATTGTCTTGTTCCGTAAGAAAAAAGTTTGGGAAGTTTACCGGTTATCAGTTTATATTGCTATTATTTTGGGAGTTTTATTATTAGTAATTTATCCATCTTTTGAGACCCAAATTACTGCTTGTGTTTTGTTAGGATTGGGAATCACTAATTTAAGTAGTTTTTATTTAACCTATAATGAAATTTTTGCGAAAAAGTTTTTTCCGTTTAAAACAGTTAGTTTGGTAGCTCCCATTATGACGTTCGCTATTTTAGCTGGAATTGACTTCCATAATATTTTTACCTATAGTTTAGTTAATAAAATTAGTAACCATGGAATTATCGGAATTATTGGTTCGTTATCATTGTTATCAATTTGTGTGGCCTTATTCTTTTATCTTTTTTATTCACGGAGAGGGGAGTTTACATCGTTACCTTTTACCGCTGAACAACGCGAAATTTTAGAGCCTTTTAAATGAAAAAAAGTTATTATTATTTTTGCGTTATTATTTTTTATCATTGGGATGAAAGAGATTTCCCAATCTAACATTTATATTTGATTATTAGGACAGCGGACTTGAGAGAAATATCATAGCGGGGCGATGGTCGACCAGTTTATTCGGTTAAATAACCAGTTATTTTTAATTCCCCAAGTTTTTGGTTCTTATTTAGCATGTAACTGATTATATAATAAATTAGGAGCAAAATATTTTTTTGGGATTGGGTTATTATTATGGTTTGCTTTCTTTACAATTTCTGCTTTTAACCATTCACCCGATGCCTACTTAGCCTTACAAGTTATTAATGGGTTAGCTTATTCAATGTGTTACTATATTTTATTTGCGATGACTTGTGAATGAAAATACCGTTCGCCAACGGGGGACCCAATTGTTGGTTATTTCCAAATTCTGCTGTTTGGGACAGAATTCTTAGTGCGCTGTGTTGATGATATTTTATCGTGAGATCAAATTGGTATTTTTGCCTTCAAAAACCCAACCGCTAATTTTGTGGCCCTGGGTGATTTTGCAAATGTCATTGATGATATTACAACAATTGTTTTCACTTCGTGTGCTTCGTTAGTATTAGTGTTATTATTAATCTTTTACTTTGCCGCTGATTTTATTTTGGCCGAATATCGTAACCACCTGGTGCTATTGGTCCCTAAAATTAATATTCTATTAAGAAGTAGTTTTAAAAATAAACTAAAATCTAAAATTATCCGTGAATAAATTTTTGCCGAGACGGAATAAAATATTAAGATGAATATTTTTAAAAAAAAGAGATAAAATTATTGAGAAAGTTAAGTATTTAAAATAAAAACAATTATTTGTTTTATAGCAATAACTACAAATGAATTGGAAATTTAATAAAGTACCAATGACTATTTTGAAACACTATAGTTTAAAATTAATAAAATTAAGGTTAAATTATGAAGATATAACTAATTTAGAAAGCAGGAAATACAATGAACTTTACTGATAGATTTGAATTTATAAAAGATAAACCAGCCAGAAATCGAGCAGTTATGGCTCCGATGGATACCTTAATGGCTACTAATGGTTTTGCAAATGACTTTCATATTCAACACTATGGGGCTCGTGCTTATGGGGGAGTAGGGACTATAATTGTTGAATCAACCGCTGTTGCTGAAAATGGTAGAATTAGAGAAAAAGACTTGGGGATTTGAAGTGATAGCCATATTGAAGGGTTACAACGTATTGTAAATATTTCAAAACAAGCAAATGCCATTATTGGGATTCAGTTAAATCATGCAGGCGCAAAAGCGGAAGTTGCGATGCCTATTATTGGCGCAACTAAATTTTATGACTATTTAAACCAAGAGCAATTGAAAATTGCTTCGCATGATGATCTGCAAATTATTAAACAACAATTTGTTGATGCTGCCAAACGCGCCAAATTAGCTGGCTTTGATTTTGTAGAATTACATGCTGCTCATGGTTATTTTTTATCAGAACTAATTCACAGTAAATTAAACGATGTTATCAAAAGTCCTGATATTATAACAAGATCACAACTTCTCATTGAGATTGTTAATGACATCTATGATGTTGTGCAAATCCCGGTGGGAATTAGAGTTTCATTTACTGATCATGCGGAAGGCGGAATGGAGTTAGCAGAATATCAACCATTAGTAGAATTATTAGATGAAAAAGTTTCTTATTGACATGTTTCAAGTGGCGAAACTATTGCTCGGGTAAGAATGGCTGATGTAATTGCTGATTTAGGGACCAAATTATTTAGATTGCCAATTGCTGTTACAGTTAAAAAATGAACCACAAAACCAGTTGTAGTTGTCGGAAATTTTGATTCAATTGCCGATGTTAATGAAGCACTAGTAAACAATATTGATGCCATTGCGTTTGGGCGCCCCTTATTATATAATCCAAATTTTGTAATTACTAATTTATTAAAAGTGGATGAAATTAAGCAAACTGATTATCATTGAAATCAAAATTTATGATTTGATTATCATGATTATAAAAATTTAATTACAAATATTATTAAATAGTTATTTTTAAATAATGATTTAAAATTAAAATAACACTCTAAGCAAGAAAAATACAGAAAAATAAAAATAATTACCATATTTTTAAAAAATTTGGTATAATTGCATTAGATAGTGTGGTGTTTATATGGGCATAAACTTAACTATAAATATTAAAATCTTAGATTTAACAATTCCAACACCAGGGTTAATTGGAGTGTTACTAGGATTTGCAGCGCTATTACTAATTGTTTATTTTGTAATTACTTTTTCATTATTTCGTTCAAAAAACAAAAATGATGTGCAATCAAGTATTATTAAATTAAAACAAGAAGTCAGTTTTAAAGAAAATGTTGAATATTTTGAACAAGAAATTATGTTAGCCAAAAAATACGGGTGTAAAGACTAACTTAATTATTGCTTAATTTTAAACATTTTATTCACTTTGATAGGGAAGGTGGACAAAGTATGGGATTATTTAACTCGATTAAATCTTTTGTTATTGATAACAAGAATAAACTACAGAATAACAACCAACAACCAGCTAATAATGCTAGTGGTTTTAATGCGCAAAATAACAATGTTAATGATACTACTAATCAAGTTAGTCCAAATCCTAATGGCTATATTGTGCCCAACCAAGATTACCGTCAACACCAAGTCAATAATACCGCAGCGCTTTATCAAAATAATAATATTATTCGTCCTGCCCGAATGAATGTTCAAGGTCAACAAGACTATTACTTAAATGGGGAATCCTTTGAAAACCAGGCTCAAAATTTTAATTCCCATCCGGATTTAGTAGCCCCAAAACCAGCTGGTTATGTGGAACCATACTATAACCATGATTTTAGTGATGAATTTGTTAATTCCCAACCACCCCAACGCATTTTACCTCGCCGGATGCAACAAACTGCTTATCAAGAACCACTGGCTGACTATCAACCAACTTATTATGATCAATATTTACAACCACCACAAGGTAGTTATTCCCAACAAGATGGAACTCCGGATGGATATTTTACCGACGACCATTCTTATGTAAATCAGTATCGTCGTCCTTACCAACGTCGGATTACTAATCCACATGGTCAAATGAATTTAAATGAAATGATGTATGAACAGCCTTATCACCAACCAAGTGTTCCAACATATCAACAATATAATTCAGCACCAAGTTTAGCAAATAATAATTATAGTAATTATTCGCATTCTGCTAAACCACAGCCATATCAAGATTATAATATGGTAAATGAAAAGATGGCATTAACGCCAGTCAACGCTAAAACGCCGGTTGTTAATGATTATTATGATGAAGATGACAATTTGGATGGGACAAAGAAAAATAAACGATATGCTTATCAAGTTCAATTACGAGCAAAAGATAACACTAATCGTTTAAGTCGCGAACATGCTAATAAATTGATGCCATTAGAAATTGCTCGTGAAATTAAATCAGAAAAAATTAGAACATTAATTATGATTTTAGTTGGTTTTGCGGGAACAGTTGCAACAAGTATCTTTATTGCCCTATATTTTATTAGTCATAAGCAAGGATTAGAAGAAATTTTAGGAATTAAAGCGCAATATATTCCGCATCCATTTTTAACAATTACATTATTATTAGTATCATTAGGATCATTATTTGCAGGAATCTTTGATTTATCACGAGTAAAAATTGAAGCCAATAATTATTTAGCTAATCTAAACCGTGGTAACCACACTATTCCCCATTTCTTAATTGATAATTATAAAAAAATGACGGTCCGCAGCATCGTCTTAAACTGAATTGCATTTCCAACATATTTTTTTGGGGGAATTATCTTAGGAATTTTATATGGCTTTCAACAACATACTGGTGAGCATTTTATGTTTGGTTTTTGAAGTTGAGGAATTGTGGAGGACTTAACGGCTGCAATTACAATTACAATTATTATTTTAATTGCCATGTTAGGAATTCATATTGCGAATATTGTCTTAACTAAAAAACGAAAATCAAATATTATTGGTTATTATGGCTATGAAATTGTCAAACCAGAAGAACTAGCTGCTTTAAAGAAAAAAACAAATCGTATTTGTTTAATTATCTTTATTATCTTCTTAATTATTCTAACCTTAGCAATTTCAATTCCGTGATTAATTGCTCGTCGTAAACGTCACGGGAAAGGGATTCCATTCTTCTCCCGTTTTAGTAATAAATAGATAGTTAACTTAACTATCTATTTTTATTTATGATAAGATTATCAACAAGTAAGGAGTTATTAAGATGGCAATTAAACACCTCTATGTTCATATTCCCTTTTGTGACCATATTTGTTTTTACTGTGATTTTTTTAAAATTAAAAAATCACAAGATCTGATGGTTGATGAATATTTAACATCTTTAGCAAGTGAATTTGCGCGAATTAAACCACAACTAACAGCAGTGACGACAATTTACTTAGGGGGTGGGACTCCCAATAGTTTAAATAATACCCAACTAACAAGATTGCTAGAAATTCTTAGTGGGATTAACCATGATTATTTACAGGAATACACAATTGAATTAAACCCCGAACGGATTACCAAAGAACAACTTTTAATTTTACAAAAATATCATGTTAATCGCTTATCAATTGGAATTCAAACTTTTAATGATGAGTTATTAGCCAAGTTAAACCGTAAACATACTGTCCAGCAAGCAATTGATAGTTATTATTTAGCTCGGAAATTAGGGTTCAATAATATTTCCTTTGACTTAATGTATAACTTATTTGACCAAAGTTATCAACAAATTAACGATGATTTAACAATGGTTAACCAGTTACAACCTGACCATCTTAGTTGATATTCCTTAATTTTAAAAGAAAACTCTTACTGGGGTAAAACAAAAACTAAGTTACCAGATAATGATTTAGCTTTTGATGAGATTATTAATGCCGCTTTAGTTAACTTTGGCTATCATCGATATGAAATTTCAAATTATTCTTTAACTCCTGAAAAGCAGTCCCAACATAACCTTTGTTATTGAACTAATAAATCTTTTTTACCATTAGGGCCAGGAGCTAGTGGCTTTCTAAATGAAAACAACCAGTACTTATTATTAGAAAATACTCGGCGCTACCAAGGATGAGAACAAAAGGTAAGTGAAATTAGTTTACCGGATTATTATTTTCAAATCTTAATGATGGGGTTACGATTAACCGCGGGAATTGATTTAGATAATGTCAAAGATGCCCGAGAAGCTTATGAATATTACCAAGGAAAAATTAGGGGAGAAATTACCAAGGGTAATCTAGTTTTAGCTAATAATCAATTTTTAAAATGTACTTCGAAGGGATACAATGTTTTAAATGATATTTTAGTCAATATTATGGATTAAATCAATTTCTAGGCCTTAAAGTATGTTATATTATAAATAAGAACAAGATAACAAGTGTTAGGTTAGAAAGAAGGTACTAATAATGAAAATTGATCTTGAAAAACTACAAAAGGAATATTTTCCCGCTGCTTTAGAAAGTATTAAAGAAATTATTAAAATTCCCTCAGTACGTGGTGAAAAAGCTCCCCAAGCTCCGTTTGGAGAAAATACAAAAAAAGTTCTTGATTTTGCAATTAATTTAGCAAAGGAATTAGGATTTAAAGCATACCAAGACCCGGAAAATCGCTACGGGTATGTTGAATATGGAACTGGCGAAAAAATCTTTGCAATTTTAGGGCACTTAGATGTGGTGCCAACCGGAGATTTAACCAAATGGGAATTTGAACCATTTAATCCTCAAGTTAAAGATGGCAAGTTATTAGGTCGTGGTTCATTTGATGATAAAGGACCAACAATAATTAACTTATATGCGTTAAAATATTTAAAAGACAATGGTTTTGAACCAGATTATCGGATTCGCTTAATTTTTGGGTTAACCGAAGAAACCGACTGGTCATCAATTACTAGTTATATGGAAACAGAAGGGACTCCTGATTTAGGATATACTCCCGACGGAGAATTTCCGGTGGTATATGCCGAAAAAGGAATTTTAAATGCCGATATTGTTGGTGGAGGCGAAAACTTTACCCTAATTGGTGGGGAAGCTTATAATTCTGTTAATGATGTGGTTAAATACCAAGGACCAGAAATGAGCAAGATTGAAGCAATCTTAACTGCCGAAAATATTGAAAATTATGTTGAAAAAGACATGTTAATTATAAAAGGAAAATCTTCCCATGGAAGTTTACCAGAACGTGGAATTAATGCTGCTTTAGAAGCATTAAATGCCATTGCCCATGTTAATTCAACTTCAAAAATTGCAAAATTTGTGGAAGAACACTTATACCGGGACTATTCTTTTAGCAAAATTTTTTCGACAATGCACGATGAATCAGGGAACTTAACAGTTAATAATGGGATTGTTGAAATTAACCAGGACAAAACACGGTTAACTTTAAATTTACGGGTTCCGATTACTTATCACCAAGAAGATGTTGTTAAACCATTAACAACTGAGTTAGCAAAATTTGATTTACAATTAACTGATCTCAAATGAGAAAATCCCGTGCATATGCCAAAAGATAGTACAATGATTCAAAATATTATGCAAGTTTATCGTGAAGTTACCGGTGATCATAATGCCCAACCGTTAGCAATTGGTGGGGGGACATATGCCAAGGCAATGCCCAACTGTGTAGCGTTTGGAGCCGAATTTGATATTGAAGAATCAACAATGCATGCTTATAATGAATATGTTAAAATTGATGATCTTCGCAAAATGTTAGAAATCTATACAAAATCAATTCCACTGTTAACAAAAATTAATAAATAAAAAAGGATTTAAAATCCTTTTTTTATTGGGCAGCACCACTTATAATAGTTGCAATTGATGGTTTATCTAATACTCACATTACAATAACAACTACTGTCCCAATAATAGTAAACATAATAATTCATTGTAATAATGAACAGGCTCCAAAAATTAATTTCCCTTTTCTAGTTGATGGTACGCTAATTCCGGTTACTAATGTCCCAATTGGGTCAATATTGAAAATTCATAAGATTAAATTTAACCAACAGAAAATCATATTTAAAAAAGAAGCTAATAGTCTTTTTAATGACATAGTTTTCCCTACTTTCTATTTTGATATATATAATTATATCTTTTTTCCATTATAAATAGAATAGAAGCGATAATTTTTTTATTATTTTTTATGATATAATTTAATTAAGCAAGAATGAAAAAACATAATTAATTAATGTCAAAAAAATATAATTTTATCTTTGTGAAAGGAACATTAATAATGAAAAAATTATTAGCAAACTTAGGTGCTTTAGTAATTACGGGAACGACTGTTTCAAATGTAATTAGTTGTAATGAAATTATTCGCATCGGAACCATTGATTTAAATAAATTAGACGATCCAAAAGTTCACTTTGCTGAAAATTTACAACTTTATTTAGCGGGCTTACCTACTTTGGATGTTAAAAATTTTGGTTATTTAAATAATGCCATTATGCAAAAGTTAATTGAATCAATTTCTATTTTTAACCCAGATGATATTGCCGCCAGTTTAAAAATAAATATTTATAATGCACAAACAAAAAAAATATTAACCTCAACTAGCCCCACTAACGATTGACCCAAAGCGGAGGATGGAATTATTGTTGAAGTTGTTGCTAATCCTGACAAACCAGCTGATATTAAAGTAGTCGGCATGTTTAAGACTGTTCCAATTGTTTGAAAGCCAGCCATTAGTGAACTAGATATTAGCCAAATTATTAATTGGAATGACCTAATTAATATCTCAATTATTTGGAATTACATTAAAATTAGATTAACTGACCCAGCCTTTAAAGATATTTCAGATAGTGAATTAACAATTGGTGATGAACGAGCAATAATTATGTTGGCAATTAAAGATCCTTGAAAATATACCAATATTGCTTTTAATGATTCAGCATTATTTAATAAGATTGAATTAAAAATTTATAAAGATAAAGATAACCAGCCTGATTTTAATAATAGTTATGATGATAATACTAAGATCGCTTCCTTATCAACAGTTGAAAATCAAAACGAATGATTTGTCTTTAGTCAAATAACCGCCGATGATTTTACTCCTTCCATAACTAAATTTGCTAATTACCAAATTCAATATAATAAAACAAGTTCAAACAAAAAATTAACTTTTATCAAAAATTTTTATGATTTAAAATAAATTATTATTTTAATTATTGGATTAAAAATCGGTAGAAGGAAAAAACTGCTAATGAAAAAACAACATCAAGATCTTAATGTATTTAAAAAATGTTTGAAAGAATACCATAGTTATTTAAAACAGTATAAAAAAGTTAGCCCGCTAAATTTATCCTTGTTTATTATTGATTGTCTAATTTTTGTTATTATCATGGTTGGCTTTATTTTTCAATTAGTCAACCATAAGACCAATAATCCGCTTAATATTATTTTTTCGTATGTTGTTCTAACATTATCATTTTATATTTTAATAAAATTTACCATTGCTAACTTTTTTTACACTAACATTTATTTTATTAAAATAGTAGTATATGAAAAAAGTATTTTGTTAAAGAATATTAAAATTGAAAAAAAGGAAGTCATTAATTGAGTTCCGTTTTGGTTTTTAAACCTTTTAATATTAATTAATGTTATTTCTACAATTGTGATTAATTATCAAGCAGTAGAAATTTTTAAAGATAGCTCAATTATTTCAGCATGTATTTCGACTTTAGCAAATATTTTATTAATTCCATCGTTCGCAACTATTCTTAATAAAATTACCGAAATTCGCAAACCAATCCTGAATAATTATACTAATTTAATTAAAGTTCAATTTGTCGGTTTTCAAGATTTATTTAAAACTTATCAAGCTGCTGAGAATTTTGAGTATATTTCTTTTGAAAACATTTCAATCACTAGTAAAAGGGGAATCTTTGTTTTAAATAATTTAAAAAGTGATGCTTCACGCATTACTAAATTTAATGAAGCAATTGTTGCAATTTATCATGAAATCTGGAAAAAGTATGTTGATTTTTTAAAAGTTACCCGCCAACCTAATAATAAAAGAATTCAGAAGAAAGTTTATTTTATTGAACGAGTTTTTGACCAAATTTTTATTAATTTTTTAGAGTTATAAGATAACTTAGTAAAAAAATAAGTTAAGAACTTTTGTTTAACAAGGCAGTTTATTACTTGTCTTGTTTTTATTTTCTTTTTCCTTTTTTGAAGTACATTTTCCTTAACTAATTAAAAATATTTTCTTTTAATTACCTTAGTGGTATCTTTTCTATAAGAAAGGAGCGAAATATTTTATGGAAAAAAAAGAAAATCCAGAAAAAAAATACCTAAATCAGTCGGTGACTTTAAAAAAGTTAGTAGTTTTTTACAACGGTGGTTTGCCCCAATGCGTAATAAAAAACCTCGCACCGATAATAAATTTTTTGGTTTCATGCAGCAATTAGGTGGGACATTTATGCTACCAATTGCCGTATTATCAGTAGCCGGAATTTTCTTAGGAGTTGGGAGTGCTTTTGGGAGTGATGATTTTTTAAAAATGTGTAATGTTGTTGTTAATAGCAGCAGCTGAAAAGGATTAAAAGGCTTTTTTGGTTTTATTGAATTAATTGGGTCATTTTTCTTTGATATTTTACCATTAGCATTTTGTATGGCAATTCCAATTGGATTAGCTAGTGATAATAAAGGAACTGCTGCGTTTAGTGCTTTTCTAGCATATGTTGCAACTGAAGCTACTATTAACTGATTCTTAGGAGTGTTACCCCCAGAATTTAGTGATTGAATTTTAAACAGTGGGGGAATTAAAGCTAGCGATATTAAAATCGTTAAAAATGTTTTTGGTTATCCCAATGGAATGGACTTAAATGTTTTGGGCGCAATGATTATTGGGATTATTGTTTGAAAAATGCATGAACGTTTTCAATACCAAAAATTACCCTCAGGGATTGCATTCTTTAGTGGTAAACGTTTTACCCCCGTATTATGTTTATTTGTTTTTACTGCTTTTGGGTTAGTCTTAACAATTATTTGACCATTTATTTGTAAAGGACTGTATTACTTTGGCAGAGCATTAAAACATTTAGGGGTGTTTGGACCAGGTATCTTTATTTTAATTAGTCGGTTGTTATGCCCAACGGGACTACATCATATGATAAACTCAATGTTTAATTATACTGCCGTGGGAGGAACATATGATTTACAACTTTTGGATGGCACAATTAAAACAGTTTCGGGTAACTATTATGCGATGAAAGAATCATTAGCGAATGGAATTCCCCTAAGTCCTGATATTGCAAAATGATTAACAGGATCTTATATTTTACCAATTGCTTTTGGTTTACCAGCTGCTGGGATTGCCATGTATGTAACTGCCAAACCAGAACGCAAAGCATTTGTCAAAGGAGTTATTATTTCAGGAATTGTTGCTACTGCCGTAGGAGGAATTACTGAAACAATTGAATTCTTATTCTTATTTATTTGTCCGTGATTATATATTTTCCATGCGTTTATGGTGGCAGTGGGCTATGTTGTGTGAGGAGCGATTGGTGCCTCGGTTGGTGTTGGTGGCGACTTGATTAGTTTTATTGTTTACGGACCATTACAAGGAATTGGCACAAAATGATGATTAGTCTTTCCGTGTGGGGCAGTTGATGCCGCAATTTACTTTACTGTCTTCTACTTCGTGATTAAAAAATTTAATATTAAAACAATTGGTCGTGAAGATGATACCCAATCAACTAAAATGGGTGCAATTTTAGATACAGGGGCGAAAGATACTAATTCTAAAAAAAGAGACAAAGCAACAAATAGTCCTAACTATTTAATGGCCGAAAAAATTTTACAATTATTAGGCGGTTGAGCTAACATTGCTAAACTAGAAAATTGTTTTTCACGGTTACGGATCACTTTAAAAAATCCGTTAGAAATTTCCGATGCTGATGTTAAAGCCGTTGGGGCGGTTGGGGTAAAAACAATTTCCCCAATTAGTCATCAAATTATTGTAGGCATTCAGGTTGAGGATGTCAAACAACAAATGATTAAGATGAAATCCGAAAGTTAGAAGGAGATGGAATAATGATTTTTATTAATGACAAATCCCAAAAATATCAGGCAACATTAAAGTTTTTAACAAAAGAAGACCCGCAGTACAATAATATTTTTGTGGATAAAACACCAGGGGCTATCTCATTTTTAGATAGTACTCACACCTTTTACTTAGCTGGTGAACTTAGCGACCCGGATTGTTATCAAACAATTAGTACTAGTTTAAGAAAATTTATTAAGGGTAATAACTTTACCTTATTAGTTGACATTGATTCTTTTACGTTGGATAACATAGAAATTATTACTGCTATTATTGAAGCAATTTTATATGCAACCCATCCAGAATGAACAATGCAATCACATGTTCAACCCAAAACAGAGCATTATCTACTTAAAACAAGTTATCGCGATATTGATATCTTATACCAACGCTTATTAGCTGAAATTACTAGTGTTAATTTAGCTTGTGATTTACAAGATGGGGCACCCAATATTATTTATCCGGCTGCTTTTGTGGACATCATTACTAATAAGTACCACCATCTTAAAAACTTAAAAATCTCGGTTTTAAATTTAGAAGATATTAAAAAGTTAAAAATGGGATTATTTTTATCTGTTAACCAAGGAAGTGCGGATGAAGGAAAAATTTTAATTATTGAATATCATAATGATCCGACAACCCCCGAAAAAACCGCATTTATTGGTAAAGGAATTACCTTTGATAGTGGGGGTTATGCGTTGAAGCCACCAAGTGGGATGGTTAATATGTGTTATGATATGTCCGGAGCGGCAAGTGTTATTAGTGCTATGTATGGAGTTAGTCAGTTAGCTCCTAAAATTAATGTTGTTGCTCTGGCCCCTTTAACAGATAATCGTATTGGCGGGGCAACTACTTTAAACACTGCCATTGTTCAAGCAATGAATGGTAAAACAGTGCAGGTTACTTCAACTGATGCGGAAGGGCGAATGGTAATGGCCGATGCAATTACCTATGCCATTCAAAAATTGCAAGCAACTAAAATTATTACTGTTGCTACTTTAACGGGGGCAATGATTAAAGGTTTGGGAAAATATGTCACCGGAGCGATGGCAACTAGTGATGAATTATTTCATCGCTTTTACCAAGCAACTCGCCAAGCGCACGAAACTTTTTGACGAATGCCTGTCACCCGAGAAAATTATCAAGCAATGAGTAATACCCAATATGCTGATTTAGTCAATCATTCTTATGATAAATATAATCCGACCGGTAATTCAATGGCATTTTTAGATAATTTTACAGAGTCACTACCATTTCTCCACATTGATATTGCGGGAACCGCCTACATTGATGATCGTGGAAAAGGAACAATGGTAAAATCAATCATTGAATATTGCTTATTAGAAGGTCAGTATTATGAAAAATAAGATTGTTACTGATTTATTAGTCAGCAATGATTTAGATGCCATTTTGATAACTTCAAAAGTGAACCGGTATTGATATACTAATTTTCCATCTTCATCGGGTTATTTATTAATTACCCGCACAAAAGCGTTTTTATTATTGGATGGCAGATATTTAACTGATGCGAAAACAAAAGTTCAGAATGCGGAAATTATTGCCATTAAAGATATTTTTAAAGATCTAAAAACATTAATTACTGCTGCCGAAATTAAAAAACTTGGGTTTGAAAATGAATATTTAACATATGATTTCTATTTAATGTATCAAGAAAATCTTGGCATGTCCTTAATTCCAACTTCGGTGCGTCAATTACGGATGGTCAAAACCCCGGAAGAAATTAATTTATTACAACATTCAGCGTGAATCACAGACCAGGCGTTACAACAAGTAATTGATAATTTTGATGTTGGAATGAGCGAAGATGACATTGAAAATATTATTTTTACAACTTTTGCAAAGCTCGGTGCTGATAAAATTTATCCTCGGGCAATTGTAACCTCCGGTGTGAGGGGATCCTTACCCCACGGAAAACCAACTACCAAGCCAATCATGCAAGGTGAATTAGTAACTATTGATTTTGGCTGTGTTTACCAAGGGTATTATTCCGATATGACGCGAACATTAGCTGTTGGTGAGATTAGTTCGCAGTTACAAGAAATCTATGAAGTTGTGCAAACAGCCCAACGCTTAGGAGTCCAAGCAATTGCCCCGGGGGTTAAAGCATCAGATATTCACCGAATATGTTATGATTATATTAATCAAAAGGGATATGGGGAATATTTTGTTCATCAAACTGGCCATGGCGTTGGTTTAGAAGTTCATGAAGCCCCGCGGATCGCAACATATGATAACACACCTTTACAAGCGGGGATGGTAGTTACTGTTGATCCAGGGATTTATTTACCCAATGTTGGGGGTGTGCGGATTGAAGATGATATTTTAGTTACCACCAACGGTTTTGAATATTTAACCAAACATTCCCATGCTTTAATTAATTTATTGAAGCGTTAAGAACTTAAGGAAGCAACATATTATGGCAAAACAACAACTGTTGAAACAAATTAAAGAGTTAGCAAAAGATGACAATCCAATTCGTAGTTCGATTGCAAGTGTTATTTTAGATAATTTAGACCATATTAGTAAATTATCAATTGTTGATATTGCAAAATTAAGTAATGTCTCTACTACTGTTATTCGTTTTTGCAATAGTTTAGGGTTAAGCGGATTTAAAGAATTGAAAATGGTCTTGAAGTTTTTAAGTCTGTACCATATTAGTGATGATATGTCGTATGCGATTGATAATAGTTTATTAAATCAATCAATGAAGTTTTTAAATCAATACAATGCAATTAAATACCAAGCTAGTTTAGAATTAAGCAATTTATATGAAGACTTAACAATTTATAATTTAGCTAAAATAATTAATGAACGAAAAAGAATTCATATTTTTGCTTTTTCGCTAGCTTATAAAATTGCGAGTATTTGAGCAACACGGTTGGGATGACTAAATATTCAAACTTTTTGTTTGAATGATTATAATTTAATGGAAAACCAAATTAATTTAATTCACGATGAGGATATTTGTTTGTTTATTACCCTGAGTGGACAAAATAAACAGTTAGCAAATTTTTTAGCAACTGTTGAAGAAAATACTAATAATTTACAAATCTATGTGATTATGGGTCAGTATCCAACCCAGCTCTTTAATGATGTTGAAAACAAAATTATTATTCATTGTGATGAACAACAAATCTGAGATAGTTATTCTATCACAGCTCAAACTTTAATTCAGTTTTTAGATTTAGTCTATTATGAATTATTAAATAAGGTCATCAAAAAATAAATAGAAATAGGTGAAAAGAATGAAATATAATTTTGATGAAATTGTCGATCGTAGCGAAACATATGATCGTAAATGAAATATTGAATATTTAACACAAACTTACCAGATTAATCCCCACCAAAAAATTTATTCCGCGTGGATTGGTGATACTGATTTTAAATGTCCGATTGCGGTTGTGGATGTTATTAAAAAACGAGTAGAGACTAATATTTATGGTTATAACTATGTCCCGACTCAGTTTTATCAAAGTATTATTAAATGGCACCAAGAACGCTTAAAGGTTAATCTCCAACCCTCATGAATTCATTTAACTTATGGAACTGTTGGAACTTTATATTATTTAATCCAAGAGTTTAGTAATGTGCAGGATCGGATTTTAGTGCAAACTCCTGTCTATGGTCCCTTTGGAGAAAGCATTATTGATAATAACCGCACCTTAGTTTGTAATAATTTGCTTTACCAGGATAATAGTTATCAGATTGATTTTACTGATTTTGAAAATCAAATTATTAATAACCAGGTTAAAATTTTTATTTTTTGTTCGCCCCATAATCCCGGAGGGATTGTCTGAACTAAACAAGATATTAAAAAAATGTTAAAAATTTGTCAAAAACACCAGGTGTTAGTTATTGCCGATGAGGTTCACCGTGATTTAATTATTAACCAGGAAGCAACATTTACTAGTTGTTTAGCTTTTCCTGAACATTATTCTCATTTAATAGTTTGTACTAGTCCAAATAATGCATTTAATTTTGGAGGTTTTAAAACAAGTTATATTGTGATTCCTGATGAAACATTAACAACAAGATTCTTAAATTGTATGAAAATTAACCGGGTTACTTCTCCTAATACTTTTGGGGCAATTGCTCTCATTGCTGCTTATGATAACTGTCAGGATTGGTTAGAACAGTTAAATGTGTATTTATGAAATAATTTTGTGATTGTTAAAGAATTTTTTCAAACTGAACTTCCATTTTGTAAAGTAATGCATAGTGATGCTTCTTTTTTTGCCTGAATTAATTTTGTCGAAACAGGATTAACTGCCGAGGAAATTGAAGAACTCTTTTTAAAGAAAAATATTATTCTTTCGTATGGGAAAGATTTTGTTCAAAACGGGGAATTCTTTTTTCGACTAAATTTTGGTTGCTCACAAGTATTTTTAAAAGAATTATTGCTACAAATTAAAACTGCTTTTATGGAATTAGAAGGGAAGCGATAGGATGTTAATAATTCAAGCAACTACTAGTCGTGAAAATTCAGATTATTTAACAATTATCTTTATTATTGAGAAAACAAGTAAGCAGAAAATTATTCTCCAGAATATTACCAGCGAAAACCAATCCCATATTGAATTAGTAGTTTCCTATGATTTATTAGCTGATTTATTTCATTATAAAAAAAAGCTAATTAATGTTTTAACCCAGATTTCGAATTCACAAATATTATTTGATTTTAGTTCTTTTTCATCAACACTTCCTAATTGTACGGAGTTATTAAAAACAAGTTTGAAAGCAATTTTATATGTTTTTAATCCACAAAAATGTCAATTTAAAAAAGAACTTCCGAATGTGGATTATAATCTTTTAATTTATCACTCAGCTTATCCGGACTTAGAGGATATTATTCCAACTACCCAGCGCCTTATGCAATGGGTTAATACAGCTCGGTATTTACAAGATATGCCTGCTAATTTAATGACCCCAGTTTTGTTTACTAATTTTTGAAAAGACAAGTTAAAAAATATGAAGAATTTAATAATGAAGATTTATGAAAATCAAGAATTGACAAAAATGGGATTAAATTTATTATTAGCAGTAAACCAGGGTAGTAGTCACCGTGCTTGTATGATTATCGTGGAGTATCAAGGTAATAAAACTACTAGTGAATACCAGACTGCTTTCGTTGGCAAGGTAATAACTTTTGATAGTGGTGGTTATTGTTTAAAAAGTAGTAGTGGGCAGTTAGGGATGAAATTTGATATGTCTGGGGCCGCAATTGTTTTAGCAGCCATTAGCGCATTAGCTGAGCAAGAAGTACCTGCCAATATACTTGCAGTTGCAATGTTAACGGAAAATGCAATTGGGGGTAATGCAATTTTAACTGAAAGTGTTGTTAAATCACATGCAGGTTGATATGTTGAAATTAATAACACGGATGCTGAAGGACGTCTTGTATTAGCAGATGGAATTAGTTATGCTAAACAAACTTACCAGCCAGCCACAATTATTGATGTTGCAACGTTGACTGGTTCGGTTAAAAATGCTTTGGGGGTTAACATTAGTGGGATGTTTAGCAACAATGAAAAGTTGGTGAAGAATTTTACAAAGGTTACTAAGAATACCTTAGAACCAGTTTGATGATTACCAATTCAGTTAGAAAATTATGATAATTTAACTTCTGAAATTGCTGATTTTAAAAATGCGGCCACTAACCGTGAATATGGAGTAGGAAATGGTGCCGCTTTCATTAGCAAATTCGCGGGAGAAACCCCGTGATTGCACTTAGATATTGCCGGAACTGCTGATTATCATAGTCGGGGGACTGGTGTGATGGTTGAAAGTTTAGTTGAATTTATCAAAATAAAGAATTTTTAAATAGTAATTAGCTTAATTACTATTTTTATTTGTAAAATTTACCTATTAGTTGCTAGCTGTTATTTTACTTAAGATCAAATCATAGCAATAACTGAAATTTTAAAAGTTAACATAAAAAAACAGAAAATGGTTTGTTTTTATTTTAACAATGTTATACTTAACTCAGAGAGATGCCATTGGCTTTCTCTTTTTTTATTTTTAAGGAGGTAATTAAAAAAATAATGATTAATTTGCTATCACTAACTACCAAACAAAAGATTTTAATGGAACAATTAACCAAGTTTCATCAGATCTTTATGGATCATCCGGTTAAACAAGATTATTTATTTTTAATGGATAAAATTTTTGATCCCTTTTTAAATAGCATCATAACCTTAGAATTATTAGACGATAATAAGATTTATAATTATTTAATTTTATTTTTGCAATGAACCCAAGAAATTGTTGATAATAAGATTATTTTTCTGGCTAGTAATTCATCCCCAACATTAAATTCAAATTATAATCATAAAATCCGGCGCCAAATCTTAACTAATTTAAAAATTCAAATTACGCAAACGATTCCCTATTTAAAAAAAATATTAGTAATGATGATTTAAATTATTTAGAAACGGCTTTTAATTATTCAAACTTGGTTAATTGTATTAAAAAGCTATTTTTAACCTATTATTGTGATTGAAATAAAATAATTGGGTATTTGGACCAAATGAAAAAGGAATTAAAAAATTATGATGAGGAACTTTTTAATAATAAGAATGATATTTATAGTAAATATAGCAAAAAAGTTAATGAACTTTTGAATGAAAATTATCAAAAGAAAGAACAGCAATTTTTATTGGATTTTTTCATTGAAAAGATAAAACCAGGTAATTTTGAATTGTGACTAGAGTTATGACATGATGTGATTTATGTACGCAACCGGATTACCCATTATCCGGATTCGTTAGTTATTCATAATAGCCTTAATTTTTTGAAAAAAGATGAATACATCTTAGTTTTTGTTTATATTGATTTTATCCTATTTATTTTAGAAAAATATGAGGAAGATTTTTATCAAAATACTGTGGGAACCTAAAAACAAGGTTTTCACGATTTACTTTGACTTAAACCCTAATAAAATATAAAATATATCATATAATAGAATAACGTAATAGAATAACGGATAGTTAGTAAAAAGGTGGTGCATTAATGGTTTCCTATTATACTCAGCGTATTATTAATATGAAAGAAGCTAAGTTAAAAGCCCATTTGACCCAAGATGAAAAACAACAATTTATTGATGCATTTAAAGATTTAGTAATTTTAATTAAAAAAGATTGTGTTGTTATTAAACATCAAAAATTTGGTTATGAATTGTTTAAAAGTAAATCAGATGATAAATATTGGTCCTATGCAATTACTTTTACCGAGCCAATGGATCCTGTCAAACCAATTTATAAGCACCATTGAGTTGGGAATGCTTTTGTTGGTTATGGGTTTGAAACAATTGACCAAACAATTGCGCGGACTTTTAAAATGATGGAACAAGGACCAACAGCAAATACCCAGATTCGGGATTATTTAGTAGGATGAGATGAAAAAAAAGACCGCATTATTTTAGGGTGAGAAGAAAAAGAATGATCATACCATGATTATGTTCATTTCCAAAAATGGTTTAAAAAAAATAAGGTGCGGATTATGGCAAAACAAGAGGGAGTAAAGGATACTGAAGATTATAATAAAGAAAGTAATAAAACAGCATTGACTGTGTTATTAGGTAAAATGCAAGATCCTCCGAAACGCCCTCGTTCAATGGTGACTATTATGCGCAAAACAAAAGCAACTAAAAAAGATTGGGCTAATCCAACGACAAAACGCTATATTGTTGGGTTTTTATATGTTGATTAAAAAAGAAAAGAGAAAATTATGGGGTATCGTGAAATTAATTCAAGTCAAAATGAATATATTAAAGAATTAGCTAAATTAAAGCATAATAAAATTCGTCATGTTAAACAGTTAGCCCTTATTGAAGGTTTACATTTAATTAGTAGTGCCTATGATAATAATTTATTAGTGGAGATTTTAGTAACGAAGGATAATTTACATTTAGTTAACCAATACCAAAATGTTAATATTATTATAGTAACCGACCAAATTATTAGGAAACTGTCAACAAGTGTCACGAGCCAACCAATTTTGGGAATTATTAACTTAGCCAAATATTTTAGCCATCAAAAAATTGATTACCACCAGAATGCTTTAATTCTGGAAAATATTCAAGACCCAGGGAACTTAGGAACATTATTACGGACTAGTTTCGGATTTAATTTTCCCAATGTTTTTTTAGTTCATAATGGGGTTGACTTATTTAATGATAAAGTTATCCGTGCTAGTCAAGGCGCTTTATTTTATTTGAATATTCATGTAATTTCTCACCCTGTTGCTGAATTTTTGGTCCATTTAAAAAAAGAACAATATCAAATTATTAGTACTAATCTTAGTGATAATTCAACATTTTTAGAAACAACCACTTTTGCTATCGACCAAAAATATGCCGTTTGCTTAGGCAACGAAGGTAGTGGGCTATCACCAATGATACTAGATAATAGTGATTTAAATGTTAAAATTAAAATTAATGTCAAGTTAGATTCATTAAATGTTGCTCAAGCAGGAACAATTTTAATGTATGAAATTAATAAGCAGCAGAAAGGAGAATAGTGATGTTCGCAGTTAAAACAGCATCCTATCTTACTTCAGCGGTTGATAAAAAAGACTGAATTAATGATGAGGTCAAAGAAATTTGCTTCTTAGGAAAAAGTAATGTTGGTAAATCAAGTTTTATTAATATGTTAACTAATCGTCGCCAACTCGCCAAGGTGTCCCAAACTCCGGGTAAAACAAGAATGTTAAATTTTTTTAGTATTAATAATAATCAGTTTCGAATTGTTGATGCTCCTGGTTATGGGTTTGCTAAAGTTAATAACCAGCAAAAATTAGCTTTTAGTAAAATGATGGAGAAATACTTAGCATCACGTTCTAACCTGGTTTTTGTTTGTTTATTAGTTGATTTACGACATAACCCAACAAGTGATGATATTACTATGTATGAATATTTACAGCACTATCAAATTCCAACAGTTATTATTGGGACTAAGTTAGATAAGTTAAAGAAAAATGATATTAAAAAAAATGAACAAAAAATTAAAACAATGTTAAATTTTAATCCCGCGGATTATTTTATTAAGACTTCGAGTGAAAAAAAACAAGGTTTAAAAGAGTGTTGGGAACTTTTTACAAAATTATTAAATTTATAAATTTTTTATTTTTTATTGTATAATATTACCGGTATTTATTTATCTGAGGCACGAATTCTTTTATTTGTAATTAGATAAGTACATACTAGCGTAATACAGAGAGGAAAATTATTGAATGGATAAGAAACTTACGCGGATTGTAAAATATCAACAACAACTAACTAAGTTGTCAACAGTTGAACTAAGTATTCTTGATGAACATCACTCTTATTCAGAACAAGCAATCATTGGCGCTTTTGAAGCATCAAATAAAAAGATTAATGCTAGTGTGATGAATACAATTATCAACGGAATCTTAGGTGGATTATTTATTTCGTTGGGTTACATTGTGGCATTGTTTGCGATGCAGGGTGTTAATACGACGGGAGTTAAACAATTAATTTTTGGGATTACCTTTCCAATTGGCCTAATTTTATTGACCTTTTTAGGAGGCGGATTATATACTTCTCATTGTGTCGGATTTATTAATAGTAGCATTGGTGCTGCTAGTCCGTGAAAATTTTATCGCAACTTGATGCTAGTTTTTTTAGGAAACTTTTTAGGAAGTTTATTAGCCGCTGTTGTGATTTATTTTGCCGTGGTATATGGCCATATTTTAACGGGTGATAAAGCAGTGACATTGAACACCCATGGTGATTCATGAAGTGCGGAAACAATGCAAATGATTGAACACAAAATGGGATTTGTGGGAAGTGCCCTTGCTGATGGGCTAATCCCAACTGGCCAACAAATTGGTCAAACCTTTTTAAATAATTTAATGTCGGGAATTTACTGTAATATTTTAGTCGGGGCCACTTTATATTTAACTTATTCTTCAAAAAATGCGGCCGCTTCATTTTTAGGAATTTTCTTAGCCTTGTTTGCTTTTTGCGTGGCGGGGTTCCAGCACGTTGTGGCTAATACATTTATTTTTTGAATGAATATTTTTATGGTTGGTGATCAGTTATCAGCCGCCCATGTCCTACCAGCATCTTCAGTTGGATATTTTGTGTTAGTTAATTTAATTCCTGCTTTTATTGGTAATTTTATCGGAGGGGGCTTATTAATTCCAGTTCTATGTTATTTTATTGCCCGTAAAAAAATCAATGCCGCCGCGGTTAAAGGACAAAAAAAATACTTTAGTGAACAAATTAAATTATTACAATTACAAACAGGGTTTGCTCAAATTATTAATCACGAATTTGTGTTAGATAATACCAAATTTAACCAAGCAATTCAGAATCTTGACAGTAAACCACATCGCCAATGATTTAAACGAAGCCATAAATAAAACACCAGAGTTTTTCTTGTTAAAAGGAAAATTTCCTTTTGGTAATTTTTGGCAATCTTTTGCGAGCAACTATTGCGAAAAAAGAATTATTAGGAGTATAATAAAAATAGATAGGTTTTTAAAAATTATTTGTTATTAAGTGATTACTTATAGTTAGAGATATAAACTATTAACTTAATGTGGGATTTCTGATGTGATAAAGTTATTTTCTGTTTGAAATATTGCATATTTAACAATTGTTATTTTTTTAATTTCAAAAGTAAATAATTTTGTCAAAACATTACTTTTAGTTTTATAACATATAGAGAAAAGAGGGGACAAAATAATGGGAAAAACATGATTTCCTGAGTGAGATGGTTTTACCGCTGGAAAATGAACAGATGAGGTAGACACTCGCGGATTTATTCAAAGTAACTATGTTCCATATACTGGTGATGATAGTTTTTTAGTTGGACCAACGGATGCTACCAAAAAATTATGAGATAAAGTTATGGAATTAACAAAACAAGAACGTGAAAATGGGGGAGTATTGGATGCCGATGAAGATTTACCAGCAACAATTACTTCGCATGCACCTGGTTACTTAGACAAAGACTTGGAAAAAGTAGTTGGAGTGCAAACTGAAAAACCATTTAAAAGAGCAATGATGCCAAACGGGGGAGTTCGAATGGTCCAAGCGGCTAATGAAGCGTATGGATTTAAAGTTTCCGACCGAGTGGTAGAAATTTTTACAAAATACCGTAAAACTCATAACCAAGGAGTTTTTGATGCTTATACAGAAGACATGCGTGCGTGTCGTAAGTCACATATTATTACTGGTCTTCCTGATGCTTACGGGCGGGGAAGAATTATTGGTGATTATCGTCGTTTAGCATTATATGGAGCAGATTATTTAATTGCTAAAAAAGAAGAAGACAAACGTAATACTTCATTAGTAATGACAGAAGATGTTATTCGTTTACGCGAAGAATTATCAGAACAAATTTTAGCGTTAAAAGAAATTAAAAAAATGGCCGCTTCATATGGGTTTGATGTTTCAAAACCAGCCGCTAATGCTAAAGAAGCTTTTCAATGAACATATTTAGGATACTTAGCAGCGATTAAAGAAAACAACGGAGCAGCCATGAGTTTTGGAAGAACAAGTGGTTTCTTAGATGTTTACATTGAACGGGACTTAAAAAATGGAGTCTTAACAGAAACTGATGTTCAAGAACTAGTTGACCATATGATTATGAAATTAAGAATTGTTAAATTTATGCGAACACCAGAATATAACCAATTATTCTCTGGGGATCCAATTTGGGCCACTGAATCAATTGGGGGAATGGGAATTGATGGCCGTACATTAGTTACTAAAACAGCATTCCGTTATATTCATACCTTAGCAAACATGGGACCTTCTCCCGAACCAAACTTAACAATCTTATGATCACAACATTTACCAGAAGGATTTAAAGCTTTTTGTGCTAAATACTCAATTTTATATTCATCAATGCAATATGAAAATGATGACTTAATGCGCGCAACCCACGGGGATGACTATGCAATTGCGTGTTGTGTATCACCAATGCGGGTAGGAAAACAAATGCAATTCTTCGGCGCTCGTTGTAATTTAGTAAAAACATTATTATATGCTATCAACGGGGGAATTGATGAAATCCATAAAAACCAAGTGTCACCACGCTTTGAACCTTGTCATGGCGATGAAAATACACCATTAAATTATGAAGAAGTATGAACAAAATTTGTCCAAATGGCAAAATGATTAGCGGGTGTATATTGTAACGCCTTAAATATTATTCATTATATGCATGACAAATACTTCTATGAAAGAAGTCAAATGTGTTTTATGGATACTAATGCTCACCGTTTCTTTGCCACTGGAATTGCAGGATTATCAGTCGTAACTGACTCGTTATCAGCAATTAAACATGCCAAAGTTTACCCATTAAAAGATAGCGATGGGGTGGTAACTGACTACCGCATTGAAGGGGATTTCCCAACTTATGGTAATAATGATGATCGTGCCGATGATATTGCAATTGAAGTTGTTAAAACTTTCATGAACGAAGTGCGTCGTCAACACCACTACCGTAATTCTGAACCAACAATGTCAGTACTAACTATTACTTCAAATGTGGTATATGGAAAAGTAACTGGTAATTCTCCAGATGGTCGTAAAGCTGGGGTACCATTCTCACCAGGGGCCAACCCAATGAATGGTAGAGATAAAACCGGAGCGGTAAATTCCCTAGCCTCGGTCGCTAAAATTCCATTCAAACATGCATCGGATGGTATTTCAAATACCTTTACAATTATTCCAAATGCCTTAGGAAAAGATCAAGACTTAATTATTCATGGTGATTTAAATATTAGTAGTATTGATCCCCATGATCAACATAAAAAATAGCATATAAAAAAATGAATTCTTTATGAATTCATTTTTCTTTACCGAATTGATTCTTCATCCGGATTGAATCCTGAGAATGACAAATCAATTGGTGAATCTTCCTCATATACGCTGGAACTTTCATAATTAGGTCCCGCCAGTTTGGTTTGATAAAATTTAAATTGGTTAGTAATTTCTTGTGATATTTTGGGGATGTTAAACTGTTCTTTGTAACTAAGGATAAAATCATTTATTTCAGTAAATTGGGCTTGTTCAGCATCCGTAAGTTTGAGATAAGCGGTTAGTAAATCAGCAATTTTAGTTAAATTTTTCTTTTTCTCTTTTTCTCAGCAGTTGGTAGTTTTCTTCATGATGTTTTCATTCTTTTTAATAAAATTATTAATTATACCAATTATTTTTTTCTCTTCTTTTGAGATTCGGAACTTGCCAGGAATTTTTTGAAAATTATGGTATGTTATCTTTTTCCAAATATCATTATTAATAATTTTTAACATCGCAATATTTGTGTTAGATTGAATGGTAGTAATATTTTTAACTAATTGTTCACATATTATTGGGACTATTGTTGTTGATTCTTCATCAGACCCGATTTTTTCTTTCACAATCTTAACTGCTAGTTGAAATTGGTCTTGAATTAATTTAACACTTTGGGTAAAAAATATAGAGAAAATATCATTCGGATCATCGGAAACACAGTCTCTTTGACATTTTTCCCAACTTGCTATTAACTTATTACCTTCAAAATCAGGAAATACAAAATTAGAAAACTCTGGGTATTTAGCATCATTTTTCATTAAAAGCACCTCCTTTTTGTGGATGATTAATAAAAAAACACCAACAAAATAATTGTTGGTGTTTTAAACACTCTCGGTTATTAACCTCCTTTTAAATATTATCATAATCGAGATTTTAAAAACTAAAATATTTTGTTTTTTTCCGCACTTAAAATCTTTATCATATATAATAAAAGAAACAATTAAAATTGTGGGAAAAGATATCTTGAGAAAGGATGACAAAATGTTAAATCAGTTGTTATTAGCCGAACCTTCACCGGGTTGAATTAATCCGGACAATACTCCCCATAATATTATTGCAACATATGGTGGTTGAGTCCATATGTATGCGGTATTTATTACGACCGGGATGATTTTAGCGGTTTTTGCTAGTTATATCCGTTTGAAGGCTAAGAATGTTCCCGTTGAACCGTTAATTTGAGCAGTGTTTATTATTATTCCATTTTCATTATTTGGGGCTAGTTTTTTTGGAAAATATAACGAAGATCCTAGCCAACCCTTAATTGGTTATGATGGGGGTGCACCCTTTTGATCATTATTTGCCTTTTGAAAAGCCGGAATGAGTATTCACGGAGGAGTATTATTTGGGGTTGTTGTCGGAATTATTGTCTTTGCCTTTGTCGCCCGAAAATCACGAGTTTCAATGTGAGTATATATTGACTGTATTGTGCCTAATATCTTATTAGGACAGGTATTAGGAAGATGAGGAAACTTCTTTAACCATGAATTATTAGGAGATCCTGTTTCTTATGAATCTTTAAAATGATTACCAGCTTTTATTCGGGATAATTGTTTCCAATGAGTTGGTGATCATCCTGAGTTAGTTCCTGGAACGGGGGGTATTCAGTGAAGAGCCCCAATCTTTTTATATGAATCATTCTGAAACTTTATTTTATGAGTAATCTTAACTTTTGTGGTTCCTAATTTTGGTAAAGTTTTAGGACCAAAACCATGAAAAAAAGATCCTCAAAAATATCCGTTTGATTTTAAATATAGTATTCGTCATTTCTTTAACCGAAAAATTGAAGAACCTGATAAATTAACTTGAAAAGAAGTGTGGGACAAAGCTTTTTACTATAATAATCCTACCCAAAAACAATTAGAACAAATTAAACCAAAAAAATTTAAAGAAACATCTTCTCCAACCATTAACCGTTTAAAAAAATGGTGGGTAAATGATGCGAAAGAACTAACCCGTTTAAATAACCCAGAAGGTTATTGAATTACTCGTTCGGGAGTCCAGGCTGGTTTATATTTCTTTGGTTGAAACTTAATTCGCTTTGTTCTAGAAACTCAGCGGGAAAATGGGGCAGATTTATTTGTGATGAATAACCGACCATTAGATTATGCAATGTTGTGAATGATTGCCATTTTTGGTTTACTAATGGCCGCTTATGCCCAATGATTCGCCCCAATTAAATTGCGGAAAAATGGTCATTTGTATGAGAAAGAATATGTTGATTATACTAATTTGGCAAACTGAAAATTAGAGTATTATCTTCAACACCAAATTAACTATAATCAAATTTCCCAACAGCAAGAATTAGAAACCTTAATTAAAACAAAAGTAATGACATACTTAGGATATGAAAACAAAAGTTTTGAGGAATACTTTAGTTTAAATGATTTTAAAGTTTTTAGTCACCAAGATCACATTACCAGTTTTACGTTTAAGATTATGACCCACAACCAACCATCAAATATTTTTAGTGATGAAATTAGTTGTGAAGTAGCATTAGTTTAATTATTAATAAATTGAAGGAGAAATTAATTATGAATCGCAAATATGAAAAATTATTTAGTCCCTTTACGTTTCCAAACCAGGTTACCATTAAAAATCGGATTATAATGTCGCCAATGACTACTTTTTCTGGCTTTGAAAACGGAAAATATACGTTGGATGAATTAAATTATTACCAAGCGCGAATTGAGGGAGTTGGAATGGTAATTGCTGGGTGTGCTTATGTTAACCGGAACGGAAAAGCTTTTATTGGCCAACCAGCCATTGATGATGATAAGTACATTCCTAATTTAAAAAAATTAGCTGATTTAATTCACGAGAAACATGGGGTTGCCATTATGCAACTTCACCACGGGGGGCGTGAATGTCACCGTGAGACTTTGTTATTACCAGAGCCATTATCTGCAAGTGCTGTTATTTCATTACGAGAATGAGCAATTACTCCCCGTGCTATGACATCGGAAGAAATTTTAGATACAATTGAAGATTTTGGTGCCGCAACATTACGCGCCATTAAAGCTGGTTATGATGGGGTTGAAATTCATGGGGCTAATACCTATTTATTACAACAATTTTTTTCACCTCATGCTAACCAACGGAAAGATGAATGAGGGGGAACTCTTAAAAAACGAATGAAATTTCCTTTAGCAGTCGTTGAAAAGGTGTTAGCTGTTGTGAAAGAACATAGTACCAAACCATTTATTGTTGGGTATCGGATTTCGCCCGAAGAAATTGAAAACCCAGGCATTACTTTGGAAGACACTTGTGCTTTAATGGATCACTTAGTTAAATATCCGTTAGATTATATTCACATTTCGAATTCGTGGGTATGGCGAAAAAGTTTACGAAATAAAGAAAATCCAACCCCAGTTATTAATGAAATTATCAATAGATTTCATGATAAAATTCCGTTAATTGCTGTGGGGGGTGTTAAAACTCCAGATGATGCCTTAAAAGTACTTGATAGTAACATTCCCTTAGTAGCAATGGGGCGGGAATTAATTGCAGAACCTCAATGAGTGCACAAAGTCGAAAGTGGCAATGAATTAGCAATTCGTACTAGCATCAAATTATCAGATTTAGCGGAATTACAAATTCCCCAACCATTATTAGATTTATTTATTGAAGATAATAAAAATTGAAAAATGAGTATTGAAGATTAATTTTATTTATAAAAATTATAAATAAAATTTAAAAAAAATAAAATAAAAGTGCTATAATTGTGGCAGATAGAAAGAGAGGCCAGATAAAATGCTAACAAAAGAAATGCAAAAAGATCTGCAAGAATATTTAGATGAACATGCGAAGATGCAATTTATTTGTTATAACTTAAGTACTAATGCTGATCGCTTAGGTTATCCCGGGTTTGCTCATTATTATCAAGTTCAAGCGCAAGATGAAGTTTTACATCAACGTCGTATTATGAACTTTATGATGGATCGCGATGGTACTTTTGAAATGACAAAAGTAGAACCTGTCTTTAAAGAATTAAAATCAATTAAAGAAGTTGTGGAAGAATATGCTCATCATCGTAAGCACTTTGCGGAAATTACAAATCATTTTGCGGCAAGATCCCGCGAACTAGGTGATTTAGTTACTAATAAATTCTATGATTGATTTATCATTGATTTTTATGAAGAACTAGCTGAAGTTAAAGATATCTTGGATTGAATCAACATGTCAAATGGTGATTATTACAAACTAGATCGTAAAATGGCAAAACGCGAAGAACCAGATACAAAAACAGTAATTGATCCGTTTAGTCCACATAATTAAAAAAACTGAGTAATCAGTTTTTTTAATTAGGAAATAAATAATAATTCAGAAAAATTAAACCCATTTATTTTTTTAAATTATTAGGGTATAATTTTAAAATAAAAAGGATATTTAAAAGGGGCATTTATGGAAACTAAAAATTTAGAACAATCAAAAAGTCATATGTTTGCAGCAAGTATTTTTGGTGTTACTTCGGCAATTTTTTATTCATTAACACCTTTATTTGTGTTCTTTTTTGCGGGAGATAATTCAACTAAAATTACTTATGCGATATTTTTAGCAACGATTCAAGAACTAATGTCCTTTCTGTTAGTAGCCTTTGCAACTGGATTTTTAGAATGAAAAAGTCTTATTCATAATAATCATAAATTTAAAAATTTAACTTATACTTTAGTCCTTCCTTTTGGTTATATGTGTGGAGTTGGGTTATACTCTTCCATTAAAAACCTAATTTTAAAATTAAAACATTTACGAGTATGAATTATGGCAGGCGTTGGTTTACTAGCTGGACCAATTTCAATGGCGTTATTAATGATTGCGGCGTTATTTTTAAATGATGGAACCCTAGGAAACGTTATTTTAAACACCGCTCCAATTTATTGTATGATTATTAGCCGGGTTGTTTTAAAAGAAAAAATTAACCGTTTTGGACTAGTAGGGATTTTAATAACCACCTTATTTACCTTTGGAATGTTATTTAACTACTTTTTCATGAAAGAACAAATTAATTGAAAATTAATTGCCGGAGTTTTATTATCCTTTGTTGCGGCGTTGTGTTATGCTTTTGAAGGAACTATTAGTGATTATTTTCTCCATAGTAATAAAATTCAACTATCTAACTATGAAGTGGTATCGGTAAAATCATTTATTAGTTTTTGAACAATGTTAATTATTGCGTTACCAATCGCTTCCGCCATTGACAACCAACCAGGTTACCAAGGATGAGTAGTATTTAAATCCAGCTTTGATTTATATGGGTGACAGGCAATTTTAGTGTATGTGTCAGGAATTGTAATGGGAACCGGCCGTTTGATGTATTTTGAAACTGTTAAATTATCAAACGGAACTTATGCTTTAGCAACCCAACTGACAATGTTGATTTGAACCCCAGTTTTACAAATCTTAGGAAATACCTTTATTAGTGAAATTAATGTTGATAAATTACAATGATACTATTGAGTATGATCGGCGCTCATTTTACTAGGATTAGTTATTATTACCTTTAATGAGAATTTAAATAGTTATTATAACCGTTGAAAACTAAAGCATTCAACCCAGCGAACGCTTAACAGTTCTGCCAAACCGGTGAAAAATCCGAACAAAATAATTGATAATTAAAATTACCGAATTATAACAAAGTGCTTAACCGCACTTTTTTATTATTTTGTTTTACCTTTTCTTTTTTAAATAAAATAGTAAAATATATATTGGTAGTTAAATACTATCTTATTCCACTTATTAAAAATAAAATATTTCTTTTCTTAATTAATATTAAGAAAGGAGCTATCATGCCAGTTTATGGATGAGTAATATTATTAGGGGCTTGTGCCTTAATATTTTATTTAATTGGATATTTAGTTGAAAAATATCTACGTTTTAAATTAATTAAAAATACTGAGAAAAAAATTAAAGAATCAGAACTAACTGCCAAAAAAATTATTAATGCGGCGAAAGCAGATGCAAAAGTTGAAGCCGCCCAAATTAGACAAGATGTACGCGAAGAAGTCGCACAAAAACGAGCAGAAATTTTAGAAAACGAAAATTTTTTTAAAGAACGTGAAAAGAATATTATTATAAGAGAAGAAGTATTGACGCACAAAGAGCAGGAGTTATTTTATAAAAGAGAGGAATTACAAGAGTTATTAGCTAAATATGATGGTTTAATCAATAATACAATTCAGCAATTAGAGCAAATTGCGGGGTTTTCGCAAGATCAGGCAAAAGATATTTTATTTAAAGAAATTAATGATAAATATCAAAAACAAATTGGGGAATTTTTAAAAAATGCGGAAGTAAATGCCCGATTAGCAGCAAAAGAAACAGCTGTTAATATTATTACCCAGGCAATTGAACGATATTCAGCGGATGTTGTTGTTGAAAAAACAACTGCGGTTATTAATTTAGCTGATGATAATATGAAGGGAAGAATTATTGGGAAAGATGGCAGAAATATTAAAACCTTTGAAACAACCGCGGGTGTTGATTTAATTATTGATGATACTCCTAATATTGTTCAGGTGTCTTCTTTCAATCCGATTCGGCGTGAAATTGCCAAAAAAGCCTTGGAACGGTTAATTACGGATGGTCGAATTCAACCCAATAAAATTGAAGAAGCAATTCGCTTAGAAAAAACTGATCTTGATACAACAATTTTACAAACTGGAAAAGATACTATTTCAGAGTTAGGAATTTATAATATTGATTTAGAACTAATTCGTTATATTGGAATGTTAAAATACTGCACTAGTTATGGGCAAAATGTTTTAATGCATTCGATTGAAGTCGCTAAACTAGCTGGTATTATGGCGAGCGAATTAGGACTCGATCCGGAAATCGCGATTCGCGCGGGCTTATTACATGATATTGGCAAAGCAGTTGATTTTGAAAATGAAGGTAGCCATGTAACCTTAGGGGTTCAGTTAGCAACTAAATATAAAGAAAGTCCAATTGTTATTAATGCCATTCATTCGCACCACGGTGAAGTTCCGATGGATAATCCGTACTCACCATTAGTAGCCGCTGCTGATACTTTATCAGCTGCGCGCCCTGGTGGTCGTAATAATAATGTTGAAAATTATATTAGCCGGATGAAAGAATTAGAACAAATGTGTATGGAAGTTCGGGGAGTCGCCAAAGCTTATGCTTTACAAGCAGGACGTCAAATTCGGGTAATTGTTAATCCCGAACGGACAACTGATATTCAAACCCAAAAAATTGCCTTTGATATTCGTGAAAAAATTAGTCATAATAAAATTGTCCCCGGGGATATTGTTATTACAGTAATTCGGGAATTACGCTTTATTGAAACCGTAATTTAGAAAAAATTATTAACTTAAATAATAATTTTTTCTTTTATTTTTAATAAATAAATTAAAAAAAATAGTCTGATTAAATCTTTAGTCAGATTATTTTTTTATCCTTAATCTACTATTTAAAATATCTTTAAAAAGATTTGAAATTCCATTGTTTTATGTATAATTATAAAGAGTTTGATTACATTAAAAATACTAGAGGAGTTGAAAACATGATTGGTGACTTTTTAGCTGGGAAATTGAAGAAATCAATTGAAAAAAATTTAAAAAAATCAACATTAACAGAAGAAACTGTTAAAGAAACTTTACGTGAGATTCGTTTGGCATTATTAGAGGCGGATGTTAATAATGAAGTTGTGAAAGATTTTATTAAAAATGTTGAACAAAAAGCTAAAGGCGAATATATTAGTGAAGGTTTAAATGCTTCCCAAATGATGATTAAAATTGTCCATGAAGAGTTAGTAAATATTTTTGGAAAAACTGTCAAAGAAATTTCTTTAACTTCAAAACCAACAATTATTATGATGGTTGGTTTACAAGGAAGTGGGAAAACAACAACAACCGGAAAAATTTCAAAATTATTAGAAAAAAAATATCATAAAAAACCATTATTAGTAGCTTGTGATATTTATCGTCCGGCTGCCATTGATCAGTTAAAAACATTAGGAAAAAATTTAAACATTGATGTTTTTGAAAAAGGAACACAAAACCCGGTATTAACTGCTCAGCAAGCAATTGAATATGCCAAAACTAATAAAAATGATGTTATTTTATTAGATACCGCAGGTCGTTTGCATATTGATGACGAATTAATGACCGAGTTAAAAGAAATTAAAAAAACAGTTAGTCCGGATGAAATTTTAATTGTTGTTGATGGAATGACTGGGCAAGATATTATTAATGTTGCTGAAAAATTTGATGACTTGTTAAAACTAACCGGAGTTGTTGTTACAAAATTAGATGGTGATGCCCGTGGGGGAGCAGCCTTATCAATTACCCATTTAACAAAATTACCAATTAAATTTATTGGAACCGGAGAAGGAATGAGTAATTTGCAAATTTTCTATCCCGATCGGCTGGCTGATCGGATTTTAGGAATGGGAGATGTCCAAACCTTATTTGAAAAAGCAAAAGATGTTTTAGATGAACGTGATATTAAAAAAACCATGAACCGGATGATGATGGGGCAATTTGATTTACAAGATTTATTAAACCAAATGCGCCAACTTTCCAAAATGGGTAAAATGGGAGGGATTATGAAATTAATTCCTGGAATGCCAAAAATTAGTGAAGAAAAAATTATTGAAGCTGAACGCAAATTAAAAGTTACGGAAGTATTATTATCGTCAATGACAGTTAAAGAACGAAGAGAACCACGATTATTAAAACATATCTCTCGCAAAACAAGAATTATTAAAGGTTCAGGACGTAGTGAAAAAGAATATAATGAATTAATTAACCAGTTTGAAAAAACTAAAAAACAAGTTGATGAAATGGCTAAACAAATCAAATCCGGGCGAATGCCAACAAAAGGTTTTGGTGGTTTTGGTGGTTTTAATTAAAAAATTTTCTAAGAACTTAGAAAGTTTTTTTATGGAAAAATTGCTAATTTCCCAACAATTTTTAACCAAAAACTTTTATTCTGAAAATAAATCATTATAATATTATAGAACAAGATATTTTTTGGAAAGGAACTTATTAAGATTATGGGTTTAAAATATAAAAGAGTTTTATTAAAATTATCTGGTGAAGCTTTAGGAGATCATCAAGAACCATATGATCCCCAAAAACTCCATGAAATTGCTAAACAAATTGTTACTTTGCAAAAAGAAGGTTTAGAAATTGCAATTGTTGTTGGTGGGGGTAATATTTGGCGTGGTAATCGAGCTGAAACAATTAATATGGATCCGATTAGCGCCGATTATATGGGAATGTTGGCAACAGTAATGAATGCTTTAGCATTAGAATCAGTGTTAAAATACGAAGGTAGTGACCAAGTTGTTGTTATGTCCAAAATTCAAGTTCCCGAAGTTTCGTCGCCATATTTATTTAAAAAGGCAAAATCACAATTAGAAAAAGGATTTATTGTGATTATGGCGGGGGGAACTGGTCAACCCAAATTTACAACTGATACAGCAGCGACAATCAGAGCAATTGAAATTGAAGCCGATGTTTTGCTAATGGCTAAAAATGGAGTTGATGGTATTTACGATAAGGATCCCAAAACGCATAAAGACGCCATTCGCTTTGAGAATATTAGTTTAAATGAATTACAAAACAAACAATTAAAAGTAATGGATTTAACCGCTAGTAGTTTAGCAATGGAAGATGAACTTGATATTGTTGTCTTTGATATTAATGAACCCAATAATATTTATAAAGCAGCACATGGGAGTGCTCGTTCAACATTAGTTACAGGAGGAAAGTAAAGAAATGACAAACCAAATTGTGGAAACAACCAAGTCCAAAATGGATAAGGTCATTAATAGTTTTGAAAATGAATTAATTAAAATTAGAACGGGAAGAGCTAACCCTAATATGTTAGCACATATTATGATTGATTATTACGGAACCTTAACCCCAATTCAACAAACTGCTAATATTATGGTCCCTGAAGCTCGCCAATTAGTTATTAAACCATATGATAAGTCATTAGTTAGCGTAATCGTGGGAGCTATTAATAAATCAGATTTAGGATTAGCCCCAATTGCGGAAGGAGACTTAGTTCGCTTAAACATCCCCCCTTTAACAGAAGACCGTCGAAAAGTTTTAGTGAAAGAGATGTGAAAAGAAGCTGAACATTTCAAAGTGGCAATTCGTAATGAACGCCGTGATGCGAATGACCATATTAAAAAAAGTAGTGATTTATCAGAAGATGATAAAAAATATTATGAAGTAGAAATCCAAAAATTAACTGATAATTATATTAAAATAATTGATGAAAAAGGGAAAACTAAAGAAAAAGAATTAATGGAAGTATAGCAATATACTTTTCTTTATTTTTTCCGTGGGAAGTTTACAGTAAGCTCTTTTCTTTTAATTAAAAAAATATTAAAATTAATACTAGAATAATTTATTAGAGGAAAGTACAATGAATGGTTATGGAATTTTAGGAACAATAATTGCTATTATTATTGGTTATTTATTAGGATCAATTAATTTTAGTATTTTAATTGCAAAATATTTTCATAAGGTTGATATTCAAAAAGTTAACACGGGGAATCCGGGTGCTACAAATATCACAATTACCTTGGGAAAAAAGTGAGGGTTACTAGTTGTATTCTTGGATGGGATTAAAACTATTATTGTGATGTTCATCACTTTTGGAATTAGTTGTATTAGAATTCCCGGAACAAGTTTTAACCTGGGCCAAACAAGTTATTATATTCCAGCGGTGTTTACGATTTTGGGCCATTGTTTTCCGGTGTACCACCATTTCAAAGGGGGCAAAGGAGTAGCTTGTTTTTTAGGTTTCTTATTAATGATTAATCCGTTTTATTTTATAATTTGTGTGGGGTTATGATGAATTATCTATCCGATTACTAAGCGGGTGACTTTTTCTTCCGGGCTTAGTATGTTAACAATTGCCCTAGTTTGTTGGTTACCATGAATTAGTATGATTACAACTGTTAGTGGCGATTACCATGTGATGATGACTAGCAAAGTAGTGTGATTTAATCATTTTCACCAATATAATGACACTGGTTACTGAGATAATTTTATTTTAATTAATGTTTGTTTAGACTTGGCCGCCTTATTAATTGGGATTGTGACTTATTCAAAAAGTAAGATAAAACAAAAACAACTGCATAATTTATCAAACATTAAATAATTATTTAATGTTTTTCTTTTGGAAAAGTACGAAGTACCCTGGAAATATATAGTATAATTTTGTTAAGTAAAATTTAGAAAAGAGGAATGATATTATTAATAAGATTCCACAACATATTGCTATTATTCTTGATGGTAATGGGCGGTGAGCCACATTACGGGGGTTAAGTCGCACAAAAGGCCATGAAGAAGGCGCACGCCGGATTAAAGATGTGGCATTAAAAGCCAATGAAATTGGGGTTAAATATTTAACAATTTATTGTTTTTCCACTGAAAATTGAAAACGAAATTTAGCGGAAGTTAATTATTTAATGACAATGCCCGAACGGTTGTTAAATGATGAGCAAGTTAAAAAATTTCACAAGGAAAATATTAAATTAAATTGAATTGGGCGGCGAACAAAAGTTCCTGCCGCGACAGCTAATGCTTTTTTAAAAGCAATTGCTGACACTAAAAATAATACAGGATTGGTGCTAACCTTTGCCTTTGATTATGGTTCCTTAGAAGAAATTACTCAGGCGGTTATGGCTATTAAAAACGATCCGCGCATTACTACCATTACTGAAGAAGTTATTTTCAACCATTTATATACTAAAGAACTCCCCCCTGTTGATTTACTAATCCGTACTGGGGGTGAGCAACGGTTAAGTAATTTTTTATTACTCCAAAATTATTATGCTGAGTTTTATTTTACAAAAAAATATTGACCAGATTTTAACGGAAATGCTTTAATTGAAGCAATAATAGATTATAATAATAGAGATAGAAGATTTGGGGGAATTAAACTTGATGAATAATATTAAACCAAAAACACCAGATAATAATCAACCACCAGCAAGTGATAATCAACCAGCTGTTGATAATAGCACACCATCACCAAACCAAAAACACTTAATGTTTCAGAAAAAATATCGCCAGCGCTATATTACTTTCGGGGTGCTATTATGTTTTTTAGTGTTATATATGTTTACCGGGGCAATTACTACTGAATGGCAAACAATGGCCCACATTGATGTTGCTAATTATGTTTTTATTATTTTAAATTGTTTAATTTTATGTTTAGTTAACTATGAAATTTTAAAATTAAACGGGGGAAATAAGTGACCAATTTATACCCAAATCATTACTTACCTATTAATTGTGTTCTTATATATTTTACCGGTCGAAAGGGTAAGTGAGGGTTATGCACCAATTAATTTTCCTTTTTATACTTATGCTAATTGAGGATGATTACAAAACTGACTAATTTTTGTGATTTACTTGTTTGTTTTCCTAGTTTACATGGTATTAATATTAAGCGGGAAAGATATTACCTTTGGAAAAATGTTTATTACTTTTGCCTTTAGTATTTATATGATTTTTGCTTTTAAAGCAATGACAAAATTTATGCTAAATCCTAATTTTGGATGAAGTAGTGTTTTATGACTAGCCTTAATTATTATTTTAACCGATACTTTTGCTTTTGTCGGAGGGGTTAGTTATGGGAAACATAAGTTAGCTCCAAATGTTTCACCTAATAAAACTTGAGAGGGAGCGGTTACTGGGACCCTAGTTGCTAGTGCAATTGCGATTGTATATGCAATTTTAATGTTTAAATTTACCGACCAGGCGGATGGCAAATGAGTGTTTGATTTCTTTTCAAATGATAATAGTCAAAATACAATGCGCTATATTATCTATGTGCTATTAGCAATTATTTTATCAATTTTATCGCAATTAGGTGACTTATCATTTTCATGAATTAAACGAAAATATAATATTAAAGATTTTAGTAATTTATTACCTGGGCACGGCGGTGTACTAGACCGTCTTGATTCGTTTTCACTAGTGTTTGTTGTTATGTTTATTATTAGTGCAATTTTAATGAAATAATGCGCGAAATTATTCTTTTTGGTGCTAGTGGAAATATTGGAAGTCAAACACTAAGAATTTTAAAAAATAACCCGCAGGATTTTTGTCTGGTTGCTGTTGGAATGGGGCAGAACTTCTCCAACCTTGCAGCAATAATTAAGAGTTTCCCTAGCATTAAAAAAGTTTGAGTTTTAGCAACCACAAAGGTTAAGCAATTACAACAAAAATATCCCCAACTCGAATTTTTGACTAATAATACTGGGTTTGATCAAATCTTAGCAAGTTATCCCCAGGCACTCGTAGTGAACGCAATTTCTGGATTTGGTGGGTTATACCCCACATTAGCTAGTTTGCAGACTAAAAATCGTCAGTTATTATTAGCTAATAAAGAATCTTTAGTTTTAGCTGGGGATTTGATTAACCAATTAATTACAACCAATAATTGTACGTTGTATCCTGTTGATTCGGAGCACTGTGCAATTTTTCAATGTTTAGAAGCAAATAATCACATTAATAAAATTTTCTTAACTGCTTCGGGGGGAATGTTTTCCCAACTTTCGTTAGCAGAGTTAGCAAAGATTGATGATACCACAGCCTTTTCCCACCCCACTTGAAAAATGGGTGCCAATATTACAATTGATTCTTCAAGTATGATGAATAAAGCATTAGAAATTCTGGAAGCTTACCATCTATTTAAAACTAAAAAGATTGAGGTTTTAATACATCCCCAATCAATTGTTCATTCTGCCGTGCAATATGATGATTATTCAATTATTGCCCAACTATCAGTTCCTAACATGGAACAGGTTATTAGCTATTTTTTATATTATCCAATTCGTAAAAGCCAAGTTACTTTTCAACCCCTTGATTTTAGTAATTTAACATTAACTTTTCAACCAGCAAATGTTAACCGGTGGTTGGCAATTAAATTAGCATATCAATGCTTAGCGCAACCAAACTCTCTGGCGGTGGTTATGAATGCTGCAAATGAAGCTTTACGAGCATTATTCATTGCTAAAAAAATTCGGTTTTACGAGATTGTTCCGTATGTTGAATATTTTATGCAGCATCATCAACCCCGAAATCTCACAAATTATCAAGAAATTAAAGAATTAAATGATATTATTAAAAGGGAAGTTAATAATTTTTTTGAAAAATCTGATTAACAGAAGCGTTCAGACAAATTGGAAATGGGTGAATAAATGTCAGCAGGAATAATTATTTTAGGGTTGTTTTTAGGAATCTTAATTTTATTAATCTTAGTAACAATTCATGAATTTGCTCATTTTATTGTGGCAAAATTAGCTGGAGCATATGTTTATGAATTTGCGATTGGTTTTGGTCCCAAAATTATTTCATGGGGTAAGAAAGAAACCAAATATTCAATTCGAATTTTTCCTTTTGGAGGTTATGTTTATATTGCTAGTGAATTAACTGATCCTCCGAAGGGAAGAGAAGATGAAGTTGTTCCGAAAGCTTGTAAGATGGAAAATATTGCGCGGTGAAAGCGCTTAATTTTCATTGTTGCGGGAGCATTAATGAATTTTTTTATTGCTGTTTTTATATTTACAACCATGTTTGCTGCAACCGGAATGAAAACTAATGATATGACTTATTGAGGTGCCCACTATGATGTTAATGAACCATTGTATAATGCCTTAGTGACTACTAAAAATAAAGAGACTTGTCAGGATGTTGTAATTTTAAATTATTGGTTGGGAACTGATCAAACAAAATTAAAAGTTGCTGCTCAAGAATATAAAACAACCGGAAAAGGAACTCCTGATGTTACCCGGGTTGATATCGGAACCGTTACTAATATTCCTAATTATTACACAACGGTTTATAGTTTTTTAGACCATTTAAAAACCCAATATAATAGTAATGAAAAACATGATGATTTGATTTTACTTAATTATGTATTAGTTAATAAATATCATGAGGTTTATCGTTATAAATCAGACAATGGTGTAGCATTCCGGGATGGAAATTTAACAGAAGCTGTTCCCCTAAAACAAGGAAATAATACTTATGTGGTGGGAATTGCCCCGCCTAATCGTATCTATCAATCAACAGCGCAAGCTTATGGGGCTGGGTGAACAGAAACCTTTAATGAATCAGTAACTATTTTAAAATCATTTGGGTTATTATTTACTGGTCAGTGACAGCAATTATCAGGGCCAGTAGGAATTGCAAAAACAATGTCGACAATTGTCTCCCAAGGACCAGAGCCATTCTTTATGTATGTAGCGATGTTATCGGCGAACTTATTTGTTTTAAACTTAATTCCCATCCCACCGTTAGATGGTTTCAAATTTTTAGAAACAATTGTTGAATCATTAGGAAATGGTTATTTCCGGATTCGCCAACGAATTTTACTATTAAAATATCGCGATGATAGTGATAAAATAAAAGCAATTAAGGAAGAACCAATTGGGAATTGACAATTGCCCCATAAATGAAAGATAGTTATTAATGTCACGGGAGCAGTATTATTTATTGGGTTATTTATTGGAATTACTATTAAAGATGTCTTTTTTTAAAATCTTAATTTAATAACAAGGAGAGGAATACAATGGATCAACAATTAATTAAACTTTTTATTGCTAATGATTTGGAAGTTGATAATGCATATTTTCAAGATGCCAAAGTAGTTAAAAGTGAATATAGTACTACTGATAGTATTTTTCGGATTGTTATTGCTGTTAATGAGTTACTACCAATTAATATTTTAGCGCATGTGGAATCAACATTACGACATAATAAAAAAATCCCCACTAAAATTACATTAGAAATTAATAATTTAAATTATAATATTAGTAATATTTTTGAATATATTGAGTATATTCGTACCCATAAATCGGAAGTTAAACAAAGTTATTTTAATAAGTTAAGCGCTGATAGTTTTCAATTAGATGATAATAATTTAATTGTTCGAGTTACTTCGGAAAGCGAACGCAAATTAGTTAATGAACATTGTTTATATTACCAAAATCATTTACGTCGCTATGGTTTTAAAGATTTAACTTTAACTGTCAAAGTTGAAGCGGTTGAAAATGATATTTTAGCAATTAACCAAGAAGAGATTGATAAAATTAGAGAAAATGTTCATCGCCAGTTAAGTGAGCAACCCCAGATTTCACCAACCGCCCTTAAAAGAGACAGTAATAATAATGGAACAAAACCCCGGAATTTTTATGGCAAAGTTAATTTAGAAGTTCCCACTTATAATAAGATTAAAGACATTGACCATGATGAACCTAATGTTATTATTCATGGGAAAATCTTTGCGAAGGATCGTGTCGCTACAACGACCAAAAAATTTATTTATGTTCTAACAATTACTGATGGTAGTGATTCAATTTCAATTAAGTATTTTACCCGCGATGAAAATCCCGATGAAAATTTAGAGACTCTTAATATTAATGATTGAATTAGTGTGTATGGTGATATTCGTTATGATACTTATGCTAGTGAGCAGGTTATTTTTTCAAAAAAAATTATTAAAATTGAAAAAGAAGAAATTACACGCCTTGATAATGCTCCAGTCAAACGTGTTGAACTTCATACCCACACCAAAATGAGTACGATGGATGGGGTTGTGAATGTTCCTGATTTGTTTAAATTATTATCAAAATGAAATCACCAAGCAATTGCTATTACTGATCACTTAAATATTCAAGTTTTCTCCGAGGTTTATAACACTAGTTTAAAATATCCGGATTTGAAGGTTATTTATGGATTAGAGGCGGATGTGTTAGATGATGTAGTTTGGTATGTTAAAAACCCGCAACAGCATAATTTACGAACAGCAAAATATGTTATTTTTGACTTGGAAACAACGGGGTTAAGTAATGAATATGATGAAATTATTGAATTTGGAGCAGTTATTATGGATGGGATTAGTGGTGAACGAGAAACTATTAATCACTTATTTAAACCAAGTATAAAATTATCTTCGTTCACCACCGAACTAACCGGAATTACTGATGATATGTTACAAGATAAACCAACTTTCTTAGAATCAGTAGATAAGATTTTAGACTATTTTCAAGATGCAATTTTAGTGGCCCATAATGCTGAGTTTGATATTGGGTTTATTCAATCCTGAATTCAAAAAGCAGGGCATCCAAAAATCAATAATACAATAATTGATACTTTGCAATTATCTCGAGCTTTAGAAAGTGGATTAAAAAATTATCGGTTAGGAAGTATTGCTCGCCGCTATAATGTTATTTATAATGAAGAAGTTGCGCACCGCGCGGATTATGATGCTATTGTCTTAGCTGATATTTATGAACATCAACTTCGTAAAATGATTAACGAATTTAATGTTGAAATTGATGACGACTTAAATAAAATTCATAATAACCAAGTTTATCAAAAAATGCGGGCTAAACATTTAACTATTTTAGCAAAAAACCAGTCTGGGATTTTAGATTTGTTTACCTTAGTTACCAAATCACATACTGATTACTTTTATTCTTCACCAAAATTATTAAAAAGTGTTATTAATCAACACCGCAAAAATTTATTAATTGGTTCTTCTTGTGTGAATGGGAAAATTTTTGAATTAGCGCGGAATAAATCAAATGAAGAGTTAGAAGAAGCAATGGCATTTTATGATTATATTGAAGTCCAACCACCAAGTGTTTATAAACACTTAGTACAACTAGGAGATTTAACCCAGGAGCGGTTGCTAACCGTCATTAGTAATATTATTCACATTGCTAAAAAATTAAATAAACTAGTAGTTGCAACAGGGGATGTCCACTATTTAAATCCCGAAGACAAAATCTTCCGTGAAGTTTATATTCATTCAAAAGGAATTGGGGGAAAACCGCACCCTTTATTTGACTATAAAAATCGGATTAGCGAGTATCCTGAGCAATTTTTACGAACAACCAATGAAATGCTTGCAGAGTTTAATTTCTTAAATGATGAAAAATTAGCATATGAAATTGTGGTTGAAAATACTAATAAGATTGCTGATCAAATTGAAAAAGTTCAAATTATTAAAGATAAACTATATACTCCATCAATTGAAGGTAGTGACCAGTTATTAAAAGAATTATGTTATAAAAATGCTTATGCAAAATATGGGAACCCGCTGCCAAAAATTGTTGCTGAGCGTTTAGAAAGTGAATTAACTGCAATTATTAAACATGGGTTTGGGGTTATTTATTGAATTGCCCATAAACTAGTTGATAAATCATTACGTGATGGTTATTTAGTTGGATCACGGGGAAGTGTGGGAAGTAGTTTTGTTGCCACTATGAGTGCGATTACCGAAGTTAACCCTTTACAACCCCATTATATTTGTGCGAACTGCCGTTATAGTGAATTTATTACAGATGGAAGTGTGCGGTGTGGTTATGACTTAGTTGACAAGGGATGCCCCCAATGTCAAAATATTATGCACGGAGAAGGTCATGACATTCCGTTCGAAACATTCCTTGGTTTTGAAGCAGACAAGGTCCCTGATATTGATTTAAACTTTTCTGGAGAATACCAACCAGTGGCCCATGATTTTACCAAAGAAATGTTTGGGGAACGCAGTGTTTATCGTGCTGGAACAATTTCTACAGTGGCCCAAAAAACAGCATTTGGTTATGTTCGAGGATATTTTGAAGCCAAAAATATTCTACATTTAAAACGAAAAAGTGAAATTGAGCGGATTACTAAAGCTTGTGAAGGGGTTAAAAGAACTACCGGTCAACACCCGGGTGGAATTGTTGTTATTCCCAATGAGTACCAAGTGGAAGCTTTTACGCCGGTTAACTTTCCCGCTGATGATACGACATCTAGTTGGCTAACTACCCACTTTGATTTTCACGCTATTCATGATAACGTCTTAAAACTTGATATTTTAGGACATGTCGACCCCACTGTTCTAAAAATGTTACAAGATTTAACTGGGGTTGATCCTAAAACAATTCCGACAAATGATCCCGCGGTGTTAAGTCTCTTTCAAAATTTAGATAGTTTAAAAATTAGTCCGGAAGATATTAATAATGAAAAAACGGGAGCGATTGGAATCCCCGAATTTGGGACTGGTTTTGTTCGCAAGATGTTATTAGACACGAAACCATCATCATTTGCTGATTTAGTCCAAGTTTCGGGGTTATCGCACGGAACTGATGTTTGAATTGGGAACGCCCAAGATCTAATTAAAAACCATAATATTACAATTTCCCAAGTTATTGGTTGTCGAGATGACATTATGGTTAACTTAATTTATAAAGGGTTACCTGCTAAAAGTGCTTTTAAAATTATGGAAGATGTCCGTAAAGGACGAGGATTAACTCCTGAGCATGTTGAGCTAATGAAAGAACATAATGTTGAACAATGATATATTGATTCATGTAACAAAATTAAATATATGTTCCCCAAAGCGCATGCCACTGCTTATGTTTTAATGGCGTGAAGAATTGCTTGGTTTAAAATTAATTACCCGGTTGAATATTATGCCACATATTTTTCAACCCGCACTGATGTGTTTGACATTAAAACAATCTTAAAAGGGAAAGCGACCATCCAAAATGTTTTACGTGACATTCAAACTCGTTTAGAATCAAAAGACTTTAATATGCTTAATAAACCTTCGCAAAAAGAAAAAGACCTAATTCCTGTTTACGAAGTTGCGTTAGAAATGTATGCCCGTGGAATTAAAATGAAAAATATTGATTTGCAAACTAGTGATATAAAGAATTTTAAAGTTATTGTTGAAAATGGTGAAAAAATAATTTTACCACCATTTGCGACGATTGATGGTTTGGGCGAAGCAGTCGGGGAAAGTATTGTCTCAGCACGGAATACTAAACAATTTATTTCAATTAATGATTTACAAAAAAGAACTAATATTACCAAAGCACATATGCAAGCTTTTGAAGAATTAGGAATTCTAAATCATCTTTCTGAGGATGATCAAATAACATTTAATTTTTAAAAATAAAAAGTACTTCTAAAATTATTAGGAAGTACTTTCTAATTTATATTTGTTAGTTTGCTTGAGGTTAACATTTTGTTTTGGCATTATCAGAATCGATGCCAAACTAATAACTAAACTACAAAAACTTAATCAATTAGTAGTTGTTACTTCTAATTGGTAAGAACTAGTAAAAATAGTAAAGGAAACTATTTTAAAGATAACCGCGGGGACAATGAGAATTTCGCTCATTACAATACTAAACAGTAAACTTCAAAAGTAAATTTTTTTTATTTGTTTATTTTTAATTAAAAGATTAAGCAAATAACTATTTAAACTAGTAATTAAAATAAAGATTAAAAATATTAAAGTGGTATATAAAATTTCCCAATTTGAAATAATCATTAGTCCACCAACTTTCCATATTTTTGGTAGTAATGCGGACTATTAGGATTAAAGGAAGCAAATTGATAGCCCTTATTTTTTAAAATCCGAATTAATTCTGGGAGTCATATTTTTGCATAATTACGAGTATGACAAACAAAAATCTGACCGGGATGTAGATGGGATAAATATTCATGCAAGATTTTATTTTTTCCAGCGCGTTTTTCATTATAGTCAGTTCCTAAATAGCCCCGAATGAAATATTTATTGTTAGTTTTTTGCCCGATATAATCCATTCCATTAAAATATTGCAAATATGCAAACCGCGTGGGGACCAACTCGGGGGTAATTGTTATCTTTAAAATATTTTGATAAATTTTTTGTAATAATTTATAAGTATGGTTTAATTCTTGAACCGCTAATTTTTGGCGACTAAGATAATTAAGATGGGAATAAGTATGACTGCCAATCCAAGAATGACTTGGTCCGGTTAAAATTCTTCGTTGGAGAGCTAAATATTTATTAGCAATGTTGGGGTCTTTGTTATAAAGACGTTGGTCAATATTCCGTCCAATTTGAAAAAACATCCCACTAACTTTTTCTTTTTCTAAAATATCAAGAATTGCATTGTCGGCACTTGCTTCGGGTCCATCATCAAAGGTTAACATCACTACTTTTTGCTTAGTATTAATCCGGTTTACCTCGTAATTATATATTTTATGGGTGTTAACTAAAATATTTAAAATTAAGATAAATATTGTTAAAGTACTAATAGTTAAAAGTAGTAAAATTTTAATTTTTACTTTCATCGAATTTTCCTCTTGTTTTTTCTTTATGAAAGTAGTATATATGATTTTTTGATAATAATTAATTATTTAATGTCAATTTTATAGAAAAGATGAGCCATTAAATCCTCAAATTATTGTTATCTAAGATATAATTATTGTAAAGAAACTGGAAGTGATAAAATGAAAGAAATTAAATCAGGTTTTGTAGCGATTGTTGGTCGTCCAAATGTTGGGAAGTCAACTTTATTAAATACTATTTTACATAATAAAGTAGCAATTGTTACTCCAAAAGCACAAACCACAAGAAACCGGATTCAAGGGATTTATAATGACAATGAAAGCCAAATTGTTTTTATGGACACCCCTGGGGTTCACAAAGCAAAACATGAAATGGGAAAGTTTATGAATAAAGTTGCTTTATCATCAACCAAATCAGCCGATGTTATTTTATTTTTAACTCCTGCCAATGAAAGAATTGGTGATAATGACCAGTTTATTTTAAAAGCAATTCAAGAACGGAATGTTCCGATAATTTTAGTTATTACAAAATCAGATTTGGTTAAAAAAGATGATTTGGTTCTTAAAATTACCGAATGAAATAAGTTGGCTAAATTTGACGAAGTAATCCCAATCTCTAGTCTCCAAAATGAAAATATTACCCAATTATTAACCTTAATTAAATCTAATTTACAACTAGGACCTCAGTATTATCCCGACGATGTTTTAACCGACCAACCCGAAAAATTCTTAATAAGAGAAATTATTCGAGAAAAAATTCTGTTATTAACCGAAGAAGAAATTCCTCATAGTGTTGCTATCTTAATTGATCAGTTTGAAGAACAAGATAATTTATTAAAAATTATGGCATCAATTTGTGTTGAAAGAACTTCCCAAAAGGGAATTATTATTGGGAAACAAGGGAAAATGATTAAAGAAATTGGAACCAAAGCCCGCTTAGAGTTAGAACAAATTTTAAATACCAAAATCTTTTTGGAATTATTTGTGAAAGTGGTGGAAAAATGGCGCGAAAAAGCATCAATGATTGCCAAATTAGGGTATAACAAAGAAAGTTATTAGTTTTGAATGGTTAGTCAAACTGTTGGCATTGTTATTAATACGCGTGATTATCATGAATTTGACCAAATTATCACCATTTTTTCCTTAGGATATGGGAAGGTTTCTTTTTATGCACCAGGTGTAAAAAAGAATAATTCAAAAAATAAATATTCTTTACAATTGTTTTGTGAATCAGAATTTGAATTATTTTTAACTTATCACGATGATAAATTAAGTAAATTAAAAACCGGAAATTTATTAACATCCCATTTATTCCTAGCTAATAATTATAATGATTATTTATTAGGAGTATTAGTATGTGAAATTACCGATCAGGGTTTTGAACCACGGGATAGTGATCCTCAATATTATTATCTTTTAAAACAAACCTTAAATTATTTAACTTCTGCAGAGGATAATTTAATTGTTGTTGTAATGTTAATGTTTTATAGTTTGCGATTTTTTGGCGTCCAATGAAAGTTATTATTTTGTACGCGCTGCTTTAGTAAAAAAAATATTAAAACTATTAGTTTTAGTGAAGAGGGCTTAATTTGCAAAAACTGTTGGCAACATGGTGAAGTTGTTTTTAGGGTCGATTTAATTAAGGATATTATGCAATGACAAACTTTAGAACAGATTAATTTTAGCACCTTAGTTAAGTATAAAACTAATAATGAAATTATACTTCTTTTTCGGATGCTTTGCGAATATTACCAAGATAAAATTGGTTTGTTTTCTTATAGTATTTTTGAAATGAAGAAAAAATCGATTTATTTTAAATAATAACATAGTATAATAATTTTTAGAGTAATACTTTATATACAAGAGAGGAAAAGAAAAATTAATGAAATATTCTTTAGAAGAAGTTGTTAATCATTTAAAAACCCAAGGATTTGTTTTTCAAGGTAGTGAAATTTATGGTGGTTTAGCAAATACCTGAGATTTTGGACCATTAGGAGTTGAAGTTGAACGAAATTTAAAAAGTCAATGGTGAGATTTTTTTATTACAAAATCAAAATTTAATGTTGGCTTAGATAGCGCAATTTTAATGAATAATAATGTCTGGAAAGCATCGGGACATTTAGGACATTTTTCTGATCCATTATTAGATTGTAAAAATTGTAAATCCCGTATGCGTGCTGACAAATTAATTGAGGAGGCTTATCCTGCGGTTAATCCCGGGGGATGAACTAATGAGGAATTGTCTGCTTTTATTGAAGAAAAACACATTTTATGTCCTATTTGCCATGCCCATGATTTTACTCCTATTCGTCAGTTTGAATTAATGTTTAAAACCAACCAGGGGGTTTTACAAGATGAAAAATCAGTTGTTTATTTACGTCCCGAAACTGCCCAGGGAATTTTTGTTAACTTTAAAAATATTCAACGTTCTTTACGCAAGAAATTACCATTTGGTGTTGGTCAAATTGGGAAGTCATTTCGTAATGAAATTACCCCAGGAAACTTTATTTTCCGTACTCGTGAATTTGAACAAATGGAATTAGAATTTTTCTTTGACCCCCAGGATGAAACTGACTGGTTTGAATATTGACTAGACCAAGTTAAATTATTTTTACAAAAAATTGGTTTACAACAACAAAACTATGTTTTACGTGAGCATGACCCCAAAGAATTAGCCCACTATGCAAAACGAACAGTTGATGTTGAATATAAATTTCCTTTTGGTCAAGGGGAATTATGAGGAATTGCCAACCGAACAGATTATGATCTAAAACGTCATAGTGAATTTTCAAAACAAGATTTAACATATTTAAACCAAGAAACTAATACTAAGGTATTTCCTTATGTAATTGAACCGTCAGTTGGGGTTGGCCGTTTAATGTTAGCATTATTATATGATGCTTATTGTGTGGAAACCATTAATGATAATGACACCCGTGTGGTGTTAAAATTAAATCCGCACTTGGCTCCATATCAAATTGCTATTATTCCGTTAAGTAAGCAATTAAATGACCATGCTTACCAATTATATGAAGAATTATTAGAAAAATATCATTGTATCTACGATGAAACTGGAAATATTGGGAAACGTTATCGCCGCCAAGATGCGATTGGAACACCATATTGTGTTACTTTTGACTTTGATAGTTTAGAAGATCAGAAAGTTACGGTCCGCGATCGTGATACAACAGAACAAACAAGAATTGAGATTAGTAAATTATCAGCATATTTAGATAAGTTATTAAATAAATAATTTTAATAAGGAGGGATGCTTATGGCGTTAGTCAGTAACGAAAAAATTGATTTAATTCGTTCAAAAGTTGATATTGTGGCAATTATTTCCCAATATTTAAAACTAGAAAAGCGGGGACGAAATTACTGAGCAGTATGTCCTTTTCACCAAGACTCACATCCTTCAATGAGCATTTCTCCCGAAAAGCAAATTTATCGTTGCTTTGCTTGTTCAGCGGGGGGTAATGTCTTTACTTTTTTACAAGAATATAAAAATATTCCTTTTGTTGAGGTTTTAAAAGAATTAGCCGCAATTGCCGGAGTTTCTTTAACAGAACTTGATAGCTATCAAGTTAAAGCACGCTATGATGACCTTGACAAAAAAATTTTTGCTTTGAATGAAGTTGTTAAAACCTATTTTATTAATAATTTAAATACTAAAAAAGGTCAGAGCGCGCGGGAATACTTAACAAATCGCCATATTGATCATCAGCAAATTGAAGAATTTATGATTGGTTATGCGGATAACACTCCGGATAGTTTGTACCAATTCTTGCTACAGAAAGGTTATCATATTAATGAGATGGAAGCCGCTGGGGTAGTTTCAATTAAAAATGGTAAAGTTTATGATTATTTTAATAACCGGGTAATGTTTCCGATTTTAGATGATGAAAATAACCTAATTGGTTTTTCGGGTCGGGTTTTAACAAGTACTGCGCACCAAGTAAAATATTTAAATACTCCTGAAACAAAAGTTTTTAAAAAAGAACAACTAATGTATAACATTCAAAATGCAAAACTAGAAGCTCGAAAGTTAGGGTACATGATTTTATTAGAAGGTTATATGGATGTTATTAGTTTAACCAAGATCGATATTAAAAATACTGTCGCTTTGATGGGTACTAATTTAAGTTCATATCACCTGCAAGCTTTAAAGAAAGTTACCAATGAATGTTTAATCTTTTTAGATGGTGATACTCCTGGGGTAAAGGCAAGTTTAAAAGCCGCTGGTAAATTATTAGCTAATAATTTTAAGGTTAAAATTGTTAATAATGAAACAAACCAGGATCCCGATGAATTAGTGAATAGTGGCCAGGTTGATGTTATTAGTGCGATGATTGCAAAAGCAACCCATCCTGTTAGTTTTGCAATTAGTTATTATCATTCGCGGTTTAATTTAACCGATGGTAATGAACTCCAAGAATTTATTAACATTGTGGGACCCTTAATTAAAGCAACCGATAATGCGATTGAGCAAGAATTATATATTAATAATTTAGCCCAAGTCACTAATATTGGGAAAGAAACTTTAATTAGTCAAATTAATAATCTTAAAAGTCCCCAGCCAGCAAAGGTTCCTAAACAAGTCCCAGCAGATTTACCTTATTCCCAAAAAATTAAGAAAACATCAGTTAATCCGAAAACAATAACCCAAAATGCGTTGGCTTATAAAATTAAAACTCTAAAACGATATTTATTAGCTGAACAACAAATGATTTTACAATTATTAAATTCACGGAAGGCTGCTGATTTTTATGAAAAGAAAATTAGCATTTTAAATGATAATGATAATCGGCTAATTGCTAATTATATTATTGACTATTACCATAGACATTTGGACCAAGAAAGTGTTAATATTAATATGTTGTGTAATGAAATTAATGAGGAAAAGTTAATTAACCAATTAACAACCATCCTCAATAGTTCAACATTTAAAACTGAATATAATACAAAAGCATTAGAAGACTATGCCATTTTAATAAATGATTTTGCAACGGAAAAAGAGATTGCAATGCTAAGGGCTAAATTAAAAAAAACAACTGATATTATGGAACAACAAGTAATATCAACTGAAATTGACAAAATGAATTTAAGATTAAAATTTAAGAAGGGGTAAAAAATTATGATGTTATCAAAAAAAGAAGTTAAAAACATGAAATCATTTGAAGAATTTAAGGAATATATTAATAAATTTCTTGAAGAAAACAACAATGAAATTGAACAAGAAAAAGTATTAGAGTTAATTAATGAACATTTTGAATTAGAAGATAATGATGTTGATGAATATTTTGAAGAATTATTGGCTAATGGTGTTGAATTTAGTGATGTAAATTTAGACGCCGAAGATTTAACCGAAGATTTAGAAGATGACTCGGCAACAATTAGCGAAGAAAAAACTACAAAAAAACCTCGCGAAGATCGCATTAAATATAAAGTCGGGGGAATTTCTAACGAAACAAAAATTCAAGATATTATTAAAGCTTATTTTAATGTGTTAGGGACAAGTAAAATTTTAACGCGAGATGAAGAAATTAAATATGCTAAAATGTTAGAATCTAGTGATCCTGAAGAAAAAAAATATGGTCGTGAAAAATTAATTACTTCTAACTTAAAACTTGTAGTTTCTGTGGCCCGAAAACATTTAAACCGTGGTTTAGATTTTTCTGATTTAATTGAAGAAGGCAATATTGGGTTAATGAAAGCAGTTGATAAGTTTGACTATACGAGAGGATTTAAATTTTCAACTTATGCAACGTGATGAATTCGTCAAGCCATTACCAGAGCCATTGCCGACCAGGGACGAACAATCCGAATTCCTGTTCATATGGTTGAAACAATTAACAAGTTAACAAGAATTGAACGGCAACTAACCCAAGAATTAGGAAGGGAACCTACTTTTGATGAAATTGCTGACCGCATGGGTCAAGGAATGACGGGGGAAAAAGTTCGGGAAATTAAACGATTATCAATTGAACCAGTGTCATTAGAAAAACCAATTGGAGATGAAGATGATACGCATTTTGGAGACTTTGTTGATGATAAAGATATTTTTACTCCGGATGAATATGCTGAAAAAGAATCATTACGCGAAGTTATTGATGAAGTTTTTCATGAAATTTTATCTGCTCGAGAAGAAAAGGTAATTCGTATGCGCTTTGGAATTTTACCAACAAAATTACGAACTGTGTTACGCTTAGCAAAAGAATGTGAAGATGAATCATTCCCTGAACTTGTGCAAACTGTTAAAAGTTTAGATATTCATTATGACACTCCGATTGAAAAAGTTCAAAGTCGTAAAAATAAAATTATTGATAAACACTTATCAAAATATGATTCGCCAAAAATATTAGAAGAGGTTGGAAAAGAGTTTAAAGTTACCCGTGAACGGATTCGTCAGATTGAAGCTAAAACAATTCGTAAGTTTAAACCTAATCAGTCAAATTCAAAAGCAAAAGTTTTGAAAGATTTCTTTAAAGGATAACACAATGGAAATTTTGTCAGAACGCTTATTGCTAATTGCTAAACAAGTTAATCATAATGATGTTATTTGTGATATTGGAACTGACCATGCGTTAATTCCAATTTATTTAGCAAGAGGTAATTTAATTACCAAAGCATATGCTTGTGATATTGCTGAACAACCTCTTGAACAAGCAAAAAAAAATATTGCTAAATATAAAGTTGGCGAAGTAATTACTCCCGTATTAGCAGATGGACTAACGGGGGTAAAGGAAATTGCTATTGATAGTTGTATTATTTCGGGATTAGGAAGTAACACAATTTTAACAATTTTAGAACAAGATGCTGATAATATTGAACGATATATTCTTTGTCCAAATGATGATGCCAATTTACTTCGCCAGTGGGTGAAAACACAGCATTATTTTTTAGAACAAGAATTAATTATGAAAGAAAATGATCTTATTTATGAAATTCTTGTTATTAATAAATCAGCTGGGAAAAAAGTTAAAAACCAAAAAGATATTATGTTTGGACCAATTTTACGCAAAGAAAAAAGCGCGATTTTTAAAGAAAAGTGGTTATTAAAAGTGGTTCATTATCAAAGTTTATTAGAAAAGGTTCCTGTCAAATCAACGAAAGCCAAAGAATTAACACAAAAAATTAAATTAATTAATAAGGTGATTTAAGATGCAAGCCAAAGCGATTTTTAAAATAATTGAAAAAGATTTTTCAAAGAAACTTGCCTGTAAATGAGATCCCACTGGCTATCAGTATGGTAAACCAACAACCCAAGTTAATAAAATTTTAGTAGCCTTAGATTTAACAACCGCCGTTATTAAAAAAGCAGTGGCGGAAAAGGTAAACTTAATAATTACCCATCATCCTTTTGTATTCAATAAATTGAAACAAGAAAAACAGGATGTTACTAAAAAACCAATTTTTCAGTTATTAGATCAATACCAAATTGTAGTTTATGCAACACATACTAATTATGACAGCCAATTAGCAAACGGGATGAATAGTTTAATTCTCCAGAATCTTGGATGTCAAAATATTATTAACCTAGCCCATGATAATATTGCTAAACAAGGGAGGCTACCAGTGCCATTAAACTATCAAGATATTATTACCAAGCTAAAAAATATTTTTCAAATTCCGGTGGTTCAACATAATATTAGTGATTTAACCACAAAAATTAGGACAATTGCCATTTGTACTGGTGCTGGTGGTAGTATCATCCATCGGTTAACTGATAAGATTGACTTGTTTATTACTGGTGAAATTAAATGAAATGAGTGGCTAAAATTTGATGAACAACAAATTCCCGTTGTTTGTTTTAACCATTATATGGAAAATTATTATACTAACCATTTTAGTGAATATTTAAAGGGAAAATTACCAAAACCAATTGATATTATTCCATATCAAATTAAAAACATTATTAACTATTATTAATAATGTTTTTTTATGGTAAATTTTCTAAATATTTAATAACTTCTAATTGCAGTAAGCTAGGAGTCGAAGCACCCGCGGTAACAGCCACGGTAGTAACATTTGTTAACCACCCCGGATTAATATCATTTTTATCATTAATGCGATAGGATTTAATATTAATACTTTCACCCATTTCCACTAATTTATTAGTATTATTACTCCGTTCATCTCCAACAACTAATAACAGTTGAACTTCGTGGGGATTCAAGTTTAAGACAGCATTTTGACGTTCTAAGGTAGCATTACATAAATCATTTTTAAAAAGAATACGATTTCCAAAGATATTTTTTAATTTGTTAACAATTTCTTCAATATCAATTTTGGAAAGGGTAGTTTGATTAGTAACTAAGATTGGTTTGTGGGGGTCAACTTTATCAATTATTTTATCAACATTGGCCAAGGTGGTTACTAAATGAATTCGTGAGTCAATTGACATTATGGCATTGGTCTCTGGGTGATAATCTTTCCCAATAAAAATTATTTCATAATCTTTGGTAAGGTATTCTTTAATTAAATCTTTGGTTGCTGTTACTCATTCACATTCAGTATCAATCAGGATAATATTCTTAGCTTGTGCAACATCCTTAATTTTTTCATGACTTCCATGGGCACTTAATACCACTACCGAATTATTAGGCAGGGTTTGTAGAATTGCCAAGCGATCTTGTTTGAAATCATTAATCGGAATAATTCCTAAGTTAGTAATTTCATTAACAACATGATGATTATGAACTAAAAACCCAAGCATATAAATTTGCTGTCCGGGATAATTCTTAATGGCATCTTTCGCCATTTTAATTGATTTAACAACCCCAAAGCAATATCCCCGGGGTGTTACTTTAATGACATTCACTGTTTTTCACCTACTTATATATAAATTAATCATAATATAAAAAATTATAATTTAAACTTTTTTATGTTATTTTTGAAGGGAAAATTTTATAAAAAGTAAATTTTTTGTAAATTGTCTTTAAAAAACAACTCGTTTTTAAGAGTTGGATTCTGATTGTTCTTTACAAAAATATAATAATTCTTCACCTTTTCATATTGCATAACGGTCATTTTTTTGGGAAAGATTATTCCATTTTCAAATTAAATAGTTATAATGTTTATTAATTTTAATTTCATAATGGTGAGTTACTGGTGAGAAAAAAACATCTTTTTTTGCAATTAAAACTCGTAAATACTGGTTACTTGGTTCAGGAATTATAAATAAAATTAAGCGATCATCCTCATAATCGTATTTATGATGGGGCAAAACGCTAATTGTTACTCAAGAATTATTTTTTTGTTCCATGGTTTTATTACTCCTTTGGGTAATGGTTCACATTCAAAAGTTCAATAATGAATAGATCGATAAAACTTTTGATAAGAAATACTAGAAAGAGTCATTGTTCATTTATATATTATGAATAAGCATTGATTTGAGTATTAGCGCCTAATCTTATCTTTATCATTATCTATCTACATTATATGCTACAACTAACATAAATTACTAATTTTTATCACAAATTTATTGAATGTTAAAGTTGCTGACCATTTTCTATGTTATAATATTAACAATTAAATGAGTTGCGAACGGTTAAAATTAATAATGTAAAGGAAATTTTCAATGAAAAAATTATTTACTGATAAAATGCTACTAATCTATCGGATTATAGGAGTTATTTTAATTTTTATTTTTTTAGTTCTTGATTTTATTTTAGTGTTAAGCACTGCTGGGGCTGACCACTTAAATTCTTATGGGGAACGCTTGAGTCATTATTATGCGTATTTTACGACCCAATCAAATTATTTGGTTTTTGGGTATTTTGTGTTTTATTTATTTCATAAAAAGTTTAAAAATACAAAACCTGATTTTATTATTCGGTTGATGGCCACCGTATACATTACAATGACCATGTTAGTTTTCTGGTTAGGGTTATTTACTCAGGGCGATATTGTTCAGGGGATGTCAGTGTATGAATGAATTTCAACTGTTATTTTACATACTGTTATTCCGGTGGCGATGATTTTAAGTTTCTGTATGACTGCTGGGGATGCTTTTTATAAGTTTAGTAATCATCATAAAGGAAACTACTGAATAATTTGTTTATATCCTTTTTTATATTTAATTTGTATATTAGTACGTGGCTATATTCGTCATTTAGACCATAAACCGGCAAACACTTTATTTCCGTATTTCTTTTTAGATTTTTATGCAACCAATGGGGTTGCCATGCTGGCGGCTGGGAGTGTTTTAGTCTTTGTTTTGTGTACATCGTTTCAATACTTTTTTATTTGGGTTAATAATTTATTTTATTTTAAAAGACAAATTAAAGAACATCACCCTGAAAAAGTTAAGGAAATTAAAACAATTATTGATATTAAAAAATATCAAAAACTTGATCATAAGGGGAAAATTGCGCTAATTTTAGCTATTGTTGTTGCTTGTTTTAATATTATTTTTTCGGTCTTATATTATACCTTACGAGATGTGTGATCAAAAGTTTTAAACTATCCTTATAATAATAGCATTGTGCTGGCCTTTAGTATTATCATTATTGTTTTTAGCACTATTACTATTGTGTTTAGTATCTTAGGTTTTGCTAATTTCTATTGAGCACGGATTATTGTCGGATTCTTATCCGTTGCTTTAATTTGTTTTAATTGAATTTGAATTGTAGGACCAATTTTTGATATTGCCATCGCGTTTATTTGTTTTAATAATCCAAAATATTCACAAGCTGATTTAGATTTATACCTAACGAAAAAGAAAACTAAAGTTGATCTTGAAAAAATTAAGTTGGATGATTAGTTGTTACGATCTTTGACATTTTAAATGTTTAAAAAATAATAATTATAATAATTAATTGTTAATTAATTTTTCGTTATAATAAACTTGTTAATAGAGTACACAAAGTACCTAACAAAATAATCTTTTGTTAGGTACTTTTTTATGGAAAACAAGTTTGAAGGGAACGCCAACAATGAAAAGAGATATTATATGCAATAGTTGCTGTAAAAAAATTTTAAGTTATCTAAAAAAGACTGGGCAAGAAAATACTATCATTTTAAATAATTTTGATGTTTATAAAATTAACATTAACCAAGATTTGGATGAAACTAATTTTGATCCGTTAATTATTTTTAAGTGTCGAAAAGTTTTTTTTGGGTTATTTTTAAAAGAAAATATCATAAATAATCCTCAAGATGTTAATAATGACACCCGTACCATTACACTACCAACTAGTTTAGTTGTTAAAAAATTCAAAGCAAGTAATCGGATTTTACGCAAAAAAAGGCAACGCTTTTTATTAGCAAACTTATCTAACTTATCATTAATAGGGGACAAAAGTCATTTTAATTTAATAACAACTCTCGATCATAAATGTGTCCCCACTCCTAAAAACGAAGTGAGTTATTATCATAAAACTATTTTAAATCAACACAAGCATTTTTTTAAAGCATTATTTTTAAAATCAAATTTACGATTTAAAATTAGTTTTATGTTAATAATTATTTTAATAATAGGATTAGCAATCGGCGGTTGACAAATTTTTATTAGTTTAAATCCTTCTGGTTCATCAGTTGACCACCGAATTAATATTTCTCAAGATGGGGGTGATTATTATAAATCGGCTGCCACTATTCAAAATACCTCATCAAAAGAATTATTATCCGCAGTTCAACATATTAGTAATTTAAATGTTGATTTGCAAAGTGCTATTAATGATAAGACAACTATTTTAACAACCCGTGATCCACTTCAATATGATGGGGGATATCACTTAATGAAAATTAATATTAATGCCAATCATTCTGAAATTTTTAAGGGAACTACTACAATTACAATGAATATTAAAGCTACTAAGTTTGACATTTCTCAGCTAAGCGGTGATTTTAGCCATAATAATCCGTTGCATATTGCTAATATTGATAATACTAGTTTATTAAATGCTCTTAAATTATTACCAAACTTAAATTCTAATTTAGCAAGTGCACTTCTTGATAAAGAAATCCAAATTTTTAATATTAAAGGTGCAATAATTCCTGATGGGTTTGCCCACCGCATTAGTTTTACCTTGGATGCTAATAACACTAATAATTTTAAAGGGCAACTTAATTGTCAATTAAATTTAATTTCGGATAAATTTGATATTTCTAATTTAAAAAATGATTATACAACATCACCACCCGTTACGATTCGAGATACTAGTTTTAATAGTCTGGTTTATTTAATAACTTCGGTAGCCGGGATGGATGACCATTTAATCTCCGCCGCCCAGGATCCAAATATTATTTTAACCCCCAAATCACCATTACCTGATGATGGTCAAAATCATTTATTAAAGGTAACAATTGATGCCACAAATACTTTGACATACAGTGAACAGTTAACGATTGCGTTAAAAGCCCAAGCAGGGAAAATGAATATTAGTAGTTTAAGCCAAGATTTAACTTCTAAACCTGCTGTTAGTGAACAAGATACTAGTTCTGAAAGTTTACTTGATGCATTGCAAAAAGTGCAGGGAATTAACCAAACAACTTTAAATGTTTTAAAAGAAAGCAACTTATTAATTATAACCTATTCTAAATTGCCAAATGATGGTGTTGCTCACGAACTTGATATTACTTTAAATGCTTATCAAACTTTAGATTATACCGGAATTGCGATAATTAAGTTAATGGCGAAAACAAGTAAAACAGATATTACTAATGCTGGGGGAAACTATACGGCTTATGGAAACATTATTAGTACCAGTGTTGATTCATCAGCATTAATTAAAGCATTAAAACAAATTAAGCAAACTAATCCTGTTATTTTAAGTGCAATTAGTGATCCCCGGGTAGTTGTTAGCACAACTTCAAAACTACCTCAGGATGATTTAGCCCATGACATTGAGATTACGGTTAATGCTAATGGATCGCAAGATTATACGGGAACTACCAACATTTTAGTTTCAATGGTTTATCCCAAAACAGATATTACCAATTGAAACCAAGATTTAACAAGTTCACCTGTTGTGATAGAACCAGATGTTAATCCAAAAGAACTATTTGATGCTTTAAAAAAAGTGAGCGGGTTAAATCCCCAATTAAAAAATATTTTAACCTTACCAGGAGTCACAATAACAACAGAATCAAAACTAATTAATGATAATCAACCCCACAAAATTAATATTATTATTGATGCAAATAATGCTGCTAGTTATAAAGGAAAAGCGACAGTAACTTTATTTATTAAAGCTAGCACAATTGATTTAAGCTATTTTAGTGGTAATTATTCGCAAGATGGTACCTTTATCATTAAAAATACTAGTCAAGATGAATTAATTAAAGCAATCAACGCAGATTCTAACATTAATCCAGTTTTAAAAAATGCTGTCCACGAAAACAAAATTATTGTTTCAACATCTGACAAGGTGCTTGCTACTGGCCAAGGTATTTTAATAACTATTACAATTGATGGGACTAATACAATTAATTATTTCAATAGTGCTAATATTAAATTAATGGTAATGATTCCTAAAAACCCTTTAATTGTTAATGTTCCTGCTGGAATACTATCAGTATCAAATAAAGTAGATGAATGAGGTGTTGTTGCAGAGTATAGTAGCGAATCACCACCCTTTGCGATGATTGACTGGACTAAATATGCTGATAATTGAGAAGACTTTATTCTTCAATATCCAATAATTACTGTTAACAAAATGGTTGGTAAAATTCATGCGGATGATTTTAGGATTTATGATCAAACAGTAACTTCCTTTGGTCCCTTAGCAGTTGATCGTGTCATTCCCCGAGATGGTAGTCAAAATTATCAAAAGGTTGCTAGCTTTTATAGTGCCCCGTATCCAACCGGTTGTGTCGGCGCTGATATTTATATTAAATTTTGAAAAGCCGGAAATTTCATTTATGTACAAGTTAAATCGTATGTTATTGGCGGAGGCTCATCATTCTCACATAAATATTCAACAAGTGCTATTGATGTTAGTCAAATTAAATTTAATTAAAAGCAAGATTATTAAATTTATCTTGACTTTTTTTCTTATTTTTTGTTATTATCACTTTGAAGTAATATTAGATTATTACCCTGAGGACCTTTTATGAAACCACAAAAAACATTTATAACATATAACTCAGTTTTACAAGCCGGTTTATGATGGAATTTCATTTTTGTAATTGCTAGTTTTTTGGTGTTCCTATTTTTTGGGATTTTATTATTAATTAATTTTAATAATCATTTTGGACCCACTGTACAGATTATTACAACTGGAATTGTTTTGGTAATTTTAGCAATCTTATGCTTGTTATTATTAATTTTCCCTAGTTTAATGGTGGGAATTGCGACCCCGTTACCCCAATGGTTAAAGATTTTAACGGGAATTATTGCGTTATTATGGTTAGTATTTCCGGGGGTAATGATTTTAACGGGAAAAGTTAATCCCGATAGTAGTAACTATAATAAACAACAGAAAAACTTTAAGAAAGCTCGCACGTGAATGATTGCAACAACCCCAATTATTACCGTGGTCACCGTTAGTTTAGGATTAACATGGTGCTTACCAATGATTGAAAATTTGAAACTTAAAATTATCAGTCAGGATTATGTCAGTGATACTTTTGGCATGCTTACTTTTCTTTTAATTAACCCAATTGCTTGATGTATAATATTAGCTAATAATTAAATTTATTATTTTTTACAAAAAAAGTGTTAAAAAAAATATTTTTTTTGCACTTAACACTTTTTTTTTTTTTTTTTAGTCTATATAATGATACTTGTTTAGTAAAAATGGACAGCGTTTTTCTAATTTAAACAAAAGGAGAAAAAACATGAAGAGATCAATTTGAACTTTATTTTTTGGTTCATTTTTAGTTTTACCGTTGGCTAGTATTATTAATTTTTTTGTTAATGATAATTTTAGTAATATTAATGATTTAAACCAAATTGTTAACCCCAGTCGGGAATGACCAGCGAAAAATAAAAATCAACTTCGAATTTGAGAATTTTTATATGATGATACCCAGCAAAAGATTGTAGCAGTCAATAATAAGATTTTAAATAATTTTTATGCTTTCTATAATAATGAATACCAAAAGTATAAACCAACTGCTGCTGAACATGCTGGGCAACCAGGTTATGATGAAATTGGAATTCCAAATGATGTTATTAATAAGTATATTAAAAATAACATTATTTTATCGTATGATATGCAAGTTTTTAGTGCGCTCAGTTTGCGCTCATATTATATTGAATTATCCATTAATAAAATTAATGATCCAACAAATAATACTATTAATCCAAATGAATATTTAAATTTATGAGTAATGAAGTATTTTACCGCGGGGATTTATTATCAATGAGCAAAAATTTGGGTCCCTGACTTAGGGCGGACTGTTGAAAAACCAATTGATATTGATTTCTATACTTTTGGTTCATTAGTTAAAAAAGATAGTAATGGCAATCCAATCTGAAGTGAAGGCCCTGATGAAGCGGCTGCCGCAAAGGTCAAACCATTATTAAAATTAGATCCCGTTATGAATAAACTAATTAATACCATATATGATGAATTATTTTTGAACCAGTAAGATGTTAATAGGAGCGACAACTAGATGATTATTTTAGAGAATATTAGTAAAAGTTATGGTAAAAATGAAGTGTTAAAAGATATTAATCTAAAAATTGCAGATTCAGAATCAGTCGCAATTTTAGGATCAAATGGGAGTGGAAAAACGACTCTTGTTGAAATTATTTCAGGGGTTTTAAAACCAAATAATGGCCATGTTTATTTTGTTGACCATAATAATGAAAAAGTTCATAAAAAAATTGGGGTCCAATTTCAAGATGGTTATTGACCAGCGGGAACAACACCAATGGATTTAATTAAATTTTATAAGGGAAAGGGTTATTTAACCACTATAGAAGGACAACAATTAATTGACGCTTGTGAATTAAAAAATATTTTAAAAAAAGACATTGCTTCGTTATCCGGGGGACAACGGCAACGATTCAATTGCTTTTTATCAATTTTAAATGATCCAGAAATTTTAGTGTTAGATGAATTAATTACGGGACTAGATTTAAAAATGCAAATTAAACTTGTGAATTTTTTCAAAGAATGGAAACAATTAAAGAAGATTAATTTATTAATTGTTTCGCACACTCCGGAAGAAGTTGAGATGTTGTGCGACCGGGTAATAATTTTAAAAGATGGTCTTGTTTATTTGGACCAAAATATTAACACGATTTTACAATTCTTAGTTATCATTGCGGAAAATGTTAATTAAATATTTTGAAGAGGAGGTTGGCTATGAAGACTAATTTTCTTGATCATTGTAAACCAACATTTTCAAAACTTAATAAAACAGCCAGCTTACTCTTTAAAGTAATTTTTACTAATCCGCGTACCTACATTTTTGTTTTTATTTTTTCTGGTTTATTGTCCATTTTGTGTTCATGGTTATGAAATACTTATAGTTTTTTTGTCATTTTACCACCCATTTTAATTAACTTTTTATCAATTTCAGTTTTTATTGTTAGTTTTTACTTAGGACTATATTTAGTGGAGTGGCGAAGAAAACAGTTTTTGAAAAAAATTAAATTAATTAATTTACATCAATATCATATTATTATAGTAGTTTTTCTATTAAACCTTGCTTTAACTAGTATCTCAGTTTTAATTAATATTATTTTATATAATATTTATTCGTTAATTCCAATTTTTAATTTCCACTTACCATTGCTTTCTAATATTAGACCATTTATTTGGTTACTTTATATCATAGGAATGATAATGTTAACGTTTTTCTTAACCCTATTATATGTGTGAATGGCCACGGCAATTTCCAACCGGAATTGGTCATTTGCTACCCTAACTATTGTCACTTTATTTTTATTAATCTTTTCAGATGTTATTTTACAACCAACAATTACTAATAAAATGTGACCATTTATTATTTTTGGTTATCTATGTCCAACCAAATATTTTATTTGATTTAACATGTTATTTACTTCCTATCAATTTCTAGACCCATTGGGAATTAGCCAAATTATTCAAGATTTTAATCAAGTCTCATTTATTGTTTTTAACCAAGTGTGAGAACCCTTCCTTGGTATTGTTGTTTTTATTGGTATTTTTAGCTATTTAACACCCAAATATTTTACCTGGGGAATGAAAGGATAAGATTAGATGCGAAAATTATGAATTTGTTTAAGTTTAGCAACAATAATTACTTTACCGTCAATGTTATTAACATCATGTTCAATTGGTAGCGCCAGTGGCAACCAATATCTAAATAGTCTCCCAAATTTTGACTGGGCCAGTGATGAGTATGGGGATGGAATTGCTTTTAATAATACTGACCAACATAATATGTTAGTTAATTCTCCCCACCAAATACCACTTGGTAATATTACTCCTGCGCATGAAGGAAGATATTTAGATTATTCCAAATTTAGTACTGGTTTTCAGTGAAGTCAAAATATTAAAAAACAAGCGGTAACCGGGGTGCCTCTTAATAAAGGGTTTATGCCAAATGGTAACTATGCCCAAGATTTTGGGGTTACTTCTTTAGCCCAAAAATATTTACGTCTTAATTCAATTTTAGATTGAAACCCCGCCACTGACTATGATGCCAAATATAATCGTAGTGTTGTTCCTTTACAACCCCGCAAATATGTTGCCACTTATAATTCTTCGGAGCAAAATGAAAATATTAAGTATAACCAATTAGGTTTTTCATCACGTAAACACCGTACTTTTGATAACACAATTGTGGGTACTAAAAATCCTTTTGAAAATACTAATTTGAATTGACAATATATTAATGAATATGTTAACTGGTCCGGATCATGGTTTGAAGGACCAATTGTTCCGCCACCCGCCGATGTAATTGATGCAGCCCATGTTAACGGAACACCTATTTTTGGAAATGTTTTTTTAGATGGTTATCATGGATTAACAAGAGAAATGCTGAAAGATTTTTTAGCACAAAATAGTGATGGTAGTTATAAAATTGTTGATATTCTAATTAACTTAGCCAAATATAATGGTTTTGATGGTTGGTTTATTAATAATGAAGCAAACGGGGCTGCTCCGAATGGTTCAATTTTGGATTATAATACAATGTATGAAATTATCAAAGAATTTAATTATAAAGTTGCTACTGCTAGTGATCCAAATATTAAAAAATTAAAAGTAATTTATTATCGTAATGATGCGACGGTTTCAAAAGGAAGTCATGGCTATGATGACCAAGAAACAATTAAAATGACAACCAGTGGTTATCAAAAACCAGATGGGGAAATTACTCCGACTGAAATTCAATTAAATTTTGGAGAGATTCCGGATAAAACGGTTGATTTCTTAAAAGATAACCCTAATTATCATCCTAGTGATTTGCACACAATGGTTGATGAGGGTGCTAATCCAAAGTATTTTGGAACATATGATTTTCGTCAGTTAGCTTATCAAGAACAGTTACGTGGAGGAAAACCTTCTTATAATAAAGATGTATATACTAGTTTTTCAACTTATTTAAATGCTGGCGCTGGGACTTTTGGAACAGATGCTTATAACTGAGCGAAGGCTAATGGCGTTAATAATCCGATTCGTGCTTATTTGTTTGCTACCCAAGTTACTAACTTATTTAATACCATTCAATTTTCAGGGACCAACACTTTTATTAGTAGTAATGATGAAGGTTTACAGTCAAATCGGTTTTTAAATGATTATCAAGGATTAAATCCTAGTGGTTCTTATCAACGAGCAGCATTTATTTCTGATCCTCGAATTAAAGCCGCTAATAAAGGAAAGGTTGATCCCTTTGTTGAACAAAAAATCTATGATTATCAAGGCCATGGGGGTTATAATTCTTCTAGTTATGGAATTGGTAGTTTAGTCAAAGAACAAACAACTTTATTTGATGAAGACCAACTTTTAAATAAACAAACCAATTTTTCAACTGGGAGTGGTGTGCAGTTTGTTGAACGTGATCAAAATGGTCAGCCAATTGCTGCTAATAATTATCCCTGAACTAATAAGAGACTAACCGATATTTTACCAACTTACCAATGAAAAATTTATGATGAATCTCAACGAGATAAACCATTAAATATTAATGCGCTGAGTGGTTTTTATGATTATGATACAGTCTACCAAAAGGGTAATTCAATTGCGATTGGTAGTGGCTTTAATAAAAATGGGGAAGTTTTACCCGCCGAGTGAGATAACAACAAAGTATATGACTGGGATATTTTTGGAACTAATTTAATTAGTAATAACCACCAAGTTAGTTTTATTTATTATGATGGATCAGATAATAATAGTAATGCGACAGTAAACTTCTGGGTAACTACTACTGACCAACAAACAATGATTCCTACTAGTCAAAGTATTATCCCTGATCATAGTGAAAAATTACCCGGGGGATGAGTAAAAATTGATTTAAATTTAAATAAGTTAAGCAATATTAGTTCTACCAATCGAATTGCTAAAATTGGTTTGCAAATTAAACCACAAACAAATAAGTTTAAATTTAATGTCGGCCAATTTGCAATTACTACACCATCAACTAATAATTACAATAATACTTCCTTAGAAATTAAAAATCCTGCTGCGGAATATGTTATTAACCGGATGGTTAATAATACAGAGTTATATAATATTCGTTTTGGGTGAGAAAGTACCCAGGCTACTAATTTAGACTATTATGCAATTTATTATCTTTATGAAGGGAAGTGGTATCGGATTGGCGAAACTACCCAAAATTATTATTTTGTGAAAGACTTACAAAGCACTGGCCACCAGATTACCTTAATGATTAAACCAGTTTTACAAAATAATTTACCCCAACCAGGGTATGTGATCAATGTTAATGTTTAGGAGGTCTTATGAAAATAAAAACACAACACCAAATGTTTAATCGTTGCATTAACTATATCTTTAAGTCTGTTTTAAAAACGACCAGAACTTATATTTATATGTTAATTGCCCCAATTGTTTTAATGACCCTGGTTTATTTTTTATGGTACCAAAGTATTTTAAAAAATAGTCGTTATATTTTAATTACGGCTTTTACATTATTACCCAGCTTATTTTTATTATTTTTAGTATCATATATTATTTGTGAATGACGAGATTCGGTTTTTATTAAACAACTAAAAAATTTTGGGATTAGTCGGTTCCAATTTATTAGTGCTTTATTAATTGTTTTGTTTACAACTAATTTTATAGCGGTGTTATTAGTCATTGGTTATTTATTTTTCTTAGATTCCTTTCGTCATCCTCATATTGTGCAAATTTGATTATTGCAAATGCACGCGGTTGACCAGTGATTGGGAGTTATTTTTGGTATTATTTTAAATATTCTAGTGGTATTCTTCCTATCTTTATTAGTTTCAGGAGCGTTAAAAAATATTTACTTAGTGCAGTCAATTAATATCTTAATTTTAGTGCTCTTTCTTTTCTTTGGTGATTTTTTTATCGACTTAGGATATGCGACAAGTAAAGCGGCAATTGTAGTTGGTTATTTTATTCCGCAAAAATATCTAACCTGAATTGTCTATATGTTTTATACCCAAAGTGAAATTAATAGTTATGGTTTTTTTCTAATTGTCCCAGCTATTGACCGCAATTTATCATTTTTATCAATTTACCAACCAATTTTTGGAACCCTAATTTTTCTGGGACTCTTTAGTGTTAGTTCCTACTTTGCTTTCTTAATGGGAACGAAGCGTTAAGATTATTAATAATTTTGAACAATTTTAATTTTTAAGATTAGTAAAAGAAGTTAATTTTGCTAGCGATATAATTAAACCAAGAATAATAAAATAATAATTTTATTAAAAGGAGGAAGCCCTATGAAACACTTATTAGTTTTATGCGGAGTAATTGGTTTAACAACACCGCTAGGAAGTTTAATCACTAATAATGGAGAAGATGTTCATACTGCAACTCTCGCTCCGGATGGTAAAAACTATCTTACCCCTGATTACTATGGAATAACTGTTCGCTTATTTATTAATCATCAAACATGGGGAACAATGTGAAATGAATACTATCAGGATTTTAATATTAAACCACCATTTGAAATTGCTAATGACTATGCTAATATTATTAGCAAATTTCCCCATGCCGCTACGATCCAGCCGAATATTACAACCTACCAACGTTTGGCAATGATTGCATATTTAAATGCTTATCAAATTCAAAGTATTAATGCGAAGGGAACCAAAGGTGTTAATATTTTAATTGGAATTTTTGACACCGATTATCGCTTAGATAGTATTACCTTACAATAACCTAAAAAAAATAAATTCTAGTAAGAATTTATTTTTTAATTAATTAAATATTTAAATAATAAGTATCATGGTCTTTAAAATTATAAAATATTAAAGTATTGTCAATTTTTCCTAATCCAATCCCCGGGATTTTTAAATCAGTTGTCTTCCCATCAGCAGATAATAAATATAATTTTTGATCATTAGTTGTAAAAGTTAAGTAATTATTATCTATTATAGTATAGGTTGTGAAAGTATAATTAATTTTTATTACTTGCCCACTTGGTGTTATTAATGAACTTGGATCAAATAAAAGAACTTTATTTTGGTCCCAGTATTGTGGGGTATTTCCCAGGCACGGTAGACTAGTCAATCCACCATTTTGGTCAAGTTCATAGATTTTACTATCGCTTGTTGATACTAAAATTTTATTTGTTGTATATTTCGATAATGAATCAATTTTGATTTGGGTAATCGGAGTTAAACTAATGTTATTATTATTTATTTTTAGCAATGCATGGGTATTATTCAAGGTGGTAAGTACCCCTCAATGTTCATTTGCCATTGTTACATAGTCCCCAGCATATGCAATTGGCGTTACTTGTTTAGTTTGAACATTAATAATTTCTGAATTTTTAAGTGATTGTCCGGATAAAGTGGGATTATTTAAATATAAGTTATCCGTTATTTTATAAAAATTACTTGATGGGTGATGTCATTTTGTAATTTTACCGTTTTCATTAATAAGATAAGTGTTACCATCACTAATGGTATATAATGCGGTGGTTGCGTTTAAAATAATTAAATTAGAATCAAAACTAAAAGGAATGTCTAGCTTTTGTTTTGTTCCGGTTGTTGTTATTAAATAATAGGCATTTGGTGTCACCACGATTCCCTGGTGAGCATTAAAAGGCAAGAAGAAGTTAGGGTTAACTGCTCCCTGACCAATTTTTAAATTTAAATCAATAAATTTATTATTTTTAGCAATTAGATAAATTTCATTCGTTTTGGCTTCGGCCCCAATCGCGAAGTGACTATTTGGTCAAGTGTTAACGTATTTAAATGTTTTATCTAATTTAACTGGTTGATAATTTGTTACTTTTGTTACATGTTGATAATCATTGTTCTTCATAAGATCAAAACCATTGATACTACTAGTAGCAATTACTAGTGGACATAATAATGTTAATAATTTTTTCATTATTTATTCCTCCTAATGAATCCGTTCCCGTAGTTAATATTCTTAATAGTTGGATTTAAAAGTAACAGAATATATAATTTTTTCAATTAAAATATAACACATTTTAAGAATTGAAAGTTTTATTATTTTTAAACAAAAAAATAGACAAAAAAATAGATAAGGATTATTTTTTAAGTAGTTAAAAATTAGTAAAATTATTTATTTTTTATAATATTTTGTTGACTTTTAAATTGTTTGTTTGTTAATATCTAAGTTAGATAATTTAATAGAATAGGCGAGAAACATATTGGTATTAAAATTATCAAGAGATTAAAATTAGTTTTTAAAGAGGGTAGTTTGATAATTAATTTTAATCTAATCTTATATTTATTTACATTATTTTATATATCAAGATATTAATTTTTTAAGGATATTTTAGGAAGGTATTAATGATATGAAGAAGTTATTATCATTTTTTAGTGCGCTTAGTTTAGCAATAACAAGTACAACTAATATTGTTGCATGTAGTTCTAGTGAGAATTCAAGTGTAACTCGAAATAAGCAAGAAATAACGCCTGAAAACTTAGATAAGTTTTTCTCATCACATATGACATGAGATTTTAAAGATCAATTCTTTTTTAAGGATAAAAATAAACAAACAGAAGAAGAAAACACTAGATTCGATTATATTTCGACAGGTTTAATGACAAGCAATTTATTTACTTTAGTTAAAAATAAATTTGATAATTTATTTGAATATAATGACAAAGACTATTGGTTTTCAATTCTTTTTCAAAATGATGAAGTTTTTGATAAATCAGGTATTATACTTAATAATTTATATAAATTACCTTTTGATGTAGTTGTAACTCCAAAAGATAAATCATGATCTTATCGGAAAGAAAATCTTGTATTAAATTTTGAAGAAACTAAGATTTATTCTAAGCAAGTTTGGTTAGAAAAATTTATTAAGTTTTATGCAGAAAACAATATAGAAAGAAAAACACCTGCAACAAATTTACCCAATTTTAATCAGTTATTTCTTACAAGTATTATGGAATCAACAAGTAATTTAAATAAATACAAAGAAAACAATTCTGCTTATGTAGTGAAGCATGTATCAGAAGAATTGACTTATCTTTTTAGCGGAGAAAAAGATTTTCCTGATACGCGTTGATTATATGAAGATTACAAAATCAATTTTAATATTAAAAATTACCACTATCTTAGTGATGATTTAGACATGCCATATGTAATTTATTTTAATTCTGATTTTACTGCTTCTTTTTTAAATGAGCCTGAAATTAATTTTTCTTCTAACTCTAATTTTAGTGTGCTTTTTGTTTAGTTATGAAGCTTAAATTTTTAAATTCAAAAAGAAGCATCTCAATATTCTCTGCTATTTGCGTATTGTCTGTTGCAACTATAGTAGCTACGGTTTCAACGGTGGTTGCGCATAATAAAGTTAAGGATAAAGTATATTATAAGTTTGATGGGAAAGTGTTTAATTCAAATCAAGAGATTATGGATTATGTTAATTCAAAAGCCCAAAAAGTATCGTATACTACGGAAAATAGTTATTTTACTTATAATGATAAGAGTTATGGTATTGATGAAAACTCAAAATTAAAATCAGATTTATTAACTGCTAATCCATTAAAAGAAGTTAAAACATATCGTAATCCTGCACAATATATAATTAATAGTGCTAGTGAAGTTTCAAATCAAGTTTTAACTAATACTAATAAAAAATTGGGAGTTGTTTATAAAGGAAAAGATGGTAATGTTTATCTAAATAAAGATGATGCAATTAAAACATATGAAGATTATCAAAAGGTTTATAAATTAGGAAACATTAATGACTCAAGTACTGCTAGTGTGGAATTTAATAACAAGTATGAAGCGATTCAGTATTTAGAAAATGTTGTGAAACCAAACATTAATGAAAATAATAAAACTAGTTGTTATCAAATGGCGGGGACATGTCTAACAAGAGATCAAATTTCTGATTGGATTAAATCAACAACTGACATTGAATATGACTATAATGGTTATAAATTTAGTCGGTTACATCATCCTGATCTTTCGCAAATGAAATTAACTGAAAAAGAAAAAGCAGTTAATATTTAGAGAATATAAAGATTTTAAAAATAGTTTTTGGTTTGATATTCTTAAGAAGCCACCACTAGGAGTATAGTTTTTTTTTTTTTTTTGTAATTAATTAAAATTTGGAAAAAATATTTATTTTTTTATAAAATTTTGTTGACTTTAATTGTCTGTTTGTTAATATCTAAGTTAGATAATTTAATAGTGGACGAGAAACATATTGACATTTAAATTATCAGGAGATTAAAATTAGTTTTTAAAGAGGGTAGTTTAATAATTAATTTTAGTCTAATCTTATATTTATTTACATTATTTTTATATATAAAGATATTAATTTTTTAAGAATATTTTAGAAAGGTATTAATGATATGAAAAAATTATTATCATTTTTTAGTGTGCTTAGTTTAGTAATGATAAGTACAACTAATATTGTTGCATGTAGTTCTAGTGAGAATTCAAGTGTAACTCAAAATAAACAAGAAATAACACCTGAAAACTTAGATAAGTTTTTCTTATCACATATGACATGAGATTTTAAAGATCAATTCTTTTTTAAAGATATAAATGAACAAACAAAAGATGAAAGTATTAAATTTTATGGTTCTATTGAATCTATGCTTGTATATTTATTGTCTAATATGATAGAGCAAGAATTTAATATTATGTTTAATTATAAAAAATCTGATTTTTTCTTTTTAGTTAATTTTGATAATTCTGGTTTTTTTGATAGTTATGGGATTTCAATTGATGAATTATATAAATTATCTTTTTCTGTAATTGTTAGTTCTAAAAATAATCAAAATGAGTGGATTTATAAAAAAAAATAATTTAGTTTTTAATTTTCAAGAAACGAATATTTATTCAAAAAAAGATTGGCTAAAAGAGTTTATTATTTTTTGTATGAATATAAAGACCATTATGTGAGTTAATAAAACAAGTAATATTCAAGTATTTGATGTACCTATTGATGATTCAAATTCTAAAATTAATGAATATAAAAAAGAAAACTCTAAATATGCAATTAATTATGCTACAGAAAACTTAAATTTAAGTTTTAGTGGTAATAAAAATATTAATGATTTGTCTTCTTTTTATGAAGATTATAAAATTTTATTTAAAATAAAAAATTATAAATATATCTATGAAAAAAGTGAAGATACAAATATTATTTATTTTAATTCGGATTTTATTGCTTATTTTGAAAATAATTCAAATGTTTCTTTTTCGACTAATTCAAATTTTGCGGTTTTTTTAAATGATGAAATTTAAATTTTTAAATTCAAAAAGAAACATTTCAATATTTTCTGCTATTTGTGTATTGTCTGTTACGACTATAGTAGCTACGGTTTCAACAGTGATAGCGCATAATAAAGTTAAGGATAAAGTATATTATAAGTTTGATGGGAAAGTGTTTAATTCAAATCAAGAGATTATGGATTATGCCAATTCAAAAGCCCAAAAAGTATCTTATACTACGGAAAACAATTATTTTACTTATAATGATAAGAGTTATGGTATTGATGAAAATTCAAAATTAAAATCAGATTTATTAACTGCTAATCCCTTAAACGAAGTTCAAACATATCGTAATCCTGCACAATATATAATTAATAGTGCTGGTGAAGTTTCAAATCAAGTTTTAACTAATACCAATGAAAAATTGGAAGTTGTTTATAAAGGAAAAGATGGCAATGCTTATCTAAATAAAGATGAGGCAATTAAAACATATGAAGATTATCAAAAGGTTTATAAATTAGGAAACATTAATGACTCAAGTACTGCCAGTGTTGAATTTAATAATAAGTATGAAGCAATTCAGTATTTAGAAAATGTTGTGAAACCAAACATTAACGAAAACAATAAAACTAGTTGCTACCAAATGGCAGGGGCATGTTTAACAAGAGATCAAATTTCTGATTGAATTAAATCAACAACTGATATTGAATATGACTATAATGGTTATAAATTTAGTCGGTTACATCATCCTGATCTTTCACAAATGAAATTAACTGATGAAGATAAGGCAATTAATATTAGAGAATATAAAGATTTTAAAAATAGTTTTTGACTTAATATTGATACTTCAGGAATGCGAGGATCATTAACGGGTACACAATATATTGAGACAAATGATACACCTCAAACAGTTATTTCAAAACTTGCAACAGGTTGAGTAAAAACTTCAGGTTTAACTATGAATTATGAACTTGCTTCCTTAGTAATGATGACTGATATGATTAATTTATTTATGAATCAATCTAGCCAACATAATAATGATTTTGATGTAAAAAGAGATTTATTTAATAGTGATAATTTACATTATCAAAAATTTAATAAATTATTTGCCAAAGCAAATAGTATATTTGATAGTACCGGTGATAAGAAAGATAGCTATCTATTAGTTAGTTCTGTCAAAACTTCTATTAATAGTCTTAAAAATATAAAAGGTATGTCTACTTTTTATAAAACACTAATTTTTCTTCAGAGAGTTTACCAATATACATTATTGTGTAATCATTTGAGCAAAGAAAAAGCTGCCCTAGAATTTGAGAACTTTTTGAAAGAAACTTTAAAAAATCTAATTAATCAACATGCTGGATTATTAGCACATACATTAGATAAAATTTTTGAACCTTCAGTTTCTTGAGCAGGTAGTGATGAAGAGTTATCAATACCAGAAATAATTCATTTATTTTTAAATCCTGCTCATTTTGCTTATTCTTCTCCTTCAAAACAAAATCTTTTACAAGGTATTCTTCAAGATACACAAGCATATTGAGATAATTTATTTGGAACTATTCAAGAAGCTGAAAAAGAAGCTGCTCAGGGTCATTCAGCGACTGGAAAAGCTATTGAAGCAATCATTGGTGCAGTGTCGCAAACTATTGACCAAGGTTCAGAATTTTATGATGAAAATGGTAAATTAATTGAAAAAACTAAATTAAAAGAACAAACTAAAAATCTAAATACATTATTAGAAATTACTGATGATATATCACACTTTGTTATAAATAGTGCGAAAGTAGTAGGAGGTATTTTAAATTGTCTTAGTTCAATTGTTAAAGGGCTAGATATTGTTAAATCAATTTGAGAAATTACACAAACATTATCACCAGTAAGTTATGTTACCTATAAATGTGATTTAGGAGATAATCAAGTCTTATATTATTCAACAACTGAATATAAAATCCCGTTAGTTGGAATTACGCTTTTTCCCGATAATCCCGGTGATCACTTTCAAGTAACACCAGTTTTTACTGGAATGGCTATGAAAGTACCAGATGATAATCAAAATACAAAATACTATACTGTTTTAGGTTCAATTTTTGATAATGAAGAAAAAGCAGAAGATTATTTGAAACATTATATTATTCGTAACCCCGAAGATTTTAAGACAGTGAAAGAATTTTATATTACTATCATGGGTAAAAATGATCATTTAGAAGTTAAAAAAGATAAAGATAAGGTAGATAATAATTCCAACCAAGTAGTTGCTGAACGTGCTGAGTTAGATAAATTTGTTGATTATATCTTTGATCGTTATTTTAAAACAAATGTTAATTATAAATATTTTGATGGGATTAATGAATTCTTTGATAATGCATTAGATGCTGTTCATAGTTTAGAAAATAAAATTACTGCTTCAAAATTTGTTATTAAATATAAATTTATTGATAATAGTGGGATTGCTAGATATTATGATTCCTTAGCGGAGTTAAAAAGTGTTGAAGATAATTATATTGAAAATACTTATTTAACTTCAAAAACAATCTTAACAACTGATTTAGTTAAGACAATTACTTACGATCGTTTAGAAGAACAGTTAGGAAATTATTTTAAAGTTTATAGTGTGCTATTTAATGGGGTAATGCATTATTTCTTAACTAACGATGATGCTTATACCTATCTTTATCACCATGCTAATATTGCTTATCACCATGATAAAACAATTAATTATTATGTTTATTTTGGACCCCAAAAATTTAATAGTCCTGATGATTTTTATATGTGAATACAAAATAATACTACATTAGTAAATGATAGAGGAGAGGTGATTACCAATGGGCATTAGTATTTTAAAAACTATTATTGCCGCTGGCGTTTTAACAATTTCCCCAGTGGCAATAACCACTAGTATGGTAATGACTAATGATAATAAGGCAGGTTCTCCGCGTGATGCAATGTTTGAAACAATTAAAAAAAGTTCAAAAGTAACAGCAACTACAACCCAATGAACTTATGATAATCATAAATTTTATTCTGAAAGTGATTTGAATAATTATATTTATATTCATAATAAGGTTGAAACAATTCAAACAACTTCTAATCCGGGCAAAATTATTACTGATTATCAATACCACTTATTAGATCCAAATCAAATTTATGATACTGATATCAATAATTATCAGTTAGTTTATCAAGATGCTTTTGGTAATGCCGCGTTGTCAAAAGAGCGGGCTTTAAATTCTTATACCAATAATGGATTAGTTAAAGAAAAGTACGGTTATGATGGTACTCATTGGTACGATTCCCCTCAAGAAGCAAAGGATGGTTTTATTTATAAAGGTGGATTACGAAAATCTTTATATTATTATGTAAGTGGTCGTTATTATAATGTCTTTAATAAACAAGACCAAACTGATTTATTAAAAGTATTAACTGATGGTTATCATTTAAAACCCAGTGATTTTACTAATGGGGTTTCGCTATATGGAACTGAACAAAGTTTTCGAAATGTTGTGCAAGATAATTTTCGAAATGTTTGAGGAGCTCCAGAATCACATAATAAAATAAATTATAAAAATTATATGAATTTTTCTAATACCCATAAAATTTATTTAAGCCCTGGTGGTGGAGATTTGATGAAAGTTAAGAATAATAAAACTGGCGATTATATGGAAGTTGGTCATGGTGATAGTGTGGTAATTGATGATATTGATGATCAATGAACAATTGCTGATTTTACAGAATCCAAACGAAATTGAGCGCAAAGTAAGCAATGTGATGATTGATCTTGTTCAGTTGGAAAATATTATTATACCAAAAACTTTCATTCTGCTAATAGATCTTATACTTTAACATATTTACCGGCTAGTTCCGGGTCCGCTTGACGAGCAACTAATTTTAGTTTTGGTAATATTTCAAGCTCTGAAACATTTGATGCTGATGTTTTATTATATGACAAACCACTAACCAATCCTTCCAAACATTCAATTTGAAGAGTTCATCTTAATCATCAGGTTAATAACTATGTGGAAATTCCAACGGAATATATTTTAGAAGCTTATGACACCTGGTTTAATTATTTTTATGATAATGACTTTTTAAAATTAGATAAAGTTGCTTCCAATGGCACTCGCTATAACGACTATGGTGTTTATGCTGATACATTATATGATGTTAATGGTCAGCATGGTTATAAATACTCCGTTACTGATAGTATTAACTATTATAATAATTATTTAAAACCTCAAATTTTAGCGCAACCAGTAATTGATAAAAATGGTAATAAATTATATAAATTGCGGGATGATTTTTATGCGACTCAACAAGAAGTTAATGATTATTTATTCTTAGAAGGAATTGTCGATACGCGCTTAATGTATACCTTTTTAGATGTCCAGGATATTTCTTCCCAAGATGGTTTATCCTTAGCGCCAACGCAAGCGGAAGCGCAAGAAAAATTATTTCAGTTACAAGCGGGGGTACTATTAAAAGAATTCTTTGCCTATGATGTCTATGGTAATTATGTGTTATCTGGAGATAGTGGGGAAGAAGCAATTCGAAAACTCCAACAAGCAATTACTTTAACTGGAAAATATGTTCATCAAAAAGAAATTGCATCCTGACAAAATCGTAGTCATAGTTATGATAGTATCATTAGTGATGGTCACTATATTGTTTACCGGGTTTATAGTTCCCAACGGGCCCAAGCAGGGTTAACCCCATATTTATATTTTGATAATTATAATTATGCTTTAAATGCAATTAAAGCAGGAATTAATGGCCAAATTATGATTGATACAACTACTGTTAACATTTATCTGTATATTTATATTGATAAAAATAACCACCAACACTCATACTCATATATTAATGATGAAGAAATTAATAATATTATTGATGAAATTATGAAGTTAAATAATAATTAAACAGATGTTATTTTATTATAAAATTAAAAAAATTCTTCCCTGAATATTGGGGATTTTCTTCTTAATGATATTAGTTGGTGGAACTTTAACCATTGCAATTTTATTAAAAAATGAATATCGTAATTATGTTAATTATGTCAATATTTTAATTATTTTATTAATGGGATTATTAAGTTTGTTTATATATTTTTACCAATTTTGACCAAGTCGCAACCAAGAGTTAGCCCTAACAACCATTAAAAAAGTTTTAAATAAAGATCAAATTAATAATTTAATGAGCATTTTATTATTATGTTTATTTATGACAATTTTTATCGGGGGATATGGATTATATTCCCTATGAGCAATTTTATTTAAATTTTTATCCCCAGTTTGTTTGGTTGGATTATCATTTTTATTAAGTTTAGTAATTGCGATTATTTTTAAGAATGGTTTGCTAACAATAATTTTTACAATTCCCGTTATCATATATCCCTATCTAATTAGTGCCAATCATTCATGACTAATGATTGGCGCTATTCTATCGGGATTAACAATCGGAACTATTCTTAATCATAAAAATGCGGTTTGAAATTACCTTTGACACCACCAACCGACATTCTTTTGAAAAATTTATCGCACTAATTTAAAACTATTATCTTCGGCAATTATTATTGGGCTGATTATTTATTTTACAATTGGTAATGAACCATTGGCGTTCTTTAATAATAAGTTAAATTTTTCAGACAGTTTTATGTTAATTAATTTAATTCCGTTATTAATAGTAATATTAATGTTAATTGGTCATTGTAATTTTGCCATGACACTTTTCTTTGGTATTTTAATGCAAACAATTGTTGGTTTTGCAAAAGGGAGTTTTAATGTTGTTAGTGATTTTAACAATGTTACAATTTTAATTTCCCAGGTTACCATTTTATTTGGCGATGGCCATTATTTTCTGTTAAATTATTTTAATTATTTAACAAACGGATTAATATGAAGTGCTATTTATTTTATGCTGATTGCTATTTATTTAAGTTTTAATAGTTTCTTTTATAATTTAAAGCAAATTAAAAGTTACCAAAAACTATTACAAAAGAAAATTCAAATTACCAATCAACCAGGAATTTCTTATTATGTTAGTTATTTTTTTCTTAAATGCTTACTAACTTGGGAACCAACAATATTATTTAATGATAAAGATTATCAAATCTTTGGTAAAGAAGCTCCTGAGCACTATTTAAAACGAATTATTATTGAAGTAAGTTTATTGCAAATTTTTATTAACCTCACATGTAATGGTTTCGCCTATTTAACAATGAGTTTTTGGATCTATACAACTCACCAAATTAGTTTTCTTGATGGTTATTTATTAATGCTAAAAACAGTTTTTCCCTTATATTGAATTATTATAATAATTTGATTATTAATTTCTTTTAAAAAATTTAGTAAATTTATGTTGGGAGATTGGTTCCAACAATTTCGGAAACTCAATGTCAAAATTTTTACTCCCAAACATTTAAAAGGGAAATGACCTAATAAGAAATGAACAGATCATGATAAATAAAAAATTACTGGATAGGAAAAAGAACTTTTAAATTTAAAAGTTCTTTTTTATATTAATGTTTCAATTAGTGTAATAAGTTTTGCAATTTTAGCTTCACTAGAAGTTTTATTATTAATAATTACCTTAATTTGTGTTTTTATTTTTTTTAACATTGGTGGGGTTAATGGTAATAATCCTGGTTATCTTGGAATGTGAGACTGAGATATTTTATGAGCTGTTATTTTGATGTTAATTAATGTTGTGGGAGTTAATAGTGCCCCCTATATGTTAATTTTAATCATTCCCATTTTCTTATTAATTGCCCAATTAACATCAACTGGATTAACTGCGGAAATGCCATTAAAAAGAATTATTAAAAGTAACAGAAATCTTATAACAAAAATAGAGAATGAAAATATTAAAGCGAATAAAATGGATAATTAACTTTATCCATTTTAACCTTTATAAAATAAGGAGGAAAGCAAATGTTAAAAATATTATGTGCTTGTGGAAACGGAATGGGTTCCTCAATGATTATTAAAATTAAAGTAGAACAAGTATTAAATGAACTAAATGTTGAGGGAACAGTGGAAACTGCTTCGGTTGGTGAGGCAAAGGGTATAGGTGATAACTTTGATATAGTGTTATGTTCTACATATTTAGCGGATGACTTAAGTGATCTCCATGCAAAAGTAATAGGGCTAGAAAACTTATTAGATGAAAAAGCAATTAAAACGGCATTGGCCCAGGAAATTAGAGAATAATGCAACTGGATTTTTTAGAATCACTCTTAACTAATAATTCAATTTTGCTTCATCAAACAGCCACGAATTGAGAAACGGCAGTTCAAATTGTTTTTAAACCCTTACTTGCAACCAAAGCAATTAGTGAAGAATATATTGATAATGTTATTAAAAAAACAAAAACTTTGGGGCCATATTATATTATTGCTCCAAAATTAGCGATGCCCCATACACGTCCGGAAGAAGGAGCATTAAAAAATGCTTTTAGCCTAGTTTCTTTAACAGAACCAGTGCTATTTGCTGATAATCAACCAGTTAGTTTATTAATTGGATTTTGTGCGGTTGATGCCGAAACACATTTAAGTTTAGCATTGCCACAAATTGTCGCAATTTTTGAAAATCCGGTGGTAATTGAGCAAATTATTCAAGCTAATTCTTCCACCGAAGTGATGAATATTATTAAAAAAATTAATTATATGAAATATGTTAAATAGGAGGATACTGAAATGAAAAAACCACTTTTGCAAATTGCATTGGATACTTTGACACTACAAGAAGCCCTTGATAACTTAGCCCTTGTTGCTCCGGAAGTTGACATTATTGAAATTGGGACAATTTTATTATGTGCTGAAGGAATTAGTGCTATCAAAACCATAAAAAAACATTATCCGAATAAAATTATTTTAGCGGATGGTAAAATTGCTGATGCTGGCAAAATTCTGGGCGGAATGTTACTAGCCGCTGGGGCGGATATTATTACGGTTATTTGTTGTGCTGATCTTGCGACGATTGCTAGTGTTGTAGAAATTAGTAAAGAATATCACAAAGAAATGCAAATTGAATTAACTGGTGTCTGAACCTTTGAACAAGCCCAAAAATGAAAAAATCTTGGTGTTGAACAGGTAGTTTATCATCGTGCTCGTGATGCACAAGCTGCGGGTGCCAAATGGACAACGGAAGATTTTCAAAAAATTGAACAACTAATTAATCTTGGTTTTAAAGTTACCATCACGGGTGGGATTGAGCCTAATGATTTAGATCTTTTTAGCAAATATCCAATTTATATTATTATTGCTGGCCGTGCTATCCGTGATCATAACGACCCCCACCAGGCAGCCATTACATTTCAAAAATTATTACAAACGAAATGAGAAAACTAAACAATGTTTAAGATTAATAATCAAGTGGGGGTTTATGAAAAAGCGTTGCTCAAAGGTAATTGGTCAGAAAAATTTAAGATTGCCAAACAATTTAATTTTGACTTTATCGAATTATCCATTGATGAATCACCAGAACGTTTAGCACGTTTGGACTGGAGTGATCAAGAAATTAATAATTTAAATAAGTTGCAAAGTGAATATCAAATTAAAATTCGTTCAATTTGTTTTTCTGGCCACCGCAAATATCCTCTGGGTAGTCATAACGAAATAATTCGTACAACTGCTTTAACATTATTAAAAAAATGTATTATTTTAGCTGTTAAGTTAGGAGTTCGGATTATTCAATTAGCAGGTTATGATGTTTATTATGAAATAAAAGATCAGGATACGCGAAAATGATTTTTTACTAATTTGAAAGCAGGTTTAAAACTTGCCAATCGTTATGGGGTAATGTTAGCAATTGAAACAATGGATGATCCTTTTATTTCATCTATTACTAAATATTTAGCAGTTAAAAAAGAATGCCCTAGTCCGTGGTTAAGTGTCTATCCGGACGTTGGTAATTTAAGTGCTTGAGTAGGTGAAGAAATTACAAAGGAAATTGCAACCGGAATTAACGAAATTGTTGGTTTTCATTTAAAAGATACTATTGCGGTTAGTTCTCATTATCCTGGCAAATTTAAAAAGGTGCCGTTTGGGACCGGATGTGTAGATTTTGTAAAAATTTTGCAATATCTTCGGACAGTTGATTACCAAGGTTCATTTATGATTGAAGCATGATATGAAGATGATAACGCACCAGTGTCAGAATTACAAACAGCGGTTAGCTTTATTAATAAACAGTTTCGAAAGGCGGGGTGAGGATAATGTTAGAAGAATTAAAACAAAAAGTTTTAAGCGCAAATTTAAAGTTAGTTGAATATAATTTGGTTACTTTTACCTGGGGGAATGTTAGTGGCATTGATCGAGACAAGGGTCTAATGGTTATTAAACCATCAGGAGTTAAATATGAAGAGTTAACAATTGATGATTTAGTAGTTCTTGATTTAAAAGGAAATATTATTGAAGGTAAGTTAAACCCTTCCACTGACACCCCAACCCATTTATATCTTTACAATAAATACCCAGACTTAGGAGGAATTACACATACCCATTCAGTTTATGCGACATCCTGAGCACAAGCTGGATTAGATATTCCCCCACTCGGGACAACCCATGCCGATAATTTTTATGGACCAATCCCTTGTACTCCCCATTTAGAAATGAATGAAATTAAAACAAATTATGAATATGAAACTGGCGTTATTATTGCCAAAACATTTGGAACTCGTAATTTGGATCCCCAGAAAATGCCTGCAATTTTATGTAATAACCATGGTCCTTTTACTTTTGGTAATAGTCCGTTAGCATCTGTTGAAATGGCAAAGGTTTTAGAAATTGTTGCGCAAATGGCTTATCAAGCCTATGGTTTAAATCAGAATACTAATAAAATTAGTCAGGAGCTCCTTGATAAACATTATTATCGTAAACATGGGGAAACTGCCTATTATGGTCAACCTCGTAAAGAATCATAGTTACTATTCCATTTTAAAAAGTATTAAGATTTTTATTTAATTTTAATGCTTTTTTATTTAACAAGTTTAGTTTGAACGACAAACAATTATGCCGAGAGTGCTTTCTTTTTAATTTTTTTCTATGGTATAATAACTTCAATATGAAAATCGGAGGAGGGAAACAATATGAAAAAATTAATAGCTATTTTAAGTACTTTAATGATAACCTTTGGTACCAGTGCTCTTGCTGTTAGTTGTTCAACAACTTCATCCTCTCATTCATCCTTACCAACGCCCCAACCAAAGCCTAATCCAGATCCAGTTGAAAATGAGAAAGAATATGATTCTGTCATTAATGCCCTTGATCACCATCAGTTTGGGTCGGTGTATACTGGACCTTTGGGTGGTTTTTATGTCGGTGAATCATTAACTAATATTATTAACACCATTTTAAATGCGGTGGGCGATGAACTTGATAAACTTATTTATCGGAATGGCGAAGAATTTGATTATATGAGTTTAAAATTAACCCAAGCTAATTTAAAATATAATAATCAAATAGCGACCGAGTTTATTTTTTTAACCGCTGGAGTATACTCATTATTTGCTAGTTTTCAGTACCATGATAAATTTAGTAATCCAATTAAATTCAATATTCCCATTATTGACCCAATGGATGCCGCTATTTATCGGGGATTACAACCATTTGCACGAAATGCTAAATTAGTGGTTGAACAAAATAACTTTAATGTTCAGGAGTTGGAAGAGGTATTTTTAAAAACAAATTATGTGAAATATAATTTAAGTAATGAAAGTGTTTTCCCAGCCTTTATCTATAATAACAGTAAATTTTCGCTAATTCGAATGCAAATCAATGGTCAAAATATTACTAATGAACTTTTTAAAACTCCTGGTCTTTATAAAATTACCATTAGTTTTCGTTATGGGAATTATACAACAGATGGGCCATCGCCACTTTATTGATACTTAGATTTAACGGTTGTTCCAGCAAATACATCTTATTTTACTAATTTTTTATATAATCCCAATGATTTAGAAAATAAGATAAAAATTGCGGATTATAGAGAAATCAATAATTTGACAAGAGTTAATTACCAAGATTTGAAAAAAATTCTTTCCCGGGTAATGGGAAAATTAGCAGTTCAGCAGTGGGGATTTCCAACCCAATATGATTATGAAATTTATAATGACAAAAAAGGAACTAGCTTCGGGAGTGAAACATTTGACTTAACACTTCCGGTGCAGAGAGATTTTTACTTTAAAATATATGGCACTAGTAAACTTAATGATCAGTGCCAAAGTAGTATTTTTAAAATAACCTTACCACTAGTTTATCAAGAGTAAGATAATTTTCATTATCTTGCAAAATATTTTTGGTTATTAAGCAAAAAAGGTATAATAATATTATACGTATTTACGCATGAAAGGAGACTAAAACTACATGGCGTCAAATGGAGAGAGCAGGTCTACAAAATTAAAAGTTCAACGTCAAAGAGAGATTGAGACAAAATGAAATGAAATTAGACAGCAAGCAATCGGATCATCAACTCCGGCAATGAAACGGGCAATTGGTCGTTCAATGGGCGATTTTTATATTAAAACAGCAAAAGACTATCGAGGAAAAGACGGTAGCGCAGGAGCAGTAATAACAAATGCCAAAACATTAATGGAAAAAAACGCAGCCACTGCAACTAAAAAACAGCTGGGAAAAGATAAACCAGTATCAAAAGCACAAAAAAGTGCGAGTAAAAATAAAAAAAGTAAGTAATTATCAAAACTAAGGAAACACAATAGCAATAACTAATTTTTGTTAGTCATTGCTATTCCTTAAATATCTTACTAATATATTGCTAAAAATTTAGAAATATAATATTAAGGTTTTTAAGAAATAGGTCTATAATAAAGTTGTTATATGAAAAGAGGGGAAAAATATATGAAATCATTTGGAAAATGAAGTATTAGTTTGATGTGAATAACCACGGTCATCATCTTAATTGCGACCTTGGCCGTTCTTGGCAAACATTATGAAGGATACTATTGGGATGGCAAGGATATTCCCGCTAATATTAATGATATTAAAGAATTTAGTGGTAGTGGTTACCAATTAATTGGTAAATTAGGATTAGGAAAAGTAATGAGTTTAGCCCAATCAGGGTCATTTATTTGAGGATATACTTCTAATATTGAAGTAAATGACCAATGGTTTGATTTAAAAACTTGAGTTCAGGGACATAGTGATGCGAGTGGTGTTATCCAATGACCAGAAGATTATGAATTAGCAAACGGAACTAATTTTGCCCAAGTAACCGGCGGGATTATGGTTGCGCTGTTAGTAGCGGTACCGGTTTTAATTTTATTATCTTCATATGTTACTGTTAGAATGGTTAAAGCAATGACTCGCCCTTATTCAATTGAATATATTGACGCACGGAAAGCTCTTAAAAAAAATACTAAAAAAAGTAAAAAAGCAATCAAAAAAATTAAAACCGAAATTAAACACGGTGTTGCTCCCCAAACTGATTTACAACGAACAATTGATTACTGAGACAAAAATGTTAGTGCTGCCCAAAAAGAGTTTGATCACCAAAAAGAACTTCACCAAGAACGTTATCAAAAACAACCAAATGTTAAAAATTTAAAACCACAGGTATAAAAGGATGATATTTAATTTATTTAAATATCTTTTTTATTGTTTAATCCATTAATATTACATATTATAGTAAAAACTTTAAAATAAAATATGTTATAATAGCATAGGTTTGAAAGTGAGTGATAGCAATGAATAATTTTACTGATTTTGGTTTAAAAAAATTTCTGATGACCGGAATTACAGCGTTAGGGTTTAACAGTCCTACTCCCGTCCAGCAACAAGTAATTCCGTATTTATTAAAATACCAAAATGTTATTTGTAAATCACACACTGGAACGGGAAAGACACATGCCTTTATTTTGCCAATTTTAAATAATTTAGATTATAATAATTCCGCACTTCAAAGCGTAATTGTTGCGCCAACACGAGAATTAGCAAAACAAATTTATGAAAACATTCGTTTTTTTAAAACGTATAATCCAGCGTTAAAAACTGGTTATTATATTGGGGGAGAGGATATTAACCGTCAAATTGACCAGCTTACTAAGCACCAACCCCAAATTATTGTGGGAACCCCAACAAGGTTAAAAGATTTATTTAATCACCAAGCACTTAATTTTAGGAAGCTCACAACTTTTATTATTGATGAATGTGACATGATTTTTGATTTAGGATTTATTGAAGATGTTGATTTTGTTTTAAGTAAAGTTAGTCCAGATGTTAAAATTTCGGTTTTTTCGGCCACAATTGCTCCTGGTCTTCGGCCTTTTTTACTAAAATATTTAACTAACCCTCAGTTAATTGAAATTAACGATAACTTGGCAACTAACCAGAACATTGAACATATTTTAATCCCCACTAAACACCAAGAACGATCAAGCGTTTTATTAAAATTATTAGCAACGCTTAACCCGTACTTATGTATTATCTTTGTTAATAAAAAAGAAATGATTGAACAATACTATGATTTATTATTAAAAAATAATTACCAAGTAACCCAACTCCATGCTGGATTACCACCCCGTACTCGCATGCAAACGATTAAGCGTATTAAGAATTTGGAATTTAAATATATTATTGCCAGTGATGTTGCTGCCCGAGGGCTTGATCTGGATGGGGTTAGCCATGTAATTTCCATTGATTTACCAACAGATTTAGAATATTATATTCACCGTAGTGGACGAACTGGTCGGGCTAATTACCATGGCTATAGTTATGTTTTATATGATACTAAAAATTTGAACTTAGTTAACCAATTAAAAAGCAAGGGAATTGAATTCCAAATTATGAAGTGGTGGGGGAATGACTTGGTGGTTGCTAATTTAAGTTCGATGGCAAAAAAATCATCATCCGAACCAAACCATGAAATTAATAAAATTATTAACAAATACCCCACAAAAAATAATCAAAAAAAAGTAAAACCCGGGTATAAGAAAAAACGGAAAGCAGAAATTGCTGAATTAAAACGGAAAACGCGCCGTGAACATATTAAAGCCTCAATTAAAAAAATAAAAAAACAAAAAGCTAAGGAAAGAAGTTTGAAATTGTATGATAAATAGGTTAAGATAATCTTGTCATATTCTTACTGCGGAAATATTTATATTTTAAGGAGGCAGCATTGTTAAATTATGCAACTATATTTTAAAAGAGAAATAATAAATTGAAAAAACAACTGACGAACTATTTTAATCCGGTTTGTAATCTATATTGTTGGAGTTTACTTATTTGGACTAGGAATTGCCCTTTATATGAACACCAGAGTTGGCGCTTCGCAAGTTGATATTACAAACTTTGCTTTTTTAGGTGTGTTAATTAATATTACAAAAACTGATGAAAATAAAGGGGCGCTAGGTCCCGATGAACTAAGCCATTATTCATATTTTTTAATGATTTTTTATGTTTGTATGTTTGGGGTGGCGACAATTATGCGCATTATCAATGTTATTATTAAATATCGCCACACTAAAGATAATAATGTAATTATGGAAGGAATTGTCTATACGGTTTTAGATTTAATTCCCTTATTTGTCTGAGCTTATTTTGTACAGTTAAACCTTTTATTTTTAGGCGGTGCGGTTGGTGATCGGATTAGTCACATGGGAATTTTAGAACGCACCTGAATCTTTATGGCGGCGTTTATAATTTATTGCTTTGGGATTGCGTTTGCAGTATATGCTAATATGCTATTTGGACCATATAATGCCTTATCAATGGAACTCCACCGGTTAACCAAAATGAATTATAAATTAACCCGGGTAATTGCTGATTTATGCTTAGCCTTGGTCGGAATTATTTTAATTCTCGCCTGCTCATGATCATGAGATTTAAAACTTGCTTTTTTTAGTAATTACTTAGGATTTGGAACAATCTTTATGACATTTATTTCAGGGCCAATTATTGGGGTAATTCTAACTTACATGCATAAGTTTATTAAGCTAGAGCGTTTAACCAAACCAGTAGTCGTGATTAATGAAAACAATGAGTAGGTACTCATTGTTTTTCTTTTTAAAATATTTTTGGGAATGACTTGGTTTTAATTTATAATTAAATAATAAGTTTAGAAACGGAGGAGTTATATGACTAATAATCCTAATAGTTCGCAAACTATTAAACAACTATGAAACCGCGAAAAAACTAAGGAAAAACTACAAGACATTTTTAATTTAAAAATGTTTCGTTATACATTGATCAAAATGTTAAAATCACCCTCAACCTATGTAATGTTTATTTTAACATTTTTACTTCATTTAATTATGGTAATTTCAATTGCTGCTAATATTATTCGTGATGCTCGTGATTGAACAGTCACAATTTCGGAGAATTATGTATTATATTCGTGAATTTTTTACATTATTTACTTTACTTTTTGTGCAATGTATATTGCCTTTAAATCAACCCAAATTATTCGCGATGAAATGGATGATGGAACCTTATTAATCTTTGCTTCGATTCCCATTTCACGGGTAAAAATGATTTTTGAAAAATGGTTGGCTTTACAATTAACTTGTTTATTATATGCCGTGATTACTTTATTATTTCCTATTTTAATTAGTATGGCTTGTGGGGATTGGGGTTATGCCTTTGGTAATTATGCGCTGGGGCGTGTTGGCTATATGATCTTAACCAGTTTTATTGTCCAATTATTATTATCAACAATTGCTATTTTATTATCGTTATCCCTAAATTCAAAAGGGGTCATCGGGATTTTATTTGTAATTGGGTTTTTATCAATTATTGGAGCAATTATTCCGATGATTTATAATGCTTCTAATAATTCGCGTAGTAATATGTATTTAAATAATACAAGTAACCTGGGGAAAAATTTTAAGACAATCATTGCAAAGACCCATCCAAGTAAGCAATTAGTAACAGCGCTAACAAACCCAACCGGATGACCATTATGAACAGCTGACGATACACCAAATGCCCGCTTGAGTTTTAATGATAACTTACGAGGAGTTTATGATAATCACAGCTATAGTTTAGCACCTAATCTTAACGCAACAACTTTTGCAACGCAACTAAACAATGCGCTAACCGAATATGTGGCTACCACAACGAATTATGATAACTGAAATAATTTTTATATGTGAGTTATTAGCCAAGGAAACAAGTATATTGATTTAGTTAAATTTGGGCAATTTAATGATCACAACGGAGGAATTATTCTTGACGGGGCTAATTTTAACATTGTCAATAATATTAGCAAAACAGTTGAAATTAATAATAACCTTAATGAAGGTCTTAATTTAATTAATCAGTTTTACCAAGCAGCGTTAAAAACAACGAGCGGATCGCCCACAATCACGATTAAAAATGATACGCAAGTAAAAGGAGAATCAACTTCGGTGATTCCAAGTGCTATTAACCCTGATTTATTATCAACTTCCCAAGACAAAGAAATTTATCATTTCTTAAAAGCAACTTATGATAGTAAACTCTTAAATAATTCACTAGCAACAGTATCAAGTATGGTGTATGGAACTCCGAATAGTAGTAATTCTGGAACTAGTTGAAGTCAATTATTAAGCAATGCCTTAACAAGCGCAATTTCACCTTCTGCTCCCGGGGGGACTGCTTTAATTGATGATATTAAAAATTTAGTTCAAGAAAATTATGATAGTCATAGTTATCAACAACCGGCGGCTTATTTAGTTAATGGACTATATTCAGCAGTTTATAAATTTGCCAATTTATTATTTAACTATACATTAACAAGTATTTATAATGGTGATCAGAATGATTTAGATAGTTCACCGGATGCTTGAACTGCTACAAAAAGTGACATTGATGGGGCAATTGTAAATTATAAATTAATGGGATATTTAAATATTTGACAACAATGAGTAATTATGTGAACGGGAAATGATCGCCCGGTTGAAAATTGACCATTGTCAGGAATGTTTTTACCCTTAAATAACTATATTACCCCAACTGTGAAAGAAGTTAATTATCAAAATAATGCTATTGATTATACTTTATACTACATCGCTGGTGATTTTAACCAAGCCCAAACAATTGATAGTTTAGGAGGAATGTATGCGGCTTATGTGTTCATTTCCTTAGGATTAGCAGGATTAGTAATTTGAAGGGTATGTAGAAAGGACTTTGTCTAATATGAAAAAAAGAGATGTTACAAATAAAATCGTAGCTGATCCTGATTTGGCAATTGAAATTCGCCATTTTACCAAAAAATTTAAAGATTTTAAAGCTGTTGATAATATTGAGATGACTGTTAGCAAGGGAAAAATTCACGGGTTTATTGGACCTAATGGTTCAGGAAAAACAACAACTATTAAATCAATTATCGGGGCCATTATTCCAACCGAAGGAAAACTATTTATTCATGGGATGAAATCTGCTTCGACTCCCGCTAAACGAATTATTGGTTATATTCCGGAAAATGCTCGTTTTCCAAAACATTTAAATGTTTATCAATATTTAGTAGAGATGAGTTTTTTACGGGGGTTAAAATATCGTCAAGCCAAAACTCGTGCGGAAAAAATTTTAGAAAATTTAAACTTATGAAAATTACGCAAGAAAAACCCTAATAATTTTTCAAGTGGGATGAAAAAGAAAGTGTTATTAGCCCAAGCTTTAATTACTAACCCGGATGTCTTGATTTTAGATGAACCAGCAGCCAACTTAGATCCGACTGCTCGTCAGGAATTATTTAATGATTTATTACGTGTCCGCGAAGAGGGTAAAACAATTTTAATTTGTTCCCATATTCTAACTGAATTACAAGGAATTGCTGATGAGATTACAATTTTAAATTATGGAAAAGTAGTTTATGCGGGGGAAGTTATTAATGCAACCCATAATTATTATCAGTTTACTGTAATGGAACCAGTGATGCTAAGTGATTTAACTGCTATTGTTGAACGTTATAATTATAAGATAATTAATAAAACTCCAGATTCATTAATTATTCACTTACCAAAACAAAATGATGATATTAAAACAATTGCTTATAATGCAATGGAAAAGCGAATTGTTTTAACCCAAATTCAACCGTATATTACTAATATTTCTGAAATTTATGATCGGGTGGTCTTTTCGGTCAACCGTGATTTTGGAAAAGCTTCTGCGTTACTGCAACCGGGCGAATAGGGAATGCTAATCGGGGGGAGAAAATAATTAGAAAAAAATTATTTTCCCCACCTTTTTTATTTTTTTGGACTATAATATTGTTAATGTTTAGTAAGAACTAGTGGGTAGTCTTATTAAATATCATTAACTGTTTTTATCGTAAAAAATAAAATAGAGAGGAGACACTATGACAACAGTTATTTTAACTGCGCGTGAAAAAAATTACGGTATGCCAAACCATGATTAACTATTGCGTATTTTTGTATTCCTACTGTTTTATTGATGATCATCCAAGGTTTTTATAATATCATTGATAAAACATTAGCCTTACAATTTGCCGCTCCGGACGCAATGAAAGACCCATTTTATGTTGATGCTTATAACGCGCTAAATCATTTTACTGGTTCTCAAATTGTAACTGAAATTCCCTTAAAAGAAATGCAATCATATATTAATATTGCCACGCAATATGCAAGTCAAACTTATAATTTGCAATGGGCTTTTAGTGTCATGATGGGGATGGGAGCAGCGATGAACTTTTCAATGGCTTATGGTCGACGTAATATTACTAAAATGAAAGAGTTATCAGGAAATGGTTTTACTTCAACAATCTTATTTTCTTGTATCACGGCGTTTGGTGTTTTTTGTATTGTTTATCCAGGTTGAAATGCCGTTTTTATTACTTCGCAAATGGGCAGTCATTATAATGTTATTACTGAACATTTATGTTGAACTTATACAATTCCGTTATTAGCCGCTGCTCCTTTAATGTTTTTAAGTTATTTTTTTATGTCAATGTTGCGTAGCGAAGGAAAAATGCTGTGGGTGGTTCTTATGATTGTGTCATCATTGCTAGTTAACTGTGGAGCTGGGATTTTCTTTATGCACGTATGTCACTTACAATTATCCGGGGCAATGATGGGAACTGTTTTTGCTTGACTAGTCCAAATTATTTGGGGTTTAATTATTGTTTTTGGGGTTAAAGGTAGTTATTTGAAATTTGGTTGAAAAGACATGCTATTTTTGAAATGACAAAATATTGTGGCGTTTATGAAAGCAGGGTTACCAAATTTTATTAATAATGCGGCGTTAGTGATTACTTCGTTCGCTTTAACAACTTTAGTTGTTCAATTACCAAACCAAAGTTATAATAATGGGATTTCGATTTTACAGGAATTATATTCTTCGATTACCCCATGAATGACAATTGTTTTATCGGCGGGGATTGGTTTAACCCAAGGAGCTCGTTCAATTATTGCTTATAACTATGGGGCGAAAAAATATAACCGGATTTGACAGGTGCTAAAACGGGTAAGTATTTTAATTATTATTTGGTTTACCTTAATGCTCGTGGTCTTTATTTGCTTTGGTGGTTTAATGATGCAAGCCTTTGCCTTTCCCAAAGAATATGTTCCCCAGTATCGATGGTGAATAGTAATTAACTTTATGACTTATCCTTGTTGTGCCTTTACTTATATTGCGTTAACTTTATTTCAAGGAATTAATAAATCAATGTTAGGAACTTTTACAAGTAGTTTACGAACTTTCTTAGTAATTTTACCATTAATTGGAATTGGTTATGCTGTAAGTATGGCTACCGGAAACCCCATTTACTTCTTTGTGTTTATTGGTTTAAATGATTTAATTTCATCTTGTATTATTGTTCCAATTCTTGTCCATTATTGGTTTAAATACCGTCAGAAATTAGTTGATTTACCCGATGATTTTCGCTCAACAAGTATTAACGAAGAAACTTTTAAGGATAGTTTAGAACATTTATCAAAAACGGAAGTAACAGCTGCCAAAGAACAAACCACGCCACCTACTAAAAAACAATCGTAACTTCTAATCTTGGTTACGATTGTTTTTGATTCACCATAATAACTCACTTATCTTTTGCATTTAATTTATAACAATTTTGGTGGTAAACATTAATTTCAAAGTCATTAGTTAAGCGATAAGCCATTAAATATTCCGGATCATTAATGATGTTTTGACAACGATGGCATTTTTTATTCCCAACTTGGCTGATTAATTGTTGATAATTAACATTTTGCAAGCTTTTCATTTTACCCCGACTAATTTTTTTGGCAATTTGTTCAAGATTATTAGTTTGACTTCTGGCAACATATTCGTTTAGATATAATTTAATTGGGCGAAAACCTAGTTTACGATACATATTAAACCCTTCGGGGGTGGCAATTAAACCGACTAAATCATAGTCATTATTTCAAGCGGTTGTTAAGAGATGGTCAATCATTAATTTTGCTAACCCCTGGTGGCGAAAGTTTTGATGAGTCGCAATATCATCAATAATGGCAATTTCTTTTTCAAAATAGATATTTCCGGTTCCTGCTGGCTGGTTATTTTTATATAACAAGTCAATTTGACAAATTGTTTCATCCTTATTTAATTTTAATAAGGTCTTGTAAAAAGCATAATCCCAACTTTTTGGACCAAAGGCGCTTTTTAAAATAATACTAAAATCTTTTAAGCGTTTATTATCATTTACCCGACGGAATTTAATATTCGGTGGGATTTTTTTACGTCCTTTTTTTCACCGTTTCAAGTCAAAGACCATTCCAATTAATTGCTCATTTAATACGAGACCTAAACTTTCTAAAAAGTCTGTTTCTTGCTCGTCATGGTGATCACCAATGGTATATAAAATAAAGTCAAGGTCATTATCAACTTGGTATTTGGTAATTTCTTTAATTTTTTCGCTATCTTCTTCATAATCAAATTGTGTACTAATTGCCACGGTATAGGAATTGCCTTCTTCAGTGGTAATTTCTGTTTGATAAATTTCATTTTCAACATCAATAATATCATAGCCACCTTCTTCCCGAAAAGGATCAGTGACATAACGTACAAAATTTTGTGCGAGGGTGGTGGCCTCATACTGGCCTTTAAATTTAAATATTTTTTTAATCTTACGGTTCTGACGATATTTTCTTTTCATGTGAACTACTCTCTTTTCCCTTATTGTTCATAAAGTTCTACATACATATTATAAAATGTTTTTGCAAAAAATAAATTGAAAATTAATGGTTATTTACCTGTTTGGTAACTAATTTGCCAATTGTTTTTACAATTTTTTATTTAAAAAAGGTATCTTATTTTAAAAAGTTATTATAAAATAAAAATGAGATGAGACAATAATGGAAACATAAATTAGGTTATTAAGAAAAACTATTCAATAAATAAGGAGAATAAATAATGAAAAATCGTAAAATTGTATTAGTAGGGTGTGGTAGCGTTGGAACTTCATTCTTATATGCTTCAATTAACCAAGGATTAGCGCAAGAATATGTTTTAATTGATATTAATCATGACTTGGCGGAAGGAAATGCCCTTGATTTTGCTGATTGTAATGCAGTATTAGAAAAACAATTTGTTAGTGTCGAAGCAGGGGATTATCCTGATTGTAAAGATGCTGATATTATTGTGATTACCGCTGGTCGCCCCCAACGGCCAGGAGAAACCAGATTAGATATGGTTGCCGATAATGCACGGATTATGAAAGATATTGCTTTGCAGATTAAAGCATCAGGATTTAGCGGGATTACAATTGTTGCTTCAAATCCTGTTGATGTGATGACAATTGTTTATCAACAAGTAACTGGTTATGATCACCATCGGGTGTTAGGGTCAGGAACTATTTTAGATTCTTCACGCTTACGTCGGTTAGTGGGAGCCAAATTAAATGTGCACCCATCTTCTGTTCATACTTATATTTTAGGTGAACATGGAGACTCTTCAATTGTGCCATGAAGTGCCGGGACAATTATGGGGAAACGTATTAGTGACTACATTGAAGATGGCAAAATTACCCGCGCAGAATTAGAATGATGCCGGGAAGAAGCAGTTAATATGGCTTATAAAATTATTGAAAAGAAAAAATCAACTTTTTATGGGATTGGAGTGGCGTTAGCATATATTGCGCGTGCTATTATGCGTGGGGAAAACGCGGCATTATTAATTGGTGCTTATTTAGATGGTGAATATGGTCAAAAAGGAATTTACATTGGTGTTCCGGCAATTGTTAACCAAAATGGATGAAGTCGAATCATTACCTTACATATTAATAGTGAAGAACAAAAAGAATTTGACCGCTCATGTCAAACTATTAAAGAAACAGTTAAAAAGGCGTTTGAAGCAATTGATATTAAATACGAAATTTAGTATAATAAAAATAGAACATTTAAAATGTCATCAACAAAAATTGATGACATTTTTTTAATTAAGAGGGTGAAAAAAATGTTTAAGAAAAAATCGAAACCATCGGTACCACAATGAAAAAAAGATAAATGAAAGTTATGAAAAAATTATTATTGAAAACGAAGCTTTTTTCATTGATTTTTATATGTTTGTTTTGATATTAGATACCAACCTTATGAAAGAGAGGTCACAGAGGAATGGGGCAAAATGGAAAAAGAAAAATGAGACGTTTATCAACGGGACTATTATGGGGAAAATGCTCCTAATCAAGATCTTTTTAAAAATAAAGACATAAATAATATAAATAAATCATCAGCCTCTTTATTAGATAAAAAAATAAAAAATGGGGAAAAATATAAATCAAATAATGAGCAAATAAATCAAATTGCTGCTTCCAAAGCAAACGATCAAACTAGTCGATAAGGTTTTTTCTTTTTACCTTATTGTTATTAACAAGAAAACTATTATAATTTAAGGTAGATAAATGAGGTGAAAAGGATGCAACAGCCATTATCATTTTTATGACGACCACAATCATTAGAAGATGTAATTGGTCAAGAACATTTGATTAATGATCAAAATGGAATTTTATCCCGGATGATTAAAAATAATTTTGTTAGTTCTTTAATTTTTTATGGTAATCCTGGCATTGGTAAAACTAGTATTGCATTAGCCTTAGCCAATGATTTAAAAATTGAACATAGTATTTTTAATGCTGCGATTGATAAAAAAAGTGATTTAGAAAAAATCATTAAAAAAGCACAAAATTATGATCGTTACATTATAGTTCTAGAAGAAATTCACCGGATGAATCGTGATCGCCAAGATATCCTTTTACAATATTTAGAACATGGTAATTTAATTATGTTTTCTTGTACAACTGAAAATCCATTTTTTGTTATCAACCCTGCGATTCGCAGCCGAAGTAATATTATTGAGTTAAAGCCAATTTCGGCTGCTGAAATGTTTAACGGTTTAAAACGAAGTTTACAAAAATCAAAGGATATTAAAATAGATATTACCGATGAAGCCTTAAGTTATATTTGTAATTTAGCGAGTGGAGACTTACGAGTTGCCATTAATATTTTAGAATTAGCAATTCATTTATATCCCGAAGAATTAGTTAATCTAGATATTGTGCAGGCGATTTCCCCAACTGCTAATTTATTAAATTCTCACTATGGTGATGAACACCATGATTTAAAATCAGCCTTTCAAAAATCAATTCGGGGCAGTGATGTCGAAGCTGCTCTGCACTATTTTAGCCGGTTATTAGCCAGTGGAGATTATGAAGCATTATTGCGAAGAATGCTAATTATTAGTTATGAAGATATTGGGTTAGCAAATCCCGCCATTCCCTTACATGTTAAATCAGCGATTGATTCCTTTCGCCAAATTGGAATGCCGGAAGGAATTATTCCACTTGGATTAGTAGTAATTGAAATGTGTTTAAGTGAAAAATCAAATAGTGCTTATTTAGCAACTTTTAAAGCTTATGAAGATGTTATGAATGGCAAAGTGCATCCAGTACCGTTACATTTGCGGGATGCTAGTTATAAATCGGCCAAGAAATTAAACCGGGAGTTAGGTTATAAATACCCCCATGATTTTCCTAATGACTATGTTAAACAACAGTATTTACCAAATGAATTGTTAGGAACAGTTTATTACCAACCTAAATTGCATAGTGTCTATGAAAAACGGTTAAATGATTTATACCAAGCTTTTAAAAATAAAAAATAAGAAAATTATTGCAAAATGGAGAAGTTGCTTTTTCTAATAAAATTGGTTAAGATAATTGAAGTGCTATTTTAATTTAAAATAGCACTTTTTTTATCTAATTTAATAAAGGAGCCTTAAATGTTATTAGAAACTAAGAAAATCAACCAAATTTGAAAACAAAGTTATAAATTATCATTTGCTATTATTGGGATTAGTATTTTAATTTGAAATTTAATTGGTGGTTATTTTGATAACTATACTATTAATATTGTTTATAAAGGCGATTACAATGACTATACCATTAATTTTTTCAGTACTTTTACGGGTTGGTCTAATATTATGTTATTAGTCTGGTTTTTATATGCTGGAATTTGTCACCAGTTGGAAAATAAACGAAAACTATTATCTTATCCGGTGGCCTTAACTGTTGGGTTATATATTACCATAACTTTTATTATTTATAATTGTTTACTAGTGCCCACCCAAGGGTTTCCAAGTGATCCCCGGAATGTCATTACTACTATTTTTGACCATATTATTAATCCGCTTGTTTTTGTAATTTATGTTATTTGTTTTTTTGAAAACAAACAACCAGTTAAATCAACTATTTTACTAAAAAAATATCTCGCGAAAATAATTGGATTTTTATTAATTTATTGTTTTTATGCAATTGTCCGGGGTGAATTACGCCGCGCCTCTGGTGATCGTTATACATATTTTGACCCCCACGCGGGAGGCGAATTAGCTAACACATGATATCCATATTTCTTCTTAAACTTACACGACCCAACCTTTGGAATTCCGGGATTGGCGTGATTCTTTATCATTGTTGCAGTTATTATTGGTCTTCTTGTTGGTAGTTTGTATTTATACAATTTTTTAAGTAATAAAATGGTTACTAGTAAATACTATCCCAAATTACAAAGTCAATAAATGATTTAACCTTTAGGAAAATTAATTCCTAAAGGTTTATTTTTTTTAAATAATAAAATGATAAAAATTTTACTTTTTTAATTAAAAATAGAAAAAATTAGACATTTATGAATTATCCGGTATAATAAAAACAAATAATAGGATGTTATTTTGTACACAACAGCTAATATTTAATAAATTTTGATAGTTATCACTAAGGAGAAAGGAAGATATGTTAACAACACAAAAGAAGAAAAAGTTGGTCATGCCAACCAATTTTACGATTATTTTAATGATTTTAGTTGTCATCATTATTGTATCGTGAATCCCTAATACAGCGGACCATAAATTAGGGATTTTAGATATGTTTTATGCAGCAATTAAAGGATTTATTAGTCGTGCTGATTTAATTGTCTTTTTATTAGTAATAGGGGCTTTTTTAAAAGTAACGATGGATTCAAAATCGCTAGAAGCCGGGATTGGACGTTTATTAGCGAAGATGAAAGGGAAAGAAATTTATTTTATTCCCTTAGCAACCTTTATTTTTTCGTTAGGGGGAACAGCCTACGGAATGTGTGAAGAAACCCTGGCGTTTTATCCTTTTATGATGCCGTTATTATTAGCGGCTGGCTTTGATGGGTTAACTGCTTTTATGGTAATTATGCTAGGAAGCGGGGTTGGTTGTTTAGCAGCTACTCTTGATCCGTTTGCACTATTTACTGCGGCTGATGCCATTAATAAAGTTTCCAATGGGGCCCAAATTGCCATTTCCGATGGAATTATTTGACGCTTTATTGGGTGAGTAATTTTAACGGGATTATTAATTGCTTTTATTACTTGGTATGCCGCCCGGGTGAAGAAAGATAAAAAGAACTCTGTTTATGGTGAATATTATGATGAACATTTGCAAAAATTTGTTAAAGCGGGGGAAATTCCGGAGTTAACTCGTAAACGTAAATGAGTAATTGGAATTTTTATTACAACTTTTGTTTTACTAATTTTTTGTATTATTGCCTGAGATAAGTTTGGAATTAATGTTTTCTTAGTTTTGGCCAGTGTTCTAAATGGAAATGGGAACACTGATAATAACTTTGTTTATTGGGCACATTTACATGGCATTGGTGGTCTGGGACAATTTTGAGACAGTGCCAATGGTGAATTTATTAATGTAACTGCGCAAAATGCTAGTGATGCTGCTCATCAAGTCGCCACTTTTTCCGGAGCGTTTGTTTTGCACTACGATTATGATGGAACGGTTCATTATGAAATTACTGATGCTTTTAAAAACTTTTTAACAAGTCACGGTTATCAGGTCAATTAAGTTTTGATTATTTATCCGCCTTAGCTGATACCACAAAATCAGGAGTCTATATATTTGGTAATATGATTGCGATTGGAACCTGGTATATGGCGGAAATGGCTTGTTTATTCTTTATTTCGACATTAATTATTGGATTTATGTTTTGACATACTGAACGTCATTTTGTGGATAAATTTATTAGTGGGAGTGGGGAAATGTTAGGAATTTCCTTAATTGTCGGGGTTTCCGCTGGAATAGGGGTTGCCTTATCAATGTCAGGAATGTCACACCATATTATTAATGGACTAACGAGCGGACTTAGTCACTTACCAAAAGTCGGAATTGTGGTGGTATCATACTTTATTTATTTACCATTATCATTCTTAATTTCTTCGACTTCTGGATTAGCAAATGCCACTTTCCCCGTCTTAGGACCAGTTGCCAATAACCTGGGAGTTGCTCCCCAAGTTATTACGGCCTTTGTAATGGCTTTAGGATGAGTTAATTTATGATCACCAGCATCAGGAGTGGTACCTGCCGCCTTAGGATTAGCAGATGTTGATTATGCGAAGTTCTTTAAGGGCGCATGACCAATTTTAGTAATAATGTTTATTGTTCCAATTCTCTTGCTAATTATTGGGAGTTATTTACCAATGCTATCAAATTAAGGAATTCTTAAAATACGCTAAATGTTAAAAAAAGTAATAATTTAGTTTAAATAGTTTTAAAAGTGTTTCAACAAATAAAAATCTATGATAAGATTAAATTGTTAATTTAAATAGATTTTAGGAGTTGAAAAAATGGCTACTATTGTTGTAAAAAATGGCGAACCGCTAGATAAAGCGTTAAAACGTTTTAACAAAGTATCAGCAGTGCGCCGTAAAGAAGCCCGTCGTAAAGAACATTTCTTAAGTAAGAAAGAAAAAAGACGATACAAGCAAGAACAAAACCGTAGTTTTAGATAAAAAAAACCAGTTTTCTGGTTTTTTTTAAAATTTCTTAAAAATTACTATCTTTTAAAATTACATAATCAACTTTTTTAATGGCTTCTAAATCACGCCCACCGGCATAGGAAATTGAAGATTGTAAGTCTTCAGTCATTTCTTTTAAGGTATCAAAGATACTGCCACGAACGGTAATTAATTCTTTTTTTCCTTCGACATATCTTTTTTCTCCTTTATTATATTCACTAGCAGAGCCAAAGTATTCTTTGTATTCAATACCATTTTCTACAACTAATTTCCCCGGTGATTCTTGATGGGCCGCAAATAAACTTCCAATCATGCACATTGTAGCACCCATTCGGATTGATTTTGCAATATCACCATTAACACGTAAACCACCATCCGCAATGATTGGTTTTGAACTTCCTTTACTGCACCATTTCACAGCTGCTAGTTGTCAGCCTCCATTTCCAAATCCGGTTTTTAGTTTGGTAATGCATACTTTTCCGGGACCAATTCCAACTTTGGTAGCATCGGCGCCTCAATATTCTAAATCGCGAACTCCTTTTGGAGTCCCGACATTTCCGGCAATAATAAAGACTGCTTGTTTAAAATTCTTGCGGATATGTTCAATCATTTTTTTAACTGATAACGCATGGCCATGGGCGATATCAATGGTAATATAATCCGGAATAAGATTTTCTTTTTTTAGGTTATCAATTACTTGATAGTCGCTTTCTTTGACCCCAACTGAAATTGAGGCAATCAAGCCTTGCTGTTTCATCTTTTTCACAAATGCGATCTGGTCAACATTAAAGCGATGCATAATATAAAAGTAATTTTGTTGGGCCAATTTCTCACATAATTCTTCGTTAACAACAGTTGCCATGTTAGAAGGAACCACTGGTAAGTTAAAGGTATGTTTTCCTAATTTGACGCGGGGATCACATTCTTTCCGTGATTCTACCACACACATTTCGGGAATTAATTGAATATCTTCATAGTCAAATGCTTTCATTTTTCACCTCACATAATTAAATTTACCATAGTTTGGGGGGAAGGCAACTATTAAAATTAATTAATTAGGAATGGTATTTCATAATGATGGCAAATATTTAAAAAAATGTAATTTTAACAAAAAAATTGTTTAAAATTAGTAATTATTTCTTATTTTGTTTTCTCCTATTTTATGTTAACTTATGAATGTAAGTTAAGTAATTATTTTAGTAACTGATATTTTAAAGGAATGAAGGTAGTTTATTAATAATTTTTATTACGGATTATTTAGATTATTTTGGAAACCACAGGTTCTAATTAATAAAAGGAGAACTTTGTATATGTTATTGCATCAAGATATTATCCAACTCCGCGAACTTTTTTATACCCAAAGCGATACTTTTTTAAAGAAATTTGCCCCAACCTTTGATTTGTTTTTTAATAATTATGATACTTTAACTACTATTGAACAGGAACAATATTTAAATGCGCTCCATTTATTATGTATTCGCGAGTTTAAAGATAATTATGAAACTAACCAATTATTTCAATTGATTAATCATTTTATTCGCCAAGATGGTAAATTAGAAGCTGATGAAAAGAACATTCATTATATTTGATATGGTTTGTTAGAGCCTCGCCAAACTAATTGTATTAAAGTATGAACTTATTATAATCCGGATTACCAAATTAATTTATGGACTAATTTTGATAGTAGTTTAGTGAATTTATTACATTTAAAAATTAAAGAGGCGGCCAACAATGATTTAGCGAAGATTATTAAATTACAAAATGAGTTTTACCATAATTATTATTTAAAACATCGTAATGTTAGTTTTAACGAAAATGTTAAACAATTCTTAGTTAATAAAAAGTTAATGTTAGCTTTCCGCATTGAGGAGATTATTCAAGAAATTAAAGAATCATTTTACCAAGCTCAACAAGAATTACAAAAATTTACGAGCAATCAAGTAATTATTCGCGAAATTAATGAGGAAACATTACGCTGTGGGAAGGTTACTTATTGGTTTTTAAATAAGGAATTAAATTTGCGACAACATATAAAGTCGGTCTCTAATCGTTTACGTTATCTAATTTTACGGGCTTATGGTGGAATTTATTTAGATTGGGATGTTTTGCCAAGTTTTAATAAAAAAATGTTAGCAAGTTATTTACTTAATTTGAAAGATAATGATCGTTCACAGTTAATTTTGAAAAGAGAGATTATCATGCTTTTAAATAATCAGGATTTATTAGATTATCACTCTCAGCGAACAGTGAAAATGCTAACTTTGATTAGCAAAAGCTATTTGCAAATTTTTTTGAAACACCATCAACCAACCTCCCCATGGATTACTTCCGAAAGTTATATTGAACGGATTTTAAGTGAAATTATTGATTATTTTGGGTTTGACAATTTAATTGTGCCATTGGGAGATTACATTATTAGCAATGGTTATCATATTATGTTTGGGGGACCAAATGATTTTTATAATGATAAATTTTTAATTGCTAAAAAAAATAGTGTTTTTTTAAACCGACTAATTTTAACAATTCAAGAAATTGATAAATACATTGAACAAAAAACCTATGATTTATTAAGTTATAATAACCAAACATTATCTTCTTTTTACCATGATTTATTATTACAAGAGTCAAATAGTAATTATTTAAATTTTATTAATTATCGCTTTGATTATTTAATCCCTGATATTAAAACCGCAACTTCGCACACAGGTTCGAAGATTATTAGTTTTGCGTTTGCTAATCTGTTTGTTAATTGGTTAAAAAAAATTAACGAAAATATGCCCAATGAATTTATTCCTCAAATTATCGGAGAAAAAATTCGCTTACAAGTTTATAAGAATTTTTTCCGCTATAATAATTTATTATATGATAATATTAATGATAACCAAATGTTGATTGGAAACTTAAACTGACCAGATAATTCCAATAATAATTTATATCATCAGTTAGCGCGCCAAGAGTATGTTTAAAGTAATTTTTTTTAAAAATTACTTGCTTTTTTATTTTTTTCTTTAATAATTAATTTATTGGAAGGAGTATCGGAAGCATGAAATTAAATGGACTTGGTTTAGGGGGAATCATTATTATCCTTGTTGGTAGTAGTTTGTGTATTTTAGGTTCTTTAGTTATTTTATTTGATGGTTTATCAACTTTTAACTTAGCAGGCCAAATTATTCTGTTTTTTGTTATTATGTCATTAATTTTACTAACTTTAGCAATTATTTTTGGGGCTTTGGCAATTACCAAAAAGCATAATGGATTACGAATTGCCTGTGCTGTATTAGCGATTGTGGCCATTGCCTTTGCTTGAATTAACTGGGGAGTTCCTATTCTATTATTGTTAGTTGGCGGAATTTTAACCTTATGTGGGCGAATGGTCCCGATTGAATCGCCTCCTCCTGCACCCAGTTCTGTTAATAATTATCCGCCAATAGGTAGTTCAGAACGTGATGATTTAGATTCTGATTAAATCCCGAGGGGATTTTTTTATTTTTACTGAAAGTAATGGTTAAATTATTATTATTGTGTATAATAAATATATTAATATAAGTAAGATACTAAATTATTAATTTACTAAAATAATAACATTTTTAATAATATCATTTATCATTTTTACGAAGACTTTTATCATACCTTATTAATTATTTTAAAACAATGTTAATGATAAGGAGCGGTTCTGATGTGACGCAAGCATAAATGACTTTTAATTATTGGAAGTAGTTTGACAGTAATTATCCTAATTCTAAGCTTAGGTTTAGGATTATATTTTGGTTTAACGGCAAAACAAAACCATACAAATAATTCGTCCCCATCATTAGATGAAATGAATAATCCTCAGTACCAACTGCTACACCAATTTAATAATAGAATTATTAATTTTAAAAAAGATTATCAAAATAATTTATATGTGTTATTAGATAATAATGAATTTTGAAAAATAACATCCACTGGGGTCGCTGTCTTATTAATAAAAAAAATTGATATTATTACCACAACTTATCCAATTTTACAATTTGATATTCGTGGTAATTGATATCTTGTTGATGAAATTCAATTGTGAACAGGTAATGGTAATGTTAATAATATCCAAGAATCATTTAATTTCGCCGATCATTATCAAGATAAAGATAATATTCAAATTACTGCTTTTAATGTTAATCCAATGGGGGAATGAATAGCAGCGGTTAATATGAGAGATGCGAAGACAACTGATCTGTGGCAGGGGTCTGTGAGCCATTTGCTCCTCCAAATTGTTAATAAGATGACGGGGGTGATTAATGTTGTTCAATTTGACCACCAAAATAATATTTTCGTGGTCAATAAACAAACTATTTACCAATTTAACTGGACTATGAAAACGCTGGATCCAGTCTATATGAACCCCGTTGATATTATTCAAATTAATTTTGACCACCAAAATAATTGGTATCTCTATGATGTTGAAAGTACGATTCAAATTGGTCACCAAGCCGGAATGTTAATTACTGATCATTACTATCAGTTACCACCACCTTTTTTAACAACAACTACTCGTGATTTTATATATGGATTAAGACATCAGTTTTGATTGCTATATTTAAATTGAAATTTTGATCAAGTTAACCATTGGTCAATGCGAATTCAAAATAGTATTGTTGTTGGTGATACCAACGGAATTATTGGTTATTATCATTTAAAGTTATTTCTTAATTACGAAGGTGAGGCACCGAACAATCTACATGAAGTTATCTTTTGAGTCTTTTATTTTTTAGATGAAAAACACTTGCAACTTGCTACTTTTCACAAAATCTTCAACATTGATTTAACCACCGCCCAAAAATTCCCAATTCCGGAACCAAATAATCATTTTCTAATTTCTGAAAATAAAACTTATTACCTTTTTACCGGCCGTTTCAAAAATAAGTTATAATTAAAACACGACAAAATGCAGAGGGGGATAACATATGTTTCAAGAAAAACTAACCTTAGAATTTTAAAACGAAGAGTATGAATTTCAAACCGTGGCAACAATTGAAAATATTTATTACCAAGCCAAAAACCATATTAAAGTTAATTTTAATTATTATAATAACACGAAAATGAATATCACTGATACGATTACGATTCCGATTGTCGAAGATGTGTCAGTCTTTGAAACTGCTTATCAGGCAATTACTGAATATATTTTCAACCATCTTGTTTGTGAACATGATGAAAAGAAAGAAATTACTACCCATCACCACGATGACCAAACCAATGAAATTATTTTTCATGTTATTTGTACGCGCTGTGGGGCTGAAGCTGACTTACGCGTGCCGTTTAACCCGGAAAAATCATTAAAACAGGAGATGGAAGAATTAATTTGGTTTACACCTGATGAACAACCAAAAGTCGCTACCATTTTACAAGATTAACACAAGGAAACTCACTTTTTTCTCGGTAAATTAAAAGTAGAAAGGAGTGATTTTTAATGTGATATCCTTTTGTTCAACAAGAACAAACAAATGATTGTGCCTATGCTTGCTTGGCAATGCTAGTTAATTATTATCATCATCGTAACCTTAGTATTAGTGAAATTAAAACAACTAACCAGCTTAATTCAAACGGTGATGTTAGTATTTATGAATTAGTTAAGCTCGCCCAGAATTATCAAATTACCTTATCTCCATACCAAGTTACAAAAACTGAATTTTTGAAAATTAAAACCTTTTCGCCAATGGTTGTTTATTTATTAACCAAGGAAGGGCAGGGCCATTTTGTGATTTTATATCAAAAAAAGCGCCACCATTATTTAATTGCTAATCCTGGTGCCCAAAGTTTACAGTGAATGCCAGAAGATGACTTTTTAGGTGCGTTTCAGCATGTTGCTATCTTTACGAAAAAAAATGAAAATCTTAAATTTAAAAATAAATCATTTGCCAATATTTTTTATTTTTTAAAACCATATTGAAAAACAAGTTTAATGTTAATTATTATTGGTATGTTTGTTAACTTTGTCCTGATCTTAAACAAGAGTTTTATTAAAATTTATCTTGATCAACTCCATAAATTAATTCACCATGAAATCATTCTGCTGTTCTTAGTTTTTACACTAATTATTTTGTTGAAGAGTTTTCTCAACTTTTGTTGACAAAAATTATTGTTAAAGTTTCAATTTAGAATTACCCATGATGTCGTAGCATCTTTTATGAATAATTTAAATTCCTTAAGTTTAACCGAATATGAAAAATTTGACCATAGTGACTGGTTAAAACGAATGGAAGATTTAGCCTTATTAGCTAATTTTATTGGGACTACCATGTTAACGGCTTTAATTCGGACCATCATGATGGTGATGAGTTTTATTTTATTATTAACAATTAGTAATGTAATTTTATTAATTGTTATTTTAGAAACAATTTTTAATTTTTTATTAGCCCTCATTTTTTGACAAATTAATAAGATTATTTACTACCGGTGGTACGAAAAATCATTATCTTATCAAAGTCAAGTGCTCCAATATTTTACGAGTTTTATATCCCGCAAATCACGGAATTTGACTGCCCATTTTTATTACCAGTGAAATAAAGAATACCAAGATTTATTACAAGCAACCTATCAATTAGAGAAAGATAGTTATCACCAACAGAGTGCATTAAATATTTTCAGTCAACTTTTAAATTTGGTTATTTTTTACCTGGCGGTTAATTTAATTACGACCCAGCACCTTAGTATTGGTGATTTGATGTTTTACTCGGCGTTAGCATTATATTTTAATGATTTTAGTAATTTATTTGCAAACCTTATTGCCAATAAAAGTCATTTTGTTAATGCTTATCAACGTGTTGAATGATTATTATTTAAGAATTGTGAATCAGCACCTGCACCAAATAATTTACCAACCAAAATTAAAGAAATTACAATTAATAATTTAACATATGAAATTAATGGAATTAATTTATTTAAAAATCTTTCCTTAACTTTTCAGCATCATATTTTTTTAAAAGGAACATCCGGGGTTGGCAAAACAACGTTACTAGCCATTCTTGGCCGTCTCAAAGAAAACTACCAGGGTGAAATTTTAATTAATAAGCAAGTTAACTTAGCAACCGTTGATGAAGCAGAATGGAGAGCAAAAGTTATGATTTTGCACCAACAAGATTACTTATTTGCTAATAGTGTTTATGATAACATTATTAATTTTAATCCTAATGCTGACATTGCAATTTTAAGGAATCCGGTTATCCAAACAATTTTACAAACAAATCAGATTGACTTAACAAGAATGCTTGTTAATAATGGTGATAATTTGTCAAAGGGCCAACGCCAAATTATTTTATTTCTTAATTTACTTTGTCAGCGCAAAGAAGTTTATTTTATTGATGAAAGTTTAAGTAATGTGGATGAAAAAACAAAGTTAGCACTAGTTAATCTTTTATTAACTTCTAAACAAGATAGTTTAATTATTTATTGTGGTCATGATCCCAAAATTGAGCAATCTTTTTCTCAAGTAATTGATTTAAGTGCGGAGGTCCAACGTAATAATGTTTAAAATTAAACCGGGATTTTGACTAATTATTATTCTTAGTTTAATTAGCGCGCTCTTTATTTTTTTAAGCACCCAAACTGTTAGCATTGTTTATAATGGGTTTTTAACTTTGCACAATCTTAGTAGTGATTCTGGAGAAGATGATAACCAAGAAGTAATTTTAGAAATTAATGACCCGCAATTTCATAATCCGGCTTTATTAACCACAGTTAAAATGATTAAATATCAAAAAAATAATTTATGGTACCAAATTACTAACCACTTTCATTCAAGTAATAATTATGTTGTTTTAGAAACCCTCTCTCCAGTTGAACTTGCCACGTGGTACCAACCAGCGCAGGTTTTTCTTGGTAATTTTTCGATGTTAGAATATTTTTTTACGATGGTATTTTAATTTGTTATAATATAAATAGTGAAATGAAGGGTGATTTTGTGGAAGATAATTTTGATATTAATAATGAAACGCATTTTGAAATTGATAATTTTAACCAAGATTTTATTAATATTTTTAACAAAGTTAAGGAAACATTAAAAATCATTGAGCCATTAGAATTAACATTAAATTTTGTTGATGAACAAACTCAGGTTGAATTAAATAAAAGATATCGTCATAAAGATTATGTAGCGGATGTCCTAACTTTTGCGTTAGAAGAAAATGAAGAACTTGATTTATTTAAGTTAACGGGATTGCGCTCATTGGGAGATATTTTTATTTGTTATCCAAAAGCAGTTAGCCAAGCTGAAGAATATCAACATTCATTGCGTAGAGAATTAGCATTTTTATTCACCCACGGGATGCTTCATATTTTAGGTTATGATCACCAAACTAAACAAGACGAAGAAATTATGTTTAATTTACAACGAATTATTCTAAATGATTTACAAATCCTCCGAAATCCAATAGAATAATATTGTGAGTTATTAAGAGAGGAAAAAATAATGGCAAGTCGAAATCCAAACAAAAAAAAGATGTTCTTTAAATTACGTAATAAATTTGCGAATGCTTTTCGTGGTGTTTACACGGCAGTTAAGGAAGAATCAAGTTTAATTATTCATATTATTGTTTCCATTGCGGTAATTGGATTAGGGATTTGACTGCAACGTGAAGTACCTAGTGAATTTGGGTATTTACAATGGGCAATTATCTTGTTAACTATTGGGAGTGTCATTGGTTTTGAATTAATTAACACAATGGTTGAAAACTTTGTTGACTTATTATCATTTGAATATAATATTAAGGCCAAAAAGATTAAAGATATTTGTGCCGCGGCGACCTTAATTAACTCAATTTTAGCTATTGTGATTGGTTTACTAATTATGTTACCACCATTAGTTGATGTTATTAAAATTTATTTAAAAATTTCATAAAAGAAAGAGTAAAGGAAAATAGCAATGAGTAGTTGATTTGATAAATTAAATAAGTTAAAGGACCATGCTTATGTTCCTTATTCCAAGTTTCATGTTGCTTGTATTTGCGAATTAACTGATGGTCAGACGGTTGCGGGTGTGAATGTAGAAAATGCTGCCTATCCCGTTGGATTATGTGCCGAGCGAACAGCTTTATCCCAAGTTTATACTTTAGGATATCAAAAAAAAGATATTAAAAAACTTTATTTATATACTGATAGTCACCATATTGGTTCCCCTTGTGGAATGTGTCGCCAATTTATTTTTGAATTAGTTGGTGGGGAAGTAGATATTGAAATTTATAATCAGGGGGGCGAGTCATTAACGATTAAAGTTGCTGATTTATTACCATATGGTTTTACTAGTGGAGATTTAAGTTAGTTATGAAGTTTAGTAAGAAAAAACCGGAAGTTAAAAAACTAAAGTTCCATGATGACTTGGAAACGGTTGATTTAGAAAATAGTACCGATTTAATTACGCCCCAAGTTTATAAAACAGTGCCTGACAGTGAACTTGCCCAATATATGGAAAATAACAAGATTTATATTAAATTATTTTATACAATGCATGACAAAAGGATTTTATTTCGTCATAATTTTTGGCGCAAATTGCCAAATAGTAACATCCAAGATTATGCTAAAAAATATATTAATGCTTTAACAGAACGATTAAAAATAAATGGGATGCATTTAACCGAATCAGAATTTAATTCGCCTTGGGAAATTCATGAATATGATGTTGAAGGTTACCAAGGGATTAATTTAAAAACAGTTAGTATTAAGAGTTGAGTTAAAAATGAAAACAATAATAAATGAGTAATTGTGGTCCATGGTTTAAACTCGCATAAATTTCGTTCAATTTTCTTTGGGCTAATTTATTTGCGCTTAGGTTATAATATTTTAGTTTATGATCAACGTAACCATGGTGAATCCGATAAAAGTATTACCACAATGGGTTACAATGAAAAATATGACTTATCCGCAATTGTTAATTTTTTAAAAACCCAATTTAAAGGGAATGTTGACGAAATTAACTTTCATGGGTGGTCAATGGGGACTTTTGTGATTGTTGAATATTTAAAAGAAGATTATGAAAGAGAACGGAAATTAATTAAATGAATTGTTCTTGATTCAACTGTTGCTAATCTAAATGATTTATACCGCTATTATATTTTGAAATTACGTTTTAATTATTTTGAACATTTTTATGCGATTCGCAGATATGCAATTGATACGCGCGGTTATGATCCCGAAGAGTTAAATCCCGGGGAAGGGTTAGAACCATTGAAACGGTTACCATTTTTATATATTTTAAACAAACACGACCATGCCACACCTTATTTAATGGGTGAAGAAGCATATCAAAATAAAATTGCGAGTGAAAAACCCCAGCTTAGTGTTAAGGTTGATTTTGACGGTGACCATGTACGTGGTATTTATAATGATCCAGATAAATATTTATCCTCAATTGCTGAGTTTATTAAAAAGTATTCAAAATAAAAGATAACCTTCAGGTTATCTTTTATTCTTTTTGATAATCTTTTCTTTTACTAGTTTTGGTTTTAATTCAATTTTTAAATTTAACCCAAACTTTTTCATACCATAATGTTTTATTATGGTATTTCTCAAACACTTTAAACATTGCATTATTTAATAAAGTTAATAAAATTTGCACGCCCGAAAAAATAACAAAAAATCCAAAAATAATTAACAGACTATATTCAACTTTTGAAGCATTTTCCACCATGGGGAAATTTAAATCTAAGAAGGGATAGGCCCAAGTGGTGTTTCCATCTTTTGTTCATATTGCTCCGCGCACCACAACATAAAAAAAGTAAAATAATGGGTAGCTGATTGCAACTCACCAGTCTTTTTTAACAAAATTTTTGACCCAATGAATTTTATAATCTCCAAAAGTTAGGAAAGTATAAATAAAGAATAAGATTGGCATCACAAAGTGGGTAACAACTGTACAAGCAACTTGTGCTGAAGTATAATCACTAATTGTTAACTGGCCATTTTTATAACCAGTAATAATTCCAATTCAAAAAATGATAAACATCAAAATATTTCAATTTAGAATGCTTAATTTAAAATTTGTTGAAAAAAATCAGTTTTTTTGCTCGCGATGATGATTAAAAATAATTAAAATTAACCAGACAATGGTAATAATATTAACTTGGACCGAATAAAAACTTAATAAGACATCATAATTTTGTAAACTATAATCAGTTACTCAAGGATCAAAACGTGGATTAACATATCAAAATTCTTTAAAACAATTCATATAGAAACCATAAGCTAAAAAACCAAAGGCAATTGCACTAATGATAATTTTATAGTATCAAATGTAATCTTTATATCATTTTTTAGGAATTCACCGTTTCATTTTGATGCCTCACTTATGTCTTTTATTACAATTATCTACATCATAACGGAATTAAAAGTATTTATCAACACTATCTTTTGGGAGAAATTAAAGTTATAATAAAAATATCAATTTGATAGAAGAGGTGAAAAAAATGTCTAATCAAGTTAAAATTGAAAAACTACAATCAATTATTAGTCGTGATTTAACTTTAATTATGCAAAGGGAAATTAAGGGCCAAGTTTTAAGTGGGATTTCAATTAGTGAAGTAAAATTAACAAATGATTTAAGTCATGCGAAAGTTTATTACTCCTCATTAATGTCAAAAGATAAAGATGAATTGCAAAATACAATTGATCGTTATCGTAAAGAAATTCGATCAAAATTGGCACATAAATTAGATACTTATAAATGTCCAGAGTTAGAATTCATTTATGATGATTCTTTAGATAATGCTAATAAAATTGAAGCAATTTTAAAAAAAGTAAAAGAATAAGTTTATTAAAAAATTATATGACCCAATAGGGTCTTTTTAATTAATAAATAATTCATCTATCTTGATAAAATTTTTGGATCCGATATTATTAATAATACAATAAGGAGAATTAAAATGAACTGACGGTATTTTTTAAAAAGGTTTAATATGAAGTTATTACCAACATTATATTTAATATTTTTATGTTGATATTTTTTCATGTTTTTCTTTTTGCCAGCTCTGATTCCGTGAGTGTTATTAATATTAGTCTTTACTTGAATTAAGAAAAAATTTAATACGAAAACAATTTTCTTTAGTGGATGATTTATTATTACATTAATATTAACCTTATGGATGTTTATTTTACAAATTGGGTTTGTCATTTTTGCCTTTAAACAGTTCCATGAATCTTTATTTGTTTTAGGTTGAATTACTTTATTTGGAACTTATTATACTATTATTATTTTTCAGAAGTTTAAAATTGTTTATTTCTTAATAGAAGAAAAAGAACCAATAAAATCAGATCTTGAAATAATAACTATTATACCTGACCAAGCGCTCCGGTGGTTATTATTTATCATCGTTCTGCAGAATAAAATAAGAAAATTAAAAATTAAAACGGTGTTATCACCCCCAAGTTTTCTAAAATAAACTAATATTTTAGAAAGGGTGTAAACATGAAAAAAGCAATTATTATTAAAAATGTTAGTAAAACAAATATTTTAAATGCAATTAATCTAGAAATTGAACATCAAGAAATTATAGCAATTATGGGTTTTAGCGGTTCTGGTAAAACAACGCTTTTAAATTTAATATCAGGACTGGATAGCCCAACTACGGGAACAATTGAACTCAACGGAACAAATTTAACCAAATTAAAAGAACCACAGTTAACAAAATTTCGCTCGCAAAATATTTCTTATATTTTTCAGGATTATAAATTAATTGATTATCTTACAATCAAAGAGAATATTTTAATTACCCAGCGAATTAATCACCAAAAAATTGATAATAATAAATTAGATTACTTAGTAAAAACTTTAAATTTAGAGCAAGTTAAAAACTTAAAAATTAATTATTTAAGTGGAGGTCAAAAACAACGAGTATCAATTGCCCGTGCTTTAATTGGCAATAATAATTTTATTTTTGCTGATGAACCAACTGGTGCTTTAGATTTGATTACCCGTGACCAAATTTTAAAGGAATTAATTAATAATGTACGGCACTTTCAAAAAACTTTAATTATTGTTACCCATGATCCTTATGTTGCTCAATATGCTGATCGTATTATTTTTATTGCTGATCATCAAATTGAATCAATTCATCCGCAACTACAACTTGATGATATTGAAAAGAAAATGAAAGCACTATTTAAAAATGTTTAAGTTTGCCATTTTTCAATTTAAAAAGAATTGATCGCTCTCACTTGCAACATATTGTACTTTATTTATTGGAGCCTTATTTATTGGCACCTTTTTAAACTTATTAATTGCCAGTTTTATTAACAGTGCTCAACCAAAGTCGACAAATACAACATTATTTTTCACTATTTATTTTGGATTAGTTACCTTAATTTCATTATTAATAATTAAAATAATTTTAAAATTAAATTTTAATTTAAAATTAGAGCAATATATGAATTTAAGAATTCTGGGGTTTCGAATTGGTCAAATTCGTTACCTTGTGTTTTTAGAAAATATTATTTTCTTAGTACCAATATTAGCGTTAGCTTTTGGGTTGTCTTTTCCGGTAGCCAATTATTTTATTAAATTACTAATGCAAAGATCAATTGTTGATGCTAGTTTTAGGCTCTACCAAAACCCAGGGTTAATTATTGGGTATGTAATTATTGGAACGCTCTTTGTTAATGTTCTGCTATATTTAGCAACTTTTAAGGTAAAAACAATTAGTGTTACCAAGTTAGCCAACAAAAATAAAAATAATAAAAAAGTTTTATGACTTAAAATCATTCTGGGTTGTCTTTTTTTGGGTTTCGAATTTGGAATTTACTATTCAAATGCAACCTTAAATGGTGCAACTTTCCTTTTTGGTGGATTATTTATAATTATTAGCTTTAATTTAATGGGAAAAGAAATTATTGGAATAATATTCCTTGGCATTACTAAGATAAATAAGAAAGCCTGCTATTTGCAAAATGCGGGAAAAGAATTTTATAGTTCATTAAATAAACTATTTCAAATTATTTTAGTGATAATAATTATTATTTTTTTCTTAACTTATTCATTATATGGTCTTAATTTTGAGGCATCTGTGCCCACTTTGAAGGGTTCTAATAATAATTCTCACCTTATTATTTTTAAACATGCGTTAGAATTTTTAGGAACAATTTTATTATTTGTGTTAGGGGTTTTTCTATTGTGATTGCCATTAACTATTTGTGAGTTTTTATCATTAGTAATCTTAATGAATATGAGTTATTAAGAAAATTAGGTTATCAAAGAAAGAAAATATTCTTGCATTTATTCTATCAATCAATTTTACTAAGTTTCTTTGCCTTAATCGGTGGTTATTTACCAACATTAATTATTGGTTTAATTTTCCAAGAGGATCATCTTTTACAAAGTCCCTTTATTTGAATTTTAATTCCAATCATTTTAGTTAGTAGTATTTTAATAATTAACTTTAGTATTCTGTGGTGTCAATTTAAGTTTAAAAAAATATCTTAAAAATAGTAGTTTAAAACTACTATTTTTATTTATTATGTAATTCATATAAGTGCATGATATTTTCTAATAGTGAGGCAATTGTCATCGGACCAACTCCCCCGGGGACGGGTGAAATCATTTTAACTTTGGAGTAGACATCATCAAAATCAACATCCCCACATAGTTTATTATTTTCATCCCGATTAGTTCCCACATCAATAATAATGACATTTTCTTTAATCATTTCTTTGGTTAACATTTTTGGTTTTCCCACAGCCATAACTAAAATGTCAGCTTGTTTAGTGTAATAAGATAAATTATTTGTTTTGGAATGGCAAACAGTTACAGTAGCATGAGCGTTAATTGTTAAGTTAGCAAGAGGTTTGCCCACAATGTTACTTCTTCCGACAATAACAACATGCTGTCCAACTAAGTCAATATTATAATAGTTAAATAAACTCATAATCCCTTTGGGAGTAGCAGGCACAACTTTTGTTTTATTAATCATTAGATTTCCAAGGACATGAGCTGAAAATCCATCCACATCTTTTAAGACATCAATAGCATCAATAATTTTATTAGTGTCAATTTGATCAGGCAAGGGTAACTGAACTAAAATACCATCAACATTGGGGTCATTATTTAAGGTAATAATATGTTCAATTAGTTCTTGTTCAGTAATTGTTACTGGATATTTTAGTAAATTAAATAAAATTCCGACTTTTTCACAGGCAATTTTTTTATTTTTAATATAAGTACTACTAGCCGCATTATCGCCAACTTGGATTACACATAGTTTTGGTGTTCGATAATTATTCAGTTTAATATTATTAATTTCGGCAGTAATTTTAGCTTTAATTTCACTGGCCACTAATTTTCCATCAATTATTTTTTCTTCCATTTTTGGTTCCTTTCTTAATACAATCTATCAATATTTTATATGAAAAGTAGTAATTTTAATAATTAAAAAATATTATATTAGCATTTAAGATATAATCATAGTAAGAAATTAGTTGAAAGGAATGATTGTTATGAAAGATATTCGTAACATTGCAAAACAAATTAATTTAGCAACTGATGATTTAATTTTGTATGGTGAAAATATTGCTAAAATTAAATATAATAATTTTGAGCAGATGAACCGCAAGGGCAAATTAATTTTAGTTACTTCTATTAATCCCACCAAAGCAGGGGAGGGAAAAACTACTTCGGCAATTGGAATTGCTGATAAATTAAATAATTTAGGACATCAAACAATCTTAGCATTGCGTGAACCTTCGTTAGGACCGGTCTTAGGTTTGAAAGGATCAGCTACTGGTGGGGGAGAGTGTGTATTATTACCAGAAAATGAAATTAATCTCCATTTTACTGGAGATTTTCATGCGATTACCAGTGCAAATAATTTAGTATCAGCAATGATTGATAATTTTTTATATTGAGATAATCCACTCCAAATTGATATTAATAAAATTGTGTGACAACGTTGTTTAGATTTGAATGATCGTGCTTTACGGGAAGTTGAGATTACTATTAAAAAAGATCTTGTCCGCAAGGAAAAATTTCAAATTACTGCAGCTAGTGAAATTATGGCAATTTTAAGTTTAAGTAAGAACCTTACTGATTTAAGACAACGTTTAGATCAAACAATTGTTGCTTATAATATTAATAATAAGCCAATTTATATTAAAGACTTAAAAATAACTGGTTCGTTACTAGCTTTATTAAAAGATGCCATTTTGCCAAATTTAGTTCAAACTAAATACGAAACTCCCGCATTTATTCATTGTGGCCCATTTGCTAATATTTCACATGGGACGAATTCAATTATTGCCACGGAGTTAGGGTTAAAATTAAGTGACTATGTTGTTTGTGAAACTGGTTTTGGTAGTGATCTGGGTTTTGAAAAATTTAATGATATTGTTAATTCGCATCAAGAGTTTACTCCTGACTGTACGGTATTGGTGGTTACCATTAAAGCATTAAAATTAAATGGAGACTTGCCAGAAGAAAAATTAGATACTGTTGATTTATCAAGTCTTGCTAAAGGTTTAACTCACTTGGAGCACCATATTAATATTATTAGAAATTACCATTTAAATTTTTTAGTTTGTATTAATCGATTTGCCACTGATTTACCAGTTGAAATTGAATTTTTAACTGATTGATTAGAAAAAAATAAAATTGAATATGGCATTAATAATACTTATCATTTAGGAATTAAAGACCAACCAGATTTAGCAAATAAAATTATTAAATTAACAAATCAACCACAACACTATACACCAATTATTGATTTTAACCATACTTTAGTAAATGAAAAAATTGATATAATTTGTCAAAAAATATATGCTACCAATAATATTGAATATCGCCCCGAAGCATTAGCTAAAATTAAGCATTATAATACTTCGGAATTTAAACATTTTCCAGTTTGTATGACTAAAAATCACCAAACAATTTGGGGGAACGCTGATCGCCATGATAATAAAGTAATCATTAGGGATATTAAATTAAATTCAGGAGCGCAATATTTTATTGTTTATTTATCAAAAATTATTACCTTACCAGGATTAAATAAGAATCCGAATGCCTTTGGAATTGATGTTCAAGATAATACAATAATTAACATTAAATAATTTTTTAATTCAAGATATAATTAATAAGAAGAGGAATTTTTAAATTCAATAGAAGAAGGACTACAGATGGACAAGAAACCAAAGTTTTTAGAATTGAATAGTATTGTTAGTAAACATTTTAATTTACAGACCAATATTAAACGAAAGTTAAAAACAATTTTTGATAATTACCGCCAGGCGTTTAAAAAATATGGTTATCAAACAATTGCCCTTGGCGAATTTGGCTGTAAAACCTTAACAAAATATGAAAAGATTGAATTAGAAATTGCGGTTGTTAAATACTTGCCAAAAACAGCAACTGGTTTGCGGGAAAAAATGTTTCAGAATATTGCTAGTGAAATTCGTAAAAATAATAATTACACTGACTCAAAAAATACGCAAAATGATGGTTATTTAGAATATTTAGTTGAAGAGGAAGTTACCATTAAAGTTCGTATTATTCCGTTTTGTTATAAAAATAATAATGGGAAACTTGATTACTTTTTTTGACGCAACGGGGTGGAAAAAACTGATAATATGATTCAGGTTGTCCAGCATTTTAACAAAGCTAATAAAATTTCAAATAATTTATTGCGATGTTTAGTTAAACTAATTAAATATGTCTTAAAAGGAGACTTTGCTTATTATTATATTTTATACACCCTAGTTTTGCGTTGATTTTATGAATATTTTATCAAACGCTATGATGCTTTTTTGCAGAAGATTGATAGTATTAATCGCCTTGAGAAAAAGGACTTAGAAAAATATAATAATATTAACTATCAAAAAAACTGGTTTAATAAAAATATTGATGGCGAAGAATTAATCTTTTATATTTTAGAGCGTTTTTGACGTTCAGAAACTTATTATTTCCGTGAGTTTGAATTTATTGAAGAAGAAATTTTTGAATCAATTTCTCGTTATAGTTGGTATACTAATAGTGTTTTTTTAACACCATATGATTACTATGTTGATTTTAAAATTTATAATATTAAAGAATTTAATGATTTAAATATAGTTCAGAATGAATTAAAAAATTCCCAAATTTCTCGCATTCAATATGATTATTGTCGTTCCCATGATTTAGGGATTTATGTGACTCCTATTAAAATTGAAGGAGTGGTTGGTTTTATTGACTATGCGATTAATTTTAAAAAGAAAGCAACTGAATTATTTAAAAAACTAGATCCTGAAAAACGGAAAGATGCGATTAGTGTTAATCAACGCGAAATTATGGAAGAATTAAATTTAATTGCCCACAAGTGATTAACAACTTATCGGCAAAAATTAACATATATTAAAACTTATTTTGATCGAAAATATCCAATTTTATCTGGGACTAACTACTATATGAAAATCCAAGCAATTATTTCTTCGGTGGATAATCTAAAAAATGATGACTATATTATTGGATATGATACTTAATTTTTTAATAATTAAGTCATTAATAAAATGATAAAAATATAATTCAAATGATTTTCATAATTTAAGAAAATAGGATAAAATTAATAGTATATAAATTTATTATTTATATTGAGTTGCAGAAAAATATTTGTCTAATAAGGAGAGAAAATATGGAAAGTAATGAAATTGGTAGGGGTAGTCCATTCTATAATGCTGTTATTAAAGAACTATCTTTAATTGTGGAAACCGAAAATATTGTGAACCAAATTAATCCAATCTTATCATTAGAAATTAAATTATATTATATTAAGAAGAATGGTAATTATACAATGACAGAAAAAGATGATATTATGAAACGCATTATTATCGAAAAAACTCGTAGTTTAGAACATACCATTAGTGGGCTAGTTAAAGAATATGCTGATGCTTACCAACGTCTTTATCAAAAAGAACCCGAGTTACACTATACTTATATTAAAATTTTAAAAAAAGTTAAGTTAGTTGCTCAGGAGTTATATGGTCAAAAATTAAATTATGTTAAAACTTTTTATTTCCGTTATTTAGAATGAATGATGTGAAATGAAAACTTGCAAGATTTACGTTCACAAGCGGTTAAAAAAATTCGCTCGGGGTACCACAAGAATGGTTAATAGTTATGAGCGTTTGCTTCAACGCAACGATTTAATTGAAGATGTTCAAAACAGCTTTTTAGAATTATCAAAGGCAATGGGCGAATTGACAAAAATTGTTTTAGATAATAATAAAGATTTTGAACAATTTTTAGCAAGTAATCCTCATCTAAAAAAGACATTGGCGGTAGCTCAACAAAATTATCGCTTGATCGGGGACAAAATTTTAATAATTAGTGATTTACAAAAAACAATTTACGGAACTTTAACAGAAATTGCTAAAATTTTATTTGAAGAAGCAATTATGGTAAGTAAAGACAACGAAAGTAATTTTAACAAAGTATCGGAAATTATTGAAAATCTTGAAAAAAATAATGGGGAATTTCAAATTAATCAAAAAGAATTAGCAGAATTTATTAATAAAGAAGCGCTAGATGATGAATTTCAAGAATTACTAGAAGGCTATAATTTAATTCCAAGTGAAGAGCAAAAAGATGATGAGTAAGGAGATAATTATAATTATCTCTTTTTTTCTTGGCCATTATATTATAGAATAACCTTAACAAGGCAAAATTAAGGAGACAAGAAAATGAAAAAGATTGTATTAGCAATTACTGGTAGTGTTGCTGCTTTTAAGGGGTTAAAATTATATGAAGCTTTAAAAAAGAAATACCATGTTGAGTTAGTGCTTACCAAAGGAGCTCTGCATTTTTTAGAAAATCTACCGGCAGAAATTAATACTGAAATTTTTACTCATGACTATTATAGTAAAAATGATCCCTCTGAGCATATTGGGATTGCCAAAGATAGTGATTTATTTATTTGCTATCCTGCGACCCATAATTTTATTGCTCAGATTGCGAATGGTTTTACGGATAGTTTAGCAAGTTTAGTATATAGTGCCACGGATGCTTATAAAATGGTATTTCCAACGATGAATACGGTAATGTATAATTCACCAGCTAATTTACGTAATTTAGAAACTCTAACCAGGGATGGGGTGGAAGTTTTACCAGCTAAATATGGGTTATTAGCATGTAAAATTTATGGTATTGGTCGTGCGTGGGGATGAGAAGATGTTTTGACCCATGTCGAAGAGTATTTTTCTTTCCAAGACCAGTTTCAAAATCGTAAAGTTTTATTGAACTTTGGTCGCACGAGAACTTATCTTGATGGCATTCGCTACATAACAAATAATTCATCGGGTAAAATGGGGGATGCCTTAGCTCATGTTTTACAGTGAGCAAAAGCCGACCTTACTGTTGTACAAGGGGATGTTGATATCCCCATAAATTACTCAACCACAAAAGTAACCACTAACCAAGAAATGCTCCAGGTAATGTTAAAAAATTATGCCGAGCAAGATATCGTGATTGCTTGTGCCGCTTTAAATGATTACCAAATTGCTGATCCGCTAACGGGGAAAATTAGCAAAAAAACTCATCCGGAGTTGGAAGTCAAATTAACAGCAAATGTTGATGTTTTAAAAGAATTAGGAGCGCAGAAAACACACCAATTTTTAGTTGGGTTTAGTGCCCAAAATAATTTTGACTTAGAATATGCGAAAGAAAAGTTAATACAGAAGAATTTAGACTTAATTGTCGTTAACGAAATTTCAGCAATGAATAGTGAGGAAAATAAAATTATTTTATTATCAAAAACAAGAACGTTACCGGTGGATAATAGTTCAAAATTAGGAATTGCGAAAGCAATTATCAATGAAATTTTATTTTTACAGCAAAAGGAGCAATAATATGTACTTATTAATTGATATTGGGAATACTGCCATCAAGTTTGCTAATTATGATGGCCAAGAAATTAATCATTTTTTAACCTTACCAAGTCAAAATTTAATTATTGAAAAACACTTATTGCAAAAAATTAATGCTGCTTTTAATAGAATTGGTATTACATGAACAATGATTAAATTAATTTGTTTATCTTCTGTCCGTCCAATGTGGGATGGAGTTATTCGTGATTTAGCAAGTAATCACCATCTGGCATTTTACCAACTGAAAAAAAATTTAGTTCTTGATGATTTTACAATTAATGTTCCTAATCCCCGTAATTTAGGTGCTGATTTATTAGCTGCTGCTTATGCTAGTTATCATGAGTTTAATAAAAATGATAGTGTTGTTATTAATATGGGAACCGCCACCACCATTACAATGGTTAAGAACCATCAATTTGAAGGAACAGTTATTATGCCTGGCTTAGCAACAGCCAGTGAAGCCTTGTTTTCTCGTGCACAATTATTGCAACAATTTGAGATTTCCTATGAAGATGCCTATATTGGTAAGAATACTAAACAAGCTATTAATATTGGTCTGGTCAAAGGTCATGGTTTAGCAATTAGAGCCCTTGTTGATGAAATTGTTGTTCATTTAAAAAACCCCATTATTGTAATTACTGGGGGAAATAGTTATCATTTTGAGCAGTTATTATCAAATTATTTATTTGATAAACTCTTATTATTTAAGGGATTAGTATATGCTTTGCACCATAATAATTTAATAAAATAAAAAATAGTAGTCTTCACTACTATTTTTTTGAGATATTTTGTTTAAAAGACCATTTAGGTATCATACACGGTCAACGTTCGTTCTATTATATTTAAAATATAATAATTACCTAACATGTTCTCTTTATATGTGCATTCTTAATTTACTTATTGTTTTGTCTACTTAAGACAATTAAATAATATCACTTATTTTTAAAAATGCAACAGTAATTTTGCAAAATTTTGACAATTTGATATATTTTAACAACATTTAGAGCCTTAAAATTCAAGGTTTTAATAGTGGTCGTAATTTTTGTTAAAATAAAAAAAAAAAAAAACAGATTTGGTAAAATGAACAGCCTAGAAAACCAAATCTGCCCTTCAATATAAGTGTATGAAAAACAAACTATTTTAAGATTATAATTATTTTTTAAATACTGCTACAAAAGAATAATTATTAAGCACAAAAGGAAAGGCATTAATAATTTGTAAGAAAGATATAAATGTAACAATAATTATTTTTCATACGCAATTATAATAAATTATTTATGAAAAATTATCAAGATTTTTTAGTAAAATATAACTAATTTAGAACAAATTAAATGATATAATGAATTAAAGTACAGACTTAAAGGGGTTTTAGCAGATGAAAGATGGTGTTATTTTAATTGATAAACCAGAGGGTAAAACAAGCCATCAAGTGATCCAAGAAATCAAACAAAAATTAAATGTGCGAAAAATTGGACATGCGGGAACGTTAGATCCCTTGGCAACGGGTTTATTAGTAGTGTTAATTAACAATGCAACAAAAATTAGTGAATATTTATTAAGCGCTAATAAGGTTTATGATGTGGAAATGAAATTATTTCAAGAAACCGATAGTGGTGATATTACGGGAGAAACTATTAAAGAAGAACTACCACGGAAACTAAAGAAAAAAGAAATTAAAAGAGTTTTTGCCGCGTTTAATGGTTTTATATATGAACAATATCCCCCTAAATATTCAGCTATTAAAGTAAACGGTAAAAAATTATACGAATATGCTCGCCAAAATCAGGATGTTGAAATCAAACCACGCACAGTAACAATTCATGAAATTAAACTAAAAGAATATAATTCCCATCAGCATATTATTAAATTTAGTGTTATTTGTTCAAAAGGAACTTATATTCGTAGTTTAGTGATTGATCTTGCTGATAAACTGGGAACAATTGCTACGGTTAGTAAATTAACTCGAACTTTATCAGGAAATTTTACCCTAACCAGAGCTGTTAAAATTGAAAATTTAGAGCCTAAACATATTATTTCAATGTATGATGCGTTATTTATTAATAAGCAACCATTATTGTTATACCATTATGAAGATGAAATTAAGCACGGGAAACCAATTGTAATTATTAACCATACTGATCCCATTATTTTTATTATTAATAAACAAAAAGAAGTATTAGCAATTTATAAACATATTGGTCGTCATGTGTTTGCTTCCCAACGGGGAATTTGAACTCCTGACCCTAATGTTAAAAAATTAGAAAGTGAAAGTGAAAACTAAAATTATGCAAATTTTAAGATGAAAGAAAGATTTTGATAATACTCCCAAAATCGTATGCTTAGGTTTTTTTGATGGTTTACACGAAGGTCATTTAAAAGTTATCAATGCTACTTTAGCAAGTGCCCACAAAAATAATTTATTATCGTTATTTTTTACATTATCAGAAAGCGTTAGTGATTACTTTAAAAAAATGAATACTAAACTAATGGAAAACAAAGTTAAGCAAGAACTAATTGCTGCTCGGGGTTTTGATTATTATTTGGAAGGTATTGTTAATGATGAATTTATTAACTTAACTGCCCACCAATTTTTAACCATTCTAAAAGAAAAATACGGGGCCCAAAAAGTAGTAGTTGGACAAGACTTTTCTTTTGGTAATAAGAGAACTGGGAATGTTAAAACTTTACAAGATTTTTTTGGCAAAGATAATGTTACAATAATTAGACGAGATCCAACCAGTCCTGCTTCTTCTTATATTCGTAATTTAATTACTAATAGCCATGATTTAATTAATGCTAATAAATTATTAGCCTTTCCATATTCAGTGACCGGGGTTGTTGACCATGGTAAAAAATTGGGACGAACAATTAATTTTCCGACAGCTAATATTTATTTAGCAAGAAAGTGTTTATTACCTTACGGAGTATATGTTAGCGAAACATTAATTAATAATCATTCTTATCCCTCGCTAACTTCTTATATGGTCAATAGTAAAAACCAAGAAGCAGTTGAAACTTATTTAATTGATCAAAATATGAATTTATATGGTCAAGAAATTAGGGTCTTGTTTTTAGAATATATTCGGCCAAATATTAAAATTTCTTCCATTGCTGAATTATCAGAATTAGTTAATAGTGATTTAAGTTATTGAAAACAGCATTATAGTAATTACAGCAACTAATAAATAGTAAGATTTTTACAAAAATATTTAAAAGCGTTGCTTTTTTTTGTTAAATTAAGACTATGAAAAGCATTAGGCCCAGTAATTATTATAGTAGGTTTATTATGATGATTATGGGTCTTTTTTAAGTTTTTCTTATAAATACAAAATAAGAGAGGTAATATTGAATGAAAAAGTTATTAGCTATTTTAGGAGCTGTTGGTTTAACAGCAATGGGGGCAAGTTCAGTTATTGCTTGTGATAAATCAGATAAAAATTCAGAAGAAATTAGTCAATTAACATTTGTTGATGGTAAGATTGCTGATGGAAAAGTTGTTGCTGATACTACAACTCAAGAAGGCATCACTGGTGATCCAACTTGATTTGTTCTAGATCCAGCACAGCAACAAGAGAGTGAACCAATTTTAGCATTATTCCAAGAAACAAAAGATTTTAAAAACTCAATTGACGAAGCGGGAAATGTATTAGCATATGCATTTACTGTGGAAGCAAAACAAGGAGCCACTGAAATTACTTTAATTTTAAATAAAATGGAAGGAAAAATTGAGATCCCTCAAGAAGGCGAACTACCAAAAGTTCCAGCATTAACAGTAATGGCTAAACAAGTTATCCAATTAAGCCAACCTGATGGTGGTGACCAAGAAAAAACACCTAATTTGGATGCTTTAAAAGCTAAAATTGCTGAAGCTAAAAAAATTGAACAAGGTAAAAAAACTGCTGCTGCTTTTAAAAATTTACAAGATGCAATTGCAATAGCAGAAAAAGTTACTGATGAAGTTGCAGCAAAAGATGCTTTGACTGCTTTAAATAAAGCAATTGATGATTTTAATAATTCAGCAGATGATACATCATCAGAAACAAACTAATTTTTAATTAAATATTATATTGAAAAATCTCTTTATTTATAAAGAGATTTCTTTCTTTTACCAGTTAATTAAAATTTAAGGTCATAAAAAAAGATCTAAAATTAATGACAAATTATCAAAATCATGGTAGAATTATTTAATATAAAAGATAAAAATTTTTATAAATTTATCTTATTTTCCATAATAGTTAAAATTTTATTATAAAAGTTAGGAGATGACTATGAATAAGAAAAAGCAAATGAGCAAAGTTGGTTTTATTGTTTCTTCTTTAGGAGCAGCAATTGGACTAGGGGTAATTTGAGGATTACCTGGTTATATTAATAAGAACGGGGGATTTTATTTTTTCTTGCTATATATTGTTGCAATGATTATTGTTGGGATTCCGTTATTAATCTTTGAATTTAATTTAGGAAACTTACGTCGTAAAAGTGTAATTAATATTTTTGAAAAAGAAAATGTTAAAGTAAGCAAATTTATTGGATGGTTTCAGTCAACCTTAATGATTATTATTTCAATTTATTATTCAGTTTTAGTTGGTTATACAATTGTTTCAATTGGAATTGAATTTAGTCCCAGTCTTATTAATGATATGGGTGGCAACATTTTTAATAAGCATATTTTGCAGAGTGGTGGTTTTGGTGTTAGCACGCATGGTGGTTTTCAATGAATTGTATTTTTAGCCTTTCTCTTAGTTGTTATTTTAGTGGGACTAATCTTATCATTTGGGGTTAAAGGAATTGAAAAATTAAACAAAGTATTTATGCCTTTATTATTTATTATTATTTTTATTTTAGCAATTTATATTTTAACTGTTCCGGGCAGTAAAGAAGGGTTAGCAACTTTATTTTTAAAAGATAATCTAAAAAAATTAGGAACAACCCAAACTTGAAGTAGTGTTTTTTCCTTAGCATTCTTTACCACTTCATTAGGAATGGGAATGATGATGCGTTTTGCTGGTGTTGCTCCGCACAACCAAGATAATACTTCTAAAACATATTTATTAGTAATTGGGATTTTGTTTTTATCAGTTACTAACTTAATTTTTATCTTCGGTTCATCGGGGGCAATTGTTAATAATAGTATAAGTGATAAAACTAATATTTTATTATTCCAACAAGAAATTAAAAATAAATTTGGTAGTGATTCAATGGTGTTTGTCTTTAATGTGCTTCCAGAAACTTTTCATATTATTAACCAAAATACTGCGGTGGGATTTGGCAACTTCTTAGGAATTCTCTTTTTCTTAGCCTTGTTTATTGCAGGGTTAAGTACTACGGTTGGAAATACCGAAGTTATTGTCGATGCAATTGAAACCCAGTATCATTTTAAAAAGCGGCGAGTTATTTTTGGGATATGTGCATTAATCATTATGGTTGGGTTAGCATTAGTATTTGAAAATACTTACCAGTTAATTAATTCCTTCCAATTACTAGCTGCGGGGTTAGATCTAATTTTAGTATCATTTGCGCAAGTAATCTTCTTTGTTCATAAAGCTAAAAAATTAGATGTTCTAATTAAATATAACAATAAAGTTTCTTGAATTAAATTAGGAACATTATACCGCCTAATGATGTATTATGTCATTCCGGTTGTTTTATTCATTATTATTGGCTTTTCAATTTATGATTTTGTAATTTCAACAACAACTAACCCATGATATATTTCGATCTTAGCATTAATGTTAGGAATTCTGGTGCCAATCATTTCGGCGCTAGCTAATAGTCCTGAAATTTTTAATGCTAAAAATAAAATTAAGAAGACAATTATTCAAAATGAAATTTCCAAAGTAGCACAATCTAAATTAGAAGACGAGGTGGAGTAGATGTTAACAATTGTAGCTTTAACAGTATTATTAGTAATTTTAATTTGTTTAGGAATTTTGTTTGGTTTTTTTATTTACAAAGATTTAAAACGAACTGAACACACAATTGAACTTGATCAAGAACTAGCTGAGCATAATTTATTAGAAGTTGATTTAGAAAGTGAATTAGAACAAGAAACCATAAAATAACTTTTATTAAAAATTAAAAAACTTATTTTTACGATGACAGTTATTGATAAGATTTATAAATTAGCACACTAGAATTAAAAGAAAGTGTTATAATAATAAAGGATTAGATATAAAAATTAATAATTTCATATTTTAGAGTATATATAATACCAAATTTCTTGTGAACAAGATTTTTGGTATTTTTTTATATCTAATTTTAATAATCTTAACAATCTTATTTTTAGGATTGTTATTTTAAAATATTAAAATTAAACATTATTTAGAAAGAGTGATCACTTATGAATCCAATTTCAACTAATCTTTTGATTAATGAAATTAATCGTATTTTTGAAGAAGATATTACTGCTTTAAATTTATCAGAAATAGTTGGTCTTAATGAATTACTTGATATAAGTAAACATAAACGCCAACCTTTTGGAACTTACTGAGCATGAGAAAAAGTGTCTGCTAAAATACAAAAAATGTTAACAATATACCAACAATTGCAAATAAACTTAGGACAATTATTATTTTCTGAATTGACAAATTTTATTTTTAAGTTTAGTAAATACGAGGGGCAATTATTCCTACCGTCACAATTCATCCGCGTAAAGTTAAATTAGAAATTCGAGCAATTGGGTCTGAAGATTCGGAGACCAATGCTTCTCAAGATGATTCTTCAGCAACTAATAGCAAGTCAGAACCAAAATATTTTGAAGTTCTTAGCGTACTTAATGAATTAACTTTTGAAAAAATTTTAGAAAAATATGTTATTGTTGAAGATGATACAATAATTAATTTTAATGAAATTAAATCTAATTCTCAGTTACTTGAATTTTATGCAAAATTTTATTTGCATAAAATTAAAACCGAAACTAATCAATTAATTGAGCTTTTAAAATTCCATGATCGTATTCTTATTATTGATATTGCACAACATTATTTTAAATTTTTAAATTCTTTTAAAATTCGTACTAAAGAAATGGTCGATTTTAGTGAGCAATTTCAAATTATGGGTTATCAAGAATGAGGCTATATCAAAAAAGAAAAATGGCCTACTTTTTTCAAAAATTTTAAACAACAAATTTTAAGTAATAGAAAGTTACAAAAGAAAGAACACAAAATGACCGATGTTATTTTTAGCGATACTGGGGAATTTGAAATTTTTTTGTGAAATGTTTTAAATGCTCAAAGCCGATTATTAAGATTTATAACTGCTAATAATTATGGACAAGTTTTTAACCAGAAATTAATAGATAATTATTTGAATACCATTCACAAAATTCAAGAAAAATGAAAACAAGAGATTAATGAGGGTGAATTAGTAGTAACACAATCAAAAAACTTTAAAAAAAGAAAGCAATTATTATTACGGAAAAAAATTAATGTAGAAAAAAGACTTAAAATAGGGAAGATATCTCGCCTTGACTCATATGAGTTTTCTTCATCAAATGTTGATGAAAACGAAAAATCTTTATAACTAAGGATAAAAAAAGAATAATTATTATTCTTTTTTTTATTATTTTACAAATTAAAAATAATATAGTAAGATATGTTTACAACTAAATAGCTTTGGAATAATAGATGTTTGGGAAAAGAGTTAGATTCTCTTGCTGTCCCAGCAACTGTGATGCGGATGAACGTTACATAGCCATTAAAGGAAACTTTGAGAAGGGTAACTAGTAAAATGATGCTAAGCCAGGAAACCAGTCTGTTATCTCACTAAATTTATGTTATTCCTGGGAATGAAATAACAAAATTATTTTGTAATCTTTAATAATGTTGCGAATGCTTTTTTTGATTACTTTTAAATAATTTAAAAATATTTGTACTCCTTTCCCTAATGAAGTGAATGCTTTTTAGTTGTCAAGGAAAAGTTGTTTTAGGGATTATTACAAGTTTTTTGTTAACTCTTCATAATTTATTAACAACTCCCATTAGCATTGAACGGGAATTAATATTGATGAACACTATAAAAATCCAGATTACTTTTGGGTTTATTTTAGTATCGCTAATTAAGCAATTACTAAATTATTTTAGATAGATATTTTTAATATATCTTTGAAAGGAGCAATTATGGCAGCACAAAAAAATAAATATTATCAAAATTCACTTTCGCCCCTTGAATATGCGCAAAATAATTTTCAGGGGAAAATGCGGTCAGTTAACTGAAATGTCATTAATGATGATAAAGATTTAGAAGTATGAACCAGAATTACCCAAAATTTTTGGTTACCAGAAAAAATCCCAGTTTCTAATGATTTAACATCATGACGTACTTTAAATCCGGAATGGCAACAACTAATTACCCGCACATTTACTGGTTTAACATTATTGGATACAATCCAAGCAACGGTTGGCGATGTTGCCCAAATTCCTAACTCATTGACCGATCATGAACAAGTTATTTATACAAACTTTGCCTTTATGGTTGCTGTTCATGCGCGATCATACGGAACCATTTTTTCAACTTTATGTTCAAGTGAGCAAATTGAAGAAGCTCATGAATGAGTTATTAATACAAAAAGTTTACAAGAACGAGCCCAAGCATTAATTCCATATTATGTTGGTGATGATCCGCTAAAATCAAAAGTCGCCGCTGCTTTAATGCCAGGATTTTTACTATATGGTGGATTTTATTTACCATTTTATTTATCAGCGCGTGGTAAGCTCCCAAATACTTCCGATATTATCCGGTTAATTTTAAGAGACAAAGTTATTCATAATTATTATAGTGGTTATAAATACCAACAAAAAGTTGCTAAATTACCACCCGCGCAACAGGAAGAAATGAAACAATTTGTTTTTGATTTACTAAATGAGTTAATTATTTTAGAAAAAAAATATTTGCATGAACTTTATGAAGGATTTGGATTAGCTGAAGATGCGATTCGCTTTAGTTTATATAATGCTGGGAAATTTTTACAAAATTTAGGTTATGAATCACCTTTTAGTGAGGAAGAAACAAGAATTGCCCCCGAGATTTTTACCCAGTTATCAGCCCGTGCCGATGAAAACCATGATTTCTTTTCTGGGAATGGTTCTTCTTATGTAATGGGGATTACTGAAGAAACTGAAGATGAAGATTGAGAATTTTAGACTCAAGGAATAATTATGCATAAGGATTTTATTAGAGTTTCCGATCAATCAGTTACCAAACCAACAGGTGAAATGTATGTTGTTTATTTTTCCTCACCATCAAATAATACTTACCGCTTTATCCAAAAACTAAATATTAAAAATACACGAATTCCTTATGATTTATCAGAAGAAATCTTAGTTGAGAAAGATTATGTTTTGATTTGTCCCACATATGGGGGTGGAGGCAATGATTATAAAGGAGCAGTTCCTAAACAAGTAATTAAATTTTTAAATAACCACCAAAATCGTCAGTTTTGCCGTGGGGTCATTGCCTCAGGAAATACTAATTTTGGCGACACCTTTGCGGTGGCTGGACCAATTCTTTCCAAAAAATTACAGGTTCCGCTATTATACCAATTTGAATTACTAGGAACTCCCCAAGATGTTAAAACTATCAAAAAAATATTAAGTGATTTTTGAAAGGAATAGAATTTATGAAGACAAATAAAGTTTCTCTGTTAGCAAATAATGGAGATAATGAAGAATACATTGCTTTAAATGCAAAATCAAAACTATTTGAACGGGGAAAAGATAATTTTCAATTAGACGTGTTAGCTGCTGAAAGTTATTTAAACCACCATGTGTTACCAAATCTTAAAAAGTTTAGCGATGTTAAAGAACGCATCGCCTACTTAGTAAAAGAACAATACTATGATGAAACAATTATTAATAAATATCAAATAGAAGAAATTGAAAAATTAACAACGCTTGCTAAAAACTATCATCATCACTTTCCTAGTTTTATGGGAGCGTTAAAATTTTTTAACTCCTATGCTTTAAAAACATTTGATAATCAACAATATTTAGAAACTTATGAAGAGCGGGTAGTAATGAATGCGTTATTTTTTGGCGATGGTGATTTTAAAGCTGCCCAAGCAATTTTAAAAGAAATGATGTTAGGGCGCTTTCAACCTGCAACACCAACTTTTTTAAACGCGGGGAAAAAACAACGGGGAGAATACATTTCGTGTTATTTATTAAGAGTTGAAGATAATATGGAATCTATTTGTCGTGCGATTTCAACTTCTTTACAGTTATCAAAACGCGGTGGGGGAGTGGCCTTATGTTTAACTAATCTTCGTGAATTTGGGGCGCCCATTAAAAACATTGCAAATCAAGCCACGGGGGTTATTCCCGTGATAAAAATTTTAGAAGATTCATTTTCATATGCTAATCAATTAGGCCAACGGCAAGGGGCTGGGGCAGTGTATTTAAATGTTCATCATCCCGATATTATGCTCTTTTTAGATACCAAACGAGAAAATGCTGATGAAAAAATTCGAATTAAATCCTTATCATTAGGGGTGGTGATTCCTGATATTACATTTGAATTAGCAAAAAATAATGAAAAAATGGCGTTGTTTAGTCCGTATGACATTCAAAAAGTTTATGGAAAACCAATGAGTGATATTGCTATTAGTAAAGAATACTATAATATGTTAAATAATCCGGAGATTAAAAAAACCTTTATTGATGCGCGAAAATTATTCCAAACAATTGCGGAATTACATTTTGAAAGTGGTTATCCCTATTTACTATTTGATGACACCGTTAATAATCGTAATGCCCATCCCGGTCGAATTGTGATGAGTAACTTATGTAGTGAAATTGTCCAGTTAAGTACGCCCAGTGAATACAATGAAGATCTTAGTTTTAAGAAAATTGGGGAAGACATTTGTTGTAATTTGGGGAGTGTTAATATTGCCAAAATGATGGAAAGTGGAAGTGAGTTTTCTGAAGCAATTTATCAAGCAATTAAGGCATTAGATCATGTGTCACGCAACAGTAATATTGCAAGTGCGCCTTCAATTGAATATGGTAACCAAAAAAACCATGCGGTTGGTCTCGGAGCGATGAATCTCCATGGTTTTTTAGCAACTAATCATATATTTTATAATTCTCTGGAAGCAATTGATTTTACAAATATCTTTTTCTATGTAATGGCCTACCATGCTTTTAAAGCATCAAATCAACTGGCTCAACAAGTTGGTGTTTTTAAAGGCTTTAGTGAATCTAAATTTGCCGATGGTTCTTATTTCGATAAATATACCAAGTGCGCATCGGGCCAATACCAACCGCAAACTGATAAAGTCAAAGCATTATTTACCAAATATAATGTGACAATTCCAACACAACAAGATTGAATTATGTTATGTGAACAAATTAAAACTACGGGACTGGCTAATTCTCATTTAATGGCCATCGCCCCAACTGGCTCGATTAGTTATCTTTCATCATGTACACCAAGTCTACAACCTGTAGTTGCTCCTGTTGAAGTTCGCAAGGAAGGAAAATTAGGGCGGGTATATGTGCCTGCTTACCAAATTAATTTTGATAATATGGGTTATTATGCCTTAGGAGCTTATGAAGTTGGACCAAACCCAATTATTGATATTGCCGCAGCTGCTCAACAACATGTTGATCAAGCAATTTCATTAACATTATTTATGACCGATACTGCTACCACCCGCGATTTAAATAAAGCATATATTAGAGCTTTTAAACAAGGGTGTTCCTCAATTTATTATGTTCGTGTCCGCCAGGAAGTATTAGCAGATAGTGAAAATTATGAATGTGATGCTTGTGTAATTTAATATAGTTTAATAATTATAGTTGAGATGATTAGTTATGTTTTTTCTTTAATTTTTATTGAATTTCGTTTAATAATCCGCTATGATTAATAAGGTTGTTATTTCGTTGTTATTAACATCACCCTTTGTTAATTACTTTGATCTGACATTAAATAAACCATTAAATGAAGGGAGAATATTACGTAATGTTGACTAAAGAGCAAAAAGCTGAGATTGTAGCAAAATACGGTCGAAATAAAAATGATACAGGGTTACCAGAAGTGCAAATTGCAATTCTAACCAAAGAAATTAATAACGCTACAGAACATTTGCAAACACATAAAAAAGATATTACTTCACGTCGTAGTTTGTTAAAAAATGTTGCGCAGAGAAAACACTTGTTATCATATTTAGCAAACAAAGATTTTGAACGTTATAAAGCTATTATTGAAGCGCTAAAAATTAGAAAATAAAAGGAGAAAATCACAAGTGTGATTTTTTTATTTTAATGTTATTTATCCAAATTATCCTTTATAATTATTAGAGATTACAAGATTAATGTAAAAAGAAGGAAGTTAATTAATGGAAAAATCACATATTCGCAATTTTTGTATTATTGCCCATATTGACCACGGAAAATCAACTTTAGCTGATCGAATTTTGGAATTAACTGGTACCGTAGAAAAACGAGAAATGCAAAACCAATTATTAGATTCGATGGATTTAGAGCGTGAACGGGGAATTACAATTAAATTAAATTCAGTCCAATTAACATACCATGCTAAAAATGGTGAAGATTATATTTTTCATTTAATTGACACTCCCGGCCATGTTGATTTTACTTACGAAGTATCCCGGAGTTTAGCTGCTTGTGAAGGAGCGCTATTAGTAGTTGATGCGGCCCAAGGAATTGAAGCCCAAACCTTAGCAAATGTTTATTTAGCAATTGATAATAATTTAGAAATTATTCCTGTTATTAATAAAATTGATTTGCCATCTGCTGATCCTGAACGGGTAAAAGCTGAAATTGAAAAAATAATTGGTATTCCCGCTGAACAAGCGCCTTTAATTAGCGCAAAAACAGGCGTTAATATTGACCAAGTGTTGGAAGCAATTGTTAAATATATTCCCGCACCAATTGATGCGGATGATAACAAACCCTTGCGGGCTTTAATCTTTGATTCTTATTATGATAAGTACCGGGGAGTAATGCTTTCGGTACGAGTAAAGCAAGGGATTATTAAAGTCGGGGAAAAAATTAAGTTAATGAATACCAATGCGGTTTATGATGTTACTGAAGTGGGAATTAAAACACCAAAAGAAGTTAAAAAGGACCAGTTAGAAGCAGGTGAGGTTGGCTGAATTGCGGCGAGCATTAAAACTATTAAAGATATTAATGTGGGAGATACCATTACTAGTGTTGCTAATCCTGCCCAGGAACCATTACTAGGGTATAAAAAACTAAATCCAATGGTTTTTTGTGGGTTATATCCAATTGATTCTGCAAAGTATAAAGATTTAAAAGAAGCGTTAGAAAAAATTCAATTGTCAGATGCTTCTCTTGTATATGAACCAGAAACCTCACAAGCTTTAGGTTTTGGTTTTCGTTGTGGTTTTTTAGGATTATTGCACATGGATGTAATTCAAGAACGCTTAGAACGCGAATACAATTTGGAATTAATTGCTACTGCCCCTTCGGTAATTTACCATGTTTATTTAACCAATAAAGAAATGATTAAAATTGATAATCCAAGTAAACTGCCTCCCGTTCAAAAAATTGATTATATTCAAGAACCATATGTGCAAACAACAATTATGACTCCGGACACTTACATTGGTCCGTTAATGGAATTATGTCAGCACAAGCGAGGAATTTATCAAAACTTAGAATATATTGATGATACCCGCCGAATTTTAACTTACCAAATGCCATTAAATGAAATTGTTTTTGATTTTTTTGACCGATTAAAATCAATTAGTAAGGGTTATGCCTCGTTTGACTATGAATTTGCTGGCTACCAAACTAGTAAACTAGTAAAAATGGATATTCTTTTAAATGGCGAAGTAATTGACGCGTTATCAACAATTGTGCACCGGGATTTTGCCTACCACCGGGGAAAATTATTATGTGCCAAACTAAAAGAAATTATTCCGCGTCAGAATTTTGAAGTGCCCATCCAAGCCGCAATTAATAATAAGATTATTGCTCGTGAAGATATTAAAGCCTTACGAAAAAATGTTTTAGCAAAATGTTATGGGGGAGATATTTCCCGTAAGAAAAAACTGTTAGAAAAACAAAAAGAAGGAAAAAAACGGATGAAAGCAATTGGATCGGTGGAAGTTCCCCAGGAAGCTTTTATGGCAGTGTTAAAAATTGATGATTAAAAATATCTGATTATGATTTTTTTGATAGTCGCTTTAAGCTATTAAAGTAAATATTTATATCGTGTTTAGAATTGCAGGAAGTTATCTGCCTATATGCTATGCGAATTACTGAGCCCACTTTTGTCACAAATAATTCTTTTTTAACAAATAAAATAAGATAAAATTAGTGAAAGAAAGTGGGTTTTTATTATGGCTAAATTATCAAAAGAACAAAAATTTGAAATAATCAATTTAGTAAAACAAGGATATAAAACTAAAGCAATTGCTACTCGGTTTAATGTTGAACCAGCTGCAATTAGTTATATAAAGGATCAGTACATAATTCATGGTGAAAAGCTTTTTACTGATGTACTTAAACAAGGGCGAAATATTGAAACTGAAGATCAAAAATTAATTAAATTACAACAAAAAAAGATTGAAGAATTGGAATTAGTTAATGAACATCAAAAAAAGTTCAAAGCCTTTGTTGAAGAAGCAAGGAAGAAAGAAACTATAAAATAAAAAATTATTATTTATTTTATTTAAGAACTTTTCACATTGATAATGCAGCTAAAGTATTTATGATTTCAAGTAGAACTTTAAGAAGAATTATTAAAACTGATATTAGGACAGATAAAGCAGAATGTCATGGTTTTAAATCTAATTTTTGTTCAAGACTAATTATTTTTCATAATTCCAGAAAAGGTAGAATATATGGATATCGAAGATTAAAAAGTGCTTTTGTTTCATATAGTAAAAATAAAGGTGAAGGATATTATGGGCACAATTTAACAGAAAAACAAATGCGTAAAATTATGAAAGATCATAATTTGCATGGAAAAAACAGAACTGGTTTGCCATATAAAAACGAAAAGCGTTCAACTATTAATTGAACTGAAGATATGGATTTAATTAAAGAAAAATTCAAAATGATCAGTACACCAGTAATATCAATGGATATAAAATATGTTAAAACGTTAGAAGGATACTTGTATTTTAACTGAGTGAAAGATTTAAAATCACATGCAATTATAGGATTCGCTTATAGTAAAAATATGAGTTATTTTGAATTAGCAAAACCAAGTCTACAAAGAGCTATCGAGTTATTAAAATCCAATAATATTGATTTAAATAATTTAATTATTCATAGTGATAATGGATTGCAATATTACCATCAAGATTTAATTAAATATGCACAAGACAATAATTTTAGATTAAGTAAAAAAGAAACCTTACAAATTAGGGCATAATGCATTATCTGAAAATGCTTTTTATCATTTAGCAGTAGAATGATTGCTATATGAAACATATCAGATAATTGCAGGTGCAATAAAGGATATCAAATTGTACGAAGAATTTTATAATTTTGAAAGAATTCATTCAAAATGAGACACTGCTCCAATGAAAATTTTGATAAAATAATTGTGACAAATTAGGGCGCAGTAATGCGATAAAACTATTATTTAGGGTGTGCTTGTTTTTTTTGGTATTTTTTGGTACAATGACTTTGAATTAAAATTGGTCATTCGAGAGGAAGAATAAAACTATGAAAAATATGAGCCATGATTTTTTGTGTCCAAACATGTACACAAGAATTAAAAAATAAATTGAGAATTATAAAAATAACAAGACCAAATTTTTTTAAAAATTTGATTTTTTTAGAAATTAAGGATAAAAGTTTAGTTGAGTTAAAAGAAGAATATGATATTAAAATAGTCTTATATTTGCGTTGTGGGACCCGCCATTATGGTTTATTTGTAAAAAGTTCTTTATTTAATAACGATGGCGAATATAAAGATATTGTTTTAGAAAATATTATTAATAATGGAACAAATAATTTTCAAGTTTTAGAAAATCAAAAAAAATAATTTTGCAAATAATCAAACAAGTTCTCCTATCGTAGAGATTAAATCAAAAGAAAATAGTACTCCAGAAATTTTACCAGCTACAATAAATAATAATAATAATAATAAACTTCTTACACAAAATGAAAATAACCAACTATTGCAAAGATTTTTCTTGCAATATAATAATTACTTAAATAAAAAAATTAAGAACTTTTGGTATTATTTTTGAACATTTTTTGGTGTTTTAATACTATTATCAATTGGAATTATAATTACTTTTTGACAAGTTGGACAAAATTCTAATCAAAAGCATAAAAATATTATTAATATTAATCAATATAGTCATGATTATTCTACATATCAGTCAGTTATTAAAGATACCACAAGCACTGAACTAAAAAATGCAGTTTTGTCAATTCCAACGTTAGATATTAATTTAAAACTTGTGGTTAATGATCCTAACTCATTTTTAACAACAACATCAATATTATCTTATGATGGTAAATATCATGATGTTCCTATTGAAATAAATGCAAACAATACCTTAAATTTTGCTGGAATAGCAACTATCAATATGAATTTGCGGGTTAAACAAATAGATATTAGTGTATTTAATCAAGATATTAGTAGTTTAGGAAATGTGGAAATTAAAAACACAACCCCTCAAAGTATTCGGGAAGGTTTATTAAATTCAGAAGTTGTTTACCATAGCATTGCTGAAACATTATTCATCGCTTTACAAGATCCAAAAATAATTATTAAAATTAATCAAACAATTCCTGATGATGGGAGTGCTCATATTGTGGGGGTAAATATTAATGCAGAGCAAACTGATGATTACCTTGGTGTGGTAAAGCTAGTTGTTAGTTTTGTTATTAAATAAAAGGAGACTTTAAAATCATGGGATTCAAGAGAAAAAGTGTTTTTGGGTCAAACTAAAAAAATTAAACGGAAAGCATCACATTGGTCGATTATTAAATTTGCTCTTATTAGAGTTCATACTTCAATTATTATTTGAGTATTATTAGGATTATCAATAGCATTATTTATTGGGATAGGTTTAATGTTATTTTTATCATCGGCTAATGTTGAGAGCTTTATGGTTAATTTTCAGTATGGCGTTTTAATATTTAATAATATATTTTTGCTACTCTTGATTTTATTAATTGTAGCAAAAATATTTAGTCAAGAATTCTCAAACGGGACCTATTTATTAATTTTATCAAAACCTTATTCTCGCTTTACTATTTTTATACTTAAATATATATCAATTTGACTAATGATTTTTATTTTTTTAGGAATTAACATGTTAACTGCATTTTTAGTTGGTTTTTTAAGCCAAGCAATTACTAAAAATGAAGTTTATTTCCAATTATATAATTCTTTAATTTTAAAATTATTAGTTTATTCTTTAATGCTAAGTTACTTTGCATCAAGTGGAATTATTTTTATTTCCACATTTTTAAGTTCTCAGGCAGTTCTATTAATTGTGGTAATTTTTTGTAGTTTATTTTTAATTGGAGGAATGCCTTATTCCTTAATTATGAATATTGGTAATAATATTAGTTTAAATTTTGAAAATGTAACCCAAGAATACACCGTAGAAAATATTAAAAATGCTCTTCTTTTTAATCAAAAAGTAGAGCACGAAGATATTCAATATCCAAAAATGTCGAAAGCAATTTATGATTTTTATATGCAAAAATATTTACCAACAATTAATTTAATTTTAGCTAATAATGATAATAATAGTTCAAAAGTTAATCGATTAGATAATTTATACAATAAAGTTTTTAATTTAACAAAAGTTCAAAAACTTGAAAACTTGACAGGAACTGATGTTTCTTCATGAAAAGGAACGTACAATGGTAAATCAATTAGTAGTATTATTACGGAAAATGTTGCTAATGGTAAAGAAACCAATATTACAGTTACTATAACAAACAATTATGCTTTTAAAACAATTGATGAATTAGATAAAAATAACCCTTATCAATATGAAATAAAACAATTAGTTGATTATTATGCTCAAAACTTTGATTGGAATACATACTATAATTTAAGACTATTTTACTTTAATTCTTTGCTGACATTTGATTCTGATCATACATATTTTGATGTTTATGCGGATGGTGACTCTGTACCTACGGTGAATGATAAAAATATAGACCCAGTCGATATATTTCAAAATTTATATGAACAAGATAATGGTAGTGCTGCTATTTACTATAATATTGGGGATTCAACTTTTAAACAAGAGTTAGAAAATTTTTTTGAAAACCCAGTTTTATTTGTGATGCAAGAATTTGAAAAAGATATTATTCAAAAAGTTTATGACTATAAAATTATTCAAACTCAACCCTTAAAAGAAACTACTGGATTAAAAAAATACCTTGCCTTATCGCAAAATTATAGTTTAATCTCAAAATTAAATGTTATTGAACATTGAAATCAAATTTGAACAAGTTCACTTTCTTATTTACCAGTCGGTTTTGCTCCGTTAGAAAATAGTCATATTGATTTTGACAGCCAAAAAAACTTACTAATGAGTTATCAAGATTTTCCTTTGGCAATAAATAGCAATAACAAAATTAATCTTAATTATCAGTTTTATTTGAATATTAATTTAATCCGAAATGTTTACTTAATTTTAGCTGCAGTTTTAATTATTATATCAACAATAATTTTACAGCGAAAAAATATAGTATAATGTGGTTTATATGCAGAGAGGGGGTGAATTATGGAGAAACAAAATAGTTTAAAACTACCTACGGTTAATAGTATTGTGCCGAGAGGACAACCAATAATTATAGTAAAAAATTTTGTTCGAAAATTTCGAAAGAATAAGATTGGACCTTTTAATTTTATTGTAACTCAAGGCAAATTGCATACTATTTTGGGTGCTTCGGGAAGTGGAAAAACAGTGCTAATTAAATCCCTTATTGGGGGGTTAAAAGGTTATAAGGGATCAATTACTATTGAAGGCAAAAAAGCTGGCAGCATTGCTGCTAAAGAAAAGATTGGATATGTTCCTGAATATATTACTTTTCCGGAAAATATTAGTGCCTGGAGTTTTTTAAAAAACTTTGGGAAAGCTAACGGGGTTAATGGTAAGTATTTATACTATCGTTTAGAATATTTAATGAAGTCACTAAAAATTTGAGATTCTCGCCATAGAGATGTCAATTCTTTTTCTTCGGGTATGAAAAAACGGGTGATGATTATTCAAGGAATTATCCATGATCCTGATATTTTAATCTTAGATGAACCAGAAGCCGGGTTAGATGTTGAAAACCGAGAAAAAATAATTAAATATTTAAAGTCTTTAACTTTAAAAGGAAAAACAGTTTTTTTCTCATCACACTTACTAAATGAAATTAAAGATTATATTGATGAGTTTACAATGATGATGAATGGCACTCAATATTACACCGGAAGTCTAAAGCAATTTAATATTAAAAATACATATTTTATTGAATGTAATAAACCCAATTTACTTTCTCAATATTTAACCACACGGCAGGTGCCCAATTGATATGATAAAAATGCAAATCGGTTATTCTTTATTATTCCTTCGCCATTAGCATTATATTATGTCACTAATTTTGCTATTCAACAAAAAATTATTGTTAATAAAATTTCCCCAGCTGATTTTAGTTTTAACTTTTTAAATCATAGAATAGCAAGTAATAAAAAATAAATTATAATTAAAAGGAGAAACAAAAATATGAAAAAATTACTGACAATTTTAAGTGCATTAACTTTGATATCGGGAACTACCACAAGTATCATTTCATGTGGTGGAAATCATGAAAGTAGCGACATTCCTTCGGATTCCACAGCTCAAGATGCAAAAGTTTTAAATGATATTGCAAATGAACTTAACACCAAGTTTTTAGATTTTTTAAATTCTAATCAAGTTATTAATTCAACTGATTATGGAACGATTTTTGATAACTTTTTTGGCAAAGTAAATGAAAGTAATCAAAATGTAACTTTAAATCCAAATGATAGTGATGTTAAAGAAGAAATTAAAGATATTACTACATTATTTCAAAACTATTTAAATCAAGTTAACATTCAAATCGCGCAAGATTATTCCAATGTATATGTAAGCAGTTATCCAGTAAATTGAAACCATGACCAAGATAGTAGCTCTTTAGGATACATTGATTTAAGCCAATTAAGTTCTTTAAATCCAAGTGTGGATATTACTGGCCTAAAAGCTGTTTCTTATCAATTTAATATTCATTATAATATAGAATATAAGAAAATCTCTTCATCTAATAATTTTACCTTTAATTTTATTATTTCTAATGATCCGCAAAAGATTAATCAATTTCAAACTGAATCAATGGCTAAATTATCAGGTGATATTATTAATTATTTTAGTGACGAAGATATTATAATTGATAAAAAGCTTGCCTACCAAAAATTATATGATAATTTTGATATTAATTATACAACTTCACATATTAATCTAGACAATATTGTTCAATCTGAGTTGATTAGTTTTTTAAATAGTGATCCAGAACTAACTGATATAATGCAACAAGTAACATGAAATGATGATAAATCAATTTTAACGTTGTTATCTTCTGCCATTGACCAAACAACAAATGGAATTGGAGTTGCCGATTCTAAATATTCTTCTGATCACTGGGCAGGAAAGGGATTTCAACCAGATCAAATTACCCCAGAAAACTTTTTACCATTTTATAAACAAATCTTAAAAGTGTTTGAAATTATTAGTGATGAATTACAATTGGCTAGTTTTAATGTTAATTTAGCAAAAATTAGTATAGCCGGTTTACCATTATCGGGAATTGTTTCAAATGAAGGAAAACCCCTAACAGTTACAGTTGGTATTTCAAAAGATGGATTAGATAAAAAGCTATTTAATTTTGCTAAAATTGTTACTTCATTTATGAAAAATTATCATATTGAGTCAGAAAGTGATCATTGAGTACTTCATGTACCAAAAAATTTGTTTGACCAAATTAGAAATAAAAAATATGATGATGCATTGATAGATCTTACCAATGATTTTATTAATCAAGAAGATATCGCTAAATTAGAGGATATTGATATGTTTACTTTAGGAGATGAAACTAAGCAAAATCATACTTGAACAATAGTTGATGAACATACTATTAAACTTCCAAAAAGAATAACATGAAATTTTGATTTAATGTATGGTGGTAAAAGCATCAATAATTCAATTTGTTATACACCGGTAACGTCTTGATATTTTTATTTACTAATTAAAGATGATTTAGTATAATAACATTTAAAAAGTAAATTGTTTAAATTTATCAAATAAAAATTACTTTAAAAAGAAAACTTTTCTATTTTAAAACTCTTTTTGTTATATAAAAAAGAGTTTTTTATTAATAATTTTTAGTAATAATTAAAACAATTTTTTGAGTAATAAACCTTAATTAAAATTAGTAGTCTTTATTTTAATTTATATATATTGAATTCAAAAATTAAATTTTTCTAAATTTATCAATTTTTTTGTATTTTTAGAAATTTTTTTATGTAAGGAATTAATTATATAATTTTAAATTTATATAATTTTATTATCAATTATTTTAATAATTGATAATGGGAGGTTAAAGAAAAAGTGAAAAAATTAATGAGTTTATTAGGAATATTTACTTTAACAACATCGATAGTGAGTAATATAAACGCTTGTACAACTCTTAAGAAAGAAAACACTAATAAAAAATAATCAGAAAAAATAAAAGATATGGAAACTTTAAATGATATAAAAAATAAAGTACAAAATTAATTTTATGAAAAAGTAAATAGCGAAGGTATTATTAAGCTAGAAAATAGCCAATTATTTTCACAAATTACAGAAGCGAATGATAATATTAAAATAGAAAATGGTACTGAAAAAAATATTATGGATTATATTATTAATAATTGACAAAAATCTCAAAATAGAGAACTTATGAATGAATATTCTAATTTTTATATTAGCAATATTAAACCACCTATTGAAATTATCAAAAATTCGATTGAAATTATCGGAAGTTATATTAATCCAGAAGTTTACAATCTTAATAAGACTACCCAATTTGATATATCAAGTATTAAAACAATTAATTTAAGTTATAAATTTGAAATAGAATTAAATTATAAAGAACACAAAACCAAAATAAATTTAATTGGTGAATTTATTTTTACTAATCATAAGGAATATATTCAGGGTCTAGTAAATAAGTATGCCTCAAAAATTTTAGGAGAAATAAAAAAATTTAATGGTGAAAAAAATAATGAAATTATAATAGATGATCCACAAAATAATTCGTTATATAAAAAATTATATGAAAACAATAATTTTTTATTTAATAATATTGCTGTAAGAGAAACTAGTAAGTATATAAAATATGAGTTTTTAAATTTTTTAAATAACAATATAAATAAAGATGAAATTAATTATCAAATTAATGATAATGAAGAATTATTACATTCTGTACCTTCCCAGGAGGGATGAAAATTATATTATGACTATTCAGTTTATAGGGATAATATTAGTGACCAAGATTTAAACTGGTTATTTAATAATAATAAGTTAAAAGATAATGGCGATGATTTTAATAAACAGTATTTAAGAGAAGAATGAGATAATAAAATTTTATTAAATTCTTTTAGTTTTAATTTATGCTATTTTAAAATTTGGGGAATCCCTTTAATTAGCAATAATTTTGCAAATGAAAAAATTAATATTTATTTAACAAAAGAAGCTTTAAATAATAAAATTAATAATTTTGGAACCTTAATTTACGAGTTTTTTAAATTTTATAATGCTACAAAAAATGGCGATAGAATAAAACTTTTTGTAAATAGTAATATTTTTAACCAAATTAAAAGTAATATTACATCTAAAAGTAAAATTTTAGATATTTTAAGTAACCATTTTAGAGAAAATGCTTTAATTGACGCAAATTATTTTTGATTAGAAAATAGTTTTAAAAATGCCTCAAAATCTAAGCTCATAGATGATTCAACCATATTATTTAATGATGATCAAAATAATGAAGTAAATTGAGAAGTTAAATTTATGTATGGTAGAAGCATTTATGATCCTTATTTTAGTTATATTCCATTTGGAAGTAAATATGAAGAAACTAACTTTTACATAGTAAAACAATAAAAGAATTAATATATCAAAGTTATTTTAATTAATTAAAATAACTTTTTTATTTGCAAAATTAACTTTATACTATTTAACCTTAGTCCTTCCTTTTATAAAATTAATGAAAAATATATATTTTTAATATTTTTCTTAAATTTTTAGCAAAAGATGTATAATAAAAATAGAAAATTTTTGATAATACTAAACTAAGAAAGGACAGTCAAGTAAGATGAAAACTTTTGGTGATCAGCAAATAATTAATGCAATAGAAAATAAAAAACTAAAGCAGGTTGTTAAAAAATTATTAGCATTAAGACTAAATTATACAATTATAGAACGAATTGTTAGATCAAAACGAGAATTAAATAATAAGGAAAAAAAATTTGTTTTATCAATTATTAATCATAACTTACATAGTCCAACAGTTCCTAAGAAAACCGGGATTAAAGTTAATAAATTAGCAACAAAAACAAGCGGGAAAAAAAGATAACCAGTGATTCTTCAATAATTGTTGAGAAACCCAAACTCAATAAGATAAAAACTAGAATTCAACATCAACATTTTATTAAGACACGGCTTCAAGTAACACCCCCAGTTATTATAAAAAAGCAAACAAGTTCGGTTTCTTTTGCTAAACGCGATATTTATAATGAGATTAAAAATAAGGTAACAAATTTAAGAAATGCTGTTAATACTTATCAACGTGATGGACGAACTGTTACTCGATGAGTAAATCCATATTTTAATCATACTTTTCCAGAACACAATCAGTTGCTAAATATTAATAAAACTCATTAATTTTTAAGTTAATTAATAAGTTTTTTTTATTTTTTACTAAAAAAATTTGAAATTTTTATGAAAAATTTGAAATTATAAGGTATAATTTTTACATAATATTATATTTTTTTTGTTAATTATCTTTTTTAAAGAACTTATTTATGTTATATGGGGGAATGTAGTATTTAATTGCATTTTAGGAACTTTAGAGGGTTGGAAACAAGAAAGAGAAGGTAGAATTATGAAAACATTATTAACTATATTGTCAGTTTTAACAACTGCATCAGCTACAACACCTTTAATTATTCATAATTATGATAATTTTAGTGAAAACCAAACAAAAGTATCAGATATCCAAGATTTTAGAGATTCTTATGATACAACAGCAATGCAATTGCCTGCAAATGAAGGTGAACAAACAACAACTGATTTTACTGCTACATTAGCAGATTTTATTAAAAATGAATTTCTTCCATTTATCAAAGAAAACAATGTTTCTAAATTTGAAGTTACTGAAGCCACTTCTCAATTTCAGGGAACAGCTTTAGCTGGTACATTAGCATTACTTGCTCAAAATTATAATAAAATTTTGCATGCAGCAGTTGACTATTCAGATTTTAGTGTCGTTGCAGTTAATGGAATTGTTACCAATGTGGGATATGGTAATTATTCATGATCTTTAATAGCATCTGTTTATTTTAATGGTGCTAGTCAAGAATTCAGTTTAAATGGTTACCAACCAAACCAAGAATATGCAAATTTCCAAATTACTTCGCCATTTAGTAATAATCTAACAATTGACTATACAAAATCAGAAAGTATTGATCACCAAGATACAACACCACAATCAGCGATTGCATTACCTAACCACGGATTTTATTACTATGCTTGACAGTTAAAAGATATGTTTAATTTAGATTCCACATATAAAACAGCGGCAATTGATTATATTAATAAAACATTATCAATGAGTATTAGTGAAATTAGTATTGATCAGCTAGAAATTGCAACTCCTGGTTCGGAAGGAACATATGTACCTGGAGATAAATATAGTGATGACACAATTGTGCAAGATAAACTATTTTATTTAGCAATAACTTCAACTGAAGCAACAGGAACATTCCACTTATTATTAGAAAACTTAACATTGAATTAAGATTATTTATTAATTTTTAATTTAAGATTTATTAACCCCTAGGTAAATAGGGGTTTTATTTTCTTAGTTTATTATTTGTTTATCAAGATATCCCAATTAACTTCGAAAAGTAAATAATTTTCTTAAACTAATTCCTTTTTGCTAAAAATAATGTAAAATAAAATAGTATAGTAATGGTTATATGTCAGACAATATATAAAGAAATATGGGTGAGTAAATATGCAGAGTTTAAAAATATCATCAAGAATTTTAATTATTATTGGGGCACTTTTATCAACAATAATTTTTGGGGTGTTAATTATTGTTGCCAAAGATGCTACGGATGAAGGGGTTAAAGTTCCGGGAACAATAATTTTTGCTGATCTTGTTAACGTTGTGCACGCAATTGGGGGCGATAATAGTAGTGCAGTCACAAAAATGCTTGCCAACCAAACCGCGGTTGGGGGGGTGTTAATTGCAATTACTTTTGGAATTGCTTTATTATACTTAATCCCAGTGTTAATTCCTCAAAATAATGGTTTTAAAGTTTTTGGTCACTTTTTAGCATTTATTGTGGGATTGGGGTCATTAATCTTAACAATTGTGGCAATTTATTTAGCCACGGTAACCCCAACGACAATTGACCAAAAATATCGTTATGGTTTAAAATTTCAACCATTAGAAATCTTATTTTTAATTGGTCCCTTCTTATTAACAATTGGGGCGATTATTGGTTTAAAATATAGTTTTGCCGCAATGAATAATTCGCAACTATCAGAAGCTGACCGTAACCGTCAACGTGCTATTAACCTAACTGCGGGGCGAATTGGAGCCCGTGGGACAGTTCCCCAAAAACAATTTGTTCAAGAAAATGAAATTAAACCACGTGCGGTTCCGCCGGTTAATCAAACCCCAAGCGTTAATAATGATTTAAAATTAAAAATGGCGCAGTTAAAACAACGGATGGCTAGTGCCCAAAAAATTGCGAATGAAAATAGTATTAATAATAGTCGCTGAGTTAGTGCAACTAGAAAGACTGAACCAAAAGAAGAAATTCGTGTGGGTGCCGAGGGACAATATTTGCGTACCTTACGCGATGGTGAAGTTTTGGATGAATCACCAAAAGGAGTTGACATTGCTAACCGTGCGGAGTTAGTGCAAAAAGGTGATGTTATTAAACACCATGAATCATATCATTACCAAACTCCGAACCAAGTTAATAAAGCACAACCCAAAACTTCGTTATTTATTCCTAAATCAAAACAAAGTGCCCAGATTGATACCAGAACACTTGAACAAAAAGTTGGGGGTCCTTATACTAAAGGAACTGTGGGCGCTCGTCCGAATCCAAATGCCAAGGTTGATCATTCTTATGATGGCAAAGTATTTTTAGGCGATATTGATAAAATCTGAAAAGCAGGGAAAAAATATCGTGAAGATATTACAGTTAAAAAACCGCAACATAATGAGTTTAATAACCAAAACCCACCGGCTAATAACTATCCGCCCCGCAATAACAATGACGAGCACAATAATTAAACAATCAAAACCACCTTGTTAAGCTTTGTGGTTTTTCTTTGAACGATTGATAATTTGAAGGTGAATTATAACAATGACAAAAACATTATCTTACCAAGGAAATTTAATTAAATATGAATTAACCATTAAAAAGCAAAAGAATATTGTGTTAAATGTTAATAATGGCAAAATTAAAATTTCAGCGCCGAGTCATGCTAATGACTGAGAAATTGAAGGACTAATTTATCGCAATATTAAAAAAATTCTGACGATTATGGATTATCATGATAGTTACCGGAAAGTTGCCTTTGCGCCTGTTAACCAACTTGGTTATGTAATTGTTTTTAATAACAAATACCCCCTCCAATTAACAAATGAAAATATTCATACCAAAATTATTAATAAAGAATTATTTATGATGAAAGATTATGGGAGTTATGAAGAAAATTTAAAAAAACTCCATAGTTTTTTACGTCAGAAGTTTACTTATAAATTTGAACAATTAGTGAATAAATGAGCTAAAATTATGCAGTTAGAATATAAAAACCTAACTATTAAATCAATGACCAGAAAGTGGGGAGTTTGTTATCCCCAAACTGGCAAAATTGTGTTAAATATTAAATTAATTCATTTTGACCCTAGTGTGATTGAATATGTGGTGGTTCATGAACTTAGTCACCTTGTTCATCATAATCATTCCAAATCATTTTGGCATTATGTTGAAAAGTACTTACCAAATTATCGTGACAAAATTGAAATTTTAAAAAAACCAGGAATTTAAAACTTTTTTTATTTTCTAATAGTAAAATATTATTGACACATAGTAAGGATGATGACAATGAAATACGTGGGTACTAGTAAAATGACTTATCAACTTGATGAATATTTCGTGAAAACTTTAAATTATGCGCCCGAAGAATTAATGGCCCGCAGTGCCCGGGGGTTATTTAATAATCTGAATTTTACGCACCAAAATTTTTTAATCGTTAGTAATTATGGGAATAATGGAGGTGATGGCATAGCCTTAGCTGCTTTATTAGCAACCTTTGATCCTACAAAAGAAATTAATGTTTATATTTGTTGTACACAAACTATTTTTGCCGATAAAAAAACTCCGCAAACTAGTTATTGATACCACCAAGCCCAAACACATAATAATATTAAGTTTTATTTTTCCCCAACCCCCGTTACTGAATTAATTGCCAAAGCAGAAACTATCATTGACTGTATGTTTGGAGTTGGGTTCCACGGCGAACTAGGAGCAGAGGTTGCTCAAATTATTAATAATATTAACGCTGCTAAAAATAAATTTATTATTGCTTGTGATTTGCCAAGCGGAATTAATAATGATGAGAAAGTTATCAAGCAAACTGCTGTTAAAGCTGATCTGACAGTAACCTTTTTAACTTTTAAAACGGCCTTTACTAATTATGAGATCATTCCTTATTTAGGTAAGGTTGTCGTATGAGATTTAGAGTTTCCAACTCCCGACCTAACTGTAATTTTTGAAACTTTATTTCCCAACCACCACGAATTTTGAATTGATAATTTAAAATTTCCACCCCGAAATGTAATTTCGCATAAGGGCGATTATGGCAGTGTTTTAGTATGAGCGGGTAGTGAAACTTATCCTAACACAGGTGTTCTAGTTGCCAATAGTAGTGTTAACATGGGCAGTGGGTTAGTATACTTAGCAACGCGAGAAACTGAACTTAATAAAATGAGTGGCCTAACTCCTGAAGTAATTCCCGTTAGTCTTGATAATAAAGAATTATTAGCCACCTTATTAAAAAATAAAATTAGTGCTTGTGGGTTAGGACCAGGATTAGGAGTTAAACCACAAACTTTAGTTATGTTAGAGTTTATGTTAGCAAATTATCCGGGACCAATTATTTTTGATGCGGATGGGATTAAATTATTAAATGCTAGTATCTTAAAACGAGTGGCAAACCGCGCAATTATTACTCCGCATCCTAAAGAATTTGCCGAATTGCTTTCCCAACCAGTTAACACCGTTTTAAAAAATCGGGCCCAATTAGTAAAGGACTTTGCTAAAAAATACCAAGTTATTGTTGTCTTAAAAGGGTACCAAACGATTATTAGTGATGGTGATACGCTCTACTATAATAGTACTGGTAATCCGTATATGGCAATGGGTGGTGCGGGCGATGTTTTAACCGGAATTATTACTAGTTTAGTGGGACAAAATTATCCGTTATTAACAAGTGCCTACCAAGGAGTTTATTTCCATGGGTTAGTTGCTGATGAGATTGCCAAAACTAAAAAGCCAGTTTTACCAACGGATATTATTAAAAACATTGGCTATCTTTTTAACAAACTACTTAATAAATAATTTATAATATTTGTACAATAATAATTTGATTTTGTTTAAAGGAGACCATTAATGAAACAAATCATTAAGAGCTATTTAAAGGCCTATTTTAAAAATTGAATTGAAGCAATTGGTTTAATTTTATTTGTAATTATCATTATTGCTAGTTTAGCTGGAGTGTTGTCTGGGGCAATTCAATTTAAAATTAAATATGATGAAATTACCAAAACCTCTAAACAATGAGATTATTATTTTACAACGCGTGGAAATTATCGCTATGAATTTTTAGAAAACTATTATTTAAATAATTATTATGTTGATGAAAATGGTCAAAAAATAACCGTAACTAGTGATGGGATTCCAATGCTTGATAAAAATAGTAAATGGTGAAAAGATACTTTAGATAAGTGTGGGAAAAAACATGATCCCGAAAGCCAAAAGGTGTGCCAATTAAAAAGTATTCTAAGTAAATTACAAGTAATTAGTACAATTAGAGGAACCGGAAAAACTGTGGATGGCATCAACCCTAGTACTTTTAATTATTTAAAAAACTATAATTACTGGGCATTAAATGAACTAGCAACCCGCTTTTTAGCAGATCCAGTGGGGACCAACCGGTGAGAAGCAGCCATTAATGAAGGTTTATTTTTAACAACCAAAGACCAAATTCCGATGAATTATTATATTGTTCCTTATGATTTAATTAATCTTAATACTAATAAGTCAGCTACAATTAATCAATTAAAATTATATGCGGGGCGCTTGCCAACGAATGAACACGAAATAATTTTAGGGAGCGTGTTTGCCCAGAAATTTAATTATCATCTTGGTGATACTTTTAAATTATCCGATGATCCCCAATATCAATATCAAATTGTTGGATTTGGAATTACCCTTGATACTATTATTCGAACTAGCAATGGTAATAATAAAACCAATAGTGATAGTAATTATGGGCAGATGTATTTTTCCCAAGGCCAAATCGCAGCGATTGCCGATGGTTATGCCAATAATAAATTTACTAATTTTACCATGAATAGTATTTTAGAATATCTTATTAAAATGCATACCAATGCTTTACCACAATTGTTTCAACGCTTACAAATTCCGTTTTTAAATCCGCCTGATGGTTTGTTAGCGTTTAGTGATTCAGTTATTGCGCAGCAAACCCAAGCAATCCAGATTCAAATTATTATGTATGCGGTGATTGGTTCAGTGCTATTATTTTTAGGTTTTATTTTTATTAACTACACAATGAAAAAAGAAATGAATAAAACCCGTAAACAAATTGGAATTTTTAAATCCTTTGGCTATACTATCCATGAATTGTCATGAGTATTTGCGTTAAATTTTTTTCTTACAATGATTTTAGGGGTTTCAATTGGTTATCTCTGTAGTTTATCAATTCAAACTTATGTCAATGCTTTATATGTTAATGGTTTAATGATTCCGTTTCAAATGATTTATACTAGTTGACCCTTTATGGTAATCTTATTTGTGGTGATTCCGATTCTTTTTGCTCTTGGTTCTTTTTTGTTAACCTTGTTATATATTAAAAAACCAATTTTAGAATTAACCGGTGGGGCTAATAGCTATCGGATCAATTACTTCAGTAATTTTATTAAGCACTTATTTGCAAAGACTAACTTTATCTTTCGGGTACAGTTATCATTTACATTAAAATCATTTGGAAAATGAAGTGCTGTTATTTTTATTTTTTTAATATCTTCTATTTTATTTATTATTCAATTTAATGTTTCTGATATTTTTACAAGTATGATTACTAATATGAATATCAACTACCAGCCGGGAGTTGACCATCGTTTTAAATTTCCCAAGCAAATGATTGAAGCATCAACCGTTACTGAGAGTGGGGGAGCAGAAAAATTAAAATTAGTTAATGTTAATAATACCCGTTATTTTCCAAGCACCAATGTCGAGCAAGAACCAGAAGTTATTAAATCAACCACTGAATTTAAAACAATGCTTACCCAATTAGAAGAGGCCAAAAAAACTTCGCCAAGTTATTGTGCTGTTGCTCTCGCCCAAATTGCTAGTTATCATCCGGGTTATAAAGCAATTTATGTCGCAGATTTAGTTCAGTATTTAACATTAGCTAGTCCCTGTTTAGGTCAAACAATTCCAATTCCGGATTGAATTAAGAATTTAGAACAGTTACCTAATATTTTAGATTTACAAACTACCCATACTATCCTTGCTTTTAATCAAGTTTATTACAATCCCCAAACTGAGTTACCATATCTAAATTTAAAAGTTAGTTCAAGTGCTCAGGAGAATGTTGTTTTGAATGATATTAGTTTAGTGGGTTTACCAAGTCAGAAATGGAATCAATTTTATCGTTTTGATAAAGTTCCAGCTAGTCAGGTTGATGATATTTTTACTACTAATTTAATAAATGGTAAAATTCCTGCTATTATTTCGTACCGGTTTGCTAAATTAGCTCACTTACAAGTTAACGATCATTTTAATTTAACTATTAATAATCGGTTAAGTAAGTTTAATGTTCCAATTACTATTAAAGGAATTATTAAAAACGATAATTTAAAAAATAATGTTTTTGTTAACTATGACAATTTAAAAAACTTGTATGTTGATAATAATGACCGGCCATTGCCAGTCTTCTATAATAGTATTATTTCCAAAGAACAGTTAATTGATCCTAGCATTAATATTGATGATGTTATTAAAGGAAAAACAATTGTTAAATTCCGCTTGCAGAATTTAGCGTTAAATTTCTTTAATACTGATTTAAATAATAGTTTATTGGATATCTTAAAAAAATTAGTGAATGATGATGATAACAATGCCACTTTATTATTAAATCCAAATAGCATTTCAACAATTGCCTTACAACAAGCAATTGCTAAAGCTGCTTTAAAATTAGTTAATAATTCCTTACTAATAATGCAAATTTTAAATGGAGCCATCATTTTTATTATTTTAGCTGTTGTAACCTCTTCGGTTATTGATGAAGCAAGTCAAATTATTTTAACAATGCGCGCACTGGGATATCGCCCTGGTCAAGTTAATTTTATTGTAATTGGTAATTATGTTTTAGGAATTATTCTGACTTTTATTATATCGTATTTCTTAACCCTTTTAATTTGAAAAATTGCCCTGGATATTATTTTTACAAAATTTATGGTAGTTCTTAATATTCCCCTTAATTGGCAAACCCCATTAAAAGCCGGGGTTATTATTGGGGTTGTTCTTGTCTTATCCTGAATGTTATCAATGTATTTAGTTAAAAAACGGAAACTTAATGAACTAACTGAATAAAATAGGTTATAATACTTATATAACTAAAATTTAATATTTTAAATCAATGATTTAGGAGTAGTAATTAATTTAGCCGATGTCCAGCGAGACTATAATTGGTGCGAGATAGTTGATGGGCGATTAATGAATTCACCTAATGAGAGCTGCTAATCCCAGCCGGATTATTTTATAATTCGTTAACTAATTAAGAGATTACTTTAATCTGAACAAGGATGGTACCGTGATATATTCACTCCTTATTTGATATCTTTTGATATTAAATAAGGAGTTTTCTTATCAACACAAAAAGGAGTTAAACAATGGAAAAAGAGTTACAACAATTAATTACAACTGCAATGAAAGAAATTAACAGTGCAAGTAGTTTGGAAGAATTAAATAACTTGCAAATTAAATATTTAGGAAAAAAATCAACGATTAATGATTTACTACGCGGTTTGAAAGATTTAAAGCATGAAGAACGCGTGGCAATGGGGGCGTTAGCTAATAAAGCAAAAAGTGAATTAACCACTTTATGGCAAACTAAAAAGCAAGCATTAGAACTAGTTTATTTAAACAATAAGTTAGAAAATGAAAAAATTGATTTAACATTACGAGAATATCAATTAAAGTTTGCAAATAAACATCCGCTGAATATCATTATTGATGAGATTTCTCAAATTTTTCAAGAGTTAGGTTATGATACAGTATTTGGACCAGAAGTCGAAAGTGATGAATATAATTTTCAACGGTTAAATTTACCAGTTTCTCACCCAGCCCGTGATATGCAAGACACTTTTTACATTAGTGATAGTATCTTACTAAGAACCCACTGTACAAATGTTACTGCCCGAGCAATTAGCGGAATGACTTCCCACAACCAAGTGTTAGCAGTCATTTCTGCTGGGAATACTTATCGCCGCGATGATGATGATGCCACTCATTCCCACCAGTTTATGCAAATTGACGGATTTTTAGTGGCTCCCAATGTTAGTTTTGCTAACTTAAAATGAACCTTACAATACTTTTGCCAACGAATGTTTGGTGATAAAACCCAAATTCGTATGCGCCCCAGTTACTTTCCTTTTACCGAACCATCCGTAGAAGTCGATGTGACTTGCATTCGCTGTGGTGGCGCGGGATGTAGTTTGTGCAAATTTACCGGCTGAATTGAAATTTTAGGAGCCGGGATGATTAACCCGCTCGTATTTGAGGCGTGTGGCCAATCAAAAGATTTAACTGGTTTTGCCTTTGGAATTGGAATTGAACGGATTGCAATGTTAAAATATGGGGTTGATGATATTCGCCGCTTTTATACTAATGACTTACGTTTTTTAGACCAGTTTAAAGGTTTTAATTAAGAAAGGATAACTACTACGATGATAATAACAAGAAAATGACTAGAACGTTATATTGATTTAAATAAGATTAGTGACGAACAAATTATTAGCGCTTTAAATAGTCTTGGGTTTGAAGTTGATAACTACCATAACTATGATCAGAATACTAATATTGTTTTGGGTCGCGTCCAAGTTGTAAATCTGATTCCCGATACCCACTTAAACTTCTGTTTAGTAGATACCAAGGTGGAGTTAGTTGATCCGATTGTGTGTGGGGCAAGTAATGTGGCGGAAGAAATGTATGTTGTGGTTGCCAAACCAGGATCCCACTTAGCAAATGGAGCTGATATTGCGGCAACTAATATTCGTGGTTTTGCTTCGGAAGGAATGATTTGTTCCTTAGAAGAACTAGGAATTCCCAAGGGAACCTTAACAACCGCCGAGTTAGATGAAATTCTACCCTTAACAGAAGATATTGATATTCATTATGAAAATTTAGGAACTAGTGCAATTGGTAAAATGCTAGGACTTGATGATGCTAGTTTTGAAGTGGACTTAACTTTAAACCGGAGTGATGGGTTAAGTGCCTATGAACTTGCCCGTGAATTAGCTAATTACTTTAATCGTAAGTTAGAACCTTTAGAGTTAGAAGATCCTGGGGAATTAACTGAATATGAAAATAATTTAAAAGTTATTATTGATACTAATGATGTCAATGTTGCAGTTAGTGCTAATATTCAGTTACAAGAAAATCGCCATCCTTTAGCGGCTAAAAAACGAATTTGATTAAAAATGAATCAATACCAATCAGATATTACCAAACCAATCCATGATTTATTAGCAGTCACAACCATTGAAACTGGCCAACCCTTATTAGGATATGACCGACAAAAAATTAAGGGAACATTAAAAATTACCGATAATTATGAAAATAAAGAATTTGGGATTAGCAAGGGAGATTTAGTTGTTATTGATGATGACCAATTTGTGGAATTAATTGGAGTCAAAACTAATCCAACCTATGAAATAACAAGTACTACAACCGAAATTACCATCTTGGCGGTAAATATTAACTTTACCAAAATGCGTAGTCAACAACGAAAAGTGGGGATTAGTAATTTAAATTTACAACGCTACATTAAACCATTGTCTTCCGCAACTGTGAACATTGGATTAGGAAGGTTTATTAAATTATTAGAACTTCACGAGTATTTAACAAAAGTATCAGTAATTAATTTTGTTAAAGAGAAATACTTGGAAAATGACCAGATTATGGTTTCTTTAAGTTATTTAAATAGTTTAATTGGTCACCAGTTTGCTCTAAAAGATGTGAAGGAGTTATTAGAACCCTTAGACTTTGTTATTAATGAACAAGACCATAATCATTTTGTTGTCCAACCACCAGCGATGCGAACTGATTTGCACCAACCAGCAGATATTGTCGAAGAAGTTGCCAGATTATTTGGCTATGACAATATCATTGCAACTCCGCCAGTTGTCCCCCATGGAAAAAAGACTAGTCATAATAAAACAAAAGTTATCACTGATTTCGAGCAATGATTATTAGGGCATGGTTTTTATCAAGCTAAAACTTACTCGCTAGTGAGTGATCAGGAAAATCAAGATTTTAATTTATTTGGTTATCAAAATCCTTACCGCTTACTAAGTCCCTTATCGCAAGATCACCAAACAATGCGGTTAAGTTTATTAAATAGTTTACTAACAGCTGTCCAATATAATAATGCTCGTAATCTGGATAATGTTAAATTATTTACAATTGAAAAGATTTATTTTAACGATAATCAAGAAAATTATCATGCTAGTTTTATTGCCCAAGCAGATGTTATTAAAAGTAATTTAACAGCCGATAAATTAGCGAATTCCTACTATTATATGAAAGGATTATTGGAAGGATTCCTAACTAAAGTACAAATTCCATTAACAAAACTAGCATATCGTCAAACACATCCGTTACCAATTTTTCATCCTTACCAAACTAGTGAAGTTTATTTAGATAACCAATTATTAGCAGTAATTGAAAAAGTTCATCCGCATTTACTTTCAAATAACATCGATACTTATTTCTGTGAAATTAATTTAGAAGTGATTTTTAACTATCCCCATAAGATTCCAACATTCTTTCACGAGTTAAATAAATATTCATCGTCAACCCGTGATATTTCAATGTTAATTAAAAAAACCGATAATTATGGTGATTTAGAACCAAAAATAATTGCTAATCTTAACCACTTAACAAATGTGGAAGTTGTTGGTCAGTATCAAGGCGAAAATATTGCTGATGATATGCGTTCATTAACGGTTCGCTTTACTTTTAACAGTAATGATCAGCAATTAACAGAAGTTGATGTGAATAATGAATATGAAAAAATTAAAAATAATTTAACAAAATTAGGAATTACTATTCGTTAACAACAATTACCAGAACTATTTATGATAAATAGTTCTTTTTTTCTTGTAATCACGGCTTTTTTTTGTTAAAAATAAGTTATTGATTAAATTAGTAAAAACTATAATTTAGTTAATAGCATGGCGAGATGGGAAGAAGGTGTGAGCAAGGATGGTTCACAAAAAGACAGATTCCGCGCAACAGACAGCAGAAATTAGTTCTGCTGAATGAGGAAAATTAGTTGAACGGAAACGAAAAGAAATTGGGATTGTATATGGTTTAATCGCCGCTTTTGGCTATTCATTTGTACCATTGATGTTATATTTAATTCCGAATAATGGTCCGTATGGAGATTTAGGTTCAATTTCAAACTCAACATTTTTTGTTACAGTTCAAGAAATCTTGGGAGCATTAACAATGTTTATTTTTTATAAACCCACAAATTTTATACGTTATTTTAAAATGTTAAGACATAAAGAAACCTGGTTAATTGTGTTATATGGTTTATTAGGCGGCCCAGTGGCGATGGTTTTTTTTCAACTATCAGTAATGTTAACCATTACAGCGGCCGGGGGAAATGATGGGACTGTTCCGGGATTACTACTAAACTTAAATGTTATTTTAGCCGTGATTGGCTCAGTGATTTTTTTCCGTGCTAAACAAAGTAAGTATACTTGAACAGCATTAATAATTTCAACCGCGTTGATTATTGGAATGGCAATTAACTTTGCTATTGATAAGGGGTTAACCTGACAATCAGTCGGGGGAATGTGTCTAGCTTTAATCACAGCGTTTTTATATGCTATTGAAGCAGTTGGTATGTACCAGTTAATGCGGGTTTCTAAAATTAACTTTTCGAACCAGGCAACGGTATCAATTAAAACTGGTACTTCGGCAATTATTATGGTTGTGTTGGGAACCCCATTAGCAGCAGTTGCTTCACACCAAGGATTTGCCTATGGTTATGTAATCTTTCAAAATTTTCAATACTATAATTATGCTTTAATCTTTATTGCCGGAGGAATTTTAATGGGCTTTTCGCGAATGCTATTTTACTCCGCACTTCGCAATGCTGGGGCTACTTACACAACTGTTACCCAGTTATTAATGTTTTTCTGGACCCCGATTCTCCAATATATTTTTATTGCCGCAAAAGCCCCCCAAAAAATTGAAGAACCAACTTGGTATTATTGGGTCTATGTTATTCCAATTATTATCTGTACCTTTGTCATCTCCATTAACGAGTTTATTGTGTATGCCGAAGAAGTGGGGTGGAAAAAAGCATTTCAACAAATTCGCAAGGTGAAAGTTGACTCTGATGCCACCGAAATTTAAAATAAAAAAAACATCATTATTATAATGATGTTTTTTTATTGTTTAATTTTTAACTTCTCATTTAAAAGTTAGGCCACTTAGGATAAATAATCCGGCCGATCACCCACAAGCTACTATAATTGGGATGTATAATCGTGAAAAACCCATTGCTTGGATTAAACTAACCTTATTAGTTAAATCACTAGGATTATCATAGATGTAAGGATTAGCATTAATATTTCACCCGTAAATTGCAATTGTTGCCGCATATTTATGGGGGAAAATATAACCAATGTCATTAAAAATATTACGAGCTCTCGCAATAACATAGGCGGGGATCATAATTCCTGATAAGAACATTGAAGGGAAATAGATACTTAACGCTAATGCTTGGGCCATTCCCACTGATTTTGCTAACCCGCCAATTAAAATTCCAATCCCAATTGAAACAAAGATGAAAAGGATAACACCTAAAATAAAATAGCCTCAGTTAATGGTTGCCAAGTATTTAACTGTTGGCTGGGGATCAACAATAATTGTTCATAACATTGTTCAAAAAGTTGATAAGATTGAAATAATAAAATAAAAGATAATTAAGGTACTAATAAATTGTCACTTTTTAACAGGCGTAACATCTAAGCGTTTTAAAAAGATTGAATTTTTTCATTCGGCAATTGTTGTTGCTAAACTAGTAATCCCTGCAGTCATTGGGGCTAGTAAGATATAACCAGCTTTAATCATGTTAGTTCCATTTTGATAAATATCGCGGAGAACAAAATAAAAGATTACCATAAAGAAAATTGGCATAATAAACACAAAGAAGATATTCCGGAAGTTACGACGAAAACTTTTCAAGAAAAGCACCATTAGTTTTCAGTATAATCCTCATGGTTGTTGTTTAAAAATAAACTCCCCAGGTTGTTTAGCATTACTTTTTTTAATTTTATTAACCATTATTTTAATCCTCCTTCAAAGTAAAGATCCATTAGTTTTGCGACACCTTGGTACTTATCAATGACATCTTTGATCTTGGCATCAAAATATATTTTTCCCTCGTGTAAAATAACTAACCGGTCACATAAGAATTCAACTTCATCGGGATTATGACTAATTAACATAATTGTTTTTTGGTGATCCTGCGTCATATTTTTTAAAAATTTTAAAATATTGTGTCGTAATTGAATATCTAACCCGGTTGAAACCTCATCTAAAATTATTAATTCTGGTTTATGAAATACTGCTAATAAAGCATTAAACCGTTGGCGTTGACCTCCCGATAACCGATTTAAAGGACGGGAAAAAAATTCGGTAAGATCAAAAGCTTTAATTAAAGCGAACGTTTCTTCTTCACTAACATGGGGATACAAAGCCTTGTAAAATTCAAGAATGTCTTTTGCCGATAACCCATCTGGTCAATCCCCATCTTGGAATTGAATTCCAATATTTTCTTTGATTTTATCATTTGAAAAATGGTAATGAATTTCTCCACCACTCGCAGTTTTGGTTTGGCAAATAATTTCAACAAGAGTGGTTTTTCCACTTCCATTTGCGCCTAAAATGGCAATGTTTTCACCCTGATAAACATTTAAGTTAATATCTTTTAAGACTTCTTTTTTTCCATAATTTTTTCTTAGATTATTAATTTTGAGAATTGTTTGCATAGTTGCTCCTTTACTATTTTAATAAAGTTCAAACTAGTTTTTCATTAGTTGTTAGTCAATCCAAACACCATTATACTATGGAAAGTTAGAAATGCAAATAAGAAAAAAATTATAAAAAAATTCAAAAAATAATTAATTTTTTTTATATTTGGTTGTACAATGGAGATAGAGAAGGAAGACGATATTTTTAAAACAAGGAACATATATAATTATTATGTGGCGTATAAAAAACTAGATGGTAGTTTAAGTTTATCTTTAGTCAATTCATTTAAAGATAGTGGTGTAGTATCTAGTTTTTTAGTACTAGTTAAAAAAGTATTAGATTCGCATGAAATGTTAATGAGCATTGAAAATCCAAGGCTAGTAGTTTTAGAATCTAATGATCAAGATGATATTCAAATATTAAAAGCAAAAATTAATAAAAGAATTGATAATGTTAAATTTGTTTTACAAAATTCTGATAATGTTATTTCTAAGGATATTGAAAAAGTAATTAAACATCCTCAAGACTTAGAAGAGATAGAAATATTACTTGAAAAAAATCAACGTATTTTTATCTCGAAGATATTAATTGATATTTTAAGAAAAGAAGATTAGATAATTTAAAAATTACTAATTAGTAAAATATAATATTTAAATCAATGATTTTTAAAATTAAGTTCAATATTTAATTAATTAGAATAAAAAAAATGTATGAAGTGATCAAAAAAATAAGGAATTTATAAAAAAATGAAACATTATAGAGTATGAAAATTAGTAATAACTGGCATTTTATATGTAAAATCGTAATCTTTAAATTTAAAAAAATTAAATGATCATTATAAAAAACTAACACAAATAATAATATTCAGAAAAAATGGCCCTATTTTTGGTTTTAATAATTTATTGAAAATGAATAATGGTGACTATAAAAATTCCCTACAGGAAAAATAAAAAATGAAGAAATTAATTTTAATTATAAGTTTAATATCATTTTTACCATTTACCACAGTTACAAGTACAAAATGTAGTTGTACTGGTAATACTACCCAATGTAATGATGAAAGTTGAAGTAATTCTGCTGGTAGTGGGACTTGTTCTCACCATGGTGGGGTTAAATAATTTTAAAAAAAATTTAAATATTGGATATTATAGTTTATAATAATATTTGTTGATTTATGAAAAATAAGGATGTGATAATTATTGTTTTAACAGAAAAAGATCTAATTGCTAACCCACATTATACTATTAATGATCGATTTAAAGTTAATCAAACTTCTTTTAGTTACGAGCCATTAAAAGCGATTACTGATCTTCATTTACAAGGTGAAGTTGATTATGACCAGTCAACAAGAGTGATTACAGTTAGTATTAAAATTGTAACCAATACAATGATTGTGGATGCTCGCACATTACGAATTATTCCATACCCACTGGTATTGGATTGAAATGATGAATATTCTTTTGAATTTAGTGAAAATCCTAATATAAATTATTTAAATGAAAATAATTTTGATATAATAAAATATGCAATTGATGAAATTATTATGAATATTCCTATTAATTTCTCAATAAATGATGATACAATAATTAGTGGTGATTCATCTTGACAGGTTATTTCTGACCAGGAACTTGATGAATATCAAGCTAATAAAGTAGATCCACGCTGAGAAGAGCTAAAAGAGCAATATGAACAGAAGAATAAGGAGGGAAAATAATGGCAGTTCCATTTCGTAAGACATCGAAACAAGCTAAAAGAAAACGTCGCACACACTTTAAATTAGCCTTGGCAACCTTAACTACATGTAGTAATTGTGGGGCAACAATTAAACCTCACCGTGTTTGTCGTGAATGTGGGTATTATAAAAATAAAGAAATTGTGAAAGTTGATTAGTTATCTTTCGAATTAATGAGAACATTAGTCTGGTGATTAATGTTTTTTTCATTTTTTTGCGATTTTTCCTAGTTTCCATCTTTATTTTATTGGTGGGAGAAAGTGGGGTAAAATTGCCTTGAAATTAAGCAGTAATCTGGTAAAAAGCGGAAAATAATATAAAAAAACGCTAAAAAGTGTTGCATTGTGGGAGAAAGTGGAATATAATATGTGTGAAAGTGGGGTGAAGTGGGAGACAATGGCACTTCTAGGAACTTACAATCATACACTAGATGACAAGGGAAGATTAACAATTCCTTCGAAATTACGAGAGCAATTTAAAGATAATAAGGTCTTTATTTCTCTTGGTTTTGATGGTTGTATCGATGTTCGTAACGAAGAAGAATGAAACAAGTGAACTGCGAAAATTAGTTCAACTGGCCAAGCAACTGCCGAAGGAAGGGCACTAGCGCGGAAAGTAATGTCAATGTCTGATGAAACTACTTTCGATAATGCCGGGCGCATTAAACTTTCTAGTATTTTACAAGAAAAAGTACAGATCGTAAAAGATGTCGTTATTATTGGTAATAATGATCACTTAGAATTATGAGATCCTGCTGTTTGAAACCAATATATTAATGGTGCTCCAGCAATGGAAGATGCCGCGAAAAATTTTGAAGAAAAAATTTAACGCCATGAACTTTGAACACTATTCAGTATTATTAGCAGAATCGATTGCTGGTTTAGATATTAAACCAACGGGAATCTATGTTGACTGCACATTAGGTCGTGCGGGCCATAGTATCGCGATTCTTAAGCAGCTAACAACAGGAGAACTGTATGCTTTTGAACAAGATAGTCAAGCAATTAAAGAATCTCAAACTAGATTACAAGGGCTAAACAAATCAAATTATGAGATTATTAATGCTAACTTTGCAAACATTACCGCCGAATTATTGCTGCGGGGAGTAACAAAAGTTGATGGGATTTTATATGACTTGGGAGTTTCTTCACCCCAGTTTGATGATCACCATCGGGGCTTTAGTTACCGTTATGATAGTGAACTTGACATGCGGATGAACCAAAACCAAGCATTAACAGCAAAAACAGTTGTTAATACTTATTCAGAAGCCGAATTAACCCGGATTTTCTGAGAATATGGTGAAGAAAAATTTGCACGACCAATTGCCAAAGCAATTGTCAGCGCTCGTGCTAATAACCCAATTTCCACTACCTTTGAACTAGTGGATATCATTAAAAAGGTTCTTCCCCAAAAAGTTTTAAAAAAACCAAAACATCCAGCCAAACAAGTCTTTCAAGCAATTCGCATTGAAGTAAACCAGGAGTTATTTGTGTTAAAAACATCCTTATCCCAAGCGGTGAAGCTGTTAAAACCAAATGGTCGCTTAGTGGTAATTACCTTTCATTCAATTGAAGATCGGATTGTTAAACAATTATTTACAAGTTTAACAACTGATCCAAACCAGACTGTCAATCAAAAGTTACCAATAATGAGTAACTATCAAAGTGATTATCAAATTATAACGAAAAAAGCAATTACTCCTTCCGAACAAGAAACGGGTGAAAATCGGAGAAGTAAGAGTGCCAAGTTAAGAATATTAAAACGGGTGACTTAATATTTTTAAAATTTAAAGATATTTTACACAAAGGAGGTGAAAGATATGGAATTTAAACTTAAAGAAATCTACGGGGTGTTAGAAGTTAAAAACTATGAATTAAATTTTATGGTCGGAATTTACCATGAATCACAAATTAAAGTTTTATACAAAAAGAACCTAGAATATCGTTTTTGCACCGCCGGAACTATTATTGATGAAAAAAATGTTGCCAAAGAACTAGCATACATTATTAAAGATGCCAATAAACAGTTAGGAATTAGTTTACAACGGGTTGCCGTTAGTGTTCCCAATGATCATTTGCAAATTAAAACATCAACTAAAATGTTAAATTTAACGCAAGATCGGTTAATTACTAAAAATGACATTGATGCTTTAATTAGTCTCGCCAAAGAAGTTCCCGCGTTAGACGACCAAACTGCTTTCTTTATCCGTCCATATCGCTATATTCTTAATGAACAAAAAGCATTATCACAACCTCCAATTGGATTTGCTGCACATAAAATTAGCATCAAATCAATTGTTTATCTTACTAAAACAAGTATTATTAAAAGCATCTTTAACATGTTAAAGTATGCTAAGGTAGAAATTATGGGTATCCTACCATCGTCATTTAGTTTAGCTTGAAATGTTGCTTCGCAATATGATTTACAAAACGGAATTATTATTGTTGACTGGGACTATGATGCAATTAAAGCGCATGTCTTTGTTCGGGAAACCTTATGTGAACAGGTCGTAATTCCGGGGGGTGTTAAGAAAATTCTTAACAAACTACGAACAATCATGAATTGTGACAACAAACAAGCCTTAAAATATTTATATAAAATAATAAATTTAAATAATGATTTACGGGATAATTTAATTATCTATAGTAAATATAATCCGCAAACAAAACAACAAATCAAATTAACGCATGCGGATTTACGAGCAATTGTTAACCAAACAATTGCGGGAGAATTAGAACATTTAAACCACAAGTTAATCACAACCTTAGAAAAATATGACTATCCAATTGTCGTAGTCGGGACAATTTTAAAAATTAGTGGTTTTAAAGAAATGTTATTAAAAATGAATCCCGGCCAACGGATTTCGGTGTACTTACCAGAAGTTGTTGGAGCCAAGGAAATTTGGTGTACAAGTTTACTAGGGAACATTTATTATCAACATCTCGCAAACAAAGTGAGTGGGGTTAATATTCAATCGGTGGATGAACAATATGTTAGTTTCCCGCACCACCAACCCCAACCAAGTGTCCCAACTGCTCGCCAACCAGAATATCGTCAACCAACCTACCAAGGTTATCAAAACCAACCAATTATTAACCAAAGCAATTAAATTAAAACAGCGTGCAAATTTAGCAAGAACATAGTACAATATATTCAAAAGAAAAAATAAAACATATTATGGAGGTAAAATTATGGCAATCGAAAATTTTGATAATTATGAGCAAGTAGCATCAATTAAAGTAATTGGTGTTGGAGGTGCTGGTAATAACGCAGTTAACCGGATGATTGAAGCAGGAGTGCAGGGAGTAGAATTTATTGTTGCCAACACGGATGCTCAAATTATTAGTGTTTCTAAATCAAGACAAAAGATTGTCCTAGGTAAGGAAACTTCAAAAGGTTTGGGGGCAGGTGCTAACCCTGATATTGGTCGCCAAGCCGCAATTGAATCAACCGATGAAATTAAAGAAGTCTTAAAAGGAGCCGACATGGTTTTTGTGGCCGCCGGGATGGGCGGGGGAACCGGAACCGGAGCAGCGCCAATTATTGCAAAAATTGCCCGTGAAATGGGGGCTTTAACAGTGGGGATTATTACGACACCGTTTACTTTTGAAGGGCGTGCTCGCAATAGTTATGCCATTCAGGGAACCGAAGAACTGCGCCAACATGTTGATTCGTTAATTATTATTTCAAATGATCGCTTGTTAGAAGTAATTGGAGGCGTACCGTTAAAAGATTCCTTTAAAGAAGCCGATAATATTCTGCGCCAAGGTGTTCAAACAATCACTGATTTAATTGCCGTTCCTTCGCTAATTAACTTAGATTTTGCCGATATTAAAACTGTGATGAAAAACAAGGGAAACGCCTTATTTGGAATTGGAATTGGTTCGGGAAAAGACAAGGCGATTGAAGCAGCCAATAAAGCAATTATTTCGCCATTATTAGAAGCTTCAATTCGCGGTGCGAAAGATGCCATTATTAACGTAACGGGGGGTAATACTTTAACCCTAAACGACGCCAACGATGCGGTTGATATTGTTAAACAAGCAATTGGGGGCGAAGTTAATATTATTTTCGGAACCGCTGTCAATGAACATTTAGAAGATGAGATGATTGTGACAGTTATTGCAACTGGTTTTGATGATGACTACCATAATTTTGGAGCGGAAGGAACTAATTACCGCGCTAGTGAAGAAGAGTATCACCAAGATGATGATGAACCAGTTAGCGATGAAAAAGAATCTGCGGGTGATCCCGAAGTGGTTCGCAAACGACCAAGTTATTTCAATTCAGAAAGTAATGGTCATGAGAATGCTAATCGTCGCATTAATGCGTGAAGAGAACATGTTTCAGGAAAAGCTTATGAAAATAGTCAAGAAGACGATGATGATGACGATGACTTGCCACCATTTGTGAGAAGAAGCTGATAATTATGGGAATTTTTAAAAAGAAACGTTCAACAGTGGTGGACCAGCCGGCCAACCGCATTGATTTTTCCGAAAACCCTCATCGGGATAATAATGATCTTGACTATGAAAAAACCAATGATAATATTGAAACTAGTAACCTTAACCGCGTTGAATTTGAAGAAGATGGTAACCCAACTTCTCCTAATCTCCCAGCAAGTTTTGATAATGCTGAAGAGAACAGCATTATTCCAACCAGTTTTCATGATGGGGCCCGCTTAGCGGACCAGTTAATTAAAACTCGTCATTTACAAGTCCAATTAACAAACCTTTCAAAAGAAGAACGGATCCGGTTACTAGATTTTTTAAGTGGGGTAATGTATGCTTTGAATGGAAAAGTTAGTAAGTTAGCAAATAAAACTTACGAATTTGTCTTGCAAGGTTAAGATGGTTAAGAAAGAAGTTTTACTAACGCATTATCAAACAGAATATCAATTTATTAATAAACTAAAAGGTTGGTGTGAACAGGCAAAACAAAGCTTGATTGTTCAGACCGATTTTCTTGATTTACGCCAAATTGAGATTCTGAAAGCTGTTTTTAAAAAAGAAGGGGTTACTAATTATTATCAACATCCAGGAATGGTAAATAGTTTTCGTTCAACAATAACAATCAACACCCCCACGCCTAATCTTGTGGTGCTGGTTGCCAAGCAAAATCCTAGTGCGCTTTTACAACACAATGAAGTTCTTGGTTATCTCTTAAATGAACTGGGCTTAGAACTCCGTGTTTTTGGTGATTTATATGTGACTGCCGAAATTATTGCGCTTAGTTGTTTAGCAAAAGTAGCAAATGTTTTGACAACTCACCCCTTAGTAATTAATAACCAGGTTGTTTCTTTTCAACCAACTACTGACCAAATTACGATTAATCACCAATTTGATGAATTTAGTAAAAATGTTAAAAGTTTACGCCTTGATGCGGTTGTTAGTGCGATTTGTCATCTTTCGCGGGATAATGCTCAAACTATGATTCAAAAAAATAATGTTTTTGTTAATTTTTCGGCGGTCAACACCAAGACATTTTTAGTATCTTATGATAATATAATATCAATAAGAAAGTATGGCCGTTTTCGGATTGCGGCAATTATCAAAAATAAAAATGATAACTATCGACTAACAATTGCTAAATTTAAATAGATGGGAGCAGGTTATGAGTCAAGATTTAAAAGAAATAATTCAAGAACAAAGTGAAATTATTGCTAAGTTAACAAAAGATAATCAGGAATTAATCCATCAAATTCAAGAACTCCAGCATTTAGAACATGTTTCACGCTATAATGTTGAAAAATCACGTGAAGCATTTGAGGTAGCTAGCCATAATGCCGGACGAATTATTATGAAAGCGGTTGATTTTTCTTATGCTTTTAAAGAAGAAATTGCTTGGTTATTAGATGAAATTGATGCTAATCGTCATAATCCCCAGAATGTTTTAAAAGCAATTGATGATTTTCTCGAACGGAACAAACGGATTTATGCCTTTTCGGTTAATGATGGGGAACGAATTAGTGAAATGATTAAGAAAGAAATTATTAACAAAATTAAATAATTAGTGTATATTTAATTTATAAAGTAAAAGCCACGGTTAAATCAAGTAATTGTTCCAGCAAGGTTAGGATGATGGAAGCTAACTATAATTACGATTTAATTATCACTTTTATGAACAATTGCAAAAGGTTTAATTGAGATAAACAATTATATTTGTTTATGAAGTAAGATGGTACCGTGTTGTGAACACTCTTACCCCGCTTACTTTTTTTATTCAGAAAGGACTTCACAATGAATTACAAAGATACTTTATTAATGCCAACAACATTATTTGAAATGAAAGCAAATTTAAACACTAAGGAACCAACCATCCAGCAGGAATGGTTAGCTACTAACCTTGTTAACCAAATTTTAACCAAAAATAAAAAACATCATCAATTTATTTTGCATGATGGTCCTCCTTATGCTAATGGAAATCTCCATGTTGGTCATAGTTTAAACAAAATTTTAAAAGATTTTATTGTGCGTTATTATACCAATAAAGGATACTATGCGCCCTGAATTTGTGGATGAGATACCCACGGATTGCCAATTGAAAGTGCAGTTGTTAATAGCGGCGTGGACCGGAAAGCAACCCCTCCTGGTGAATTTCGTGAAATTTGTCAGCAGTATGCCCTTAACCAAATTAATAATCAAATTAGCCAGTTTAGTCGTTTAGGATTACTAACAGATTTTAATGATAAATATGTTACCTTGGATTTGGACTATGAAATTAGTCAGTTAGAGTTATTTAAAACAATGGTTGAAAAAAATTTAGTTTATCGTTATTTAAAACCAGTGTATTGATCGCCCACATCGGAATCAGCACTTGCGGAAGCGGAAATTGAATATGAAGATGTGACCACTCCCTCAATTTATGTTACCTTTAAAGTTATTAAAGGTAACAAGCACTTAGCACCGAATAGTAAAATTATTATTTGAACAACAACTCCTTGAACAATTCCCATGAACCAATTATTAGCAGTTGGTGAGAAAATTTCTTATAGTGTAGTTAAGATCGATGAGCAAGAATATGTCGTTGCTAGTGATTTACTAGCAACGGTAAGTGCCACAATGGGATGGACTGATTTTCACGTGGTAAAAGAAATTAGTGGTAAAGATTTAGTTGGCATTGAAACTGAACATGCTTGGAATTCTGGCCTTATTTCAAAAGTTGTCGCTGGTCACCATGTAACAACCGACAGTGGAACCGGAATTGTTCATATTGCTTCTGGATTTGGCGAAGATGATTATCTAATTGCCAAAGCCAACGGAGTTGAAATTTATGCGCCCTTAGATGATCAGGGTAAATATACCATGGAGATTAATGACCCTAGTTTAGTTGGTGTCTTTTATGAAGATGCAAATAAAATTATCGGACAAAAATTAGAACAAACTGGGCATTTATTAAAGTTAAAATTTATTAAGCACCGGCAAGGAATTGACTGACGAACAAAAAAACCAATTATTTATCGCGCCACTGCCCAATGGTTTGTTTCAATTGAAAAATTAAAACCCCAATTATTGAAGGAAATTAAAAAAGTTAATTGAAATCCCGAATGAGCCCAAAAACGAATGTTGGATATGATTGCTAACCGGGATGACTGGTGTATTTCCCGTCAACGATTATGGGGAGTTCCAATTATTGCTTTTTATGATGAAAATAATAATCCACAATTTAGTTTAGAACTAATTGACCATGTTTTAAAATTATTTAAACAAGAACAAACAACTAATATTTGATTTACCTGGTCAGCAGATCAGTTATTACCAACTGCCTATCAACATAAGGGTTGACGAAAAGAACAAGATATTATGGATGTTTGATTTGATAGTGGGGTTAGCAACTTAGCAGTCATTAAAAATCGTCATCTTAATTATCCAGTTGATGTTTATTTAGAAGGAAATGACCAATTCCGTGGTTGATTCAACTCTTCGTTAATTACGGCGGTAATTGATAATAACCATGCTCCTTATAAAACAGTACTATCACATGGGTTTGTTAATGATGAAAAAGGCCGTAAAATGTCGAAATCGCTTGGAAATACAATTTCTCCGCTAGATATTGTTGATGAATATGGAAGTGACATTTTACGAATGTGAGTTGCCTCGGTTGACTACACAGATGATGTTAAAATTGGCCCTGAAATTATTAAACAATGTGCCGAATCATACCGAAAAATTCGTAATACCTTACGTTTTATTTTAACTAACCTAAGTGATTTTAATGTTGATAAAGATTCTACTGACCAGTTAGCCGAAGTTGATTTATATACTTTACATTTAACCCAACAATTTAAGAAAAAAGTTGATAATGCTTATGAAGATTATAATTTTAATAATGTTTATATTCTAATTAATAACTTTGTTATTAACACTTTATCAAAATTTTATTTAGATTTTATTAAGGATATTTTATATATTGAAAAAGCAAAAGCTCCCCGTCGGTGTGCCGTTCAAACAACTTTATACCATATTTATCGAACTTTAATTGATGTTTTAAAACCATTGCTTCCCCATACAGTTGAAGAAGCCCACCGTTTTATTAACTATGATCGCAAAGCACCATCAGTTCATTTAGAAGCGGAGCATGAAGTTCCCGTTGTTGTGAATGATAATTTAATTGTGAAATGAGATAAAGTTTTAAGACTGCGGGATGATGTTAATAAGGAGTTAGAAGTCCAACGGGAAGCCAAAGCAATTAAAAAATCATTAGCTTGTCAATTAACAATTTACTTACAACCAGACTACCAAGAATTGCAAGATATTGAAGATTTACATCAAATCTTTATTGTCAGTGAAATTATCTTTACTAATAATAAAGAGGGATTAACCTCATATCCAACTAGTTATTTGAAAGTTCAGGAAAAAGTTGGGCATAAATGTGCTCGTTGTTGGATGATTGTTGACAAATTATCGGAAAATAATGAAATTTGTCAAAGATGTTTTGATGTATTATATAAGTAAAATATGAGATAATATCTTTATCAAATAAGGAGAAAACATTAATGTGAGAAAGAATTAAGCAGTTTGGAATTGATCTTAAAGAACATTTTAAAACACGAGATTATCGGTGAAAGTATAAACTAGTTGTCTGCTTGCCAATTTTTATTGGTTTATTAATCATTGATATTGTTACAAAACAACTTGCTTTTAAATATCTTTCCCATGACGAATTCGCTCCCGCGGTCAAGTTTATTGATGGTTTTATTAATTTTAAATTTGTTATTAACCGGGGAATTGCCTTCGGAGCGAACAGTGATAATTTGGCCGGGACCATTACCGGTGCTGTTTTTATTACTTTAATTGCTTTTAGTTTATTTTTATATTTGAATAACAAAATTGCTACGGTGGGATTAATTATGATCACAGCGGGTGGTTTTGGTAATTTAATTGACCGCATGTGAAATGATGGGGGTGTCGTTGATTTTCTGGCATGGGAATTATTCCCCCCCTATAGTATTTTCAATTTTGCAGATATGTGTGTGACATTTGGAGTCGTCGTGTTAGTAATTGCCATTATTGTTGAAATCATTCGCTACTATTATATTCGTCATCACCAAGAAGAAGAGGAAGAAAATGAATAACAAAGAAATTATTAGTGACCAAGAAATGCGGATTGATAAATATTTACAACAATATTTTAGTAATAGTTCCGAACCAATATCGCGTACCAAAATTCAAACATTAATTAATAATCACCAAATTTTAGTTAATAACACTATTGTTACAAATAATTATCAGTTAAAAATTAATGATCACATTCAAATTTTAGTGCCAGTAGGAGAAGACCAGCCATCTGCAATTAAACCCCAACCAATGGAATTATCAATTATTTATGAAGATGAGGATTTAATGGTTATTGATAAACCCAATAATTTAGTTGTCCATCCAGCGCCAGGGCATTATGAAGGCACTTTGGTAAATGGTCTTTTGGCGTTAGATCGCAAATGGTCAACAATTGGGGGTGCTGAACGTCCGGGAATTGTCCATCGGATTGATCGCCAAACGACGGGGTTATTGGTGGTTGCCAAAAATGACTTTGCCCACCAACACTTACAAGAACAAATTCAGCAAAAAACAATGCATCGCCAGTATTTAGCAATTGTGCACGGAGTAATTGCGGTGGATAAAGCAAAAATAACTGCTCCGATTGGCCGTGACTCTAATGATCGTAAGAAAATGAATGTCACTAGTAAAAATTCTAAAAATGCAATTACAAATATTGTTGTAATTCAAAGATTTAAAGATTATACTTATATAGAATGTAATTTGGAAACTGGACGAACCCATCAAATTCGGGTGCACTTAAAATATATTAACCATCCAGTTCTCGGTGATCCGCTATATGGTTATCCTGAAGATAAAAGCATTCCGTTTGGGCAATATTTGCATGCTTACCAATTAGTTTTAACTCAACCCCATACGGGTGAACAGCTAACATTTACTTCTGAACTCCCTATCGAGTTTCGCAATAAACTAGCTGAGTTAGCAGAGAAAGGAACATCATATGAATAGTTTTGATAAAGAAAAATTATCATTAGTTGACTACTTTATAAAAGTTGAAAAGTACAATGTTTATAAGGTTAAACCGCGTAGTAATAATAATGTTTATTTATATAAAGTTGATAATAAGCAGTTTCAGATCATTAAAATTGTTGATAATTTTAACAATGATCCCATGCATTATCAAATTGATGATGAAGTTGTCCTTTCATTACGTGAGTATTTAACGAAAAAGTTTCAGCGTGCCAAATTGAATGTGTTATCAATTGTCTTAATTGCCAATAATTCTCAGCAAATCCGCAATGATAATGGTGATGTTACGTTATTTGTTGATAATAATAATTATCAAAATAAAGTAGCGGAATTCTTCCCTAGTTTACAACAAAATGATAGTGGGGAAGAAGAAAACTTAAAAAATATGTCCGCCGAGCAAATTTTAGAGGATATTAAAGACCCCAATAGTAAGTTAACAAAAAATTTAAAACAGTTAAGTGATAAATTAAGTATGAATAACTTAATGGTCACTTGAATTTTTGTCGTGTTATTATTAGTAATCCCAATTATTCAGGTATTCTTTGGTAACCAGCTTTTTCAAACTCAAGGTCTTGATGCTGATTCGGTAACCCTTGTGTATGGGGGAATCACTCGTGATTTACTCGTATGATCCCAACAGTGGTGACGGTTATGAACTTTTCCCTTGTTTGATAGTAATATCTTTTTATTAATTTTAAACATCTTTATTTTATTTAATATTTCTCGTTATAATGAAGCGGTCTTAGGGCGGTGAAAATTAACACTGATTGTTATTATTGGTGTTCCGTTAGCGGGATTATTCTTATCCGCAACAATGCCCAATACGATTTTTTCGGGTTCATTTGTGGTGTTAGCAATTTTGTGAGGGGCTTTATTTAGTTATAATTTTGGGAAAGAAGATTTAGCTTCCCTAGTTTCTAACCAGCGAACAATTATTGTTCCAATCTGGTTAATTATTTTACCGTTAATTACTAGCAATTTTCCCTCGTATTTAGTTGTTTTTAGTGGATTCTTTATTGGGAGTGCGCTAGGTTTCTTATTTGAATTTAAAATTAAAAAGATTAACCTGTCAATTTTATACCCAGTCTTTATTTTAATGGCCGTGTTAATTATTGGTATTGTGTTATTATCAATCCATCGTTATTCTCCTCCGTTAAATGCTCCCGTAGTTAATGCCTTAATTGTTTATTGAAATGCGGGGTTAACTTCAAAAGGAGCCATTCAGGATATGCTCCTAAATTATTACCACTATCCGCGTAGTGAATGACCACCAGGATTACAGACAACCAACACTTTCTTTTCTAATTTGTTTAATCTGTTTGGGAATCGAAAATAATTATGCACAAACGAACAGATTATTTAACTTGGGATGAATTCTTTTTAAGTGTTGCACATGTGTGCGCAATGCGTAGTAAAGATCCGGTAACCCAAGTCGGCAGTTGTGTAGTTAATGAGATTAAACAAATTATTGCAACCGGTTATAATGGTTTACCCCGCGGTTTAAATGATGATGAATTTCCGTGGGATCGTGAAGGAGAATATCTAGAAACCAAATATCCTTATGTGGCCCATGCGGAATTAAATGCTATTTTGAGTGCTAAGGTTGATTTAAGTGGTTGCAAAATCTATACCACCTTATTTCCTTGTTCGGGATGTACCAAAATTATTATCCAGGCGGGGATTACGGAAGTTATTTATGATAATGATAAATATGACCAAACTGAAGATAACCAGGCGGCAAAATTGATGCTTAACAAAGCAAATGTTAAATTCCGTGCGATTAGTCCCCTTGAAGTAATTATTAAAAAACCACAAGTTTCGAAATAACTCGTGGTTTTTATTTTTTTGCTAAGTTAAAATGAATCTTCATAAACTGGCGGTATTCAGTTGGTTTAAATTGTTTTTTATAAGCATTCGCAAGGAGTTTAACTTGCTCACTTGCCCCTAATGGTAAGGCAATTTGAAATTGATACTCCAACTTCATAATTGATTCTAAGAACAAATAACGACTAATAATGGCACTACAAGCAACAGCTAGCGATTTATCTTCACCCTTAGTAACAAAAATAACATTATGGTTAATAACTTCGGGTTGGGCTGCTAAATATTCATAATATTTCTTTTCATTGACAAACTGATCAATAATAATTTGCCGGTAATGACAATGATATTTTTTAATTAAGTGTTTAATAGCATTATTATGGGCAATTGCTTTGATAACATGGGAATTTTGATATTGATCATATCAATCATTATAAGTTTGGTTATCAATAATTTCACTATGGTAGGGGATGATTTTTTTTAGTTGCCCCCCAATTTGCATAATTTGATAATCACTTAGTTTTTTACTATCTTTAATTCCTAATGTTTTTAGCTGCGGAATGACATTCTTATCAATAAAGCAACTAGTTACTACTAAGGGACCAAAAACATCTCCAACTCCAACTTCATCATTACCAATGACATTTGGTTCATAATAATTAAGACTAGTTTTAGGCGGGGTTAACTGAGGATTATTAATTTGAAAAAACTTTTTAGCTTCTTGTTCACAATGTTCACCTTGAAAAAGAACTGTTTTTGTGTGGTAAATACTAATCGTAATGTTATTAACGAAATATACTGCCACTTTATTGGGGTCTTTATTAGCGATTTGAAATGGTTGATAATAAGCTTGTATGTTAGCAATTACTTTATTATTAACTTTTTTAAAACTACAACTTGTCATAACTTTCTCCATATTTCTTTTTCTTTATTATATCGTTTTTAAATGTTATAATGTCAAAAAAGATCAGAAAGTAGGAAAAATGATGATTAAAAATGTGGGGATCGATATTATTAAAAATAAACGTATTAAGGTTAATGATCAGTTTGCCAGTAAAATTTTAGCGGAAAAAGAATTTCAATATTATAGTAGTATTGATAGTAAAACACGCAAACGAGAATACTTAGCAGGAAGATGAGCGGTTAAAGAAGCTTTAATTAAGGCCTTAGAATATAATTTTCCACTTAATACTGTTTGTATTGCCACGGGCGATGACAATAAATTAAAAGTCACAGGGCTAAACTTAGTTGAAAATGAGTTTTTAAACATTTCCTTAAGTCATGAAGAAGAATATAGTGTTGGGATCGCAATTTTATCCGAAAAATAGTTAACAAATGTTAACTATTTTTATATTTTTATGAAATATTTTCTAAAAATATTTAAAAATTTTGCTTTTTTTCCTGACTTTGGTCCGAAAAAGTTGTAAATTTTTAAGAAAACGATACAATAAGAGCAAGAATGAATAATTGTTAACAGTAAAGTAGGTGAGGAAGTGGGGAAAGTTTTTTTAGGAGATATTTTAATCAAAAATATCTTCGATAGTCCAAACTTAGTTCAGTGAATTGATAAAAACCGTTTGGAAACCGGAACTTTTAGTTTATTTTTATGAATGTTTGTGTTGGCCGGAATTTTTCTTGTTACTTTATTATCATCATGAATCTTTATTTATTATAATTGCCAGTATAAACGTCACCAACTAGTTTATGCGATTAGTAAAATAATTGCCATCATTTTTGGATTTGGGATGTTTTTTTTGGAAACGTTATTTGAAGAATTTTAATTAATGTGACGACTTGATGAGCAGTATTACTTTTCTCTCCTAACTTTTTATTCTTATATCCAATTACTAATTACCTTTGCGATTTTAGCTAATAATCGCAAATTGGTGCATTCCTTATTATACATAATTTATGGGTTACCCTTTATTATTGTAGTTCCGGAAATAATTAATAATCTTTCACGTCTTAATTCTACGCGAATTAACTGAACTTTTGTTTTATCAACGCTAGCAGTGATGGTTATTTTTGCTCTAATTTTACAGTTATGTGGTTGAATTGCTCGTAGTGATGAAAAAAGTAATGTTTTTAAATTTGGTTATTTATTATTAATCACAACGCTGTTTGAAAAACTTGGCCGAATTAACACTTCACCGTTGATGTTTAATGAAATTAGGTTTGCCCATTTATTAAGCGAAGCAATTAGTTTTGGTTATGGAATTGCCTTTATTTATTTCTTATATACCAGCGCAATGGCAATTTTAAACAAGCAAAAAGAAAATAAAGAACAACTAAGCCACCTTGCTAGTGATCTTGATAATAATTTATTTGGGGAAATTAGTGCGCAAAATATCTTGCTTGTTCCGAATAAGGATATTAAAATATTTGTGAATGGGTGAAAAGAGGCGTTAAATCTATAAAATTAAATTAATATAATTATTTCAGAAAAACAAACTATTTTAAGAAAGATTTAAATAATAAGTCGGACCGAATAATAATATTAATTTAAAAAAACAGCCTTTAAAAAATGCTAACTTTTTAGCATTTTTTATTTTTGCTAGGATAATTTGCTTTTTATGTTATAATGAATTTGCTTGTATTCATATATCGGGTATACAATACACATTTATGGATTCATTTACCGAGTGCTTATAGTTGAATTAATAAGTGGTAAATGTTCGAAATAAATGGAAGTTTTAACGAAAAGGAGAATTAAATATATTATGGTAAAAGAATTGACAAGAGAAATGTTATGAGAAGCCGGAACGCAATTTGGGCATCAAACAAAACGATGAAATCCAAAGATGAAACCATATATTTATGGTGAAAAAAATAAAATTCATATTATTGACTTGCAACAAACAATTTGACGATTAGAAGATGTTAAAAAATTAATGGCTGTCATTGCTAGCAAAAAAGGGAAAATCCTATTTGTCGGAACTAAAAAACAAGCAAAATGAATTGTTAAAGATGCGGCAGAAAGAAGTGAGAACTTTTATGTTAACCAACGTTGACTAGGAGGAACTTTAACCAATCTAAAAACTATTCACTTACGGGTAAAAAGATTGTGAAACATTGAACGCCAAGAAAAAAGTGGTGAATTAAAGTTATTACCAAAAAAAGAACAAATATTAATTAAAAAGGAAAAAGAGAAGTTAGAAAAATTCTTAGGGGGAATTAAAGGAATGAAAGAATTGCCCCAAGCGTTATTTGTAGTTGATCCGAAAGAAGAACACATTGCTGTCCGCGAAGCACGGAAACTAAGAATTCCAGTTATTGCAATTTGTGATACCAATGTTGATCCGGATGGAATTGACTATGTTATTCCGGGAAATGATGATACTGCTCGTAGTATTGCTATTTTAACGCATTATGTTGCTGACTTATATGGGGATGCGATGGGTCTTAAAATGCCAGAACCCCAATTTAAACCTTCGGAATTTAAGCGTGAGTTTAATAATGATAATCGTAATAACAATGATCGCCGTGGTAATTACCAAAGATCAGAAGATCGCAATGCAAGTGACCCCCGTAACAACCACCCAACTGGTAATAACTCAGAACAACCAGCGGTAAAAGTTAACAATGAGCCAACTGTAAAGTCAGAAGTTAAACCAACTGTCGAACCACAAGCACCTGCAAAAGCAGCAGATAACCAATTAAGTACCATCACTGTTGTTGACAATGATTTAGAAAAAAGTTTAGCAAAATTAACCGTTGCTGAATTAGAAACAATTGGTGAACCCTTTGCGGTTAAAAAAGGAAAAAAAGCTGACATGATCAATGCTTTAATTCCTCACTTAAATATTGTGGATGGCAAAATCACAGCAAAATAATTAACAAAGGATAAATATTGTAACCTTTAACATAATATACAAGCATTTAATTAAGAAAGGAGTTGAAATAATGGCTATTTCAGCACAATTAGTAAAAGAATTACGCGAAAAAACTGGCGCTGGGATTATGGATTCTAAAAAAGCGTTAGAAGCAACAGACGGTAATATTGACGAAGCAATCAAATGACTTCGTGAAAAAGGAATTGCCAAAGCCGCTAAAAAAGCTGATCGGATTGCGGCGGAGGGGTTAACTGGAATTGTCCAAAAAGGGGACAAAGCAGTTATTTATGAACTAAATTCCGAAACTGATTTTGTTGCTAACAACCAAAAATTCTTAGATTTAGTAAAAAAAATTGGGGATGCCTTGGTTAATTCCGATGTTAAAAATATTGAAGATGCAATGCAAATTAAAATTGACGGGACAACTTTACAAGAAGTAATTACCCATGCAATTGCGACAATTGGGGAAAAAATTACCCTTCGCCGTTTTGCCATTGTTGAAAAAAACAATGACCAATCATTTGGAATTTACTGACATTCAAATAAAAGAATTGCTTCGTTAGTATTATTTGATGGGAAAGTGCAAGAAGAACACGGAAAACAAGTGGCAATGCACGTTGTGGCAATGAATCCAAAATTTGTTTCACGTGATGAAGTATCAAAAGAGTACTTAGCCCAAGAAAAAGAAATCTTAACTCATGAAGCAAAAAATGACCCTAAAAATGTCGGAAAACCAGATAATATTTTGGAAAAAATGATTGAAGGTCGTTTAAACAAACAATTATCAGAAATGTCATTATTAGACCAACAATTTGTTGTTGACCCTAATTTTAAAGTTAGTGATTTTGTAAAAAATAACGGCGGTACTGTTGCCAAAATTATTCGTTATGAAGTTGGGGAAGGGATTGAAAAATCAACTGTTGACTTTGCCGCTGAAGTTATGGCTCAAGTAAATAAAAAATAACATTACGAAAGGTGTGAGTAACTTATGCTATATTTTAGCGCATATTTAGATGATCAAAAGGGAATGTTAATTGCCTTAGCAATGGCAACCTTCTTGTTTGTCGCTGTTAGCTTATCAATTGCCGGGTATTTAGTTAGTTTTAATAAACGTGATTTTACCCAAAAATTTATTAATAAAAAAGTATTAATTTTTATGGCTAGTATTTTGGCCTTAAACATTCCAATTTTAGTTATTAACTATGTCTTTGGATTTGCGATTGATAGTACAAACCAAGCAACAATGATTGTTTTAATTGTCATTGCGTTTGCAATTACAATTATTGTGGGAATTTATATTTTCTTCTTTTTACAAACAATTGCCATTGGGATTGATGATAAAGAAATTGCTTTTTTAGGAGAACGAATTTTGATTCGCAAAATTACGAAAGTTGAACAAAATAACCGCTTAAAACAAATTATTATCTATTATACTGAAGGTTCACGGAGTAAAAAGAAATGTAAATTTTCGTTAGCTAGTCAATCTGGTCAATTTGTGTTAAATAACATAGCGTTATTAAACCAACAATTGTTGGTAGCTGAATCAGAACCAACAAGTTCGAAACCAAGTGGCCAACCTAGCGAACCAACCCCACCAAGTGAAAATTCAGAACAATAACCACCAAACCATTTAATTTCTTAAATGGTTTTTTTAATTTGGTTTTTCTGAAATATTTTCTTGAAATTCTTTACAAAGTCTTTTTTAAGAATAAAATAATAATTGTGTAAATAAAAAAAGATAAAAGGAGATGTAAGAAATGATTAAGAGAATTGGGATTTTAACCTCGGGTGGTGATTCACAAGGAATGAACGCGGCGATTGCCGGAGTCATTAAAACAGCCCATGCGAAAGGGTTAGAAACATATATTGTGCGTGATGGTTATTTAGGACTAGTAAATGATTGGATTGAGAGTGTTGATAACAACTTTGCCGATAGCATCATACGTTGAGGAGGAACTATTATTGGTAGTGCGCGCTTGCCAGAATTTAAAGAAGTTAGTGTCCGTGAAAAAGCAGTTGCTAATTTAAAAAAGCACCAGATTGATGCCTTAGTTGTGATTGGCGGCGATGGTAGTTATCAAGGGGCTCAAAAGTTAACGGATATGGGGATTAACTGTATTGGGTTACCAGGAACAATTGATAATGATATTACTTCTTCTGACTATACAATTGGATTTGATACGGCAATTAATATTGTGGTAGAAGCCATTGATCGCTTACGTGACACAATGCAATCACACCATCGTTGTTCAATTGTGGAAGTAATGGGTCATGCTTGTGGCGATATTGCGCTATATGCTGGAATTGCCGGCGGGGCTGATATTATTTCTATTAATGAAGCAGCATTAACCGAAGAAGAAATTGCTGAACGGGCTAAACAATTATTTTTAGCAAATAAACGCAGTGTGGTGATTGTTGTAAGTGAGATGATTTACCCCGATGTTCATAAGCTAGCTAAAAAAGTGGAAGCGATAAGTGGTTATGTTACGAGAGCCACAGTGTTAGGACATACCCAACGGGGAGGAGTTCCAACGGCGATGGAACGCTACCGTGCTTTTCGAATGGCCCAGTTTGCTGTTAAGCAGTTAATTGCAAACAGGGGGGGGTTAGCAATTGGTAATATTGGCGATGAAATTGTTGCGCGCCCTATTATGGAAGCCTTAAGTATTCCCCGTGCTAGCCGCAAAGATATTTGGTTAGAATTTGATGAATTAAATAATAATATGTATAAAAAGTAGGAAATTTAATATACAATAATTTTGTAAGTAAATTTTTGAAGAAGGAGATAAAATAAAGAATGACAACAATTGATTTAAAAGATAAAATGAAACGTACTAAAATTATCACAACAATTGGACCAAGTACGCATTCAGCTGAAGCAATTGAAGAATTGTTTAATTGTGGAATGACAACTATCCGCTTAAACTTTTCCCATGGGGATCATGAAGAGCAAGGAGCACGGATTGTGTGAGCTAAACAAGTTCGCGAAAAAATTGGAAAACCAATCTCAATTTTACTAGATACTAAAGGACCAGAAATTAGAGTTGGTCAAATGAAAGATGGTAAACAAGAAATTAAAGCGGGGGATAAAGTAACCATTTATTCAATGCCCGAAGATTACCAAGCTCGGCAAGGAACCGGAACTGAAATTACTGTCTCATATGACATGTCACAAGATTTAAAAATTGGCGATATGGTGTTAGTTGATGACGGAAAATTACAATTAAATGTTAATGATGTGAAACCAGGGGTTATTACAACCACCGCTTTTAATCATCATTTAGTTAAAACAAACAAACGAATTAATTTACCAGGGGTTGACTTTACCTTACCATTCTTAGCCGAAAAAGATATTAATGATATCAAATATGGAATTGAACAAGGGATTGATTATATTGCAGCCTCATTTGTAAACACAGCAGCAAATATTCAAGAAATTCGCCAGTTATTAAAAGAGGGTAATGCTGAACATATTCAAATTATTGCGAAAATTGAATCACAAATTGGAATTAATAATATTGATGCGATTATTGAAGCTGCCGATGGAATTATGATTGCGCGGGGAGATTTAGGATTAGAAATTCCATATTATGATGTGCCATATTGAGAAAAAGTAATTATTCGTAAGTGTCGTGCAGCGGGGAAAATTGTGATTGTTGCAACCCAAATGTTAGAAACAATGACCGATAATCCCCACCCAACCAGAGCGGAAGTTACTGATGTTTATTTTGCTACTGAATTAGGAGCTGATGCCACAATGTTATCCGGAGAATCAGCAAATGGGGACTATCCATTTATTACCGTTAGCACCATGGCAACAATTAATAAACGAGCTGAACATGAATTTTATTCAAAATTATATTATGAAAAACAATTAGAAAATGCTTGTGCATCAACAAAAGGTGTTCGTGCCGAAATTGCCCGAAAATTAGCGGAAAAATCAAAAGATGGGGATTATGAATATGCGGTTGTTGTGTCAAACACTGGAGAATTGTTAAAAACAATTTCAAAATTCCGCCCCAATGTAGTAATCTTAGGAGTTTCACCAATTGAACACTTGTACACTGCCTTTGGAGTATGACACTCAATTTTTATGAATAAAGTAGCTAATTATGAAAGTTTTAAAACTGATGATAATGCCATTATGGAAGTTGCCAAAAAATGAGGGGCCAAACCAGGCAGCAAAATTCTTTTCGCTCGGAACGAAGAATTACGTGAAATTACAATTAAATAATTAAACGAAAGGGACACGGGAGTGGGACACATTAATTTACAGGAAGTTAAGGATAATGAGACCTTAGCAATTAAATCTCGCTTCTACTACCCACCACAGTAGTTTACGTTTAAGCACTTTTCGATATTAAGTGTGAAAGATAAATTAAAAGTTAATTTTTAATTTAAGACGGGATGGTACCGCGATAATTCGCTCCTATTGTTAATCTGATCAAGATTTCAATATGAGCGTTTTTTATTAGAAAGGAAAATATTACAATGATTAAAATTACATTACCAGATGGTAGTTTAAAAGAATTTGCGAACCCCCTAACTGTGAAAGAACTAGCAACTAGTTTAGCTATTAGCTTAGGGAAACGAACTTTAGGGGCAATTGTTAATGACCAAATGCGGTCATATGATTATTTAATTACTAGTAATGCCAACATCAAATTAGTTTTAGAATCGGACCAGGAAGGATGACAAATTATTAACTATACGGCCGGATTATTAACCGCAAAAGCATTAATTAATCTCGATCCTGCAATAAAAATTGCAAAGATTGGTTTAAATGATGATGGTTTTTATGTAGATTTTGATGCCGAAATTAGTATCAAAGAAACCGATTTGGATAAGATTGCCCAAGCAACTTTACAATTAATTGAAAATAATATTAAAATCACTCGTGTTTGTTCACCAATTAAAGATTTAAAAAAAATTTACCAAGATAATTCTTATGTATTAGATTTAATAAATGATTTACCACCAGATAAAGCACAAAAATGTTCGTATTTATTAGATGATCAAACATATATTTATAATACTTTTGCTGCGGTTGATGCAAAATATGTTAAAGCATATAAAATTTTATCACTAGCGGGGGCCTACTGACAAGACGATAGTAACAATAAAATGCTCCAGCGAATTTATGGAACTGCCCATTTATCAAAAGAATTATTTAGCGAGTTTTTAACCATCCTGGCTGAACGTAAGGAACGTGATCATCGTAAAATTGGTAAAGATTTAGAAATCTTTACTTTTGATAAACTAGTTGGCCCAGGGTTACCAATTTGACTACCAAACGGGATGAGTTTAAAGCGGGCAATTCAAGATTTTATTCGCGAAAAAGAATGAGAATATGATTTCATTGAAGTTGATACTCCGGTAATTGGGACCAGTGAAATGTATAAAATTTCGGGGCACTGGGACCATTATAAAGAAAATATGTTCCCACCAATGGTGCAAGACCACGAAGTAAGTGTTTTACGACCAATGTCGTGTCCCCACCATATTGCTATTTATAATTCAAAACCCCGTAGTTATCGAGAATTACCATTACGATTAGCTGAGCATGCAATTATGCACCGTTATGAATCATCAGGAAGTTTAACAGGTTTAGAACGAGTTCGGATGATGCAATTAACTGATTCGCATATTTTTGTTCGTAATGACCAAATTAAAGAAGAATTTAAACGTTGTTTTAAACTAATTAATGAAACTTTAACAGCTTTTAACATTGAAGTTGATTATTATTCATTATCCTTGCGTGATGTTAATGACAAAGAAAAATACTATGATGATGATAAAATGTGGAACCATGCGGAAAAAATGCTCCAAGAAGCCTTAGATGAGTTAAAAATTGAATATGTTCCGATGCCTGGGGAAGCGGCCTTTTATGGACCAAAGTTAGATATCCAAATTAAAACTGCTTTAAACCATGAAATTACCGTGTCAACTTTACAATTTGACTTCTTATTACCCCAAAAATTTAATTTATCCTATATTGACCAAAATGGGGAAAAAGCAACCCCCACAATTATCCACCGCGGCTTGATTGGAACTTATGAACGGTTCATAGCAATTTTATTAGAGCAAACAAAGGGAGTTTTACCACTTTGGTTAGCACCCCGCCAAATTGCCATTATTCCGGTTAACGAAGCTCATCTTCCTTATGCTCACGAAATTTATCAAAAACTAAAAACCTTAAAATTAAGAACTTTCATTGATTTCCGAGATGAACGGTTAAGTTACAAAATTCGTGATGCTCAAGTTTCTAAGATTCCGTATCAACTAGTTTTAGGGGATAATGAAATGAACAACAATACAATTACTTATCGATTATATGGTCAAGAAGACCAGATAACCGTTGGCTTTGATGAATTTATTATTTTATTAAATGATCGGATTAATAGTCGTCAATAAGGAATGAAAAAAGGAAAACTATTCCTTTTTTATTTTTGTATTATAACCATTTTAATTAGAATAATTATCAATTAATAATTTTTATATTATCTTTATTTTGAGATTTTTAAATTGTTTAAAAAAGATTTTTAATGAATCAATATTTTAATTTTTAAAATTTATAATTATACCTAAGAGTACTTAAAGTACCAAAAGTTTGGAATTTAAAATCATAACAAATAATTCAAACATTTAATTAATATCAAAAAAATATTCTTTTAAGTTAATGATCAGAACAGGAGACATATGAATGAATTCAATACCAAAAGAACTTTTAATGCTTGAAAAAAAATATAACATAGTTAAGAATTTTAAAAAAGAATATCTTGAAATGTATAATTTTGTGCTTGAAACCGAAAATTTTATTAATCAAAATATTACTAAATATTTAAAAATTAATAATAGAAATATTACCAAAGAAATTTTTAGTCAAGTAGAGAACATTCTTGGGATGATAAAACCAAATATTTTACCGCAAACTAAACAGCAAAAATTTTTTAATGAGATATGAAATACTAAACCTAATAATGTAATAGCTTCTAAATTAATAAATTTCTTTCCCAAAGATGATGCTTTAAAAAACTCATCTGCACTTGCAAAAGAAAATATTGATTATAGTACTCTATTAGCATTTAAATTTATTATAGCCTATTTAGAACTAGCACCAATGCTTGAAAAAATTAATATCATAAAAATTAAGGAATGGCATAGGGCACTGCAAACAGTGGATAAACTTTTTATTAGAGCTAATGAGAAAAATAAAAAATATGATGAAAAAATAAAAATTAATGATTTAAATTTTGACCAATTAGCAATGGAAATACAAAAATTAAATAAAAAAAGAAATACCCTAGAAAATAGTTTTCTTTTTGCATTTTTTTCAAAGTACCAAATTACTAAAGAAGCAAATTTAAATGCTTTAAAAGATGTTGGATGAAATCTGACTTATGGGCTAACTGCTAACTTTATTTTGAAAATTTTCACTAAAAATAAAGAGAAATTATGAATATTTCAAGATAAAAGTATTACCCAAGATTTTTTACACCAATTCAAGGCAATTCTTAATTTAGAAGAAAACAGAATTAGTAAACTTTTAGCTGAACCATTTTCAATTAAAGTCAATGAACTTTTAAAATATCGCGAAAAACTTAATATTTTTTGATATCTTTTAACAACCCCCAGAAGTTTCTTTGATAATTTTGAGTTATCAAAAGAAGAAAATGAGTTTATTAATGATAATATCTTTTTTAATTTTACCGAAAAGGATATATCTGAAATATTAAATTTTTTTAATCCAATTATTAATACTGCTAACTCTAAAAATAATTTTTGATTAATTGAATATGGAAAATGTGTTATTTATTGTCAAAGTTTTTTAATTAAAAATAAAAAAATTTTTAATGATGCTAAACTATATGAAAATAATAAAAAAGAGATTTATTGATTATGAAAAGAAATTGCTGAGATCGTAAGTAAAAATGATTATTATAACTTAGCCCAACTTTATTTACTAAGAGAATATAAGCCAGTAAATATTAGTGCCAGTGATAAGTTTATTTCAGCATTATTTAAGAAAAATCATCACAAAAAAGAGCATGACCTTTTAGAAAATCAACACAGTATTTTAAATATGCAAGAGGTAATTGATAATATTATTTGACACTTAGAAAATACTATATATAAAAATAATAGTTTAGGTTCCAAAGATTTTTTACCGAAGTTACAATTAGAAATTACTGAATCATATTTTGAGTGATTAACCTTAGCAATTAAAAATAAAGATAAACAAGATTGTGAACATAATTTAGTTAAACATAAGAAAAATAATCAAATAAGAGAACAACAAATTACTGAGTTAATAAACAGCAGCGAAGATATTCGATAAAATTAGGATATTTTTTAATAAAATTTTAAAAAAGGAATTAGATTTCTTTTTTATTTTTAAAATTATGATAAAATTAAAACGACTTTAGGAAATAAATAAATTTGTGAATAATTTTTGTTTGAGTGTCAAGAACACCTATAAAATTTTAATTTTATAGGTGTTCTTTTTTTAAGATTATTTTCTAAAGTTTCTTTTAAAAATTATGAAATATTTTTTGACAGATAAATAGTTAAAGGAGATTTATTAATTATGCCAACACGTAGTGGAGAAGAACAATTATTAACTAGTGAAGAAAAACAAGATGAATTTGTTGAGGTAGATCTTGATTCTAGTGAAGATAGTATTGTAGGTGAAAACGAGGAAAATTTAGAAGAAACACCACCAGAACCAGGTTTTCTTGAAAAATTTTCTAACACTTTACAAGAAACATGAAAAACTAGAATTATGAATATTTTACAAGCTTCAGGGAGTTTAATGGGAACTGTTTATATGGAAAAATTTGGGTTATGAACAAGAACAGCAGAATTTGCCCGAATGCCTGAGCCAATTTTATTAATTTGTGACTCAATCTTAAAAGATTACTATAATCTTAATCATGCCACAATTGGAATGAAAGCTAAAATTGCTAATCGAGTAATGTCAGTATTTAATACTGTGATTGGAAACGTTGCGGGGGCAATCCAAACATATTTTTATAATAAAGGACCACAATATGATTTAACCCAATTATCGGCCATTAAAGACATTTTTTTTAATCAAATTAGTGGTTATTTTACAACTGCCCAAGTTATTGATTTAGTTAATATTGGAATTGATTATTTATATCCAGCCAATAGCGATGATCCAATGTTAAAACAAGCTTTTGACAAAGTTAGAAAATTAGCCCCTCCAGTATTAGCTATTGTTGGATTTTCAATTCTAACTTACCAACAAATTGATTTATTAGGAATTGAAAATGCCCAAGATATTATAGGTTTAGGAATTGTTCCCGCTGCCTTACCAGCCATTTTAGGAGTTGGAAAAGAACTTTACACTATAACCCAAAATTTAATAACTGCTTATTTTAATCACCAAGCAGGTAATGATTTAGAAACTAATATTTCAATTAATTCAGAACCATCTGAACATACTTCTTTATTAGACGATCGAGCTTCGGTTTCTTCATATGGAACAACAACTGGACAAACACCTGCTAGTTTAGAAGATGCCAGTGTAATAGTAGAATTTCCACCCGAAGATGATCTGGCAACCACAAGTTCTGATAGTAACCCTGATAGTTTATCATCAACTTCAGAACTAAGAGTTAAAAAAACTAATAATCAAAAACGTGAACACGAAATCCATGAGCAACTAAGCCAAAAAAAATCAGATTCTGTTGAAGTATCATTAGAAACTCCAACTACTCACCGTTAATAGCTTTTAATAATTATTATAAAAATATTTTATTTGTTTGTTATTTTAACTATAAAAATAACAAACATTTTTTTTTTTTTTTTGCAACATATAATATACATAACTTTTTATTACGAAGTTCATATTTGATATAAAGTTTTTTTGAACACTCAAAATAAGACAAAATTATTTAAGAGAAAATGGGTTTTAGTGACAAAGTTAACAAAATATCAAAAAGTAGAAAAAATGATCTTAGTTAAACTGATCTGTTAAATCAAATGACAAAAATAGAAACTGAAGATTAAAAATTAATTAAATTAATTATTAATAAATTAAATAGTATGGTCAGTAACAGTAAAATAATTTCTTATTTTTTATAATTTTTTATAAAAAATATTGTTTTTAGATTTAGAAGGTTTATAATTGGGGCAAAGGATAAATTAGAGAACATTAATTATCAATAGTTTTTAAAAAAATAGTTTTAAATAAAACAACGTATTTTGGGTGGGATAATATAAAATTTTTATTAACTAAAATTCTTAATATTTTCATGGGCGGGACGCAAAATAAAGATAAGAAAGGTAATTTATATTATGAAAAATTTATTAACAATCTTAGGAACTAGTGTGATTGGTGTTAGTAGTGCACTAGGTGCAACAATGCATGCAAAAACAAATCTTGATGAAATATCAGTAAAAACTACTAACCAATTAAAAGCTGATGATACAATAAAAGTTGATCTTAACTTTTATAAAGAAGATTCATTTAATGGTACTTCTTCACAAGCTGCATATGGTGAAACTCATATTATTTTTAATTTTTTAGACTATGCTAATAGTTGAGAAGCCTTCATTGACAAATATCCAACTGTTACTGTTAGTGGTTATATCCATGTTTATGCGTGAACTGGAAGTGAAGTTAATAAAATTCGAGCTTTTACTAGTGATATTAGTAGTGATGTAAGTTCAACCGAAGCAGTTTGAATTGCATATTCTTCCGAAGCAGAAGGATACTCTCACCAAGAATTAAATTTTACTCTTGCTTTATGGCATGATGATCATAATATTTATTGAGGATATTCTGTTATGGAATAATCTTCCAATAGTGCAAGTGGTTGTTATTATGAAGCATCATTTGAAAACATTACTTTTAGATAACAAAAATATTTGAGGTAGTTATTAATTTGGCATTTATGCCATAATTCTAGATAAATAAAATAATTAAAAAGGTGACTTATATTATTTTTGTCATCTTTTTTAATTTTCTTTGAATTCATAACTATCACCTCAATAGTTATTTAACTAAAGGATATTAATTTTCCTTTTTTATTTTCCCGAAATTAATTAAAAATATGTTTTTACATAATTCCAAATAGGTCTTGCAAAAAAAAGTATAATTAAGTGTATCCCTTTAAAGAATAAAGGGAAATATTGTAAAATACTATTTTTATTTAGCAATTTTAGGAGGCCAAAATGAAAAAATTACTAAGTTTTTTAGGAACAGTTGCTATCAGTGGAACAGGTTTAACAACACTAGTTAGTTGTTCTGCTAAGGTATCAAATAATGAGGAAAACAATAATGATCAAGATATATTACTTGCAATTTCAAAAGAAGTAAAAGCACTATTAAATGATAATTTATTTAAAAATTATATTGATAGTGATGATGATGTTAATTTACAAATTATCTATGATAAAGTAGATAACATCAATGATTCATACGAATTGGATAATACAAAACCAGATGATCAAAAAATTTTAAATTATTTATCTGATGTAGTTACTAAAACAATCACAGAAGTAAATCAAATAATTAAAAAAGAATATTCAAATTACTATCAAAATAGTGATCCAATTGAATATAATTCGAATGATCTAAAAGCAACTATTAAATACGTTGATTTACAAAGTTTAATAAAGGATTTAGATATCGATATTCCCGGAATTGAAAATACAAAAATGGTTGGGATTGAACTGAACCTTTCATATAAAGTAAATTTAAAAGAACTTAATAAAACCGACTCACTCTATAAAACATCAAATATAACAAATAACATTGATGCTGCTACATTACTAAACAATAAAATCTACTTAGTTTTACAAGCAGAATTAGATAAATTTATGACTGAAAACACTGAAATAGATTTAAATAAAACAGCAGAATTTCAAAAGATTTATAATTCATTTGATATCTCATCACTTTCAAGTATAAGTGATGCGTTAAAAAATAAATTTCAAAATTTTATAAAAAATTCTGACCTACAAAATTATAAAATTAAATTTAATTCAACAGAATTTTTAGCAAATCCAAAATCATTTTTTGACAATAAAGATAATTTTACAACCTGAGCTTCCCAAAACGGGGGAGTTAAGACTGGTCAACTCTATCCTTATATTGGACATTCTATGCCTTATCTCTTTTTTGGGACTGGAGACAGTAATAATTTAGAAAATTTAACAGCTGATACTTTTGTAAATAAATATTTAGATAATAATATTCCTGGTTTTAAGATTGAAGATGGCAAATTTGTAACTTTATGAACTTTTAATTTAGACTTAAGTTTTATTAATTTATATGGAATGAATTTGTCAGGATTAATGTCAACTGGTGAAGAAGGAAATAACCAAGTTTTTGAAGGAAAGATTACTTTATCAAAAGAGGATTTAAATCAAAAATTACAAAATTATGGAAAAATAATTGTTGAATTCTATAAAAATTATAGTGCCCACCTGGAACAAAATAAAACTTCATTTAAAGTAAGTCCTGAAATTTTTGAAAAACTAAAAAATAGTGACGATAAAAGCGCGAATTTTTTAATAAAAACTTTAAAAGATAGTTTTATTAATAGTGACATTGCCAAAACTTTAGAAGATATTAACATATTTGATATATCTAACTATTTTGGAGCTGGAGTTTATAAGTTAAATGATGATGGTTCAATTTATCTTGGATATGCAGGTGGTTGATCAATGGATTTTACTTTTGGATCAAACCAAAATATTAAATACACAAGTAACGTTTATTTTGCTGAAGGTTCTATAACTATAAATAATTAATATTTATTTATATAAAAAAGGGGATAATAACATGAATATAACAAATGCAAAAAAATTGAAATCCAAACATAAAATAAGATTAGCAATAATTTTATTTTCAATGTTTAAAGTCTACAAATCTTTTGTAATGTGAATTATATTTGGATTATCTCTCATCTTATTTGGAACATTATCTATTTTATTATTTGTTATATCAAAAGATATTTATACTTTTTCTGTTAATTTCCAATATGGGGTCTTTATTTTTTGTAATATTTTTTTACTATTTTTTATTATGTTGATAGTAATTAAAATTTTTGGCCGGGAAATTGATGATGGTACTTATTTGCTGCTAATTTCTAAACCTTACTCGCGAAATTCAATCTTTTTTTTAAAACTAATTTCTTTATGAATTTTAATTATTTTATTTTTAGCGGGGATTACAATTTTTTCACTAATAATTGGCTTAATAACTAATCAAATTGTTAATAAGCCAATGTTATTTTTAAAGTTTAATGAATTAGTCGGAAAACTTTTTGCTTATTGTTTATTTCTTTCTTTTTTTGCTGCCAGCGGTATTTTATTTGCTGTTACTTTTATGTCAACCCAGGGTGTTATGTTAATCGTAGTTTGTTTTTGTAGTTTATTTCTATTAGGTGGATTGCCATATTCATTAATCATGGCCTTAGGGAATACTATTGAATTATCTTTCGGCAACAGTACAGTTCAAAACTATACAGTCCAACAAATTAATAGTATAATTAAGTTTAACGATTATTTAAAAACAGGGAAAATAAAATATTCAAATATAACAAATGCCATTTATGATTTCTATATGGCTAAAACACCTCAAGAAATTGATGACATTATCAAAGCAAAAGATATTGAGCAATCAAAAATTGAACGCTTAAAATTTTTTCAATCATTAGGTTTAACAGAAAAGAAAGAAAGTACTTTTCAAACAACAACACTAACAAAATGAGAAGGGAAATATCGTGAATCGCCCTCAAGCCAATTAGTTTCAATTAAAGATATTATTTCTAATAGTGGGCAAAATTATCCGACTATGGAAATAACATTATCAACAGATTACATGTTTAAACCTTTTAAAAAATTAGATCTTAATAATATTTATCAAAAAGAAATTTATGATTTAGTCAACGAAACAAAAACCTTTACAACTTGAGAACAATTATATCAATTACGTAATTTAGAAGTTGCATCACTATTGTATTTTGATCCGATTAACTCTACTTTTAAAATTAACAATGGTGAAAAGATGGCAATTAATGCTGATGCTGGCTTTAAAATTTCTGATGTTTTTCTTGATTTATACCAAAAACAAAAAATGGGAAGCACAAGTTATCGTTATGATGGTGGTAATAGTTTTAATAATGACTTTTTAACATTTTTTGATAATCCAACTTTATATGTGGTTAAAGAATTAGAAAATAATATCTTAAAAAAAGTTGCTGATTATAAACTAATACAAACTGCGACAATAAAGCAAAATAATAATTGGTTAAAATATCAAAGATTAATGAAAACATATAGTTTAATTTCAAAAATAAATATTATTGAACACTGAAATCAAATGTGAACTTCTTTTATTAAAGAAGAACCACTATGATTTGAACCACTAGCAAATAGTAAAATTGATTTTGATGTTCAACAAAATAAATTAATGAGCTATAAAAGTTCTGAACTTAAATTAAATCAAAATGGCACAATTGATCTCAAACAAAAACCTTTTTTAAATATTTACATAATAATTAGTGTCTATGGGTCCTTATCAATTTTATTTCTTGTCGGAGCCAAAGTGATTTTAAAAAGAAAAATTATTTTATAAACATTGTAAAGGGGATTAATATTATGAATAAAGTAATTTCACAAACTAAAAAAACCAATCATGATAATGATTGCGCTATTTATGTTAAACAGTTTCGACATTTTTTTAAATCAAATGTTATTGGGCCCTTTAATTTTAAAGTTACAACCGGAAAAATGCATGCCATTATTGGCGCTTCGGGAAGTGGAAAAACAGTTTTTATCAAGTCCTTAATTGGGGGATATGCCAAACATTCTGGGATTATTAAAATTTTGGGTAAAGACATCAAAGACCTTGAAGTGAAAAAAAGATTGGTTATGTCCCAGAATTCATTACTTTTCCCGAAAAAATATCAGCCTATAATTTTTTAAAATTTATGGGGTTGACAAATGGTGTTTATGGTCAGGCATTAAAAAATGGAATTAGGACACTAATGATGTCCCTTGGTTTATGAGAACATCGAAATAAAGATGTTAATTCTTTTTCATCTGGAATGAAAAAACGGATTATGATTATTCAAGGAATCATTCATAACCCTGATATTCTTATTTTAGATGAGCCTGAAGCTGGCTTAGATATTGCTAATCGAAAAAAAGTGATCAAATATTTAAAATTTTTAACCCTTAAAGGTAAAACGGTCTTTTTTTCTTCACACTTATTAGATGAAATTAAAGACTATATTGATGAATATACCCTTGTAATTAATGGTCGGCAAATTCAAACAGGAACATTAGATCATTTAGAGATCAATAATACTTATTATATTGTTGTTGATAATAATGAAAAATTTGTACAGTTTTTCACAGCTAATAATGTTAAAAATTGATATGACAAAGATACTAAGCGAATTAATTTTGTTATTCAAAATCCGCTCCATTTACAATTTGTAACAAAGTTTGCTGAAGAAAACAAAATTAAGATTTTCAAAATCGGACAAACTGAATTTTCTTTTGACTTTTTACTTAAAAAAGATAATTTAATTAAGTTAGAGCAACAACAATTAGCGATAAAGCAAAATAGCAAGGATGAATCTGATTAAAGCGGGGAGAGATACTTTATGAAAGCCAAAGTCACCAAAATATTATATAAAAAATTGTGTACTAATTGTCAAATTAAATTTAATGAAGTAGTGACAGAAATTAATAAGAATAATAAAATTAATTTAAAAGACACTAAATTTTTATTATGCAAAATCAAAAAAAATCGCTCTGTACAATTAGATCAAGGTGTAAAACCGTTAGCATTCATTAAATGTGAAAAAGATTCTTATGTTTTTCTCCACAATGATAATTTATATTTTAAAGATGGAACTCTAAAGTTACCAATTTATAATAATAAAATTATTTTATCAGCCCAAACCATCAAAAATATGATCCCCCAGTTAGAAAAACAAACCGCTGAATTAAAACCAACTTCACTCGTAAAGATTCCAGCCCCAATGAATAAAAATAACATCCTTCAAATTAATCAAATTCCTGAAGAATTAAATGCCCATTATTCGAAAAAAAATAATAAATTAAAAAGTATAATCATAATTCTTTTTTTACTAATTGCTTTTTTACTTTCTGGAGCAGGAGGAATTTTAGGATGATACTTTTTAAATAATTCTAGTATCATTGAAAAACCAAATAATAGTTTTAATCCAAATATTGGCACAATCAAAGCTCAGGGGCCTAATTTAGCAAGTAGTGTTACTTCTTTAATACAATTATCAAATTTGAATATTTTGGTTGGAACAGCTAACGGTGATATTTTTTCCCTAGATAATAGTGCTAAAATTAATTATAAAAAAACTCCATTCAATTCAGCAATTACCGCAATGGCCCAATTTAGCAATAACCGCTTATTTGCGGCTGTTAATAAAAAAATTTATGAATTAACTTGAGAAGGGGAAATAATAGAACCATTAAATAAAGAAAATAGTGTCGAATTCTCTTCAAATGTTACTGCAATTACAGAAATATCAAATAACCATATTTTAGCTGGTACTGAAGATGGAACAATTTATGAACTAAACTATGATGGTGAAATTACTAAAAAAATAATTGATCACCAACTAAATTCATCAATAAATTCCATAATAGAAGAAAATGATTATATTTTCGTTGTAACAACTAATGGAATAATTTATAAGTTAAATAAAAATTGAGAAATACTTGATATGTTATCGGATTACTTACCACTTACATGTTTAATAAAATTATCATCAGAAGATAACATTATGTTAGGTGGCACTGATAAAGGGTCAATTTACCAAATAAATTTAAAGGATAACGCAAGTATAAAAGTTGCGCAGCCAAATGGTGTAACAATAGCTGGCGCTATATTTGGTATTGTGCAAATTAAGAATGGCGATATTTTTATAGGCTCTGGAAATGGTGATATCTTTATTTTAAATAATAAATAATTTTAAAATAAAATAGGGTTCACGACGGAATAAATTTGGCAAGTATTTGCCCTTTTTTTATAAAATTAATATTAGTAAGTAAAAGATATTATTGATTTTTAATGGATATTACTTAATTAATTAGATAGTTGCCTTTTTTTTTTTTTTTTGTAAAATACATTTATTAATTGATATTAATTAATACCAGCATAAGGAGAAAAGACGATGAAGAAATTATTAGCAATTTTAAGTGTGCTGACATTATCATCTGGAACTGCCACTAGTATTGTGGCATGTTCCAAATCACAAAACCATGATACCAACTCAGAATCAACTGTTTCAAAGGATGCGAAAGTACTAAATGATATTAGTAACAAAACTAACCAGTATTTTTTAGATTTCTTAGAATATGGTCAATTTATTGATACAACCCAATATGGCCCCAAGGTATTTAGTGAATTTTTTAATAGTGTTACTGCAAGTCAACCGACTATAACAATTAAAGCGGATGATCCAAAATTTCAAGAAGGAATTGCTAGTATCAATGCAATTTTTAAAAATTATTTAAACCAAATTAATATAAAAATCGCCCAAGAATATTCCAATGTGTATGTTAACAGTTATCCGTTAACTTGAAATCTTGATAAAAACATTAGTACGTTAAATTTTATTAATTTAGAAGCATTAAAAAAACTTAACCCAAGTGTACCAACTGATAGTTTATTAGCAGTTAATTACCAACTTAATATTAGTTATACTATTAACTATAAAGAATTAACGGCAGTTAATAATTTTACTTTTAACCATATCGTAACCAATGATCCCGCGAAAATGAAACAATTTCAAACAGAATCAATGGCTAAATTATTGGGAAGGATTGTGCAATATTTTAGTAATGGTGATATTATGATTGATAAAAATGCCAAATTTCAAAAATTATATGATAAGTTTGATATTAACTACACAACTTCTCATATTAGTTTAGATAACATTGTACAATCAGAATTAATTAGTTTTTTAAATAGTGATTCAGAACTAACTGAAATTATGAAACAACTAACATGAAATGATAGTCAATCAATTTTAACCTTATTATCCGGAGCGATTGACTCCACAACTAATGGGGCTGGTGAAGCAAAAGCAGCAAATTCTTCGGACCACTGAGCAGGGCGGGGATTTCAACCAGAGCAAATTACTCCCGAAAACTTTTTTAAATTTTATACTAACATGTTAAAGGTTTTTCAAGTTACCGGTGATGCTTTACAATTAGCTAATTTTAATGTAAATTTAGCTAAAATTAATATTGCCGGAATGCCATTATCGGGAATTGTTGCCAAAGATGGCAAGCCGTTAAATGTTAATATTCTAATTTCAAAAGAGGGCTTACACCAAAAATTAATTAATTTTGGGACAATTATTACCACTTTTATGAAACACTACCGGGTAGAATCAGAAAGTGACCATTGAATTGTCCATTTATCCCCAGAGTTATTTAATACAATGAAAAGTAAAAAATATACCGCCGCATTAGGAGATCTGACAAATGATTTTCTTGCCCAAGATGGGGTTGATAAGTTAGTGGATATTAATTTATTTACCCTTGGTAATTGAGCATCCGATCAAACCTGAACTGTTCATGATCCCCATACGATTGGCATTAAAAGATATGGTTATTGAAATTTTGATTTTATGTTTGGTAATCGAAAAGTAGATAATTCAATCTTTTATACACCATTAACTTCTTGACACTTTTACTTAAATTTTAAAGATGATTTATAAGATTACCAAGCTACGTATTAATTAAGAAATTATTGTTTGTTATGTTAAAACCTCATAACAAACATTTTTTCTTGTTAGGACCTTATTTAATGGATTCTTATAAAATAATTTCTTATTTTTTGTAATTTTTTATAAAAAATATTGATTTTTGTGACGAAATGTTTATAATGGGCATAGAAGATAAGGAAACAAATATTAATTAATTTTAAAAATAGTTTTAAGTAAGCAACGTATTTTGGATGGGAAAATATCAACTTTTTTAAATAAAATATTAATATTTTCATGGGCGGGATGCAAATAATAATTAGAAAGGTAAACTTATATTATGAAAAATTTATTAACAATCTTAGGAACTAGTGTGATTGGAATTAGTAGTGCCTTAGGAGCAACCTTGAATGCTAAAACAAATTTTCAGACTTCATTACAACAAGTTACTAATCAAACAACAGCCAATGATAGTATCAAAACTGATATTAACTTTCACAAAGAAGAGTGATTTGATGGAACTAATTCACATTCTATATTTGGTGGGGGTGATGTTATCATTAACTATTTAAATTATGAAAATAATTGAGAAGATTTTAAGGCTAAATATCCAATGGCAGTGATGGTTGGCCATATTGAAGTGGCGACGATGAACAACGGATGAAATTAATGAATTCCAAGCTTTTACAAATGATATTGGTAATAGTGTGGATACTACTAAAGCAGTTTGAGTTGCCAAATCTGATGAAGAATCAGGCATTGCTTACCAAGTTATAACTTTTACTCTTAAATTATGACATGATGATCAAAATATTCATTGATCGCACAATGTTTTGGAAGACTCACGTTTTAGTGCAAATGGTTGTTCTTACCATGCAACCATTGAAAATATTACTTTTAGATAAAAGACTTTTTACTAGTTGTTATCAAGATAAAAAAAGTGATAGGTTAGTAAAATGCTTAATAAAAAAAGGTGGACATTCGAAATGAAACCATCTTTTTTTAATTTTAAATAAATTTTAAAAATAATTGCTTTTTTTTAAATAGGGTAATGCAGAACGAATGCTTAAAGTATCAGAAAATAATATTTTAATTAGTAGTGCAAATGGACGTGTATATCAACTAAATAACCAGGGTATTATTCAAAATAATTGAGTTAAAAATTTTCGAATATACGATCTTTTAAAATTACAAGATGATACTATTTTAGCAGCACATGGAGAAACAGTTAATAATAATCTTGGTGAAGTGTATCAATTAAATGATGATGGATCAGTTAAATTAAAAGTTGACCAGTCATTAACAAAAAACTTTACTGATCAAGTTACTATGTTAATACAAGCTAATAATGGTCAAATTTTTGCGTTTGGCGATAAGATCTATGAACTAAGTAACCACTAACATCATTATTTTAAATATTTTTTCTTTTTACTGAAAATTATTGTTAATTAACATTTTTATCATTATAGTTAAAAGAAATAAAATAAATTAACAAATTAGTTAGAAGAATCGAAACTTATCAAACTAACATTAAATATTAATTATTAATGTTTTAATAAGATAAGGGAAGTGAAACTAATGAATGTTAATCAAAATTTAAAACCAAAAATTAATTTTAACTCATTACAACAATATTTTAACCAACTACATTGAGAGTTGAACCTGATTGTTTCAACCGAACGATTTGTAAACTCGACCAATCCTATTTTTGCTTTGCAACGTAAAATCAGTAGTTTACGTTCTTCAATTAAGAATGGGAATGTTGATTTTGCTATTAAAAGAGTTCATGATTTATTAAATGATGTAACTAATGTTCTAATGCTGCGAGTAGATACGAAAGTTAATGAATATATGCATTTATATGAACAGCAAACTGGCAAGTCATTTGATTCTAACTATCAAATTGCCATTGTTGATAAAGATGTTGAACATTTTTTAAAAATTAAATACCAGGGGAAATTACAAATTACGATGAATATATTACGACCATATTGAGTCAATTTATTTTTAACCAAAAAACTAAATGATATATATAAATATTTACGTGAAAATATCTAATTAATAATTACCAACATAAAAAAGTTTATAAAATAATAAATTTTTTTATTTTTTATCTTGAAATTTAAAAATATTTAGATTAGGATAAAAGAGAAATATTTAGTAGTATTTTTGAACGAAACGGGTATTAATTTATATTAAACAGATAAGGTATTATTATGAAAACAGAAAATCCTGATATTACTAAAGCCGAAATTCAAAGTTTTATTGGTGTTCATTTTTATTTAGCCGATGGGAAGGAAAATAAGCAAGCAAAAGATGAAATAAGCCGGGTTGAATATTATTTTACTGATGTTTCTAACTTAAAGACTATTGAATATAATTTTAAGGATTCCGAAATCAATGCATTCAATAAGATTAAAAATTTTTTAATGTTAGAAAATGTTAAATGTTCTGCTGAACTGATGGGGGAATGAACCTTTCCTTTTCAGGTTTCCCAAGCAGGAGAAACTTCAAAATTAGATTTCGCTTGGTATTTAAATATTTTAAAAAAATCCAATACCATTAAGCAGTATTTTTCATTTTTATATAAGCAAAAGTATCAGTTTTTAGCAATTAAACTTTTTAATTTTATTGCGGCAAGAACAATTTTTAAAACTAATCCTTTAGAATTAAAAGTTGAAAGAATTTATGATAGTAATTTATTATTGCAAAAAGCCCGCAAAGCAACTGCCAGTGGCAATTATAATTTAGCATTAATTTCAATGCGATCATATATAGCACAATATTTACAACAATGAATAGTAAGTTTATCAATTACATTAGATGATTCGACAAAGGATAATTTACCCGAATTATTGGCTTATTTAAATCAGTATCTTAATAATCACCCCCAATTTAAAACAGGTTTAGTTCCCAAAGTTTGGTCTGGATTTAAAAAAATTTTAAAAGAAGTGCAAAATATTCGAAATCATAACACCGTTGTCCATCCTAATTCTGAAATTCTCTCTGAATTTGAAAGCAAGTTAATTTCTAATAGTTTAGAGTATTTATTATGGGCCTTTAATTCAATTAAGGCAAAATTTACAAATGAAGATTATGAATAATTTTTTAAAGTTTTAAGATGAGGTTTTAAATATAAACATTTTTAAGAAAATTAGTCATTTATCTTGATTATTATTATTTATTCAGTATAATTCATTATGAAAAAGAACAAAAGTAGCATTGCTCACCCCCACCCTTAAATGTGGTAATCGGGTTATTTAAGTTCAAGAAACCTAATTCTTAATTAGAAATTTAGGCTTGAAGTTCTAGCGCTACTTTTTGGCGCTTTTTTAATTATTATTTTGATGATGGAGGTCTTAATGAATCAAGCAACTGGAAAAAACCTAAAAACAGACATTGTTAATAAGGATATTCGTGCGCGCGAAGTACTAATTATTAATGAAAATGGGGAAAAAATTGGCCCATTATCACGCCATGAGGCTTTGGCATTGGCAGAAGAAAAGGGACTAGATTTATTACTAGTTTCAATGAATTCTAACCCGCCCGTTGCTAAACTGGTTGATTATGGGAAATTTAAATATGAACAAAAGAAAAAAGAACGCGAATCTAAAAAACACCAACATGTTACTGAAAATAAAGAAATGCGATTACGAACAGGGATTGGTGACCATGACATTGAATTCAAAGCTAAAAAAGTTCGCGAATTCTTAGAAAATGGTGATCGGGTTAAAATTTCTTTAAAATTTCGCGGAAGAGAAGTTGCTCGTCCCGAATTTGGGAAAGAAACTTTAAAAAAATTCTATAGTCATATTGAAGATCTAGCAAAAATTGAAAAAGAACCCCAATTAAACGGTTTGTTTTTAGACATGTATGTCGTACCAAAAAAATAATAATTTTAAAAGTTGATAATTAAGAAGGAGAGGAATCGTTATGCCAAAAATGAAAACAAAAAGAGCTTTAGCAAAACGTGTTAAAGTGACCGGATCAGGAAAATGAAAAAGAGCAAATGCATATACTTCACATTTAGCTCAGAATAAATCAACTAAACAAAAACGTCATTTACGAAAAGCAAGTTTAATCGACAAAACTGATCAAAAAAGATTGAAAGATTTAATTCAATAGAATCGTAGGAAAGGAATAGAAAATAATGGCAAGAGTAAAAGGTGGACCAACGACAAGACAACGTCGGAAAAAAGTAATTAAACAAGCTAAAGGTTATTTTGGAACAAAATCAACTCATTTTAAAAAAGCTAAAGAACAAGTAATGAAGTCGTTAGCTTATGCTTATCGTGATCGTAAACAACGCAAAAGAGATTTTCGAAAATTATGAATTCAAAGAATTAATGCGGCAACTCGTGAATATGATTTATCTTATTCACAATTTATGAATGGTTTACACAAAGCAAACATTGAAGTAAACCGTAAAATGTTATCAGAGTTAGCAATTAATAATCCAGCAGAATTCAAAGTATTAGTTGAGGAATCAAAAAAAGCATTAAAAAATTAACAATATCTTTAAACATATTTATTTAAATATGTTTTTTTATTTTTAACAATTTTTATCATATTAGTTAAGGATGAGGATTAACTTACAGGACTTTATTTTTAACAGCCCAACAAAGTAATCAAGATTAAAATATGCATTATATGGATATTTTTAATTACATTATAATTGGATTTGTTATGATGGGGTTGAGAGTTTATAGCCACTCCTAAATTCTTGATTTGAATAGTTAGGTAGGTGGTTAAATGGGGTTAATACAAGTGATTGTTTTAATTCTGAAAATAATCACTCTACTATTGCAGTTATATTTAATTATAAAAAAACTATCCGAATAGGATAGCGTAAAGCAATAGGAGTGGTTAGCTCTCATTTTTTTATAACCATTTTTATTATAGCAATAATGGTTAGGAAATCAATTAATTTTTAGTTTTTTCAGTAACATTAGTTAAAAATTTAATTTATTATAAAAAATGCCACCAATAGATCAATTAGATCCCCGCTTAGAAGATTTATTAAAATATTTAGTGTTGTTAAAGGTTAAATTAATCATTTTCACGAAATTAATTAAAAATGTGTTAATAGACTAAAAATAAGATATAATATCATTATAAAATAATATTAAATAAATAAATTTTTTTGGATATTTTATTTAAAATGGAGCGGACCAAATTATAGGAGAATAGAAATTTGAAACAATTTTTTGTAGTTTTTAATTTTTGTTTTAGACGTTTTTTTCAACAAAAAAAGTTTATATAACAACAATTCTATATACATTAATTTATATTTTATTTATTGTTTTTAGCACATTTTTTAAAAGTAAGTCTGATGGTTTTAGTGATCAAGAAAAAAATTTGTTTTAATTAGTATGATTATGATTATTTTATATTTATCAATTTTTAATATTTTATTTATTATTGATAATTACCTTTATGATAAGGAATCAGGATTAATAAATTTAGAAAATCGAATGGGTTTATCAAAAGCAAAGATTTTCTTGGCTAGAACTAGTACTAATTTATTAATTAACTTTATTATTAGATAATCAGAATGGCACAGATAATTTTGATATTGGACCATTTTATGATAATACAATTGGTCAAACTAAATTATTAGTTAATCCTTTGGAAATATCATCACAAAATGGAACTAGTGATTTAGTTTATCGTCATTATTCATATGTAAATGCAATGGAAACAACTGCCACAATTTCATATAAATGAAATAACAATACTTTAAAAGTTTCAGTTTATTTAAAAGTATATGCTTATGCGACAGCGTGAAATGCATACTGAGCTCGTACCGAAGCGCAATTAACAGCTTATAACTTTTATTTTAGTTAAAAGATTTTAAAAATTAATTATTTTAAAACAATGGGAGTAATAAACTATTTATTATTCCCATTTTTTCATGATAATCTTGCATAATTTATTAATAGTTACTAAAATTATATTAGTTAAGGGGGCTACTAAATGGCAAATAATTTATCATTGCGAGAACAAGTCAGCAAATTACCCGACAAACCAGGTTGTTATATTTATTACAATATTTATAATCAGGTGTTATATGTTGGGAAAGCAAAAAATTTAAAAAATCGGGTTTCATCTTATTTTAATAAAGTATATAACTATAAAACAACGAGGTTAGTCAATGAAATTGACCATTTTGAAACAATTATTACAAATACTGAAAAAGAAGCCTTAATTTTAGAACATAATTTAATTAAGCAATATAAACCAAAATATAATATCCTCCTGAGTGATGATAAACACTATCCTTATATTGTAATTACCAAAGAACATGATCCCCAATATTTATATGTCCGTAATATTAGTAAAAAATATGCCCGTAGTTATGGCCCATTTCCGGAAGGAAGCCACGCCCGGGAAATTATTAAAATTTTAGAACGCTTATATCCGCTACGACGCTGCAAAGGTAACTTAGGAAAACCATGTTTGTATTATCATATTAACCAGTGTTCGGGAGCCTGCTTTAAAAAAGTGCCCCGAGAATATTATGAAGAGATGATTCAGCATGTTGATGAGTTTTTTAAGGGCAATACAAGCCAAATTAAGGCCTTATTAACCAAGAAAATGCACCAAACAGCTAGTAACTTACAATTTGAAGAAGCTAACAAAATAAAGCTGTTAATTCACCGCTTAGACTGGACAATTTCTGATCAAAATGTTGATTTTTTAAATAAGAACCAAAATGTTGATGTTGTTGGATTATTTAAAACCCCGGAAATGTTAGTAATTACGGTGTTATTTTATCGCCTGGGGAAATTAAGCTATAAAGATAGTGATTATTTTATGTTGGCTAATGATGATGATCCCCAAGAAATCATCCGGTTATATTTACAAAATATATACCAAAAAAATATTTTACCAAAAAAGATTATCATTGACCCCAAGGTGGACTTAACGGAATTAGCTTTGCTATATCCTAAGATTGTTAAACATCCAAAAAATACCAATGATCGCCACGTGATGAAGTTAGCAATTGCTAATAGCCAAGAAAGTTATTTGCAATACCAAAAATATCACCAGCACCGGGGCAGCAAAGAAGATTTGCTCCTAGAATTAAAAAAATTATTAAATTTACCTGAAATTCCATATTTAATTGAAATGTTTGATATTGCAAATATTAATGATGAATTTGTAACTGGTGGAGTTATTACTTATAAAAATGGGTTACCTTCCCGTAATGATTATCGTAAATATAACATTGATATCCCTTACCAAGATGATTACCACCGGATTAGTAATCTTGTTTTGCGCCGTTATCAGCATGCGAAAGCAGAAAAACGTGCCTTACCTAATTTAATTATTATGGATGGGGGAATTCAACAAGTCAATGCTTGTTTAAAACAATTAGATATTTTAGATTTAGAAATTCCTGTGATTGGTCTTGTTAAAAATGAACACCACCGGACGGACCACCTTTTAAATCTCGATAAAAAAGCTATTAATTTAGATAAATCTAGAAAACTTTTTCATTTTCTAACCAAAATGCAAGATGATGTTCATAATTTTACGATCCGTAATTTTAGAACCCGCCAAACTAAAGCATTAATTACTAGTGTCTTAGACCAGGTTCCTGGTCTCGGACAAACAAAAATCCGCCAGTTAAACCAGTCTTTTGGCTCGCTAAATGAAATTAAAGCTGCTAGTGATGAACAATTGTATAATATTTTAAAAAATAAAACAACTGTTGAAAATTTAAAAAAATTTTTGGCATCTTTTGGTAAGTAATTGAAATTTTCGGTATAATTTAGTATATACTAATTAAAAGGAGAGATGCCATGCACCGTGTTGAGAGAAAAAACTTATTATTATCTTACCTATGTAAAAATAGTTTTCATGAGATGAACCATGTGTTAGATTTTGTGAATGACTATGAAATTTCATCAACAACAGCCCGCCGTGATTTAAAAGAGTTAGAAAAAGAAGGAATTATTAGTATGTCATACGGGGGGATTCACTTTTTAGGATTAAGTAACAAAGCTTGTAGCATTGACTTAATGCACCGGAACCGTAACTATGACTTAAAAATGATTATCGCTAACAAAGCTAATGAATTAATTGAACCAAATGATGTGCTATTTGTAGGGAGCGGGTCAACTTGTGAGTTATTTGTCAGCCAAATTACTAAGCCAGTTAAAATTGTTACTAATTCACTCCGAATTTTGCAATTAGCCAAAGACAACCCAAATGTTCAGTACCACGTTTTATTTGGTGGGAAGTTACGAGATAAATCACAATCGTTTTATGGATCATTTTGTGAAGAAAGTTTATCGTTAATTCAGTTTGCAAAAGTAATTATTAGTGCTAGTAATGTTGATGAAGAAGGTTATGTTTATAAAAGTAACGAAGAAGAGGGCCGTGTTGAACTAGCAGCGCTTGCTCGGGTTCAAACCAAAATCTTACTAGTTGATTCCACAAAATTCAATTCAGTAGGGTTCTTTAAATTTACATCATTGCCAACTTTTACAAATATTGTTACTGATAAACCAGAAGTTTTTCAAACAATCGCAAGTTCAGCCAAGGTAATATAGAGTTATTAACTAGAAATCATTTTTTAAAATGATTTTTTTATTTTTTAAAAGGAAAATTTTCATTATCTTGGTAAATAACTAGTGAGAGGAGGTTAGTAGCGTATGGACTCAGCCACTGTTCAAGATATTTGTTATCAGATTGAAAAATTTGAATTTGAAGATTTGTTTGCGATTTTATCAAAAATTGAAGAAATCGTTAATGAGCGGACAAAAGTCATTGATTAATGAAAAAATTTTATTAAACCTTCAACTTTTTTTCATTCCATTTTTCCAGTAAGTTTACTACAATAAAAAACAAGGGTAAGGGTATGGACTCTCATAGTAACAATTTTGGAAAACATAGGTGGAAACATGCAGATAGAAAAGAACATTATTGAAAAGTTAGAGGAAATTGTCTTAATTAATGACAAAACAGTTAAGGTAGTTATTGCAAAAACAATTTTAAATTTATTAAAAGAGCGTGATGATTTTATTATTAATGATGTTGCCAATATTTCTTTTACCAGCGTATCATCAATTACCAAGTTTTGTAAAAACTTAGGATTTGCTGGTTGAAAAGAATTCTATGCTTTTTTAAAAACGGAAAAAAAACGACAACTTTATCAAAATAAAGCTTATTCAACGCTTCAGGAAAGTAATACAGATGTAATTATTAATAAGATTATTGAAAATCATTCATTATTGGTATCCAGTACATTAGATCACAATATGGAACCAATAATGAACCTTGTTAAAAATATTAATAAGGCGAATAAAATTTATATTATTGGTAATGATCGGTATTTAAATTTATCAAATTATTTTTATCATCAATTATTAATTTTAGGTTATGATACTTATTTTACAACTTATCATTATGTTGCAAAAAAAATATTAGAAAAGATATCGGCCACTGATTTAGTAATTGGCATTCTATTGCATGATGAAACTAATTATTTATATAATTTAATTCAAAGTAAGATTAATGTTATTCCAGAACTTACTTTTAATTCCATTGACATCAAACCAGCTGCTGAACAGAAAAATAACAATGAACGAGCAGACATTGTTATTGATCCCAACCACAGCATGATGTCACTTAGCGAAATTGCTTATAATTCATTGTTTATTATTATAAACACAGCACTTCAAATGTTAAACGAAAATAGAATTTCTTAATTCTTTTTTTATTTTTGCCAATAAAAAAAAGATAATATTAATTATCTTTCTCATTATTTTTTAAGTTAACTGCTAACTTGCTTGATCATGGCTAGTATCCCAGTCTTCTTTTACGAGATGTTGAACAAAATAATACATATACTGCTGAGGAGTGGCCCCGTTTACTCAACTACTTCCCATGTCTCCTGATTCAAAGCCCATGTATTGTCCTTGTTTAACATAAATAAACAATGGAGTACCCTTTAATTTTAAACTATCGGCGGTAATGGTATAGTCAATTTCCCCGTTAATTTTATGAGCATTACGTTCTTGAGCAACGACCCAGTCAAGAATTTTTTTAGCTCATTTTTCACCTCATACTTTATTATAATCTTCAACTGAATCTCAGGTACTCATTAAATAAGTATTTTCAATTGTTTTATATTCATTTTCATTTGCTGATGACCGCGAACCATAATAAGTTGCTAAATTATAGTCAGCTCCATATTTTCCATTTAAATAAGCATGAAATTCCGCGTTACCTTTGGCACCATCATATAATTCATTAATTGTTGTTTTTTCTAAAGCTTGACAGTGAGGACAGTTTTGCGCACTAATTAGCATAATAAAGCTATCCTTATTATTAACAGCGCTCATAAAAGTATTGTATAATCCTAATTCACTCTTACAAGCAACAACACTGGAAACTGATGAACTTATTAATGAAATTGCTGCGAAAGATGCTAGCATTTTTTTCACGGTGATTCCTCCTTGAGAATTTATCATTTATCTTACATATACTATTATATGATACCTTAAATTTTGTAAATTAAAAGTAATTATTTTAAAAAAAATCAATAAATTATTTTTAAATTATCTATTAATATTGATTAATATATAGTATATTATAATTAACATAAAGGAGTGGAAATTTAAATGTTAGATTCCTCGACCGCGTTATTTGTTTTATTGCCCTTAATGATTATTTTATTAATATTTTCTTCTTTTTTTTCAGCTTCGGAAACGGCGATTACTTCAATTAATGTTATTCGGCTAAAGCAATTAGCAAAGGGAAAACGAACCAAAGTTCGGAGCAAAAACCGAGAAATTAAAAGTGCCAAACGAGTTTATAAATTTATTAAAGATTATGATCGTACTTTAGCAACAATTTTAATGGCAAATACCTTAATTAATACTGCTTTAGCGACTATTGGTGCTTTATTTTTTGCAACTTTTATTCGTAGTGAAGCCACTGCCACTTGAGTAGCAACAGCAGTAATTGGCGTAGTTGTTTTAATTTTTGGCGAAATTGTGCCCAAAATTATTGCCAAGCGTAGCCCCGAAAAATTTTCAATTTTTGCTTCTTATATTTTATGAGTTTGAAAAATTGTGCTATATCCGTTTACATGGTTGCTAGTTTTAAAAAAAGAAAAGCCCGGTCAGGTATCAACAACTGAAAATGAATTATTGGAATTAATTTCAACAATTGAATCGGAAGGAGTGCTTGAAAAAAACGAAAAACAGTTAATTGAATCAGCAATTACTTTTGATGAAAAAAATGTTGGTGATGTTATGCGGGATAAAGAAAAAGTAAAAGCAGTTTTTAATGATACCAACTGACGAGATTTACAAAAAATTTATAAAGAAGAACGTTTCACCAGAATGCCAATTATTTCGCGAACTGATGGTAGTGTAGAAGGAATTTTAAATATTAAGGATGTATTAATTGCTATTATTGATAAAAAAGAAGTAAACATCAAGGAATTAGCTAGTGAACCAATTTATATTTCCAAGCATTTAAAATTGGATGATGCGTTAGAATTATTACAACAAGAGCAAGTTCATATGGCGATTGTTACTCCTAATCGTGAAAGTAAAACTTTTATTGGTGTGGTCACGATGGAAGACATTATTGAAGAATTAGTTGGTGAAATTTATGATGAGGATGATGAAACTGGTCAGGTTAAAGAAATTGGTCATCATATGTACTGGATGCACGGAAACACTCCAATTAAAAAGGTTTTTAAAAAATATTTACAATTAAATGTTCCTCCCAAAGCGGAAGGCAAAACCTTATACCAATGGTATGTCGCCCAAACTGGTTATGAGTTTACCCCCAATGCTGATCTCCCCGAAGATTTTGTTTACCATAATTTTGCTTTTCGAATTAACCGCGAAAAAACAAAAAAATTAAAAACGAAAAGTAATAATGTCAAATCAAAAGCTGTTATTTTTGAAATTGAAATCTTAACTGATAGTAATTCAAAAGACCAATTTTAGTTTTTCTAAACACTTTTTTTGTTAAAAAAAATAAAAAAAGTGTTTTTTTCTTAGTTTTTAGTGCTAAGATATAAGAGTAAAAGTTATGACCAATTATTATTAATGTTTAAAAGCAATTTCGTTAAACGGAACTTAATTGTTTGGTTTTTATTATGGCCCAACTCTGTTTAATTAAAAATTACTTTTATATGTTTTTAATAGAGGTAGTAATTTTTGATAAAGTAGAGAGGGAGATTTTAAATGAAAAAATTATTAGCGATTTTAGGAGCCGTGGGGTTAACAACAACCGGAGCATCATCAGTTGTTGCTTGTAGTAATCATGCTAAAACTGAAGAACCATCTGTTGACCCCCGCAATGATGAATTTCATCAAAAGCAAGTAGCACGTTTAATTAAAAAAATTCAAAATTATAATACAAAAAAACCGTTACTAATTGATGGAGATTATAAAAATATTAATTCACAGTTAATTGTAAAGATGATTAACCACAATTTTAATTTAAAAGGGGTGGTTGTCAATGTTAACAAGGTTGAAAAAATTACTGAACCATTTAAACAGTTAGGAACAGCAGTTGTTAATTCAATTACTGATAATGGGGTTGAAGTATTAACCACTCCAATTAGTCTTAAATATTCAACTGTGCAAATTGTGAATGTCAAAGCAATTAGTAATGATTTAAATAATATTAATCAAGTAACCAACCCCAAATTAGTGGATGTTAAATTACCAATCCCTGGCATTGATTTGACCTTAGGTAGTTTATTGGATAATTCCATGGTCCCAACAATTTTAAATTTAATTCCAACAGACCCTAATTTAGCAAGTAACGATGATCAACAAAAATGAGATCAATTAATGCAAATGGTTGAAGGATTAGCAAAAGGTCTATTAGACAAGGAACTAAGTTTTAAGAAAACTATTAACAATGTGCCCGTTGTTGGGAACGCAGATATTGTTTTAGAAAAAGTGACAGTGAAAGAAATTATTGATGCGGTTCGTCCCGACTTAATTAGTTTAGTTAATTATGTTAAAGCTAATATGCAAACAACTCATAACTTACCATTGTTACTCTTTAAATATTTATTATCACCAGTTGATTCTAAAATGCCACCAATTAAAAATGTAAAAGATGGTGAACCACACAATAACTTTGAACATTTATTAGCGGATTTATTAGATGGTCGCCAAGGCGGAAAGGATATGAAAAAAGTCAAAATTAAAGTTGGTTTTTTTCCTTACGCAATAACTTGAAAAGTTATTAGTGATAAGAATTTTAATTTAGTGGAATATACCTTCAAATCATTAGTTGAAAGTTTTTTAAATAATGGTGAAGGTATTGATATGCTTAATGGTAAATTAACTGTTAAAGTGAAAGGTGAACTTTTAAGTTTTAAAATTAATCAAGAAATACCGTTACCGATGTCTTTATTAAGCAATTTAATTGTTCCAATATTAATCGGGGGGTCGCCTAGTGGCAACCTAGAAAATGCAAATGTTGAATTATTACACGGAAAATTATTAGTACTAACAACAACTGATGGGGCAACTTGACACCCAGCTAAAACAATTGCTGATCTTATGCAAGCGAAAGATGTTACTGTGAGTGGGGAAAATTTACAATTTAAAGTTAGCGATAAAACCGATGATAGTTTATCAATTACAACTAACGATAATTTAGCAATTGGGTTAAATCTTGGCTAATAAGCAAAAAGAACATTATTAAATGTTCTTTTTTTAATCTTGATAATATCTATGTTATGATTTTAGTAAATAAAGTGATAAGGTGGTGAAGCAAAGTGAATGATATTGATAATATGGATTGAAAAAACCCCAAAACTTGGAATATTCTGCGCTTAATTGCCTATACCAATAAAATTTGTCGTAGTTATGTTGAAGAACGGTTGAAGAAAGCGGGTTTTGATGATTTCCAAATCCGTAATATGTGATTATTAAAATTAGTTGAACATTATCCTCACCAAACAATGAATGAACTTGCTAATCTTGCCAACCAGTCGCGAGCTAATATTACTATTTTATCAAAGCGCTTAGCGGAAAAGGGCTATTTAGACCGTTACCACCCCGAAGATAATAAAAAAGTTATTTATTTAAAACCAACCGCCAAATGACAAAAAATTCAACCAATTATTATGAGTCTGATGGATGAGTTATCACTTTATATTGAAAAAGTAATCACCAAAGAACGAAAAATTTTATTGGAACAAGATTTAGCCACGTTAATATTAAGCCTGAGCAGGCTAGCTCATACAAAATAAAAGTTTATTTTTATTATTGCAACTCACAAGAAAATAGATATAATCATATTTAGTTAAATGTTTAACAATAATTTAAGAATGATAAAGGAGCAAAAAAATGGAGAAAAAACACCATGAAGGAACCAAACCAGACTTGTCCGGGGGCAAACATCCTGAACAACAACATAAGGGTTCAAAAATTGGATTTTTTAAATTAATATCAATTTATTACCAACGTTATTGATTTCGTTGGTTATGTTTAATTATTTTTGTCATGATTACTTGTGGAATTACCGTGGCAATTCCAAAGTTGACAAATATTGTTATGACCAACTTATCAGTGGGAATGCAAAGTCGTCAGTCAATTGATGATCCGGCAATGGCATGATCAGCTTTAATGTACTGAGCAATTGGTTTTGCCGCAACATTTGTGGTTTCGGGAATCTTTTTATATTTACAAAGTTGGGTTGGTGGTTCAATTTCACGAAAAATTGAAATTGACATTCGGATCAAGGTTTTAAATAAACTAATTGATTTAGATATGAATTACTACCATGATAAAAAAATGGGAGATATCTTAACTAAATTAATTTCTGATACCCAAATTTTAGGGGACCAGGCTTACCAAGTTCCCCAAAACTTTTTAAATGCTATTTTCACTTTTATTGGTAGTGTGGTTATTATGTTCACATTAGATAATAAAGTGCAGATTTTTGAAAATGTGCCTGGGGGAGGAATTCGCCCAGTTCCTAACCAATATATCAACGGAACCCAAACGGTTGCTGAATTAGCAGGGATTATTTTAGGGGTTTCATTTGGAATTCTAATTTTAACGGCTTTTTGTTTTACTTTTATCCGTCGTTTAATTTATAAACAACGAAGAGTTGTTTCAAATGTTAATGGGGATGTTAATGATCGAATTAATGCTATTCGCTTAATTAAATCAACAGGAACTAATGAATATGAAAAACAACGTTTTCATAGTATCCACCGGGATTATTACAAAGTAAGTATGCAAGCAATTCGTGTCCAATCACTAGTAATTGCCTTTGTAATTACCACATTAACAAGTATGAATACCATTGCTTTAATTGTCGGGATTATTTTTGTTAACCAAAACAAACTTGATCCCACCGTTATGTTATCAATTACAATGAGTATTAACTCGCTAATTTTTCCAATTATCCAAATTGTGCGTTTATTAGGAAACTTAGCAACTGCTTCAACTTCGGCGACCAGGGTTAATGAAATTTTTCAAGAGGTGCCAAAAATTAATCCTAACCTAAATGCCACCCCACTCCCAGATATTAACGGAAGTATTATTTTTAAAAATGTTGATTTTAAATATAACCCCGATGATCCCGATGAAGAATTAATTTTACATAATTTTAATTTTGAGTTTAAACAAGGTGAATCATATGCTTTTGTTGGAGAAACAGGCGTTGGGAAATCAACAATTTCTAAATTACTACTTCGTTACTATGATCCAACTAGTGGGGATATTTATGTTAACAATGATCAAAATCTAAAAAATGTTAATTTAAAATCATATTTAGACCATGTTGGTTATGTTGAACAAGAACCCCAAATTTTATACGGAACTTTTTATGATAACATTCGCTATGGAACCTTTGATGCCAGCGATGAAGAAGTTGAAGCAGCTGCTAAAAAAGCAGAATTATATAATTTTATTAAAGAACTTCCCGAGGGTTTTAATACTGTTTTAGGAGAACGGGGATTTATCCTTTCGGGTGGGCAAAAACAACGGTTAGTAATTGCACGGATGTTTTTACGTAACCCTGAAATTCTTGTCTTAGATGAAGCAACGAGTGCCTTAGATAATATTGTGGAGAAAGAAATCCAGGGTGAACTAGACAAGTTAATGAAGGGGCGTACAACAATTATTATTGCCCACCGGTTAAGTACAATTAAAAATGTTAACCAAATTTTAGTTCTTGAAAAAGGAAAAGGGGTTATTCAAACGGAAACTTTCAACGATCTTAAAAAAGTTGAAGGACGATTTAAAAAATTATACGAAGCTGGCTTAATGGATTAATCTTTTTAAACATTATCACTGCTTAATAATATTAACTTCGATTAATAAATTCCTAATTTATAATAAAAGCAAATAAAGGAGTGCTCAAAGTACCTAGTTAATAGTTATTTTGGCACTCTTTATTTATTCAATTTGAAAAATTATTTATTAAGGAGGGAAAATATGAAAAAATCACATTTCATTTTAACGAGTATTATTACAACAATTCCACTATTATTAAACCCCTTTAGTAGTAGCTATAATCACGATAACTATCGGAATTTAACTTATTCACACCTGTATGTTTTGGGCGATAGTTTATCGGATACTGGAGGCCTTGTCGGAGCTGGAACAGATTTTTTTAAAGGAAAATGATTTTTACCCCAAATTAAAGCAATTACTTTTGATAGTCCCTTTTATAACCATGTTTCTTTTAGTAATGGTCCGGTTGCTGTTCAATATTTAGCAGATAAACTTCATTTATCATTAACCCCAGGTTGAAAATATTCCGCTTTTTGGAATACTGAAACTTATGAACAATATGGGAATAATTATGCCATTGGTGGGGCAGATATTGGTGATGTTAACACTTGAACTGGTTATTTCTTTGCGAATCGATTTGAATTGGCAAATCAGTTACAAACATTATTGTTTCAACATACAATTCAACCCCAGGATCTAATTGTGGTAGAAGGAGGCAATAATGATTTATTTGCTGCAATTGGTTTAAAAAATAGTTATGACCAACAAACAATTATTACGACTGCTCTTAGCACCGAAGAAAAAATTTTAAGAAAATTAATTGCTAACCATGCTGCGCATATTATTGTGACCAATGTTCCCGATATGGGGAAAACTCCTAGTTATTACCAAACACCGTTAGAACAAACGGCAACTAACTTAGCTACCGAGTATAACAGTCAATGAAGTCAAATTATCAATAACTTACAACACCAGTATCCCCACAAAATTAAAACATATAATCTTTTCGCAGCTTTTAATAAATATCGCCAGCAATTTGCCACCCAGGGCTTTAATATTACAAAAGCTTGCGTTAAAGAAAATCTCGTTAGTGTTTTGTACTCGAGGCATGTTAAAACAACATATATTAATAATTGTAATCCCCAAAATATTAATAATTATTTTTTCTTTGATGATGTTCATCCAACGGCACTAGTCCACAAAATGGTGAGGTTAGATTTATACAATTTAGCCTTAAATTGATAACAAAAAAAGAGTTTCTTATTAGTAAGAAAACTCTTTTTTAATTTAAGTTCTAGTATGTTGTTCTGGTTTGGTCAGCTTCCCGATATTGGGGAATTGAAATCATATAATTATCTGAACGTTTTCATAACCCGGCAATAACTTTGACAATTAGATAAATCATAAACATTGTACTAATTAATGACATTGTGAAACGCATAATATTGATAAAGGCTGATCCTGCTCCTTGATTGTTTTGGAAAATACTTGTAAAAATTTCGATTAATTTTAACACCGCGGTGATAATTTGAATAATTAATAAAATTGTTACAATTACTGTATATAAGGTTGAAACAAAACGGTATCATTTTCCTAAACTGGTTTCGGCAATCATGTGGGCCACAGTATTTTGGTTGTAAAATCAAGGGACAAATAACAGGCTTAACGCACTAGCAACCGCTAACACTGCAATGACTGCGGTAAAAACTTGTTTTGGGTTGGCAGGATAGTAGTCCCCAACTTTTGTCCATGAATGGTCGTTAGCACGAGCATAAAATGCCATAATTGCAACAATACTAAAAATAGCTCCTAATAATCACGATGTTCCTAAATAACGAACAATTGTAACGCGGGCATTTTTAGTCGCTTTAACATCGGTATCTGGTAATCATGTTAAGGCAAAAGGGGCAAAGAACCCTCCTAAAGATAGCGACAAGACTGCTAAACTCCATTTATTTGCACATAGTTCTTCATCAGTACCTTTTGAAGCATAACGAATTAACCCAATATTACAAATAATTGTTGAGAATAATGTAAACATAATAGCAATTAAGAAGATTACTTTAAAACTTCCTAAGTCTGAATATGAATTCATTAAAAAGATCTCGGCAGTATTAGGGTCAACATTGTTAAGAGTTCCGTTATTGAACTTATCTAAGTAGTAAAAATAAGCAATGCTCATAATAACTACCCCAATAATTCCAAAAATACTAGAGAAGATAATTCAGAACCTTGTAAAACCAAAACTTTTTGGTTGGCGCATGTTATCACTTTTCCTTTCGTTATCGTTTTTAGATACAAAATTATTATATCTTATTTTTCGGGAAATCGATATTTTATCAAAAGTCGCAAAGCCACTTTTTTAAAGAAAACAGGGTTAAATTTATTTTTTTAAGCAAGAATTGTCAAAAATTAGCAAAATAAAAAGCAATTAATAATTGCTTTTTATTACTTTACACTGGGAAGCACAATTTTAATAAAATTAGTTGCTCCCGTTAACAGGTCACTTGCTGGTTCAGACAATATTTTAATGAAAAGCACCGGTGAAGTAGTTAAATCTAGGGGTTTTTCCAATTCCTGGTGGTTTTCAAGATATCATGTTCACTTAAAGTCACCAACATTATTATTAATATCATCATAAATTGCCCGGGGGACATACTGACGAACAACCGCTAAAATTTTATCCGCAAAACTTAAATCCAACTCTTTTTTAGTAACTTGTTGGTAGTTTTGAACATGGAACTCATCCTTGCTAATTGCTGGGATGGTGTTAATTAGAGCAATGTTAAATTTTGCTTTTAGATTAATGGTTATTATCATGGTTTCACTTTGCCGTTGGTAGGCAATTGTCCCGTCTTTTTGTGCTAATGCTTGATATAGTTGCAAATTAATTTTAATTTGTAAAATACCATCATCCACATGCAATTTTGATTGGTTAATACCTTCTATAATGGCAATTTTACTATTAGCAGCGGGCGAAGTTTGTTGCAATATTTGTGGTCCATCAACTTTTGTCACCGTTGCTGCTTTGTTAGGAATAATAATATTTTTAAGAAGATTAGTTTGTAATTTACTAAAGGTAAAATTGAAATAATCGGCACTTTGCTCAATGCCATAATTACTTAGATCAATACCAGTATTATTTGCGTTATAACTTGATTTAAATGAATTTAATAAATCATTGTTATTTTCTTTATTAACCGGTGGTTTATCATTACAAGCAATGATACTGCTGGTACTTGCTAGCATTAATCCTCCGGCGCCTAAAATCGCTATTAACTTCTTCATTAAATAAATATTCCTCCCTTAAAAACAAGAAAAAATAACAAATACTAATTTAGGGATTCAGCTGTCAACTTGATAAGATTTATTATTTTTTCTTATTTCCAATGCTAATTAAAATTCGGCAGTAAAACAAGGGATTTCATAATTTAGAAAAAAATTTATTTTATTGGAAAAAAATCATAATACTTTCGTTTATTATTTTTTAACGTTAAAAAGCTTGGGGGTGGAAATTATCAAAATCTTAAAAAAAGAAAGGAAATTTAATTGACAAAAATAGTTGATTTATATAAAATAAAAAAGGTTTAACACAATAAACAAATATATTTTTCGAGTGTTAGCTCAGTTGGGAGAGCGCCTGCCTTACAAGCAGGTGGTCAGCGGTTCAAGTCCGTTACACTCGACCATTTATTGCTGGCTTAGCTCAATCTGGTAGAGCAACTGACTTGTAATCAGTAGGTTGGGAGTTCAATTCTTCTAGCCAGCACCATTAAATGGAGAGGTAGCGAAGTGGTTAAACGCTACTGACTGTAAATCAGTTCCTTCGGGTTCGGGGGTTCGAATCCCTCCCTCTCCACCATTGCATTGGGCTATAGCCAAGCGGTAAGGCAAAGGACTTTGACTCCTTCACGCGCTGGTTCGAATCCAGCTAGCCCAGCCATTTATTTGTTTAGTTCTCCTGTTAGCTCAGTTGGTAGAGCAACTGGCTTTTAACCAGTGGGTCAAAGGTTCAAGTCCTTTACAGGAGACCATGTGCCCGAGTGGCGGAATAGGTAGACGCAACGGACTTAAAATCCGTCGGTCTCGCGACTGTGCCGGTTCAAGTCCGGCCTCGGGTACCATTTTTTTAAAAAAATAATTGACTTACGATGTAAATATGGTATATATATTACTAGGTTAATTAAAGATGCGGGTGTAGTTTAATGGTAGAACTTCAGCCTTCCAAGCTGACTGTGAGGGTTCGATTCCCTTCACCCGCTCCATTATTTTTACTTGTTTTGACAAGTTTTTTTTATTTTAAGGGGTGGTTTTATGATAAAATAAAGCAAATATAAAAGAGAAGTAGGAGAAGATCGTGAAAATCATTGATAAGCAAAATAATGCGGAAAATAACTCAACCGATGATAATTTAGCACCAGAAGTCAAAGAACATCTGGAATTTCAATCAACACGAACTGTTTTTTGAAAAAGTTTATTAGCAATTATTGTGGAAGGAATTGCCCCATTTTTTTTGTTATTTTTCTTATCATCACCGGACTTATCATATGCTGACCATTATGAAGTAGGGGGCGGCATTGGCTTTGGATTACTATATGTGCTGGGAGTTTTTCTTTTAACCTTACTGGGTTTTATTTTAAAATGTCATAAAGCTGACCAGTTTACTTACAACATTACCTTATCATGAACTTTATTTGGGTTTTACTTAACTGGTTACTGGTGAGGCTGAGATAAAGTTTTATACCGTTGTTTAGTGGCAATGGCATTTTTACTATTCTCTGTTTTCTTTGGTACTTTTATGGCAGTGTGAATCCGTAATATTGCTGAATATTTAAAAGCAAAACGTGAAGGACGGGTGCTAAATCCTGAGGATGAAATTATTGCAGCTTCTCGCGAAGATTTTGAAGCAACCCAGACCAAAGAAAAAAATCCTCCTGTTAAAGAGTAGGATTTTTTAATTTTTGGTATTTTGCTTCCATAATATTTAAAAACGTTGCATTATTAGTATGTTCATACATATAATTTGCCCAATAGATCCATAAGATATTTTGGTAATACATTCAATCTACAACACGTTGGTGTTCAACAGCTGTTAGATTAAACTGGTCAAACCAGTATTTAATATCTGCTGATTGGGTTAGGGTTTCGGAAGCAAAACTAGCAATATCAAACAGGGGGTCATTTAACATCGCATATTCATAGTCAATTAAATATAAGCGATTAGCAATGAAAATAAAATTATCACTTGTTAAATCATTATGGCAGAGAACAGGATTATTAATTGGTTGGTATAGTGCAGGGTTAATAAGATTTTCTTCCTGGTCCAAATTATAAATATTTTTTTTAATATGTTGTTTTATAGTTTGCAAAAACACGTGGGGGTTAAATTTTTTAATATTATAATTGCGCACATCAACTTGATGTAGTTTTTTAATTAAATAACTAACCCGTGTTAAATTGCTGCGTCCGAGACCGGTTTGCCCCAGGGTTAAACAATTAGGATAATATTTGGTGATGACATAAAAATGATCATCATCATAACCAGTTTCCACAATTTCCAAATTAATATTTTGGTGTTGTAAGGCATTTAAGACGTTGATTTCATTTTCATGGTCCAGAAACACGCGGGTAAAGGGTTGTTCATAACGAACAAAAAATTCACCCCAACGGTAATTGATATTAGTTAAGCCCTTATTTAATTTTTCACCTTGTTCAAATTTCATCTTCTCAACTCTTTTTCTAAAATAATCATTTTTATTATACAATATTATTAATGATTTAGGAGAACCAAAGGAGAAAAGAAATATGCAAGAAATTATTATTGCCACTAATAATGTCAATAAAGTTAAAGAATATCAAGAATTATTTGCGCAGTTAAATATTAATGTTAAATCACTCTTAGATTTTGATTTTATTGGTGAAATTGATGAAACGGGATCAACCTTTGCCGAAAATTCTTTAATTAAAGCAGAATATTTAAGCGAGTTTTTAAAAGTTCCTGTTTTAGCTGATGATTCGGGTTTAGAAATTATTGAGTTAGATAATTTTCCGGGAATTTATCCGAAAAGATGAGCCGCTCCCATTTTAGATAATAAGATTGTTAATGATTTATTATTAGAGAAATGTAAGGATTTGTCGGACCGTAGCGCAAGAGCGGTATGTGCTTTAAGTTATGTTGATAGTCAACGGAATGTTGCCAAAACTTTTTTAGGAGTTACTAACGGCGAAATTGCTTTAGAACCACGGGGAGATGATGCATTTGGTTTTGATCCGATTTTTTTACTACCAGAGTTAAATAAAACTTATGGTGAGTTATCATTACATGAAAAAAATCAGTATTCGCACCGTAGTAAAGCAATCAAACTATTTATGGATTGGTATGCCCAAGCAGGAGAACACCATGCCAACAAGTAAAAAATTAAATATTGTTTTATATGAACCAGAAATTGCCCAAAATGTTGGCGCAATTATTCGAACTTGTGTTGCTGTCAATGCCAAATTGCATATCATTGAGCCGTTAGGCTTCTTTTTCGATGAACGTTTTATTACCCGTAGTAGTGCTAATTATATTCATGCTAGTGATTATCAATTATATAATGATTGAGAGCAATTTTTAACCTTAAATCCTGATGCACTATTATATTGCTCAACACGCTATGCTAAACAGCCCCATAGTGCCATTAATTTTAAAGACCAAACTGGACCAATTTATATTATGTTTGGTCGGGAATCAACGGGCATTCCCCACGAAATTTTACATAATAATTTAGAACGTTGTTTTCGAATTCCAATGCATCCAAATGTGCGGAGTTTGAATGTGGCATCTTCGGTGGGAATCGTGGCTTACGAAGTTATGCGTCAGTTAGATTATCCTGATTTATCAAAAGTTGAGATTCAAAAGGGTGCAGATTATTTAAAATAATTTATGCACCAGAGGCATTTTTTTCGCTGTTTTATTGGGATTCCTTTTATAATTCAAGAGTATAAAGCTATTTTAATTAAGAAAGGATGAAAAGAAGTGAACCAAGTAATGTTAGTTGGTCAAGTTGAGGGCCCTTATGAAATTGTTTATGACAAAAAAGAGACAGAACGCAAACTAATGAAATTTTTATTAAAGGTTCAACGACCTTTCAAAAACCGGGAAGGTAATTATGATGAAGATATTGTTAATGTCAAAGTATGAACTAACAATATTGATGATTTAGATGTTAGTTTACGGGATAAAGCAATTATTGCGGTCAAAGGGCGAATCCAGTCTTTTAAAGCAAATAATTTTGATGATGAAAGTTACTACAACGATATTATTGCCGATCGGGTTACCTATTTAACAAGTTTTAATTAAATTAAAATTAATATGCACACCATAATTTAAATAGCTTTTTACATTAATCGCTTATCTTTGATAAGTGATTTTTATTTTTTTAACATCTTGGTTTTTTTCTTGAATTTATTAAAAAAATATATTATCATTAACACAATATTTTATTGAAGGAGGGTTATTTAATGCATTGCGCTGATCACATTAAAACATTTATTATGCAATGACTTAGTAGCGCTCGTTCAACGAACATGATAATGTGTCGCTAGTTATTTTTAATGGCCATATAATATTTAAAACCAAAATAAGAAGATCATCTTTTAGAAAGTAGGTTGATTATTTTGGCAAGAAAAACATCAAAAATTAACAAATTACTAGCTAACCAGGAAGTTAGTTCAGAGATTTTAACTTTAAAACGAGAAGTTTCTTTTAAGGGCCTAATTCCGCTCTTATTATTTGTAATTTTATTTATTATTTGTGGAATTGTACTAGATTGTTTAAAATATCAAATTTTTTCCAAACACAATCCAATGGGGTTTTACTTAGTTTTTGCTCCAATTATTATTTTAGTTCCAATTATTATTGGTTTTATTATTATTAATGGTGATTTTAATCTTAAATTAAAAGCCTTTTTAAAGGGCAGCAGTGATCATAATATTTTATTAATGGTTTTTATTTATCTATTATCCGGAATGTTTTCGCAACTAATGACAACCATTGGGGCTTCTAGTGCCATTGGAAATTTAGGTTTCAAAATTATTCCGCCAAGTATTCTTGTGGGTGGGGTCTTTATTATTAGTGCGGTTATTTCAACCGCGATGGGAACGAGTGTCGGGACAATTGTCGCGTTTGGACCAATCGCGTTTGGAATGGCAAAAGAAGCCCATATTAACCCTGCAATGATTGGGGGTGCGTTATTATGTGGAGCAATGTTTGGGGATGATTTATCATTAATTTCAGACACTGCGATTGCTTCTTGCCGTACCCAGAATGTTGAGCCGCGTAAACGTTTTCTGTTTAATTTTAAGATCTTATTAATTCCGGCGTTAATTGCAATTGTACTATATTTTACCTTAACATATCTAAAAGATGCCCAGTCACACGCTCAAACTTGAATTTGATGAAAAGCATTATTAACTATTTTGCCATTCATTATTGTTTTAATTAGTGCATTAGCGGGTGTCAACGTGTTTATTGTTTTAATCTTAGGAACACTAATGGCCTTAATTATTGGGTTTAGTTTAAATCAATTTAATTATTGGGTGCTTCCTAATAGTAGTGACTTGACCACTAATTATTTACCAAATTTATCACCGGCGCTGATGACTAACGGTAGTTTTGATCCCAATGGTCACTTATTAAGTGGGGTTGATAAATTCTTAGTTGCGATGGATGCAATGAAAAATGGGATGATCAACATGAACGAAATTATTTTCTTAGCTTTATTTACTGGGGGATTAGCCGGGTTAAGTGAATTATCCGGTGGGGTTGAATGAGCGATTCAAAAAATTAACAAAGCAATTAAAGGAAAAAAGAGTGCCCAATTTGGAATTGCCATGTTAACGAGTGTTAGTGACATTGCCTTAGCAAATAATACGATTGCAATTATTATTGCGGGGCCAGTTGCCAAAAAAATTCGCGAAACCCACCAGTTAAATAAGAATAAAATTGCTGCTTTTGTTTCAATCTTTCCCGCGGTATTTCAAGGTTTAATTCCATATGGGGCCCAAATGTTAATGTTAGTAGGACTTGCTAATTCGTATGTTGATGCTACTACTCCCGCCATTTCTTTTCTGGATGTTTGAACTTATAGTTGATATTTATATTTATTATTTGCCTTTGCGATGTTATTTATTATTTTTAGTTCTTGAGAGCGCATCTTAACATATCCCTTCGGAACTAAGTTTAAACAATTTTGGCTAAAAATCTTGCGAATTAATAAAAAACAACAAGCTAGCAAGGAAGAAGACTCTAAAAAAAGCAACCCAAATGATTAAGGTTGCTTTTTTATTTGTCAAAAACCCTTAATTTTAAAGGAAATTTAAAAAAGTAATAAAAAAAGTAAAAAAAATTAAATTTTTTGCAAAAAACACTTGCAAAAAACTCAACATTTTATATACTTATTAAGGTGTTCGATAAGCTTAATAAAAATAATGCAGAATTATAATTTATTAGTATAAAATGCTTACCAAATGTACAAAAAAATTAATTAAAATTGTGAAAAAGTTTAAAAAAATGTTGACAATAATTACTAAATTTTGTATGATTTGTAAGGTGTTTTATAGAGACACTAACAAACATGAACGATCTTTGAAAACTAAACATAACAATTATGATATACATTTAATCAATGATTATATCCGTCATTAAAGCTAGGAAAAAAATAATTATTTTACATGAGAGTTTGATCCTGGCTCAGGATGAACGCTGGCGGCATGCCTAATACATGCAAGTCGAACGGGGTGCTTGCACCCAGTGGCGAACGGGTGAGTAACACGTATCTAATCTACCCATTAGCGGGGGATAACAGTTGGAAACGACTGCTAATACCGCATGATATCTTTGGAGGCATCTTTGAAGGTTGAAAGGTCCGTTTGGACCACTAATGGATGAGGGTGCGGCGTATTAGCTTGTTGGTGGGGTAATGGCCTACCAAGGCGATGATACGTAGCCGACCTGAGAGGGTGATCGGCCACATCGGGACTGAGACACGGCCCGAACTCCTACGGGAGGCAGCAGTAGGGAATTTTTCACAATGGGCGAAAGCCTGATGGAGCAATGCCGCGTGACTGAAGACGGTCTTCGGATTGTAAAGGTCTGTTGTAAGGGAAGAACAGCAAATATAGGAAATGCTATTTGTTTGACGGTACCTTACCAGAAAGCCACGGCTAACTATGTGCCAGCAGCCGCGGTAATACATAGGTGGCAAGCGTTATCCGGATTTATTGGGCGTAAAGCGTGCGCAGACGGTTTAGCAAGTTTGGGGTTAAAGACTGGGGCTCAACTCCAGTTCGCCTTGAAAACTGTTAGACTAGAGTGTAGGAGAGGTTGATGGAATTCCATGTGTAGCGGTGAAATGCGTAGATATATGGAGGAACACCAGTGGCGAAGGCGGTCAACTGGCCTATCACTGACGTTTAGGCACGAAAGCGTGGGGAGCAAATAGGATTAGATACCCTAGTAGTCCACGCCGTAAACGATGAGTACTAAGTGTCGGACTAAGTTCGGTGCTGCAGCTAACGCATTAAGTACTCCGCCTGAGTAGTATGCTCGCAAGAGTGAAACTCAAAGGAATTGACGGGGACCCGCACAAGCGGTGGAGCATGTGGTTTAATTCGAAGCAACGCGAAGAACCTTACCAAGGCTTGACATCCAGTGCAAAGCTGTAGAGATACAGTAGAGGTTAACATTGAGACAGGTGGTGCATGGTTGTCGTCAGCTCGTGCCGTGAGGTGTTTGGTTAAGTCCAGTAACGAGCGCAACCCTTGTCGTTAGTTACTCCATTAAGTTGAGATACTCTAACGAGACTGCTAGTGTAAGCTAGAGGAAGGTGGGGATGACGTCAAATCATCATGCCCCTTATGTCTTGGGCTACACACGTGCTACAATGGCCGGTACAAACAGTTGCGATCTCGCAAGAGGGAGCTAATCTGAAAAAGCCGGTCTCAGTTCGGATTGAGGGCTGCAACTCGCCCTCATGAAGTCGGAATCGCTAGTAATCGCGGATCAGCAATGCCGCGGTGAATACGTTCTCGGGTCTTGTACACACCGCCCGTCACACCATGAGAGTTGGTAATGCCAGAAGTCGGTATCCTAACCGCAAGGAGGGAGCTGCCCAAGGCAGGACTGATGATTAGGGTGAAGTCGTAACAAGGTATCCGTACCGGAAGGTGCGGATGGATCACCTCCTTTCTATGGAGTTTAAATACTTCTAAGTATTAAGGTTTTAGTGATGTGTTATGTTTAGTTTTGAGAGGTTAGTTCTCTCAGATAGTAAGAAAATCAATACTCGTCAAACAGTATTTTTAAATTACTATGAATTGTTCTTTGAAAACTGGATAATAGACATCTAGTTATATAAATTTATTTATATAACAAATTAACAATCAAATTTCTGTTATTTTTAAAATTAACTTTTAAAACTGAAATTTCACAGTTATTTATTTGTAAATGATTCTCAAAACAAAAAAACCTTTGGTTATTTAAACCAATTGATTGATCAAATTTGAAGTTACAAAGGGCGTATGGTGAATGCCTTGGGAATAGGAGACGATGAAGGACGCGACTACCTGCGATAAGGTTCGGGGAGCTGGAAGTAAGCTTTGATCCGGACATTTCCGAATGGGGAAACCCGGTGAGATTAATCTCTCATCATCCTATAATGAATACATAGTTATAGTGAAGGTATACCTAGGGAATTGAAACATCTCAGTACCTAGAGGAAAAGAAAGCGAATGCGATTCTCTCAGTAGCGGCGAGCGAAAGGGGAACAGCCCAAACCAGATTTATCTGGGGTTGTAGGACCATATTAGTAGAGTTACAAAACTTGTTTATAGTAGAAATGGTTGGGAAACCATGCCACAGAGGGTGATAGCCCCGTATACGAAATAAACAAGTCTCGAAATGGGATCCTGAGTACGGCGAGACACGTGAAATCTTGTCGGAATCCACGCGGACCACCGCGTAAGGCTAAATACTACCTATTCACCGATAGTGAACCAGTACCGTGAGGGAAAGGTGAAAAGCACCCCGGGAGGGGAGTGAAATAGTACCTGAAACCATATGCCTACAAGAAGTCGGAGCCCGTTAATGGGTGACGGCGTGCCTTTTGTAGAATGAGCCGGCGAGTTACGATTGCATGCAAGGTTAAGTGGAAGACACGGAGCCGTAGTGAAAGCGAGCCTTAATAGGGCGTTTAGTATGTAGTCGTAGACCCGAAACCAGGTGATCTAGCCATGAGCAGGTTGAAGTTAAGGTAACACTTGATGGAGGACCGAACCAACGTTCGTTGAAAAGACCGTGGATGACTTGTGGCTAGGGGTGAAATTCCAATCGAACCTGGAGATAGCTGGTTCTCCCCGATATAGCTTTAGGGCTAGCGTCGAGGTTAGCGTAATGGAGGTAGAGCACTAAATGTATGATGGCCCCACCTAGGGGTACTGAATGCAATTAAACTCCGAATGCCATTATTGTATACTCGGCAGTCAGTACATGGGTGATAAGGTCCATGCACGTAAGGGAAACAGCCCAGATCATCAGCTAAGGTCCCAAAATTTATGCTAAGTGTGTAAGGATGTGAAGTCGCTTAGACAGCTAGGAGGTTGGCTTAGAAGCAGCCACCCTTTAAAGAGTGCGTAACAGCTCACTAGTCGAGTAACTTTGCGCCGAAAATGTACCGGGGCTAAGCATAATACCGAAGCTATGGGTTTTGCACAGCAATGTGTAGGGCGGTAGGGGAGCGTTCTAACAGGGATGAAGGTAGACCGTGAGGACTGCTGGACTGGTTAGAAGTGAGAATGCCGGCATGAGTAACGTTTGGAAGTGAGAATCTTCCATGCCGTTTGACCAAGGTTTCCTGGGCAAGGTTCGTCCACCCAGGGTTAGTCAGGACCTAAGGCGAGGCCGAAAGGCGTAGTCGATGGACAACAGGTTGATATTCCTGTACCACCATATTGAGCGATGGAGTGACGGAGAAGGCTAGTATATCCCGGTTATTGGATTCCGGGCTAAGCACAAAGAGGGTAAGGTTGGAAAATCCACCTTGCATTAACCTTGAAGTGTGATGGGGAGTGAACGGTTCGCCTAGTAGCGAAGTATATGACGCCACGCTTCCAAGAAAAGCTTCTAGCACTATCTTTATGGTGCCTGTACCTAGAACGAACACACGTGGTCAAGGAGAGAATCCTAAGGCAAGCGAGATAACTGTAGCTAAGGAACTCTGCAAAATAACCCCGTAAGTTAGCGAGAAGGGGTGCTCATAGCAATATGAGCCGCAGTGAAGAGGAAGGGGCAACTGTTTAGCAAAAACACAGCTCTCTGCTAAGTCGTAAGACGACGTATAGGGGGTGACGCCTGCCCAGTGCTGGAAGGTTAAGGGGATTTGTTAGCCGCAAGGCGAAGCTTTGAACCGAAGCCCCAGTGAACGGCGGCCGTAACTATAACGGTCCTAAGGTAGCGAAATTCCTTGTCAGGTAAGTTCTGACCCGCACGAAAGGCGTAATGATCCCTTCGCTGTCTCGGCTGCAGACTCGGTGAAATTTTAGTACCTGTGAAGATGCAGGTTACCCGCAACTAGACGGAAAGACCCCATGGAGCTTTACTATAGCTTGATATTGGGTTTTGGTATAGCATGTATAGGATAGGTGGGAGACTTTGAAGTAGCGACGCTAGTTGTTATGGAGTCATCCTTGGAATACCACCCTTGTTATATTGAAATCCTAACCTAGATCTGTAAGCCAGATCAGAGACAGTGTCAGGTGGGTAGTTTGACTGGGGCGGTCGCCTCCTAAAGTGTAACGGAGGCGCCCAATGGTACCCTCAGTATGGTCGGAAATCATACATAGAGCGCAAAGGTAGAAGGGTGCTTGACTGTGAGACTTACAAGTCGAACAGGAGCGAAAGCTGGGCTTAGTGATCCGGCGGTCCCGTGTGGAAGGGCCGTCGCTCAACGGATAAAAGTTACCCTGGGGATAACAGGCTGATCTCCCCCAAGAGTTCACATCGACGGGGAGGTTTGGCACCTCGATGTCGGCTCATCGCATCCTGGAGCTGAAGTCGGTTCCAAGGGTTGGGCTGTTCGCCCATTAAAGCGGTACGCGAGCTGGGTTCAGAACGTCGTGAGACAGTTTGGTCCCTATCTGTTGTGGGCGTAGGAAGTTTGAGAAGATCTGTCCCTAGTACGAGAGGACCGGGATGGACACACCTCTGGTGCTCCAGTTGTCACGCCAGTGGCACAGCTGGGTAGCTATGTGTGGAAATGATAATCGCTGAAGGCATCTAAGCGAGAAGCATACTTCAAGATGAGACTTCCCATCCTTCGTGGAGTAAGACCCCTTGAAGACGACAAGGTTGATAGGTTGGGTGTGTAAGCACGGTGACGTGTTCAGCTAACCAATACTAATAGGTCGAGGACTTCAATGAAGAACTCATTTACAAAGTTTAGAAATGTCTATTATCTAGTTTTGAGGGGATAATTCCGCTCAGCAAATTTAATCTGGTGTCTATGGCATAGTGGTCACACCTGTTCCCATCCCGAACACAGAAGTTAAGCACTATTACGCCGACGATAGCTTTCGAGTGAAAATAGGGCGATGCCAGGTTATTTAAAAAATGAATCTAAGTTACTTAGATTCATTTTTTTCGGAGATTTTAATTAATAAAATTTAAGAGTTCTTGGGGGCATAGTTTTCTTTCGTAATATAAACATTAAAGAAAATTTCAATCGGCTCAAACCCATTTTTTTTATAAACGGGATAACCATCAGTTGTGGCAATTAACCCCGCATCATGATAGCCAGTATTTTTTGCTAAGGTTAATAAGTAATTTAACATTTTTGTTGCTAACCCTTGGCGTTGAAAATCAGCATGGGTCGCAATATCATCAATGATTGCTAAATTATTTTGGAAATATAAGTGTCCCGTTGCCGCTGGAAGTCCATTTTGATATAAGATTACTAGGTGACTAATATTATCTTCTTGGTTTAGTTTTAATAAGGTTGGGTATTTGGTTAAGTCAATTAAAGAAAGTTCAAAAGCGTTTTCAATAACCATACGAAAATCATCAACCTCGTGGGGAGTGGCAACTTTTTTGAAGACGAGATCCGGATGAGAGTCATAAGTTTTTTCTTGATAATCATCTAAATTAATAATCATCCCTAAATCCGTTTCATGGTAATGTAACCCAATTGCTTCCATAAATTTCTTTTCTTCAGCACTATTATTTTTACTAATTGTGCACCATGTAAAAGCTAAGTTTTGTTCTAAATAAGGCTTAACAATTTCTTGTGCCATATTTTTTTGTTCGGGAGTTGTAATTTCACCACTCATGACAATATTTAAATTACTAGGCGCATTGATTGAAGATACATAATGAAATTTGTTCGTTAAATCAATTTTAACTTTTTGTTGGCCACCATTATGGTGGGGATCAGTTGTATAAGCAATAAAGTTTTCGACTAGTTCATCATATTTAGGATCATTAAATTTTAACATTGGTGATATTCTCACTTTCTTTTCTTTTATTATATCATTGATTAAATTAGGAAAATAATAAAATAATACTAACGATTTGGAGAACTACTATATTTATTAAATAATTCATCGATGCCTTCATTAATGCGATTTTCTAATAAATTAAAATGAAATTGCGGATTATTTCTTTCGGCTTGAAATAATTGGCCAACTTTATTAGTAATTTCTTTTTGCTCTTGCTGAAATTTTTTTACATTCATTGGTAGGAAGTCAAATCAATGATTAGTATTAATATTTTTAGTAAACCAGTTGTTTCCTTTTTGTTGGGAAATTAAAATTTTATTAGTTTGGAGCAATTCAAAAGCAATTTCTACTGCTTTTAATTTAAAATCATAAAATTGGTGAATTAAGCGTTCATAAATATTACATTTATCGAGAATTAGGTCAATTTTAATGCGTAATTCTTGATCATCTGGATTTTTTTTGATAAGTTCTGCTTGCTGTTTGTTAATATTTAGTTTTATTTTTTCTAAGTGCTTAATTTCCTTGTCATAATTTTCGGTTAAAACATTATGATAACTTTTTTTAAGATATTCAAGGTATTGTTCTTTACAACGAAAAAGCGATGTTGCTAAAGAAAAATATTTGGCAAATCTAGTTTTAATTTCTTGCACAATTGTTAATGCTAATTGATTAACTTTAAAGTTGTTGAAATATTGAATAATATAATTATTTTCTTTTGGTTGTCATAATTTTTTAAAACCCCGTAAAATATCATGCAAATTATCGTCAAGGTGTAATTTTTGCAGAAATAAATTATTTAATTTGAGATGAGCACTATATTTTCTTGTTAATGATTTTTGTCCATAATAATTACTGATAGTTGTCTTTAAATGGCAAGTATACATATTAATATATAATAATCAGTTCGTAATTTTTTCTCGGAATTTGTTATCATCGATTGCAGATTTGCTATTAGTACATAGATTATTACTAATCTCAACTAATTTCTCATATATTTCTAATAATTGTAAATAATCAATGTCATTAATTTTGTCATTAATTTTTGATGGCAAAATATCCTTAGTACTTTTAAGAAAATAAAAAGTATATTTATTTAAAAATAGCATAAATAAAGTACGAACTTTAATTTCCAAATTATTATTAGCTGATTTTTGATTATCTATTAAATAGTTGTGCATTTGTGCATTTACATTTAGATAATTTATATGGGTCTTTTGCTCTCATTTCAATCTTTTAATTTCTTCTTTTAATCTTTTAGATTCATTTTTATAAATATTTTGCAAGTCCTCTAATTTAGAAGGATCTTTAAGTAATTCTTTCATTTGTTGGGGATTACTATTATAAGTCATTTGAACTTCTAATGCTGCTAATTCTTTATTTAATTTATCTATTTCTTCATCATTCATTTTTTTTCACTGTTTTTGTTTTTCTGCTAAATTAAGTAAATACTCATCATATTTTTGTTGCCAATTTATAATTTCTAAGTCTGAAAAAGTAAGGGTAAATTTGTATTTGACTTTATTGGGATCAATAATCTTATTTTGTACAATGTTAGTTAGGGGGGTTTCAAAATATTGAATTATTTTACCACCATTAATATTCGTTGCTTGGCGGACAATTTTATTTTTGTGATTCATTATTTAATGTTTCCTTTCAATTTTAAAATAAAAAACCAAAAGCAATTTAGAACTTTTGGTTTTTTAAAAACTCTTTATTAATTTTGGTTTCGCTTATATTATAAAGATAAGTCCTTAGTTTTTAAGAATAAAATAACTTATTTTTTAAACTTTTTTAAGTTTAAAGAAAATAAAAACCAAAAGATAATAATATCTTTTGGCTGCTGTTATTTTTATTTTTTAACAATTTTAACCATATCTTTTTGCTCACGACGAACTTTTGAAAAGAATAATGAATGTGGGTCTGAAGTATCTCTTTTTCCAACAAACATTCCGACCGTAACAATTTGGTTTTTGGTATCCATTAACCCATGGGCTTCTAAGATTTGCCCAACATGTAAATGACTAAACCCATCAGTTGGTGTAACATCTAACCCAATTTCTTTGGCTGCTCAAATTGCGGTTCCTAATGAAACATAAGCTTGTTGTTTTGATCATGCTGTCATATCATAATTATTTCCATCAATTGTAATTCTTACTCCTTGTAAGTATTGGGGAATTAATTGTTTATAACCTTCTGGAAATTCTCGACTAATTCTTTCCTCTAATAATTTATTTCGTAAGATTTCTTCTTTATCAGAAATTCAAATAAATAGGGCACTTGATTGCTTTAGAGCTGGCTGTTCATATCAGGCATCAAATAATTCTTCTTTAATTGGTGAATCATTTGTTAAAACTACGATATGATAGGGTTCAACCCCAAACGAACTAGGTGCTAAGCGAATAGCTTCCACAATAGTGTTAATTTGTTCATCTGTTAATTTATAATCTGGAATATATCTTTTGGCTGTTCGTCTTTCTGCTAATATTTTAACTACTTTACTTTCCATGTTATCCTCCCAAAAAAACAAAATAGTTATCAAAATTTTTTGCCTTTTATTATTTAGATAATTATTTTGTATTAATTTAACTTTTTAAATTAATACTTATATTAAATAATAAATTTACGCATTTATCAATAATATTAAAGAAATCTTTTTAAATATTTAGAAAAATATTGTTTTTTAATTATTTTAATTTAAAATGAAAGGTACGAAACATAATGATTTTATTTCATTAACTGTTTCTATATTAATTATCAATTTATTATTTTAAATGTATTAAAATGATGAAAGGATGATAAATATATGAAGAAGTTATTAGCTATTTTAGGGGCTGTTGGTTTAACAGCAACCGGAGCAAGTAATATAGTTGCTTGTGATAATAATAAATCAGAGGATAAAAAAGACCTGCCCCCTGATCCTAATCCTACTTATAATGCTAAAGATTATGTTACTTATGCCCAAGGGATAATTGGGGTAAACTTTTTTGATCCTAATAAGGATCCTAGCACACCACCACTATTAACAAATACCTCATTTGTAGTACCAACAAAAATAGATTATAAACCTAGTCCTACTATGGACGAAGGAATTATCAAAGCTTTTGGTAAGAATTTTGATGTTTTGCAATGAATAGCAGCTATTCAAAACGAATATGAAAAACTAGCAACTGCTTTACATGTTAACAAGGAACACGATTCTAATCTTGACAAAGAAGTTTGAAATTTTGATAAAATTAAGATTGATTCATTAAATGCAGATAATCAATATAAATTTTCTCATACCGGAGATATTACAAAATTAGCATGAAATATTAGTATTAAATTAACTCATAAAAATACCACGGATGGTAAAGAATATTCAACTGATTTTAATTCATCAGGAGAAATGAAGTTTGTTGATATTTTTTCAAATTCTTAATTAAATTAAAAAATCTAAATGCTAAATTTAGATTTTTTAATTTTAAAATTAACTTTTTTCAATTATATGAAAACTATTGTTTTTAAAATCATTTAAATTAAGATTTTTTTAAGAAACAATTATTTTTTGTTGTTGCAATATCACTTAATATTAATACAACAAAAAAGAACAAAATATTATTTTTAATTAAATTTTATAGGGAAAAGAAAGGAACAATATGATGAAAAAATTATTAGTAATTTTTGGCGCTGTTGGTTTTACAGTAACTAGTGCAAGTAATATTATTGCTTGTCATCATCAAAAACTAGATGAAACAGAGCACATTCCTCAACCTAGTGATATTACTTATAATTATGAAAAATTAAGTGATCTAGCTGTTTACTTATGTTTTTTTGAATATAACAAAACTACTAAAAAATTTACCTTACGTACTGGTGATTTAAGTAGTCAAAAAATTGCCTTATTAGAAGATTCTGAAGCAATTAGTGAAAAGATTTGAAAAGTATTAGGAACAAAAAATTTTATGTTAAGTAAGTTAATTTATTATTTTGCCGATAAAATCACCGCTTTGTTCAATAAATTAGGAATTGAACCCGAGGGAAGTGATGAGCATCAGTCTTTTTCTCTCAAAGATTTGGAAATTTATGAATTTTCACCATCAAAAATTTTAATGACAAATAATTCAAATCCAATTAATGTTAATCTTAGTTGAGATCTTAAATTTTTACTAGTCCACGATAAAAAACAACTATCAATAAATACCATTGGTAATTGTGTTATTCCATTTGTAGTTTTAGAAATTTTATTAAAATAATGAGGGTAGAATAAAAGAACAGGAGGTTAATAAAAATGAAAAAAATAATTACTATACTAGGATCATTTGGCTTGATTGTAACTGGAACAAGCAATATTATTGCTTGTCATCAACAATCCGAAGATAAAAACAATGCTAAGAATGAGATTACTTACGATTATGATGTTTTAAGTGATTTAGCTCTTAATTTGTGTTTTTTTGCTTATGATCAAACTAATCAAAAGTTTAAGTTACAAACGGGAGCATTAACTTACGAAATATGTAAAATTAGTCAACCAACCGAAGAAATAACCAAAGCAATTTGAAAAGAAGTTGGTAATCAAAATTTTGATTTTAATAAATTAATTTATTTATTGATAAAGCTAGTACTTTATTTAAAAAAATAAATATTGGCAAAGCAAATGATGGACTTATTGATTATTTTCCCCTAAAAAGTTTACAAATTTATGATTTTGCTACTAGTGTTATTACAAAAGAACCCGTTAAAAATTCTAAACATCTAAAAGTAACCTGAGATTTACAGTTAATCTTAAAACAGGATGATAACTATATTCCGTACCAAAGTCAAGGTGAATGTTTAATTCCCCCAACCGCATTAGAATTTTTAACAAACTTTTAAATTAATAATAATCCTATCATCAGGATAGGATTATTATTAATTTTAGTTTTTAAAATTGATATTTTATGCAAATTTTAGTTAAAAATCTCATTTTTTTGAAAAAAAATAGTTAACCATTTCAATTTTTAATTTTTTTGCTATAATATGTATATTCTATGTAATATAAGGTAATTAATAGAGAAAAGTGAGGAATTAGTCGATGGCAGTAAAACGAAGCATGACAACAGCTAGTTTAGATGTATCTGATTTAATTGAGCAAATTATTCAAGATGGGAAAGAATTAAAAACCAAAGAAGAGGTAAAAGCAATTAAAGAGCAGCAAGATCGTGAAGAATGAATTAAAAAAAATAATGAAGCTTGTATTGCTCAACAAAAAAAATGAGAAGAAAAAATTGCTATAGCAAAAGCAAAATCAGAGAAAGAAGCTTTAAAAGAGAAAGAAGCTAGCAAAGTTGATGAAACAAAAATTCAGTTGTTAGAACAAAAACGCAAAGAAGAAATTGCTAAAAATAATGCTTTAGTTGAAGAAAGAGCGAAAAAAAGAGCTCGTGAATACAATATTTCTCGAGTTAAATCAGCAATGCGTGATCGTAAACTAGTTTTATCAAAAGAAGCATGAGCAAAAGAATCACAACGATGATATAAATTACTTGAACAAGTAAGTAAATAATCTAAAAGAGCTCCTGGACAAGAGTTCTTTTTTTAATTTGTAAATTTTTATCCAATAAAAATAATAAAAATGATTGAAAAATATATAAATTAAAGTATAATATATGCTTTAAATTTTAGTCATTTTCGGATATAATTAACATAGATTGATATTGGAGAAGTGCATGTCTATGAAGAGTAACGAAATTAAAATTTTAAAAATTAAACCGATTAAGGAAACTACAAACGCTGCCAATAACCCTGATCAACCACTAGTGGTTGGTAATCATCCAAATAGTCATTTTTTTAACCAATCTTCTGTTTTTACTGCAACTGGTCCAATCCCAACTCCTGTTAACCAACCAGAACCATTAACATTTCATAATCGCGAAGTTAAAATTAACTTAGATAATCCGAACGCCATTAATATTTTAAAAAAACAAGCTAACCATTTGGAACAAGAGCAGTTAAATTTTTACCAACGTGTCAATAAAATTAAAGATGTTTTTGATGAAGCAGCCTTTGATAAAAATGATGAATATTTAAAAAATTTTAACCAGGATAATAAAGCACCAGTTAACTTAAATCCCAACATTGTAAAACAGGTCCCAACAACTGAGCAACCAACAATTGACCAAGCTAATCTACGGGAACAAGCACGAATGGTTGCTAAAAAAATCCTTGCGAAAGAACAAACAACTAACCAAGCAGTTAAATTAAAATCCGAATCGTTTGTCAAGGTAAAGCAACCAGCTCCTAATTTATTTAAACCACCAGTTCCCGGTCCCCGAATGAAAGAGGTTAAATATAGTGAAAGTTCAAATGACCTTGATCCGGAAGTTAGCAAACAACCAGCTCGTGAACCAACCCCAGAATTGAATAATTCCGCAGTTTTAACTTCCCCCGTGGTCAAAGAAAAAGAACAGGGATTGGATTTACAAATTACAAAACCAAATTATTATGCGCAAGCAGATGTAATGGAATGAGATCCTAGTAAACGGCCAAATTTAAACAGTAATCCTACGGTTGAAAAAGTTGAAAAACCAGCAATTTTAACCGAACAAGCTTTTAAAAGTGAACTTGCAAAGTTAAAAGAACAGGAACCACCAGAAACTAATTCAAATAAACCACTTGAATTTAGTAATTTTTATAGCCGGTTATTTAATGATAAAGCTGCTGACTTATTTACCGGAGATTCTACTTCAGCGACATCAAAATCATTTCGTCGGATTAAAGTTAAGACAAAAAATAATAATCCCGTTACTAGCAAACCTCTTAGCCATCCCGGGGGAGTTGTGAATAAAACAATTTATGAAACATCCGCCGCTTTTAACCATAATTTTAAAATTAAACGTTTAGCAAATGGTCGGCAAAAAATTAAACGAGTTACCAAAACTCCGAACTTAATGTGAAATAGTCCAATCTTATTATTTAGTCGGGCTAGTTTACTCCTGGGTTTTATAATGTTACTAATTTTAACGCTTGCTTGAGATAGTTGACGCGAAACTAGTAGTTTTGATTTATATACTTTTTTTAAACAAGCAGGGGCTGATGTTAGCTTTTTAAGTGATCAGAGTAGTTATTGAACCGCCAACCGGATTTTCTTAATGATTGTGTTAGCAATTTACTTAGGAATTGCAATTATCCCGTTGGTAAGTATTAATCATCAAAAAAGTTTAGTATATGTTATTTTACCAATTAACATCTTAGCAATTCTTTTCATGTTAGTAATTTATATTTATGGTTATGCTTATTGAGATGATAATTTTGAACCAGTTCGTTGTATCTTTCAATGGTTAAGTTTATTTTTCTTAATGTTAGCAATGGGAAGTTTTATTCTTGCCATTCGAAATTTAAAATTCCAGTAAAAACTAGGTTTATTTCATTTTAAACTTAGTTTTTTTATTGTAAAATAATATTGCTAAATTTTATTAAAAAGGGGAATCACCAAAATGGAAAAAGTTGTTGTTGGTTTATCAGGAGGCGTTGACTCTTCGGTAAGCTTATATTTATTGAAAAAAGCTGGATATCAAGTTAGTGCGTTATTTATGCGAAATTGGGATAGTAATTTAAATAATGATATTTTAGGACATAAAGTCCTCAATGGTACTATTTGTCCCCAAGAAATTGATTATAATGATGCACAAATGGTAGCGAAAGAACTAGGGGTTGAAATAAACCGGGTTGATTTTATCCAAGAGTATTGAGACTATGTCTTTACTTATTTTTTACGGGAATATCAACATGGCCGTACACCCAATCCTGATATTTTATGTAATAAATATATTAAATTTAATTATTTTTTAAAGTATGCCTTAGATAAGATTAAAGCCGATAAAATTGCGATGGGTCATTATGCACGAGTTCGTTTTAATCCAGTATTACAAGAATATCAATTATTGCGTGGACTTGATGCTAATAAAGACCAAACTTATTTTTTATGTCAGCTAAATCAAGAACAGTTATCAAAAACATTATTTCCAATTGGTGAATTAACAAAGGATGAAGTGCGAAAAATTGCGGATGAACAACATTTAGCAACCGCCCACAAAAAAGATTCAACGGGAATCTGCTTTATTGGTGAACGAAATTTTAAACAATTCTTAGAAAACTATATTCCAAACCAACCGGGTGATATTGTTGATATTGAGACTAATGAGATTGTTGGTCGTCATACGGGCGTAATGTATTATACGATTGGTCAACGCAAAGGTTTGAACCTGGGGGGAATGGATGAGCGTTATTTTACCGTTGGTAAAAACATTAAAGATAATATTTTATATGTTAGCAAGGGGAGTGAGGATAAATGATTATTTTCAACCAGTTGTTTAGTTAGTGATCTTAACTGAATTAATCGCTTGCCAGCTCAAAAATTTAGTTGTACAGCAAAATTCCGCTATCGTCAACAAGACATCCCAGTGCAAGTTGAAGTCTTACCAAATAACCAAGCACTAGTTAGTTTTGCCACAAAAGTTAAAGCAATAACTCCCGGCCAAGAAGCAGTTTTTTATGATGGGGAAGTTTGCTTAGGAGGAGGAATTATTAACGAAGCTTATTTAAATGGTCAAAAACTATGGTATTTATAAAAGGAGAAAAGGATAGGAATGGAAGTAATTCGGGGGTATTTAAAACTAATTGTTTTTGAAGCCAAGAATGGTTATCGGATTTGTAAATTTCAGTTAGAAAAGGATAAATCACATTTTATTTTTATTAAAGGTTTTTTAAGTAGTTTACAACCTGATCATTTATATGAACTAACTGGTGAATTTGTAACATTAGAAAAATATGGTCAAAACTTTGAAGTTAAAAAAATTGTTAAGATTGAACCGCAAGGACAAGATGAAGTTTTACGCTATTTAGCTAGTGATTTATTTCCGACCATTGGTCCGAAAACTGCCCAAACTATTATTGATTATTACGAAGACAATGTGATTAGCAAAATCAAAGCGGATTTTGATAGTTTGTACAATGTTCCGGGATTAACACCCAAACAAATTGCCATTATTAAAGATACTTTTGCTAATATGAACAAAGATGATGAGTTAATCCATTTTTTTAATAGTAATAACTTATCATTACAAGTGCTATCCTTATTAAAAACAAAGTATGATGTTGATCAGATTACAGCAATCTTTGCCAAAGATCCTTATTCATTATTATTAAAAGATAATATTAGTTTTAAAACAATTGATAAGATTTATTTAACTTTTACAAAAACTCCAACCTCAAATATCCGAATCGGTTATTATGCATGGTATTATGCGAAAGAATTTTGTAACACAACTGGTGACACTTATCTTGACTTATCAACCTTATCAAAAATTTTGGAAAAACATTTATCCGAACTAACCAAGGAAATTATTTTAGCGGGGTTAATGTTTGCTAAACAAATTGGGATTTTAATTTTTAAGGATGAAAAAATTTATGTTAGTGATATTTACCATAGTGAACTTGATATTGCACACATGTTAGTTAATTTAAACCAACCAACTAATTTTACCCAGGAACGGATTAGTGAATTATTAACTAGTTTTAACCATGGGGTAATTTATAATGCCCAACAAGAAAAAGCATTACGGCTAGGTTTAACTACTAACTTTTTAACTATTATTGGGGGACCAGGAACGGGGAAAACCACAGTGGTCGATGGCATTGTGCGTTTATTACGTCGTGCTTATCCCCAGGATAAAATTATTCTTGCCGCACCGACGGGAAAAGCCGCCAAACGGTTACGTGAAAAAACTAATCAAAAAGCAGTGACAATTCATAAAATGTTAAAGTATGACCCCGTCGTTAAACAGTTTTTTTATAACAGTGCTAACCCATTAGAATATGATATTTTAATTATTGATGAAGTAAGTATGGTTGATAGTTTATTATTAGCAGCCATTGCCAAAGCTAGTTTAAAGTTAAAAAAATTAATTTTAATTGGTGATCCCAACCAGCTTCCATCAGTTGCTTGTGGTGATGTCTTACAAGATATTATTCAAAGCGATGTTTTTGATGTTGTTAAATTAGATGAAGTTTATCGTCAGACTGAGGGAAATGATATTTTAGAACTAAGTTATGCCATTCAAAATGATAATTTTGACTATAACTTGTTTAATAAAGCGGATGTTAAATTTTATGAAAATACTGAGCCCCAAGAAATCCTTCGCCAAATTAAAAATAAGTACCAAGAAATTTTAGCGCAAGAAGATAATGATCACCATCAAATTCAAGTTTTATCACCAATGTATAATGGTAACTTAGGAATTAATATTTTAAATGAATATCTCCAAGCAAATTTAAATCCGGATTATGGGCAACCAACATGCAAGGTTGGGCACCGGCTTTTTAAAGTTGGTGATAAGGTAATGCAGTTAAAAAACCGACCAGATTTAGAAATTTATAACGGAGATGTTGGTATTATTGTTGATATTAAAAAAGACCAGAATTTAAACCCGGTCATCTTAGTTGAATATGATGAAAATATTGTTGAATATAATAAAGAACTATATTATGATATTACCTTAGCCTATGCTTGTAGTGTTCACAAATTACAAGGTAGTGAATATAACCATATTTTGTTTGTTATAACCCGCTCTTTTTGAATTATGCTACAGCGCAATTTAATTTATACAGCCATTTCCCGTGCTAAACATCAATTATATTTATTTGGGGATAGCCAGGCCTTTATTTATGGTGTAAATAATTTACCAAAAAAACGAAAAACAACTTTAACTGAAACCATTAAGAAATTTTATTAAAATATGCAAAGGAGTTAATAATGAGTATTTTACATCTGGAAAATTTAACCCATAGTAATGGGGGAAAATTATTATATAAGAATGCCGAGTTAAAAATTAATAAGGGTGAGCATATTGCTTTAGTTGGTCCCAATGGGGCTGGTAAAACAACCTTACTAAATATTATTGCCCATAAAATCACTCCCGACCAGGGGGTTATTAACCTGCATCCCCGGTTAAAAATTGGTTACTTAGACCAGCACCAAGCTGTTGATTTAACTTTAACTGTTGACCAGTATTTAAAAGAAACTTACCAAGAGTTGTATAATATTGAAAATAAGATTGCAAAACTATATGAAGGAATGGCAAATGATTATCAGGAAGCAGATTTAGTCAAGGCATTAAAACTACAAGAATACTTAGATAAAAATGATTTTGAAACAATTAATAAAAAAGTTCGTAGTTTAGTTGATGGTCTTGGGATTGACCCCACCTTATTAAACCACCCGCTAGGTTCTTTATCGGGTGGTCAACGGGGGAAAGTTTTGCTAGCAAAATTATTATTACAAGAAGATGACTTTTTATTACTAGATGAACCAACTAACTTTTTAGACTTAACCCAAGTTGAATGGTTAGCAAAGTTTTTACAAAATTATAATAGTGCTTTTTTACTGGTATCTCATGATCGTGATTTTATTAATAAAACTTGTAAAATTATTTATGCTATTGAAAACTATACTTTAAATCGTTATGTTGGTAACTTTGCTAAGTATCAAGAACAAAGCCAATTACGAATTGAACAATATGAAAAAGAACGCAAAGGGCAAGAAAAGGTAATTAAAAAGTTAGAAACTTTTATTGCTAAAAATGCGGCGCGAGTATCGACCGCGCGGATGGCTCAATCACGCAAAAAGCCATTGGACAAGATGGAAATCTTAGAGAAACAAGAAAAATTAACGAAACCAAAATTTAATTTTAAATATAAACGTCCAGCCACCGCTGTTATTATTAAAGCAACTAATTTAACAATTGGTTATCAATTGCCTTTAATTAAAAATTTAACTTTTGAAATTCGCGAGGGTGAAAAATGTATTGTCAAAGGGCGGAACGGAATTGGGAAAACTACTTTTTTAAATACAATTGCCCACCAGATTCCGCCGTTAGCGGGCGAAGTTATCTTAGGGGCCAATGTCCAGGTTGCTTATTTTAAACAAACTGAAAAAATTAGTGACCTCACCCCAATTGAATATTTAAAGAAAATTAGTCCCGATTTAGATGATAAAATCATTCGAACAACTTTGGCAAACTTTGGTTTAAAAACTACGCTAATGCATAATAAAATGGCAAAACTATCAGGGGGTGAACAAACAAAGACCCGGCTTGCCGGATTATCGTTAACCCCTTGTAGTTTATTAATTCTTGATGAACCAACTAATCACATTGATATTTTAGCCAAGGAAGCTTTGCTAGAAGCAACTGAAGCCTTCCCAGGAACCGTTTTGATTACTACCCATGATATTAACTTCAGCACTAATTGAGCAAATAAAATTCTTGACTTTGAAGAATTACAATAATAATGGCAACGCAAAATTTTTATTTTTATGTTTTATTATGTGCTGATAATACTTTATATGCTGGTTATACTGTTGATTTACAAGCGCGGGTTGCTAAACATAATGCGGGGTTGGGAGCAAAATACACCAAAATTACTACTCGCCGCCCTGTGCAGTTAATTCATGCTGAACAATATACCACCAAGTCATTGGCGATGCAACAAGAATATGCTTTTAAACAATTAACTCGGCGGGAAAAAGAGCAGTATTTACAAACGCATCCCAGTATTTTAAAAGATTACAGTTAAAAAGATCAATTCGCTTTAGAATTGATCTTTTTAATTCATTTGATAAACATCTAACAAATGGCTAGTATAAAACTCATTTAATGCTTCTCAATTTAAGCCTTTTAAATAATCAGGAGTTAATAACCACTGACTAAAGCCTTCAGCAAATAATTCTTCATTTCCACCATCTTGGTTACCACCTCGACCATAACCAGATTGAATAAATGACCAGGCCGCTAATTTTTGTTGAACGGGATAGTCATCACTAATCCCCACTTTAGCACCAAGATATTCAACTAGCGCATCGCCGGGGCGGAATTTATAAAATAGCATTGGATTCCCATCACTAGGATTTTGATAAACAATATCTTCGAGGTGGCGAACTGTTTGGGGGTCAATAATATTTGGATCAAAATTATTAAGATAATAACGGGAAGGGGGTGCCAGACCCGCATATTGGGAAATGGTATGCCCCATTTCATGAACTAAAGTACCAGCAATTGACTGGTTACTTCAATAACCAATGTCATATTGTTGTTGGGCCAGTTTTAAACTAGCGCTTTGGGGACCTAACATCATTCCTTGAATTCCCCCCATTTGTCATAATGCAAACCCGGTTGCGGCCACAACATTGGGATTACTCATTGTAGTTCCGCTCATTAATTCATACAATAATTTATTAATGACATTTTGTCCATATACCTTAGTAATAATATTAAAAAAGGTTAAGATTTGGTTTGCGAACTCATCTTTTTCTTGACTAGTTAGTTTTAACCCCGCTAAATTTGTCGCATTGTCAATTAATCCTTGAAAGTCTAATGAATAAGGGGCATTTAATGGATGAATCGCATTTGCTAAGGTTGGAATATCGGCATAAAAACTAGTAGTTGTTAATTGATGAAAACGATTAATACTGTCCGGACTAGCTTGGTAAAGCATGTTACTTTCACAAGCATTTACAAATTGTTGATCTTCAGTGGTTAATCGTGATAAACTAATTTTTTGTTGCTGGCGAATATGAAAACCATCCTGGGGATTTGTTAATTGTCATCATAATTTACCCCGCCCTGCACGATCATCAACAATTTTTGTTGGTTGATGATCTTTGTAAAGCAAACATGCACTGTATTGGTTACCAGATGGCTTTTTATCCCACCAATGAGATAACAGATGGCAAGACACCAAGGTTGTTGGTAAGGGGAGAACTATTGTTAATGAAGTTAAAAAAGTTAATAACTTTTTCATGGTGATAGAGTTTCCTTTCTGGGTGTTAATAGCTATTCAACAAGGGAATAATAATTATTTTAATTGTAATTGAATAAAAAAAAAAAAAAAGTCTTTTTGTCAAAAAAAATGTTTTCTTTTTTGACTTTTTTGAATGTATGTTAAAATTATTATAAATAAGATAATTATTGATAAGAATTATTGGGAATAAGAATAATAATATTATTAATTTAGAAAATATTAGGGGGCCGAGGATGAATGATGTGCAAAAACAATGGATAATAAAAATAAAAAAATTAAAACTCGTTATAAAAAGTACTTAGTATTAAAAGAATTTCATGAAAAAACAAAGGCCTTCCAATTATATATTAATGAAAAGAAAGTATTCTTTAAGAGTCATTATCGATCAATTTTAGTTCGCTTTTTATTTTACTTATTAGGAGTTTATATTTTTGGGTTAGCAAATGCCTTATATATGGACTTAAACTTAGGGGTTGTCAATGAAGACTTGCTAGTTTTTTCATTAGCTGCTGATATTTGAGTAAAAGGGGGAAGTAATATTGCTGAATATTATTCAATTTCGCTATTAATTATTTATACTTGTTTTTGACTAGTCGTTGTTCTCTTTAAAACAATTAAAATTTTTCAATTTAAGAAACAAAAAATCTTAACTTTAAATATTATTTTTGATGAAATTATTAAAATTATTCTAGATTTAATTCCGGTTTTCTTATGGCCATTAGCAGTGAAACTTAATATTTGAATTATTAATCCCGATTGAAATATTAAACCAATTGATCCAACTAATATGACCGGCAACGAAGCCATCTGAAATGAATGAGTACGAAGTTGAATTTTATGAGCTAGTTATTTAGCCTTTTGTTTGGGGTTAGGAATTATTGTGGCAACCAAAATGCTCCCGGGACCTTATAATGGGTTATCATCGGAATTATCGCAAATTACACGTTTACCATATCCGGCCTGTCGGATTGCTGTTGATAGTATGCTAATTGTCTTAGGTGTTGGGTTATTATTTCTGGGCAATTATCCTTTACAAGACCGCTTAAACCATTTATACTCGTGGATTAGTTATGCTACCATCTTAATGGCATTTTTCTCGGGTCCAGTGAGTGCCTTAATTTTAACCTTCTTTAATAATTACATTCGCTTAGAATTATTAGATATTGATAAAAAATTATACCAAAAATTACGAAGAGAAGTCTTACGGGAATTTAAAATGATGAATACTAATAATAAAAAGCAAAAAATTAAATGACGAATTTTACAAGATGAAATCTTTGCCAAATATAATGCTTTAATTAAAGATAACTTTTTATCAGAAAATCGGGATGCTAAAATTATTGATCTCCCAATTAAATAACTCATTTTTGGTTGGCGAAAAGCACTTAATAGTTTATAATTAGGAGAGATTTAATAATTGCCATTGATATTAATTACCAAGAAAGGAAAAAGATATGATTAATGTAAATGACTTTAAACCAGGGGTGACTTTTCAATATGAAGGTAATATTTATGTTGTAATTGAAGCCCAACATTCAAAATCAGGGCGAGGACAAGCCCATGTTAAAACCAAAGCCAAGAATTTACGCACCGGGGCTACTACTTCGATTACCTTTACGGGTGGTGATAAGGTTGAAAAAGCAATGATTGATAAAGTTGAGATGCAATATCTCTATGATGATGGGGTTAACCTAGTTTTTATGGACAGTCAAACTTATGACCAAGTTGAAATTCCGAGTGAACGCTTAACTTGAGAAAAAAACTTTTTCAAAGAAGGGGTAACTGCTAGTGTTACCAAATATGAAGGAGAAGTCTTAGGAGTTATTCTTCCTGATAAAATTGATTTACAAGTTATTGAAGCAGAAGCGGCCGTGAAAGGTGATACTTCTTCGGGAGCAATGAAAAAAGCCATTGTGGAAACTGGCTGGGAATTGCAAGTTCCCTTGTTTATTAAAGAAGGGGAAATCATTAGTATTAATACCAGTGATGGTAAATATGCGGGTCGCGCATAATTAAGGAGTTTGAAATGATGGATAATAATACTTTATTATTAATTGATAAGAATTATCGCGGTAATTTAAATGTTAGTTTATTAGTGATTCGCAAAATTGTTTCGTACGCTTTACGGGATATGACTGAACAGTTCTTTGCCGATCAAATTAAGTGTCGAATTTATGAAGATAACTTCTTACACATTTTTGTAAGCGGAAAGGTTTTACAAGCTGAAAACTTACCAGTCTTAGCGCAAGAATTATATGATGCAATTAAAAAAGAATTAGATTATACTTTAAAAATTAAACCCAAAAATATTAACATTAACTTTCATCATTAAGTTAACCATTCCGCCCGGGGTGGTTTTTATTTTTTGTATACAAAAAATAATTAGTGTATAATAAACGTATTAGCATACAAACAACGAAAAAACTACGATGTTAAGGAATGAAACGATGATGTTATGGACCACTATTTTTACGTCTTTTAATGGCTTAATTTTATCTTGGATATTTATTGTGACAGTCTTTTTTGTGTTGACTGAACAATTTTTTCGTGCGTTTCGATTGTTTCTACACCGATTATTAGCCAAAATGCCCAATTTATCAAAACACAAAAAGTTTTTTGGTAGTATTATTTTTCAAAACATCTGTGGGGTTGGTTATTTAATTGGTTCTTTAATTTTTATCTTTTATTTATATTTACTATTAGAACATAATGCTTTAATTAAATTACTAATCATTCATTTCTTAGTTAACATGTACTGAAATTTAAAAGACCTGGGAATTTTCAATAGTAGTTTTTATACTGTTTTGATAATTGGAGCAGTTGAATTAATAATATTATTAATTATTCAACTATTTAATTTTATGTATTTTTTGCTTTTAAACCTCTGAAAATTTTTACTAGACAAGCTAATTTTTGTTAGCAACTATTTAGGAATTAAGTGAGAACACCACCAATCATTTTTTAACGTCTATGCCAATTTAAAAAGCCAAAAAAGTAAAAATATTGCGACTGCTACTGATTATTGAAAACAAATTTTAATTAATTAATAAAAATTACAAGAAAAAACTATTTTAAAATCATAACAACCTAATATTTCCAAAAATTGAATCAGTAAAACCCTGAACAAAGAATAAATGAAAAAACTATTGAACTTAAAACATGATATTGTTTTAAAAGGAGTGCTGAGGAAGATGATTAATAATCAACCAATTATTAAACTTCTTTGTTCAAATTGTAAAAAAAGATATTATCGTTTTATTAAGCAAATTAAAAATAATGATCTTTACTGAAATAACAAAGAGGATTTAATTTTTTTAAAAGTTGAGTGAGATTATACTAAACAACGAATTACTGATCTGGATTTATTATTGTATTTTGAATGTAACGGGGGAAATGCAGGCTTATTTCAAAAGTCGCAGTTAGAAAATAATCCATATATTAAAAAAATATCATGAACAGAAGGTTTCATTGTTTTACCAATTAGTATTTTAAGAACTTTTTTAACAAAAAATTCGCGAAAAAAATTTAGTTGTCAGGGCAAACCATCGAGTAACTCCGACAATCTTAACAAAATTAGCATTAATTTTCCTGAACAAGACCCCCATGAAGACATTTTTACAAGGTCAGGTGATGAAATGACAAAAGTAAGATGATTGGCAACTAATAGTTTTAATAACCGTTCAAGAAAATATTATTTGATTTTGATTTTTATCTTAATCCTAGCAATTTGCTATGATTATTCTCTTCTGGCCTTTTAACAAGCAATCATTTTCTAAGAAAACAGCAGAGAAATAAAAATCTATAATTATTTTCAAAAAAATTGTTAATTTTATTTGCATTATCGTTATTTTTGGTTATAATAAAAAGCATATTATTTTGAAAAAAATAGTAGAATTTTTCTTAATAGTAATGTTATTTATAATATTTTTATATTAAGAATGTTGGTGTAAGCGAGAATAATACAACTGGAAAGGAGTAAAAAAGTTTTTTATGGTTAAACAAAAAAAAGAAACTAAGAAATTTAGTTTAGCTGATTTTGTCTGACTGGGATTTAACTATACTGTTGGAATCGGGTTTATTGGAAACTTTGCCATTCTTTCAAATATTAACCAACCAGATTCAATTGGAATCCATGTGATTTGGTTATTTGCAGTGGAAGGATTAATTGCCGGGATTTGTGCCTGAGCTTTTGCCAAAATGGCGAGAGTCCACCATTCCGATAACAACGGGGCATCATATATTTATGTGCGAACTAGTTTTGGAAAGTTCTGAGGAATTTTTATTGCTTTTATGCAATATATTTCATTACCGTTTTTAATTACAATTCAAGTTATGATGTTAATTCGTGGTACTTTTGGAGCCGACTGAATTTCAACAGTTAACCCTGATGGTAGTGTAACAGTACCGTGGTATGCCGCGGACTGGGGGGCATTCGGTGATTTATGATTAGATTTAATCGGAATTGTAATTTACATGTCTGCCGCATTAGTAATTTTTGGGGGAATGAAATTATATAAAAAATTAGCAAGTGGAACTGGAGTTATTAAATGAATTACTGCAGGATTCTTAATTTTGGCTGGGCTAGTATTAGCATGTCAAAATGGGGGGGACAATTTAAGTTACTGGTCGCAAAATAGTAAGTTCTCATTAGGAGGATTTGTAAAGGCCTTTAATTCATGTTTCTTCTTCTTTGCCGGATTTGAGGTTTTCTCAACAGCCGGGCGGAATATTTCGAAACCGGAAAAAAATATTAGCCGAGGAATTATTCTAATTATGTTAATTAGTACGATTTTCTATATTGTAATTTCAATTATCTTCTTTGCCGCTTTTAATGAATTTGTGCAAAATATGAACATGGGAAGTTGGAACAAGTTCTCCAATAAGGTCATCTTATATGGGGGACCGATTATTATGATCTTAAGTGCTTTTGCGTTAAAGATGAATGTCGCGATGCAGAATGCATTATATGGAGGAACGAGTTTACAACCACTATCGAAAGAAGGATTTTTACCAGATCGGCTACGTAAATTAAATAAAGATGGCCTTCCGGTGCGGGCTAGTTTGTTAAACTTAACAATTACGGCCTTGATGATCTTTATTTGATTAGCAATTCCGGATATTGTTAAGGGCGCTTCGTTAACTCATCAATTTGGTTTTATGTGTACTGTTGAACAAGCAATGACTTATAAACAACCATTTGATATTTCTTCTTTAACCGAAGCTTCTTCAGCAATTACTATCTTTATTTATGGGATGGTTGTCGCTGTTACTTTAAAATTAGCAGCAACGAAAAAAGTTAAAATGCAAGTTTGAGAGTGAGTAGCGTTCCCAATTATTATTGTAATCTTAGCATTTGCCTTTGCATGGCACTACTACTCATTAATTAGTGGGGTGGTAACTGCTAAGGGTGATGAATTTGAAAGCCATTTAATTGGAACGGTGATTGAACTAGCCTTTGTTGGAAGTTCCGCTGGGTTTGGAACATTATGGTATTTCACATACTATCGTCACAAATACTTGAAAAGAATGCAAACTCGTCCCGAGTTACAAGCAAAACTGGATGCTGAATTTGAAGTTGTTGATGATTGAAAATATACTTCAAAAGAAATTCGGAATGAATTACGAAGTTATCTAGTACGAAATAAAGCGTTACATGCCGGAACGGATAACCCTAACCGCCAGGATGCGCTGCATATGCTAGAGGAATTAAATATTATCTTTGAACGTTATAGTGAATTAGAAGCAGCCGAAGATTCCGAAGTCCATGAAGATTAGCAAAACTGTAACATAAATAATACACATTATAGTATTATTTATGTTTTTTTCTTTTTGGCCAAGAATGTTGTTGAGTCAGCTATAAATGTCTAATTTAGTCCATTTGATAATTTTATAAAATTTACCCTAATTTGCAAGAATTATTCCTAAATTTTTTAAAACTTTCTGGGTATTAACCTAGACAAACTTTTTAGAAGTGATATATTAAATATTGTGTACTAAATAATTTAATTAAGAGAGGAAGAAAATTATGAAAGGATATCTAGATACTGTTCAGGCCGAGTTTAGAGAACGTGTTTTTAGTAGCAGAAAAAGGGTCATTAAGTTTGTGGCAATTTGTTTTGTTCCTTTTCTGTATGCTTTTATTTGTATTTGAGCATTCTGAAACCCGATTCCCCAAATTGGTTCGGCGCCGATGGCAATTATTAACAACGATAAACCAGTGGTGTTAATTGCTGGAAAATCAGTTGATGGTAATTTAGCGCTCGGAGCTGGCGAATATTATAACTAATGGTGTTGGTACACAAGTACCAATTACAATTGACACGGACTGAAATAGTATTCCCAATGGTACTAAAATAACAACAACTAGTGGGACTGTAATTGAAAAAGCAGCATCCACAATTCATAGTAAAGCGGGCGTTGTTGATGATTTAGTGTCATCCTGAGAAAAAAATAAAGTACCAAATATTTCTTATAACAAAGACCAAGATAAATTTAGAGTCAAAGTTAATGACAACATGGAATTAACTAATTTGAAATATTTAAGTGGCGAAGCAGCTGCTAACATTGCTAGTCAAAATAGCGATGGGTCATGAAATGTAAAAGATCAAGATAAATACTGAGTACAGTTACAAATGCCAGAAAACTTAACTGGTGATTTAATTGGCTATATTGATGCCACTCTTCGCGAAATTGCTGGAAAATCAACTCCGGATCAAAAAAGCCCCACTGATTTTATTAATGATTTAAAACACAGCGGTATTAACTTTTGATCAACTTATAAACATAACTTTTTATTTGGTCAATTTATGTATATTTTTAATGAATTTAAAAGTAGTTTACTAGTTGATTTAGGTCCCGAAGTTTTACAAACAACAATTCAGTTGTTATTAGAAAAAGAATTAAATGATGTTAAAGCTAACATGTTATTTAAAGCGCCAGCGACTGTTAATGAACAATTAACAGTGGCTGATCATGGTTCACCAACTTCCAAAACGGTTGATTTTAATATTATTCAAGACCAAGAATATGTTATTCGTAACCAGGAAATGTTAACAGCAATTAAAGCGAAATATCCAAGTTGAACGTTGCCAAGTTTAACTTTAGAAGGAACAACAGGAACAGATATTACGCAAGACTGACAAACAGATGGTTTTTTAAGTCAAATTGCTAATTTATGAAATACATTAATGAGTGGTGAAACCGGTAATTTATTAGCAACCGCGTTGGCACCCAAACTTTCAGAAAAACTAACTGCCGCTTTACCAAATGGCTTAGGAAGTTTAGCAATTGATGCTGATGGGGTAAAAAAACTATTAGGATCAGCTGGAAATCTGGCGGGATTATTAGAACAAGAAGGAGCTATTATCCCAAATACTGCTTATAATTTCCCAATTACTGGGAAAGGAGCAGCCAGTGTTTTTATTAAAAATTATAAAGATTTAATTACTACTGGGACACAAATTGGAGCCTTTAGTAAAATGGGCTTAGTAAGTTTACTTGGGGATGGTATTCCAAGTAAGACTCCGAAAAATGCTTATGTTCTAGCCTTTGGTGATCTTAATAATCCAGTCAAGGGAACTTTTGTTGGTAATTTCCAAACAAATATTGATGTATTATCGCAATTAATTTTAGGTGGTAATGTCAACGGGGACAATAGTGTAGCTAGCCAAGCGAATGATTTCTTATCAACGTTAGGCGGAGGAATTAATTCCTTATTATTCCCTGATTTAGGGGGGGCATTATGCAAACCAATATTGTGGGAAGTGACTTTAACCCTTATGGAATTGGACTAGGACAATTCTTCTTATGTATTGGATTATGAGTGGGAACCCTAATGCAAACATTTGTCTTTGACCGTGCTAAAAGAGTTAAAACGGCCGGACCATTTGCATGATATTTAGGCAAAACAACCTTAATGTTAGTAACGGCTTGAATTCAATGTACAATCTTAATGTTAACAGTCTATGGCTTAGGATGATCAATGATTGGCCCAACCTTTGGACTAGTTTATTTATGAATGATGTTTACCGTCACCGTCTTTGTCATTATTGAACAGGCCTTATGGTTTAGTTTACGCGACGAAACGATTGGGAAGTTCTTATGTGTTATCTTATTAATTATTAACTTATCATCAGGATGGGGAACATTCCCAACCTTTATGCAAGCGGGGTTCTTTGATGTAATCAGCTACTTAGCACCATATACTTATTCAATTCATGCGCAGGGAGCCATTATTTACAGTATTGGAATTGTTGGTTCAAACTGAACGGATGCTTCGTATGTTCTGCAACAATTTGCAATTTTACTAGTTTGAATTGTTGGTTTCCTAGCGATTGGATTAGGAGTTTCAATTCAACGAAACCGGGAAATGTTCTACGGAACTCACAATAGTAAAAAATTAGCAACAATTTTAATGGAAGAACATTTAGAACAATATGTTAATCCAAAAACAAACCGGGCAATGTGATCAAAATTACCATTTATGGAAATGGATAAAATTCGCGAAAAAGTTAATGCGCGCTATCCAGAAGAAGGGCAATTTAAATGATACCAAGTTTGAAAAGCAAAACATCATCCCGAACATCCTGCAAAAGCATCAGCTAGTGATGAAGAAGTGATACGCCGGAATGATTAGTCCTAAAAAAGTTTAGCCAGAAAGGTTAAACTTTTTTTATTCTATGTTAAAATAAAAAAGGTTTTATCTTATTAATTTAAAAATGTAAAGGAGGACGATTGTTTGGAACACGGGGGGAAAAACCATGTTGTGAAACTAGTTTCGATTGCCGGAGGAACTGCTAGTGGGAAGACAACAGTGGCAACTAAAATTGCTCATATTTTAAAAGGACAAAAAATTGTTTATTTAACAATGGATAATTATTATAAAGACTGACCAGACTTAACTTTTGAACAACGAAAGTTAATTAATTATGATCACCCCGATTCAATTGACATTGAATTACTTGTTGACCATATTAATAAACTAAAAAATAATGAACCAATTGACCGTCCGATTTATGATTTTACTTTACACCAACGAACAACCGAAACTGTCCATATTGAAGAAGCAGATGTTATTATGTTAGATGGGATTTTAGCCTTAGCAATTGAACAAATTCGTCAGTTAGCAAATATTAAAATTTTTATTAAAACCGAAGATGATATTCGCTTTATTCGTCGGTTAATGCGTGATATTAATGAACGAGGCCGTAGTATTGACAGTGTTATTAATCAGTACTTAACAACGGTGAAACCAATGCATGAGTATTTTGTTGAACCAAGTATTAAGTATGCCGATATCATTGTGCCATATTATGAAGCAAATGAAATTGCAATTGACATGATTGCAACAAAAATTAAATCATTATTAAAAAAGAAAGCAATTTTTTAGGGAAAACAACTAAAATTAACGGAAAAATAAGACATTATTTAAGATTAATGTTATAATATTGGTTGTTGAAAATAATAAAGGAGTGAACATTCAGATGAGTATTAATGAAGAAATTTTATTAACTAAAGAAGGGATGGAAGAATTAAAAGCGGAGTTAAATAATTTAATTAATGTAGTCCGCCCCGCGGTAATTGAAGAATTAAAAGAAGCCCGTGCTCAGGGAGATCTTTCGGAAAATGCTGATTACGATGCTGCTCGGAACCGCCAAGCAGAAGTAGAAGGACGGATTAAAGAAATTGAAGCTTTTTTAACAAAAGCAAAAGAAATTAAAGAAGTTAAATCAAAAACCGGAGTTATAAAATTAGGAAGCAAAGTTAGTTTTACTAATTTAGCTATTAATAAAGACTTTGAAATTAAAATTGTCGGGGCGGTGGAAGCCAACCCTTTTGAAAATACGGTTTCTAATGAATCACCAATTGCAAAAGCAATTATTGGTAAAAAAGTTGGTGATACTGTTGAAATTAAAGGAATTCAGACTCCTTACAAAATAAGTATTAATAATGTCGAATAATTATTTTAATTAATAATTATTTTTTTATTTTAACAAGGAAAACCCCTGGCAATCTGATAAATAAGAAGTAGAAAGGAAGGGTGATTACGATGCAAAAATTATCTAATCAACAAACAATTATTCTTAAAGGGGGTGCTCTTAGCGGTGCTCTGCTGACTGGGATTGCTGCTCTTGTGAATGCTTGTACCAATTCTGTTGGTAATTTAGTTTCTAGCGGAGTTGGTGCTTATTTGGCAATTAAAAACGATACGCGTTGCGAAGGTAGTTACAAAACGCCCAATGGTAATGCTTTAACCTGATCAGATAAAAATAGTGTGCTCAATAATAGCCACCACGATTTACTATTTGTCTAGAAAGGAAGTTAGCGAATGCAAAAATTATCAATTCCAGCAACTCAAAATATTAAAGGAGGCTTTTTTTGAATGTTAATTCCTTTAATAATGTCTTGTGTTGGGACATTAGCCCAAGTAGGGGTCCAAATTAGTAGTACTGTTATTCAACAAAAACAGCAAAAGTTATTGCAAGAACACCAAACTGCACAATTACAACAGCAAACGAAGGTGAATCACGAGTTACAAATGATTAACAATTTTTTATTAGCTTAAACCTTAAGTTTACTGGATTTTTAAGAACAATAAAATTATAACTTCATCACCATATTTATTTCCATAAAAATTTAAAAAATATAAAGGAATTAATTATTGTAATTAATAATTTAATCATAATTAATTCTGTTTTTCAAGAAGAAAATTTTGTTTTTTGTTTTTTTTATTAAAGATATTGTTAAAAAAGTCATTTTAAGATAAAATATATCTAGTTGTATTTCGCAGGGGTGAGAAACCTTGTGTAAGGCACAACATAGGAAATTAGTTATAAGGGAAAATTGAGGTGAAGATATGATTGGAGTTATTTCAACTGCGTATTTCACGATGAAAGACAAACACAGCATTAAGACTATTAAAAAGTATTGGTGAAAAAACTGTGTTATCCAACATCTAAAATACCATGGGAAAACTTTTATTATTGCAACTGTAGGTTATGGAAAAGCTAATGCAGCAATGGCAATAACTTACTTATTAGAAAAATACCCAGGATTACAAACAATTATCAATATTGACTTAGCGTTATCAACAAATGATAAACATGATACTGCTGATACAACAATTTCAACAAAATTTATTTATCGTGATGCTGATTTAACAGTATTTAAAGACATTAAATATGGGCAAATTGTTAATGAACCAGAATCATTCCAATTTGATGGTGAATTTGCCAAAGTTATTAAAGACTTTAAATTAGGATTAACTGAAGGGGTTACTGGAACAGCTGATATGTTGATCTATAACTCAAAACAATTTAAAGAAATGGTTGACAAATATGGTCACACAATTGATGTTATTGATACTGAAGCAGGAGCAATTGCTCAAGTTGCGAAAAAATCAAGTATTAATTACTTAGCATTAAAAATTATTTATAACAATGCATTATCACCATGAGATAATGATCCATTACATAAATTTAAAATGTATGAAACAGTTAATACTTTAAAATACTTATTAAGAAGATTATTTAACTTATTAAGTTCACGTTACATTATTGACTTATCACAATCATCAGCAGATGATTTAGATTCAATTAACGAATTATTTGAAATTAAACATGATGATTGAATTAAATTATTCAAACCAAATACTCATAAAGTATTATCAGGATTTGGACCCTCATTAATGTTAGTTGATAAACAAGAAAAATCACCAGTTGCATTAGACATTATTCAAGTTATGAAGAATAAAGTTAAAGACAACGAAGGACCAAGTAAAGTTATTTTAGGAGAAGATGAATGAAAAAATGCTCCTAAAAAATGATTACGTAAATTATTATTCTTAGAACAAGTTCGTGTTAATGATGATGAATTATTATGAAATAAATCAGCCAAATATGATTTAAACACTGAAAAATTATATAAAGTGGAAACCGTGGCTAACGAAATTGCTGCTGCAATTGCGGAAAAAGCCCAAGATAAATCATCATACACATATAACGGAGCAACTGTTCCCCAAAAATACTTATTAGTTAATTGTGATGCAAGAATTTCATTCTACATTACTCATAACCAATCACATGAGTTTGTTGAAGACAAACAATTTGGTAGCCAATTAGTAAGTAACGAATTTGTTAAATACTTAAACGAAGCGTTAAAAGATGTTGATTCACCATACCAACAAGTTGTAATTTACATGACAGTACCCGCATTGGATTATCGTAAAATTCCAATCTTTATTCCTTCAACAAAAGGCGCAAGTCGTGGAATTAAATTTGGAAACCTAAACCAAAGATTACAAAGAGATTACACTGTGGTTGATATTACAAGAAATGACTATGACCCAATTAAAGTTGGTTCATTTAAAGTAACTATTCGTTTAAAAAGTGAATAATTAATTTTTAAAAACAATCGATAAGATTGTTTTTTTATTTTAAAAAGGTGTTATAATTATCAACGTATAAAATTTAAAAAATGCCACTCGATAATTAGATGATAAAGTTTAGAAGGTAAGGAAATGGACAATAAATCTGAGACAATAGAAATAACGCGAAAAACTAGAAATCGTGAGCGGATTACAAGAAGAGAGTTTAACCTCCGTTTTAAAGAATATTTTAAGTCGCGACGATTTCGGGACTATACTTATATTGTATTAGCTGCTTTAGTGGGAGTTATTGCTTATGACTATTTCATTGCTTCCACAACTAGTAACGGAATTACCCCAAGTGGGGTTGCTGCCATCGCGCGGGGGATCGCGGTTAATATTTGAAGTGAGCCAGAACAATTAACAATGCAAACCGGAATGTATTGAGTATTTTATTTTTGTATTAATTTTCCGCTATTTGTGTTTGGAGTTATTAAAGTTGGATGACGGTTTTCAATTCGTACCATTGTGTATATTATTTTACAAAATGGTTTCCACTTTGCCTTAGCCTACATTCCGTTTATTAATCCAAGCAGTTTCTACTTTATTGTTGATTATGCTAATTTAGACTTATACCAAAATTCTGGAGGAATGTATCAAATTTGATTATTTGTTTTTGCCGGAGCCGCCGGATTATTAAATGGAGTTGCCTATGGTTTGTTATATAAAGGAGGCAGTTCATCGGCGGGGACTGATTTTGTTTTAGCATATTATTCAGTTAAACATAAAAAATCAATTGCTAATTATAATCGGATTATTAATTATTTTATTGTAATTATTATGGTTTTAATTCATACGTTATTAATGAGCCGCCAAACCTTAACCGAAGTTTACTTTGGTACCAATTGGCGGAATCATGTAAACGAGATTTGAGCCAATGGGAATGGTCTTGATCCAAGTAATTTTGATGAAATTAACGGTTTTTATGGTGACGCTTTAATTACTTATAAAATTAAATACTTCTTTGGACCTGTTCTTTTTGCGTCATATTTATTTGTGATTGTCCAATCAATTGTAACGGATTTGATCTTTCCAAAATTTAAATACCGTAGTTTAATGATTGTAACTTCAAAAGGAGATGCTATTGTCGCTGGGCTTCAATTTATTAAATATTCAAATGACATTATTCGCATTCCGGTTCGGGATAATATTGCCGGGCAATATGTTAATAACGAAGTTTTAATTTGTTCAACATCCTTATTAGAATATAAATATGTAAAGGCTGCAATTATGGTTTCGGACCCTGATGCCAAAATCTTATCCCATAAACTCGATAAGTTAATTGGTAATTTCTCAATTTCAAAATACTAAAAAACTGGTTACCCACCAGTTTTTTCATTTATTAAGTTAAATCATACTAATGCTTTTTGTAAAGTGACATAATCTTTTTGAATAGTCGCAATAATCCGCTCAATCATCATTCGCTTATTTAAACTAAATTCTAAATTAATAAAGCTATCATAGTTATCATTTCACCCGTTAGTACTGATTGTTGCTAAATTAATTGATAAAATGTTGTTTTCAATTTTAAGATTAGGAATTAATTTTGTTTTAATCATATTGGCAATTACTTTTTCTTTAAATTCCTCAGTAATGTATGGATTCTGATGATCATAAATAAAGAAGTTATCAAAAGTTAAGTTATTTTTTTGTGGTTTAATTTTGCGGGTAATTTCTAACGTTTGGTTTTGGAACTGCTCACTTTTAATTGTTAAATATAAATAGCGATAATAATTAATACTATATGGTTGGGGTGCTAAACTTGGTTCCAAGTTATCAACAACAGTATTAGTTGCTTCACTAATTGAACCAATATTAAAATGACACTGTTGATAAACGCCATCTAAAATGAGGTCATTAATTAAAAAATTATCATGGGGATGTAAATTGAGAGGTGTAATGCTTCACTGGTAACTTAAATCATTTAATTTTAAGTTATTATCTTGTTCTTGATAGACCTGATCATAAATATTAATAATCATCCGACGATCAAAATTATCTTTAATTTTTTCTTTTAAACGATTTTGCCCCCGACGCATTATCATCAAACCAATTAGTAACCCTACAAATAGCCCACTAAATACAATTGCTAAGGGCAAAAATAAGGACTGATTTGTTTTAAAATGCGAGTCAAAACATTGGATATAAGAAAAAACTGCGATAAAAAGACTAATACTAATTAAACAAATAAAAACTAAGTTAATTCATTGCCAAGCCAAAAATTTTTCGTGTTTTTTCGTTACAATATTATCATAAATTTTACTTACTGTTTTTTCAATCTCATCAATTTCAGGAGGTTTAATCATCAGATTTTCCTTTCTTAAATATCAATATTTTAATTATATATGATATTATATTATAAGTTAAGTAAGTTAAAACATAAGGAGTAAAAAAATGAAAGATTATAATTTAATTATTGGTAGTCATGTTAGTATGAATAAACAAGATAATTATTTATTAGGAGCTTTAAATGAATCTCTTAATAATGGGGCAAATGCCTTAATGATTTATACGGGTCCTCCACAAAACACGATCCGGGTTGATGTTAAAAATTTTTTTATCTCTGAATTTCATCAACAATTAGCAGCTAATAATTTAAGTATTGATAATGTTATTATTCATGCCCCCTATATTATTAATTTGGCAAATAGTTTTAAAAAAGAAACTTTTGAGATTGCGGTCGAATTTTTAAAAAAAGAAATCGCCCGCGCGGATGAAATTGGAATTAAAACAATAGTTTTACATCCTGGTAGTGCAGTGGGCGCCGAAGAGCAGGTTGGGTTAGACCGGATTGTTGAAGGTTTAAATTTAGTCCTAACCGCTGAACAAAAAGCACTTGTTGCTTTAGAAACTATGGCGGGTAAGGGGAGCGAATTAGGGGTTAATTTTACCCAATTAAAATATATTATTGATAATGTTAAGTTAAAAGATAAATTAGGGGTGTGTTGGGATACTTGTCATTTACATGATAGTGGTTACCAGTTAGGAGAGCATTTAGATAGCATCATTGAGGAATTTGACCAGATGATTGGTCTTGATCGTTTATTATGTTTACATATTAACGATAGTAAAAACCCCTTAAATGCTCATAAAGATCGCCATGAAAATATTGGTTATGGTTATTTAGGGTTTGATAATTTACTTAAAATTATTTATCATCCCCGCCTAAATAATATGGTTAAAATTTTAGAAACACCCTATGTTAAAGACCAGGATGGCAAAATGCATTCCCCATACCAAGAAGAAATTACGATGATTAAAACTAAAAAATTTACTGATCCCTTTCAAAAATATGGGAAAACACCAATAGAAAAGAGATAACACAAATGTCGGCAAAGAAAATTTTAGATAATTTATATTTAGGTGATCGCCATAATATTCCTCCTGATGCTGATTTAGTAATTTCTTGTGCCGAAGAAATTTTTCGTGAGCAAGTTATTAAGCATAAAATCCCCAAAACCGAAGATGAATATGCCTGGACTGATGATAAACATGTTTATTTTAATTTTAAAGATTATCCAATTTGACAAGAATTAGATCCCAATACCATTATTCAAGCGTTAAAAATCATTGATAATAATATCAAAACGAAAAAGATTTATGTTCATTGCATTTGGGGGGTAAACCGCAGTGCTTCAATTGTTTTTATGTATTTAGTTTCCAAGGGATATATTAATGATGAAGACTTTGATAATGCGTTTGAACAATTTGAGCGGATTTATCCTTATATTAATCCAAACCCGGGATGATTTGATTTCTTAGTTAATGAATTTCCATATAACCATTTAATTTCTAATTAAAAAAATAACTTATTTAATAAGTTATTTTTTTATCGACTATCTTTACAGCATGCACATTCTTTATTAACACAATTAATGCAAGATATACATACCAAACATGAACGACAACCAACTTTTGGTTTACTACAAGTACGGCAAGTACTACATTCATGATTTTTAGCTGGACAACACACGGCCATATAATATCCTCCCAACTAATTTTAAATTTATTTGAAATTAAATAAATTGATAGATAAATTATAACATAAGTAACAGGAAATTTGGTTTTCCTCTGATGGGTAATATTTAATAGGAAATGTTTTAATTATCAACCTTTATTTATTAATATTTTGGCTAGCTTTTCAATTTTGATAATATTCATCAATTAATAGTTTTAATTCACTAACTAATTGGTCTTGAGGGCATGATTTGAAAATTTTGCCTTTTTTAAAAATAATCCCACCATTTTTTCCCCCAGCAATCCCAATATCAGCTTGTTTTGCTTCGCCCGGACCGTTAACAACACAACCTAAGATCGCAATTTTTAAAGGAAAATTCATTTCTTTGACATACTCTTCAACTTCGTGAACAACGTCAAATAAATCAAATTCTAAACGACCACAAGTTGGGCAAGCAACTACATCGACAATGTTATCATATAGACCTAATGAATTTAATAGGCGCTTTGCAACTTCTATTTCATTAATGGGATCTGAAGATAAACTGATCCGAATTGTATCACCGATTCCATTTAATAGCAGAGGACTTAACCCAGCGCTTGACTTAATTGTTCCATTTTGATAACTACCAGCTTCAGTAATTCCTAAATGCAAAGGGTAATTTCACTCTTGACTAGCTAGGGTATAAGCTTCAATTGCCATTAAGGGCTCGGTTGCTTTTAAAGATAAAATAATATCGTAAAATTCTTCATTTTCTAAGATTTCAATATGACGGCGCGCACTTTCAATCATTGCTTTGGGAGTTCAACCATATTTTTCAACTAAATCTAATGGTAAACTTCCAGAGTTAACTCCAATTCGAATCGGAATTTTCTTTTCTTTACATTTTTCCACAACTTTACGGGTATTTTCAATTTTTCCAATATTCCCGGGGTTAATTCGAATCTTACTAATCCCCGCATCAGCAGCAATTAAGGCAAATTCATAGTTAAAATGAATATCAGCAACTAATGGACATGGTGATTTTGCTACTAATTCTTTTAAAGCATAGGCATCATCAATTCCCAGGACCGCAACCCGTACAATTTCGCAGCCTTTATTATATAATGCATTAATTTGTTGTAAGGTCGCGGCAATATTATGAGTTTTCGTATTAGTCATAGACTGAATAACCACTTTATTTTGACCCCCAATTTGAATGTTACCTACATAAACTTTTCGTGTTTGTTCTCTTTTTGTCATTTTATCCCTCTATTTATAATAACTAAAGACAATCAGTAGAAAAAAATGGAAATAAGATGCGGTAGGGGAGTTGGATAACTCGGTAGGGGAGTTTAAAATCCTTGATTTTACTGCATTTATTTTAGCATGATCCATTCTGGCTATTTTTAGTTATTTATATATCTTCTTGAATGATATTTATATAATACACCCATCATACTTTGAAAATGCTAAATAGTCAATCTTGTTAAGATAAACTATTTCAAATATTTTTTTATGTTTAAAAAAATAAAGATAATTTAGCAGGGGAATTTAAACGTATTAATGATTAAAAGTCCTTTATTTATTAAGGGTCTATAATAATATCATTTTTGTTCCAATTTTGTTCCATTTTTGTTCCAAATTCATTCCAAAAATTAAAAAAATATCAAAAAGTTTGCTAACTTTTGTTGAAATTTATTCATACCCATATATAATAAAAAGTGTCTAGAGAAGTATAAGATTTGTTCTTTTAATTAATAATAATTTAAAGCACAAGTTTAGCCCTATCAGAATATGACCATACTTTGTATTATATTTTCTTATACTTCATGGATACCCTATAAAAACAACCTCACCCGGGTTGTTTTTTATTTTGGCATAAAAAAATCTCTAACATTAGAGATTTAACGTAACCGGAAGAATTTAACACCTAAGAAAATTAATAATCCGCTAACAGCTAACGAAACAATAATTCCAATTCAAATATTGGGAAAACCAACATTAATTAAGTGACCAGTACTACTAATAACTTTCATTCCATTAATATCGCCCCCTCAAGCTAATTGGAGGATACTTACCGGGTATTTAAACGGGATAGCGAGGGTTAAATAGAATAACCAGGGTGCTTTATTATAAATAATGTCTAAGGGAATGGTAACTCCTCCTAAATAGAGTGGAATTAGGAACATTGAAAACATAATAATTAACGAAACCGAGTTACTTTTAAAAATACCCCCAGCACAAAAACCAATCGCAATCCCCATTGTTGTTGTTAAGAAAATTCCTAAGATGAAAATTCCTCAGTTAATAGTTTTAACAAGCATTCGTTGTTGGGGAAAGATCATTGCTCATAAGAACATTCAAATGGTGATTAATACCACAATAAATAGAAAGAATAAACAAATGTTTGCAATTATTCAATAAATATTCATCGTGGTTGCTTTTAACCGGTAAATAAATTCAATTTTGCGGTATTGAATTAAAAAATTTGGTAAGACAATAACAGTTGCCAGGATAATTCCAACCGAAATATAAGTTGGTAAGGTAATTGGAAAATCAGCATGTAGAGAACATGCAACAATCACAATTAGCAGGGGATAACCAAATAAGACTGATAGGTAGAAAACATTACTCTTATGGAAGAAATGGTATAATAAAATCCGAAAAAGTCTCATTTTTTATAAATTTCCTTTAAAGTAATTATCTAAGAAAGTTTCAACCGAACCATATTTGGCAACAATATTTTCTACTGTATCATCAATGAGAATTTTTCCCTCATGAATTAGCCAAATGCGGTTACATAAATCTTGAATAATATTTACCATGTGGGTAATAAAGATTTCGGAACGGGTATTATCATTAAAAAGAACTTCTGAAATAATTTTTCGCACTACATATTGTCATTGTAAATCAACATCAGTTAGCGAGCGGTCAAAAATAATTAAACTAGGATTATGAATAATTGAAATCACCATGTTAAATAATTGTTTATATTCAGGAGTTAATTGGGTAATATATTTTTTATAATGGGTCTGTAGTTTAAAATGGGCAATTAAAAGATTAATTCAAGTTTCATCTAAATCTTTATAAATTCACCGGTATAAATTAATAGCATCACACACCCGCACTCCAGGAGGCCAATCAAGACCATTTAACAACATTCCAATGTGTCGCTTGGGATTATCAAAACGATAGATAATTTTTCCACTAGTTGGTTCAATTAATTGACCAATAATTTCTGATAATAATGATTTCCCACTACCATTCGCCCCAACAAGGGCAATTCGATCACCAGGATAAATTGTGGCATTAACATCTTCTAAGATGGTTTTTTTATTAAAACTTTTTTTAATATGTCTAATTTCAACAACCGCATCGGTTAATATTTCGCGGGTTCTCTTTTTTCGATTTTTCATTTCTTTGATTCCTTTCTTATTTTTGATAATATTTAAAAGTTTGCCAAAAACCAATACCACTTAGAATGATAATAATAATAGAAACTAAAATTGCTATTCACATTGCGGGTAAGCCCACCGTATAATTAACTGTTGTATTAGTAATGTGATCAAAATAGGGAATTGTCATATTATGGACATTACCACTTCAACCAACTTGAATAATAGAAACACTATAATCAAACGGGATAAATAAAGTAATAATGTTAATTGCTGGGGCATACTTATTAATTAAGTTATACCCATACACAATTCCTAATAAATAAGTTGATAAGAAATATAAGTATAAACCAATTATCCGCGAAACCCCATTACTCCGCGCGAGCCCGCCAATTAATAATCCTAATAATAAAGACATTATTAATAATAAAATAAAGCCTAAGACTGTATAACCTCAATTAACATTAGCAAAAATATTGGCATTTGGTTGCATAATGACAGATAATAATAAAATTCATAAAGCAATAAAAACTGATAAAGCCCCGTTAAAAATAATAATTACCGCAAAAAATTTAAATTTTAAGCGGGGTTTGGCAAACGGAGTTGTTGCTAAACGGGAAAAAAATCCTGATAAGCGTAATTGGGTTAAGGAAACTGCTAAGTTAGTAGTAGCATTCCGAATAATAACTAAGGCCATAAATGAGGGGATTGTAACAACATTTGTGAATCGAAAACCAATTAAGGTAATGGCAAATAAAGTTGGGCCGATAAAACCGAGGTAAAATCCAAAAATACTATGAAAATAATTAAAAAATAAAATTCGATACAAATATTTCACAAATCTCCAACTCCTTGTTTACATTTTACACTAGAAAAGAAGGGTTTTAAAAATATTCTCAAAAATAACCAGTTTTTCTCAACAAAATTTTAATAAAATTAAAAGCTAAAATAGTTGTTAAAAAACTTAAAATTTAAAAATTTTTGCTAAAATCTTATTATGAAATATTAATTTTAATATTTCATAACTCAAATTTAAAATAAAACCTAACAATAACTACAAACTAATTTAAAAAATTAATTAAGGAGAAAAAACTAAATATGAAGAAATTATTTATAATGTTTTATGCAGCAACATTATCTTTTGGTGTCGTTGGAAATTTAGTTGCTTGTCATCCCGAAACTTCTCATGTGTCACCACCCCCTAGTGATGATACAAGTACGATTGGGATGGATATTGATACTTCCCACGCAATTGCTGATTCAAACTATTCAGGAAAATTTACTAACTTTTATATTTTAGGAGATAGTTTATCTGATTCCGGGGGAATTGCCCAGGTTGCCAGTAAGATTTTAGGTCGCAGCAGTCCCGTTGAAATGGATCCACCCTTTGCCAATGATTCTTTCACGAATGGTAAGGTTGCGGGGAAAGTACTAAGTGATAAATTAGGAATTAATTTAACAACTGGTTGAAATTTTAGCAATTATAATTTTCAAGGAAATAACTATGCCATTGCCGGGGCAACTAGCGGGGAAGTAACTGATCCGATTCAAAGTATAATTTTAAATAATTTTAAAATTTATGATCAAACAACAGCATTAATTAAACAACACCAAATTAAGGCAACTGATTTAACCTTTTTAGAGATCGGGGGTAATGATGTAATGCAAATTTTAAAAGCAACTACTAATCTTAACCAAGATCACCACGATAGCCAAGAACAAATGATTGACTTGGCAATTAAAAATGAACGACAAGCCTTATTTGCTTTAGTTAACCATCAAGAGCACCATATTGTGGTTATGAATGTTCCTGATATTGGTAAAATTCCTGCATTTAATAAAGATAGTCAAAAAAGTGCGTTAGCGACTCAAATTACAAAAGAATATAATCAAAAGCTTTCGTCAGTAATTGCTGAAGTTAATGCTCATCATCCAAATACGGTTAAGGAATATGATTTATTTACTGAATTTGGAAAATTACTAACTACTTTTGGAACATTAGATCCGAAAAATAATACCACTGACCAGTGTGTAACAATTAATTTTAGTGATATTGTAACGGGAAAATTAACGCCAACTTATGTTCCAGGATGTGATGATAGCAATATTAACAATCATTTTTTCTTTGATGATGTTCATCCAACTGCGTGAGCACATCAACAAGTGGGTGAACAATTATATCAATTAGTAGCTAACTGAAATTAACGAAATTATTTTAGAAAGGCATTTCAACTGGGATGCTTTTCTTTTTATTAAATTTTAAGATATAATATTGAAGATAGGAAAGGGGTTAACAAATGGCAAATAAGATCTTTCGAAAACAAAAAAATCGTAACTTATTATTAAATTATTTTAAACCATCAATTTATGTGAAAGACGTTAATAAAATTAATTTAGAATCTTTAAAAAAACATGGGATTAAAGTTTTTATTTGTGATTTAGATAATACCTTAGCCCCTTTTTACCGGCGCATCCCGAATGCGGATAATTTTCAATTAATTCGGAAAGTAGAAGAATTAGGAATGAAGTTTGTTTTATTATCAAATAATGCTCGTAAACGTGTGGAACGATTTGCTCAAAAAGCAGAGATTAAGTATTTTTATTGGAATGCTAAAAAACCATTATTAAAATATTTTAAAGTGATTAGTAAACAATTTAATGTGCAACCAAATGAAATGATTATGGTTGGTGACCAATTAATTACGGATATTTTATTTGCTAATCGTGCTCACATTGAAAGTATTTTAGTAGTTCCGGTGACCGGTGTTGATGAATCAAGTCGTTTAATCCGAATGTTAGATAATTTAGTTTATAAACGCTTAGCACAAAAAAATATTTTACATAAAGGTTTCTTTGATGAAGGAGAATATGGGGTAGACTATGACATCTTATAATAATAAAAAATGTATTGGCTGTGGTGTTGTTCTCCAAACAAGTGAAGAGAACCACGCTGGGTTTGTTAAAAATATGGTGCAGAACTATTGTTTGCGCTGTTTTCGGTTAATCAATTATAATGAAATTATTGATTATGATGTTGATCCCCAGCAATTTTTAACCCAACTTAAAAATAATAATAACTTACATCACCATTATTTTTATGTATTAGATATTTATGACTTACCTGGGACCCGGAACTTCGCTTTAGAAGAAATTATTCAACATAATGAAATTACGTTAATTATTAATAAAATTGATTTAGTTAATAAATTAATTAATGAACAAAAAATAATTAGTTATGTTAAAAATATTTTTTCCTCGGCAATAATTAACCGCAACATCAAAAAAATTATCATGGTGAGTGCTTTAAAAAATTATCATGTTGACGAATTATATCAATATATTACTCAACAAACTAATGATCTCTATGTTGTTGGTTGTTCAAACACTGGTAAAAGTAGTATCTTAAATTGTTTGATTAAATTAGTTAATAGTAATAACAAACCAATTGTCGTTTCTAACCATTTTGGAACTACCTTAGATAACATTGTGTTAGATTTTAATTTACCAATTAAAATTTATGATACACCTGGGGTGATTAACACAACTAATTTATTAAATTATGTTAATAAAAATAATTATAAAAAATTATTAGTTAACAAAATTTTACGACCAATAACTTTTCAACTAAATGCTGAACAAACAATTTTTTATGAAGGACTAGCTAGTATTACATATTTAACGGGAGGAAAAACTAGTTTCCATTTTTATAAGAATAATAACATTATCTTGCACCGGACAAAATATCAAAACCAAAAACAGTACTGGCAAAATAATTTGGATAAACTAAGTTTGCAATTAAATAATTATGATGATATGCAAACAACTGAAATTATAATTTCCCAAGCGGATAATTATTCCTTATGAATTTCCGGATTAGGATGAATTACTTTTCAAGGGAGCCCTGGTCAAAAATTATTAATTACCACAAATAAAAATATTAAAATTACTTTGGCAAAAAGATTTATTTAATTGGTAATTAGTTTTATAATATTTATTGACAGTTAAAAAGGGGGAGTAATAATGAGTTTAATTGCCAAGTATCCTTATATTATTACTGATTTAGACGGAACAATTACCCGCAAAGATTTTACGATTAGTGATAAAACTTATGAAGCATTACGAATGTATCAACTAGCTAGTGATTATAAATTAATTTTAGCATCGGGACGATTAGATTTAATGACCAAAGAGTATGCTGATAAATTACAAATTAAAATGCCAATTATTTCTTGTAACGGCGCTTTAATTCGTGATAGTATCACTCACGAAATTTTATTTCAAAGAACTCTGGACCAACACATTGCTTTAGCAATTTTGACCGCCGGAGTTAACCAAGGTTTAAATCCTGTGATTTATACCGCCAACATGATTTATGGACCTGAGAAGGCTGATCGGATTCAAATGGTGCTTAACTATAACAAGACAGCAACCAAACCAGAATACCAAATTGAAGTGGACACTACTAGTGATTTTGTTGAACTTGTTCGCCAAAATAAAATTCATCCGTTAAAAATTTTATTTTCATTTGATAGTCCAGAAAAATTAGCTAAAATTAAAAAGATAACTGATAAGTTTAGTGAACACTTAGAATGTGTTTTTTCACAAAAAGATTTATATGATATTCAAGCATTAAACATTAGCAAAGGTTCCGCTTTTAAAATTTTATGTGATATTAAGGGTTATAATCCAATCCAGTTTATTTCATATGGTGATAATCATAATGATATTAAACTAGCGCAAAGTGTTGGTTATCCAGTGGCGATGGGGAATGGTGTTAGTGAATTAAAAGAAATTGCCAAGGAAGTTACGTTAGACATCAATGCAGATGGTGTTGCTTACCATGTTATTAATAAAGTCTTAGTTCCAGATGACCTTTCCCAATTATTTATTGAAGTCAAAAATAAAAAATGAGATTAAGCATTATCAAATTTTAACTAAAAATATATTTAAAAAATAAATTTTATTTTAATTAAAATTTGATTAAATATTTTATAATAAAAGTGTATTTTTGAACGAAATACAATGAACTACTATATTTGAATGCTTAAAGCATCTAATAAAATAATTTTTATTAGATGCTTTTTTCTTTAAGGATTCTTCAAAAATACAATATTAGAAAGGAAACATTATTTATGCCTTTAGAAGAAACAAATCTAACAATTGAACCCAAATATACATCACCTGATTTACAAAGAAAACTAGCAGTTATTTTTTTTGAAGATAAATCTTTGATTGACAAATTTAATGCAATTGCTGTTAGAAAAAACCAAGTAATTAATGAAGAAATTATTAATTATTTAAATAACTGGTTTAAAGACTTTAAAAGAGAACATCCTAATCTTATGCAGAGACATTTCTATAAGTATTTAATACCTGCTTTAAAAAATTTAAAAAACCATCCAGTTGAAGCATTTTTTTCAACTTTAGCTAGTATTTCTGGGCCGGCAAGTGCCGCCGGATTAATTTATTTTAATTTTATGCCGTGATTTTTTGCTCCTACGCAAATTGCCGGGACTGTAAATGCCATTGTAATGCCAGCAATTTTTAAATACTTAGCTGATTATGGAGTCTGTTTCAATTCCGAAGAAATTAAAATAATTCTTAGAAATATCCAAATTTTATCGGTATTAGGAAATATTAGCGGTGATGGGATCACTGTTGCTTATAATTACACCGCTAACATTGACCGTCATGGTTCAGACTGGTTTCAAAATGTATTTTGAAATAATATCAGTATGTTCTTCACCATAGGTGGACTGATTGACAAGGTAAATACTGGATTAAATTTTGTTTATATTGATCCAGAAAAGAATCAACGAGCAGCTAAAGCTAAACAATATTTACAAACTGCACTATTTTTAGGAACAGCAACCTCAGTTTATTATGCAATTTCTGAAATTTGAACCTTAGTAGTAGCTGGTGAGCAAGATGAACAACTTCGCCAACAAAAATTAGCAACTATTTGTGTTTCTCTGTTTGGTTTAACAAAACCAGTAGTTCAAATAGGAGTTAATATTTTTTCTAGCCTTTGAAGTTATGGCCAAGAAAAAATTAAATGATTATCTTCATGTTTAAATACTGAACAAGTAAAAGAAGTAGTAGATGAAGAAAGTAATTGCTTAGAAGCGAATAAAAATGAACCTTTTTTTCAAGTTTTAGAAGATGAATTTCTTATTACTAGAGAAATAGAAGAAGTTTTAGAAAAAGCACTAGGAATAAATAACTCTGGATACTCTAATCAGTCAGGAAATTCAGTAATCAAAAAATGCTTAACCGAAAACATTTAAACAATCAACGTTCAAAAGAAAACAATAATGAAAGAAATAGCTTACTAGTAGCAGAAGAAGCCACTATTACTTTTGAAGAAGAATTATCAAGTGAGGAAGAAAACTACGATCCTAATACACCTAAATCAAAATTTTCAGAACTTGTTCGGTAATTAGCAACCAGGGTTTAAAATTATGAAAACAAGTGTAGTTAATTTATTAGAAAAAATTAGTGATTTTAATCAAAACCAAAATCAAATTGAAAATATTAAAAATAATTTAATTTTTACTAAGATTAAATTAATAAAAAAAGAACTTGAAATTACTAAAAAAATTGATATTAAAATTAAATGAATTAATATTTTTACCCAGGAATTTAACCTTATTTTTAAAAATTATGACCAAATTTTATTTAAATATGGAATTACAAGTAAAAATAAAAATATTGAACAAGTAAAATTATTATATAATGAATGGACTATACAAAATAAATATGAAAATAATGCTCAACAAATTCAACGTTATTTTCAAAACAAATTTATTAAAATTAATAATAAATTAAATAATTATAATCATAAAATAACTGAATATTTTGTAATGTTAGATAGGACCCAAACGCAAATTGATGATGAGCAGTTTAGTACACTACCAAGTATTAGTGGTCTCCATCTTGATAATCAAGAAGGAAATTTTAACTTCTTAGTTCGAAATATTAATAAACTAAATAAAAAAATTATAAATTGATTAGAAATTGAAAATAAAGTTCATAAATTAAAAAATAATTTATTAAATAAAACTTTACAACATTTAATTACTGAAATTGATTATTTAACAACAATGTTTGAACAGATTAAGTTTTTTGGTTTGTTATTTGCAAAGACTGCGCCGTTAAAAGAATTAAAATTATTGTCGAATTAAAAAACTGATTTATTTTAATAAATCAGTTTTTTAATAAAAACAAATCTAAGAAATTGTATACAATATATTGTATACAATTTTATTTAAGAGTATACTTATATTGTCGATGTAAAGAAGGTGAAACATGGACAATATTTGACAGATACATGATATTAAATTAACAGATAAGTTAATATTATCAAAAGTAGGGGAACTTTTGAAAAGTGTTAATTTAAAACAAGATATCATTGACGAATGTGCAGTTATTTATGATGAAAATGAAAATGTGATTGCAACAGTTAGTCGTTATTTAAATACATTAAAATGTTTAGCAATTAATCCAAATTATCAAGGTAATAATTTGGCAAATAAATTAGTTACTTATATGATCCAAAAAATATATCAACAAGGGTGAAATGAAGTTTTTGTTTTTACAAAACCTGATTACTTTAGGGTTTTTCAACAATTAGGATTTGATATTATCTACCAAAATAATAATTTTGCTTTTCTAACTAATCGATATGATTTGTTTAAGAATTATTTAGATTATTTAGCAAAGGAAAAAATTAATCATCACCATGCGAGTGTTATTGTTATGAATGCTAATCCCTTTACCAAAGGCCATTGGCATTTAGTTCAACAAGCTAGTTTGCAAAGTGATTTTGTTTATATTATTCCAGTCAAAGAACAAGGATCATTATTTAGTTATCAAGAGCGTAAAAAAATGATTGAACTAGGGGTTCAAGAATTTAAGAATGTGAAAGTATTAGAAGGCAGCAATTATTTAGTATCAAAAAATGTCTTTCCCGCTTATTTTTTACCCTCACCACTGGCGGTGATTAGAGAACAAACTAGTTTAGATGCCCATATTTTTGTGGATTACATTGCCAAGGCATTACAAGTAACGACGCGGTTTGTGGGGGATGAACCATATTCAGCAACTACTAATGAATATAATAAAATGATGACAGCAGTTTTTGCTGCTAATCATTTTAATTTAGTTATTATTCCTCGCTTAACATTTAATAATCACGCTATTTCGGCGACAACTGCTCGAAAGTTATTTATCACTGGGGAATTTGAACAATTACAAACAATTGTTCCCTGATCAACATTTAATTTTTTAAAAAAACTAGATTATTTATCATACCAAAAAATGCCAAATATCAAGGCACTAATTGATAAGGATTATTAAGCATCCAAGGAGGACTTATGGAAAGAAGTTTATCGCGTGAAACAGAGCTCACGCAGTTAGCGCAAAAGGTTGCGAGTAAACAATCAGGCAATGCGTTACGAATTACTAGTTATCAAACCAAACTAGCAAATCAAAAGGAACAAACAACCAAAAAATATCAACTTGAAAAAGAAAAGTTAGAGTTATGGGTTGCCAAGAAAAAAAACAGCTGATCAAAAATGATACCTTACCAAAGGGGAATTATACAATACGCAGTGAAAAGAAAAGTTAGCACAGCCCCAAGCTAATTATCAAAAACAAAAAATTAATAATAATTTTGAACATAAAAAAAGTATGCTTTTACAAGCACACCAAAAAAACCAAACTGAATTTCAAAAACGGTTTGAGATTAAATTACAAGAATTAGAAAAATGATATCAAGAAAAAATGGAAGATTATGATTGAGATCTTAATAATTTTCAAGATACGTTACAAAAAAATGTTACCAAATTTGAAACAACAGGACGGCAAAAAATTAATTGTCACTTTGATAAAAAAATATATCATCAGCAATTAATGACCCAAACCCAAGAACTTAACAATACTATACAAATTACAACAGATGAACTGGTCAAAAAAGATCTTGTTCATCAAAAACACCAATTGCCATTTACCATAGTGGCAGAAAATAATTTAAGTTATCAACCATGGCAAGTTAATTTATATGAAAAGCAACAACATCTTAAAAATAATTTAAAAACAACTTTTAATAATTATTATAAAAACCTTCATAATTTAAAATACTTAACTTGAAAAGATTTTATTAAATTTAAGTTATTTGGGATTCCTTTTTACTTATATATTTTAATGTTAGCAGCAACGCTAGTTGCTATTTATACTAAAACTTTACCAGCAGAAGCTATGGGAGCAATGGCAGTCTTATTTGTGATCGCCATCATTGGCGGTGAATTTTTTAACCGTTTACCAATTTGAAAAACATTTGTTGGTGGGGGAACGATGGGGGTCTTTTTCCTTGGTGCCTTTTTAGGAACCTTCAATGCTTTTCCTCCCGAAATTGTTAGTGCGGTCAAAGCATGATTCTCAAAAGGAGGTTTTTTAAATTTATATATTAATGTGCTAATTGTTGGTTCAATCTTAACAATTCCGCGCCAATTGATCTTGCGATCATTTGGTGGCTTTATGGTCTTGTTAATTTCAGGAACGGGGTTAGCAGTCTTATTTGGTTGAGGTTTTGGAAACTTAATGGGATTACCAAACCACCAAACGGTGTTACAAATTATGTTACCACTCTTATCCGATGGTAACGGGGGAGGTGTTCAACCATTATCGGCAATGAGTCAATCATATGGTTACATGCCCCAGGGAGACTATATGAGTTTTGCTTTAGCAGTAAGTAGTGTAAGTAATATTTTTGTTATTATTATTGCGGCAATTTTAACTGCTAGCTTATCTAAATCACCAACCTTAAGTGGAAACGGAAAATTAGTAAAAAAAGAAGTTCATATTCGCGATGAAAAAATTGACCCATCGCACCGAAGTATTGCAGCGGGATTAGCTCTTTGTGTGGTAATTTATGTTTTTTGTAAATTTATTGAAGTAGAAATTAAAAAATCATCGGGAGTTGAAATTAATGCTTTTGCATGAGCAGTTGTTATTTCATTATTAATTAATTTACTAAATATTTTACCCAAAGAATTAAAAGCCGGATGTAATGTTTTAAATAAATTCTTTTCAAAACAATTTACATGGTTCTTAATGGCTGGAGTTGGTTTATGTATGACTGATTTAAATAAATTTGCTTCGTTATTTACCCACTGAGAATATATTATTTTAATTTTATTAATGGATGTTGCTTTAATTCTTGGGCCAATGTTACTAGCTAATTTAATTAAGTTTTACACCCTAGAAAGTATGATTGCCGCTGGTTGTTGTATGGGGGCACAAGGAGAAGCTGGTTCGCTTGCTGTCTTAGGTGCGGCAAAACGAATGGACCTCTTACCTTATTCACAAATTACTTGTCGGATTGGCGGAGGGATTGTCTTAATTGTCGCCGCTCCAATCTTTTTAGTCTTTACCCAAGCGGAAATTACAGGATAAGAGAAAGGAACCAACAAGATGATAACAAATTTAATTATTAATTCGAAAAAAAAAAAAAATTATCAATCTTATTATCAACAGTGAAACAAATTAATCACGTGAGCTATTGAATGTATTACTACCGAAGCAAATAGTTATCCTTCGTTTGGTCTAGTTTCTAAAAAAGATGCTGGATGTCATCAGGATATGAATATTAAAACATTTATTAAATCTAGTAAAACTTTTAAATTCTATTTTAATGACATTATTAATTTAGTGTTAACTAATCCGGAACTAGATTTTGCAACCTTGCGAAAATTAGGATGTTATCAAGAAGCACGGATGTTAAGTGCTACTAACAATATTAATACTCATAAAGGATTAATATTTGCTTTTGGAATTATCTTTTATATAAGTTGTTATGGAATGCATTATCAAATTCCGTTTAATAAGTGAAGTAGTTTAATTAAAACATTAACAGTATCCTTGCAAAAAGATTTTGAAAATTTTACTGGACAAACTTATGGAGAAAAATTATACCAGCTCCATAATATTACTGGTGCGCGGGGGTTAGCACTTACTGGTTATCGAGTTGTTTTTGAAGAAGGTTTACCATTTTTAAAGCACTATCAAAAGCAATATCCCGAACTGTCTGATGAAGATTATAGTTTATTATTATTAGTTTTTTATTTAAGTAAAATTAAGGACACGACCTTAATTGTTAAAGTAGGGTATCAACAAAGTATGAAAATTGCTAATAAAGCACAAGAATGATTAGAAATTTTAGCAACAAGTGGTTGACAAAATTTTTATGAAATTATTTTAGAACATAATCTGTCATATCAACAACAAAAAATTTCACCAGGAGGTTGTGCTGATCTTTGCGTGATTACATTATTCTTAGCACAATTAATTAATAATTAAGAGAGGAAAACCACCATGAAAAAAATTACTGAACATATTACCACATTAATTAAATATCCACTATCAGTTATTGTTCGAACAAATACTCGTCAAAATGCTTATCGTGTAATTAAAAATACTGTTGCGAATGGTTTCAAATTTGTTGAAGTAACTTTAACAGTTCCGTAAGCTTATGAAGTTATTAACCAAGCTCGCGCAGAATTTCCCACTGCAATTATTGGCGCGGGAACAGTTTTAACCTTAAAAGAAGCGCAAGAAGCAATCAAAGCAGGAGCACAATATTTAGTATCACCAGTTTATTCGCCTGAAATTTTAAAATGATCTTTAAAAAATGATATTTTATATGTCCCAGGAGTAATGACAGTCAATGAGATGTATCAAGCATATCAGGCCGGCGCGCAGTTATTAAAATTTTATCCGGCAGTGTCTTCACCACCTGAAGCTTTACAATTAATTGCTAATCCCTTTCCTAATTTCAAAATTTTGGCAACGGGAGGAATTAGTTTAGAAAATATGGGAGCATATTTTAAAGCAGGAGTTTTAGCGGTAGGAATTACCGGAAAATTAGGAGGCGCAAGTGACAATGACCGCGATGAAGATATTGCAAAATTAGCAAAACAATATGTCAATAAATTAGAAACTATTATGCAAGAAAGGGATGACCAAAATGGAAATTAAAAAAATGGCAACTGCGGGTTCGTTAGAATCAAGTGATGTTTTAGTTACTATTGAACCAAATAATGACCAAAAAATTAATTTAACAATTAATTCACCATTTATTTGTCAGTTTGGACAACAAATAAAAAGAATTGCTTTAACAACTTTAGCAAATTTACAAGTTAAAAATTGTAATCTTGTCATCCAAGACCAGAGAGCAATTGATGAAGTATTAGTTGCTAGAATTATTACAGCCTTAGAACGGGCAACAGAAAGTGTTATTCGCTATTAGAAAGGGATCAGAAAAATGAAAAAAATTAGAAGAAATATGTTATTTGTCCCAGGAAATAATCCGGGAATGTTTAAAGATGTGATTGCTTTTCATCCTGATACAGTAATGTTTGATTTGGAAGATTCCATTCATATTCATGAAAAAGATGCCGCACGCCAACTAACCAAAAGAATGTTAGATTTCTTTGCCTATAATCAATATGGAATTGAAACAGCAGTCCGCATTAACGGTTGGGATACTGAATTTTATCAAGAGGATTTAGAAACAATTGTTCGTTCAAATGTTAATATGATTCGTTTACCTAAAGTAGAAACCAAAGATGATGTTATTAAAGTTGTTCAGGATATTGAAAAAATTGAACAAACAATTGGCAGAAAAGAAAAGATAACTTTATTTTGTGCCATTGAAAGTGCGAAAGGAGTTTTAAATGCTTATGAGATTGCAACTGCTTCACCACGGGTGGAAGGAATTGCCCTAGGTGGTGTGGACTATCTGTTTGATTTAAAAGCAGTTAAGACAAAAGACCGCCATGAATTATTATTTGCTCGCCAAATGATCGTTCATGCTGCGCGGGCAGCAAAAGTTGATGCCTTTGACTGTATCTTTGGTAATACCACTGACTTGGTAGGTTTAGAACAAGAAGCACTGTTTGTTCGCGAACTTGGTTTTAGTGGAAAATCAGCAATACATCCTAACCAAATTGAAATTATTAATAAAGTTTTTTCACCAAGTGAAAAAGAAATTAAAAATGCTTTAAAAATTTTAACTGCTTATAAAGAATTTACAAAAGAACAAAAAGGGGTTTTTGCGATTGATGGTCAAATGATTGATAAACCATTTATTGACAATGCCGAAATTATTTTACAAATGGCAAATGTGAAAAGCCCGCTGGAAGACTAAGAGGAGGATATTATGGCTAAATATTTAAATGACGAACAGTTAAAACAAATTAATAAAAACCACCATTATGAAAGTTATGATTCAACAAAAAGTCATCCTTCAAAATTTATTAATCATCAAAGTGAGCTACCAAATTATGGAAAACGGAAAACTAAACTTGTTGCTTCCTTAGAAGAAGCAATTCTTAACGCTGGGTTAAAAGACGGGATGACAATTTCTTTTCATCACCATTTTCGCCACGGGGATAAAACAGTTGCGCAAGTTTTAAAAATTATTGAAAAATTAAAAATTAAAAATTTAACAATTTCAGCTTCTTCTTTTACCAAAGCACATGATTGTTTAATTGACTATATTAAATCAGGGGTGGTGACTGGGTTAGAAGGTTCAGCATTACGGGGAAAACTAGGTGATGCCATTTCCGAAGGAATTTTACCCCAACCAGCAATCATTCGTTCGCATGGAGGACGGGCTCGTGCCATTGAAAGTGGAGAATCACATATTAATGTTGCTTTTTTAGCAGCTTCTACTAGTGATGAAATGGGGAATGCAAATGGATCACATGGCCAATCCAGCGTTGGGGCGCTTGGCTATCCGATGGTTGATGCCCAACATGCTGATAAAGTAATTATTATTACGGATACCTTAGTGCCATATCCGAATAGTCCGATTTCAATTCCCCAAACGAATGTGGATTATGTTGTTAAAGTAGATGAAATCGGAGATACTTCAAAAATCTCATCGGGAGAAATCCATACTACTTTTAGTCCGAAAGAAATTAAAATTGCTCAAAATATTGTGAAGGTTATTACCAATACTCCTGGTTTTAAAAATGGGTTTTCTTATCAAACAGGAACGGGGGGAGCAAGTCAGTCTTCTTTAATTATGTTACGTGAAGAAATGATTAAACGTAATATTACTGCTGGTTTCTTTTTAGGGGGGATCATTGGCGAACATGTTAAATTTTTAGAAGCAGGTCTTGTTAATAAATTATTAGATGTCCAATGTTTTGATCTGGTGGCAGCTAAATCAATTAAAGAGAATGAAAATCATTTGGAAATGTCAGCTTCGTTTTATGCTAATCCTCACACTAAAGGTTGTGCGACTGATAAGTTAGACTATGGAATCCTAAGTGCCCTAGAAGTTGATGTTAATTTTGATATTAATGTCTTAACGGGAGCGGATGGTTACATTAGGGGTGCTTCTGGGGGGCACTCGGATGTTGCTTATGGTAATGATATTTCAATTGTAGCGGTGCCCTTAATTCGTGGACGGATTCCATCAATTACTACAAAAGTTCAAACAGTAGTTACTCCTGGTCATACTGTTGATGTTGTGGTAACTGAAACGGGAATTGTTGTAAACCCTTTACGTCAAGATTTAATTGAAATTTTAACAAAAGCTGGAGTTGAGTTAAAAACGATTGATCAACTACGCGATGAAGCGTATGCCATTATTGGTGAACCTCAAATGATTGAATATGATAAAAACCATCCTGTGGCTATTGTTGAATATCGAGATGGTAGTGTGATTGATATTATTTACAAAGTAAAACCGTATGTTTTAGACTAATATGTTAGACTTTAAACCAACAAATAAAATTCTTTTACACCGTGAACAACATTATCTTCTCCAACAACAATTGGTTAGTAAATACCAAGCAGGATTACTGACGGTAAATTTAAACATTCCCGGGCCCAATAAGTGCCACCCCCAATATCACCATTTTTTTCAAACAATTATTAAACCCCAACTGTTTGCCTTTTTACAAACCGAGGGGATTAATTATCAAACAAGTCAAGAAATTTATGATGAAACAGGGGACTATCTCGTTATTGTTTTACCACAATTAGCAAATTATCTGGACATTAAACAATTATTAATTACTTTTGAGATGCGCGCAAAAATTTATCAATTATTAGATTTTGATATTTATGATCAACAGTTGCAAGCAATTAGTCGTCAGCAATTAAATCTACCCATGCGGAAATGTTATCTTTGCGCAGAACCAGCAAAATGATGTGCTCAGCAAAAAACTCATTTAATTAGTGAATTATTATGTTATATTAATAATGTAATAGAAGAGGAAATTGAACGGAATGACAAAGCAAAATAATAAATTAGAATTATACGCTTTAATTTTAAATGATATTTTAACTGGTAAATTCCAACCTGGCGAAAGATTACGTGAGCAAAAATTAGCGCAACAATATGGAACATCCCGCACCCCAATTCGGGAAGTTATTCGGTTATTAGAAAATGACAACTTATTAACTGTTGTTCCCAACGCGGGAGCCCAATTAAAAATCTTTACAATTAAAGAAATCGATGAGTTATATTTATTACGTTATCATTTAGAATTAATGATCTACACTTACATTATTGAAAATATGAATTCAGAGTTACATACTAAAATTAGTAATTTAATTACCATCCTAAAAGCAGTGGACTTGACCGATACAAAATTAATTGCGCAAGCAAATGATCTTTTTAACAAAACAATGCTGCAATTAGCTAATTTTAGAATTATTGATACCTATTATGCAGCCTTAACTAATTTATTTGCTTATTTACGAAATTTTACCAATTATGATGTAGAAAGTAAACGTCGAATTGAAGCGGTGTTTGAACATATTGCGATTTGTCAAACAATTTTAGCGCAAGATTTAGTGGCAACAGAAAAATTATTAACAGAGCATTTAGAAAATGCCAAAAAACACTTTATAAATAAATATAATTTTAAATAATTGAGACAAATTAAATGTTTAAATTATTCTTTAATAACTTATTTTTTTAGTGGGGAAAGAATATAATAAAGATGTAAAAGAGTACTAAAAGTACCTAGTATATTAGGTACTTTTTATTTAGTTTGAAGGAGAAAAAATTATGGAAAAAACAATAATTGATAAATTTAATGAAAGTTATCGAAATTTTAAAAATAGTTATCAAAGTTACGAAAACATTAAAATAGATTTTGATAATTATCTTAAAATAATAAACAAAATTACTAATTGTTGGGAACAATACAAGAAGTTAATTTATGAGAGAGAACTAAAAATTCCTGGTTTTATAGATTTAATATTACATTATAAAAATAGTGAGATCATTAATCAAAAAATCAAAAATTTTTTGATTAATGAAATTAAAATAAATGCATTAGAAAAGGAATTTAGTGAAGCCTTAACTAAATTTTCTAATAATTCTTCAAAATTATTTTTTTTAGTAGAGGAACTTAAAAAACAAAAAGATGATGTTAAGGAGAAAATGATTTTAACATATGAGTTTTTAAAAAATTCTGATGTATTAGCAGAAATTGAAAATAATGCATCTAACCAATTATTTTATCCTTTAATAGTGGATACTAAGCAGATTAATAAGTTTAATGATGATTTTAAGGCTACTCAAACACAGCTTCAGTGGTTATTAGACAATAATATTTATAATTTTTATTTGATGAACAAAAATAAACCATTTAATTTAAAATTTTCTGATACATTTTATAAATTTCACAGCATAGCATTGAAACAATTTAATAAAATAGAACTAGATTTTAAAAACATTTGAGAAGATTTTAGTAATTTACAATCGTTATTTTTATGTGTCAAATTTTTATTGTTACTTTTTTTAAATAATTTTATGGTTAATATATGAAAAGAAAATAGTTTATTATTAAAAAAAATTAGTAATGAAATGCAGAACCAAGAGATAGAATATCTTAAAAAAATGCAGCAGTTATGATTATGAATGAGTAATATTAATAGTCAAGAAAAAGTAACAATCGAGGAGTTTGGCAAAATTATTAGGTTTTATCAAGCGAGACCCTTTAATAATAAAAACTTAGAATCATTTTTAATTAACAAAATAAGTTCCGAGTTTGAAACAACTAAAAATTTTCCTAACATATTTTATAATGTTATTTCTGAAAATATTGATACAATTATTAAATTAGATAATTTTAAAATTTACTTTAGTCACTGACCACAAGCTTTGATTAATAAATCCCAACTAATTGATAAAGGCCGAAAAAATTTTGTTAAAGATTTTAATAAAATTAACTCTAAAAAAAAGGAAATAAATGAAAAATTAGCTAAGTACGCCTATGAAATAATGAGAATTTTTAATGATTATATTCAAATTCATGTAGATAGCAAAAAATCAAAAAATGAAATTACTGATCTCCAACAAAAATTTATTCAGCAATTGCAAGAAAATAACCCTAGTTTATTTGAAGAATTTAAGAAAATTATCAAAATATTAGAACATAATAATTACAATAGGGATTCTTTCCCAAGTTTAGAAGATTCATATATTAATATTTATAGAAATAGCTAATAACAATGTGGTTAACTAAAATATTTGTGGATATCATATTACTAATTATGAAATGAATACAGTTAGGTACTTGTTATTCTTAGGTGGAGGAAAAAATATGAATTTAGAAATTGAAAAATTTCAAGAATTTTACCGTGATTTTAAAACTAATTTTGATGTTTTTTTAGATTTAACTGCAGACTTTACTAAATTTTTTATGTTGCTAGATAAAATCAATAATAATTGATTAGAATATAAAGCTTTAATTCATAAGCAAGAAATAGAGACTTCAACATTTATTAATTTAATGTTAAATTATCACAATAATGAAACTACTCATGAAAAGATTAGAGAATTTTTAGTCCAGGAAATTAAAATAAATAAATTAGCAGAACTAATTATTGATAATTTAAATAAATTTGCTAATAATTCACGATTATTAGATGTAATAAATATGCTTGTTAGTAAAAAACATTTTATTGATAACCAATTCAATTTAATATACTATTTAGAGAATCCAATGGTGTTAGCAGAGATTAACAATAATAAATATAATTATTTGTTATTAAAAGATAAGCATAAGATTATTGAAAATGGTATAAAACTACAGATATTTAATCAGCAATTACAAGAATTAAAAGACAATATTATTTACAATTTTTATTTATTCAAGTGACATCAAAATTATGATCATAGATTTGCTAATGATATTAACGTATTAGATCACTTATTATTTAAGCAAGATAATTATTCGAAAAAAAATGAAAAAATCTCAACAAATATTTTAAAAAAACAAAATATTGTTTTGAAGTTAAATTTTTATTGTTACTTTTTTTAAATAATTTTATGGTTAATATATGAAAAGAAAATATTTTATTATTAAAAAAAATAAATTAGAAATCAAGCATCAAGAGCAGGAAAGTATTACTAAAATAATTAATTTTTTATTATTTATGATGGATGATAATCCTAAAGATCAGGAATTAATTACCCAATTTAAAGATATTGTTATGTTCTATAAAAATAGGATTTTTGATGATCAAAAATTTATATTATCTCTAAGTAATAAAAAAGAATCCCAAGGGATGTTCAATCTTATTAAAACTGCTGAAGTTTTTCCGGAGATATTTTTAAATTTTGTCATCAATAATATTACTAAAATTATTGAATTAGAGACATTTAAAATTTGTTTTAGTCATTGACCACAGGTTCTGATTAATAAATCCCAACTAATTGATGAGGGTTATCTAAGTTTTATGAAAGATATTAATAAAATTAACTCTGAAAAAAAGGTAATTGATCAACAATTAGTTAAATATGCTCAAAAAATATTGTCAATTTTTGAACATTACATTGTAAATGCACAAAAGAGTAAAAGCTTAGACACGATAATTAATAATTCCCACCAAGTTTTTATTCAAAAATTAAGAGATCATCATCCCAATTTATTGAATGAATTTGCAAAGATTATTAATACTTTTCCTAAAAATAATTTGGACAATGTCAATCTTGGTACCTTGCCAAGGAAGAAAAATGAGATTGAACTTAAAAAAAATCAAAATCAACAACACCAGGAAAAATTAACAAATGATAAAATTACCTTAGGTACCATAATTTCATCTGTTAAGTAAATTACTGATTTTTATGATTAAATATAGTATAATTAATTTGTCCGTAAGGACAGTTTCTACGTTTTTATACAACGTTAAGGTGTGTTTGGGGTTATTAACCGCTATATAAATCAATAACTCTACACCCAGACACTTAAAGCGGTTTAGGGTTATTTTAAAAGCCAATTAAAAGGATTAATTAGTTTTTAGAATAGCTTTTTAAATTAATATATTACTTATAAAAATATCTAAGAACAAAGTTTCTTAGATATTTTTAATTAAAGATCAAAATAAATGACGATGATAATCTTAAAAAAATATTAAAAATAAGATATATTTATATATGAGATTAATTTAAAAGAAAGGAGGGCGAAAATGAACAAACCAATTATTCTTATTGTGGGACCAACAGCAAGTGGAAAAACTGACCTGTCGATTATGTTAGCGAAGAAAATTAATGGTGAATGTATTAACGCTGATGCTACTCAAATTTTTAATGGGTTAGATATTGCTACTAATAAAATTTTGCCCTCTGAACAAGAAAACATCCCTCATCATTTATTATCAACACTTGATTTAAATGATAATTATTCAATCAGTGATTTTCAACGGGCAGGTCGTAAAATTATTAATGAAATTTGACAACGCCATAAAATCCCAATTGTTGTTGGGGGCAGTGGCTTATATATTAATGCCTTACTAAAAGATTATCATTTTGACGACCATCAACGTGATCCCCAATTTGCCCAACAATATGAAAAATATTCCAATCTTGCCTTATGGAAATTATTACAAAGCACTGATCCAGAAGAAGCTAAACGTACTCATTTTAATAATCGTAAACGTGTTTTACGAGCCTTGCAATATTTCCAAGAAAATAAGACTCTAAAGTCAGTTAATGATGATGCCAAAGACAGATGATATTATGAACCTTATATTATTGGTTTAAATCCTGTTAAAACTGAACTACATGAACGAATTACAACTCGGGTTGCTAAACTAACCGCGCGTGGGTTATTTGCAGAAGTAGCAGCTGCGTATGAATATTGTCATTTTGACGAAACTAAGCAAAGTATGAAAATAATTGGGTGTAAAGAAATTATTGCTTATTTAAAAGGTGAAATTACTTACCAACAAGCAATTGACCAGATGGTGTATGCTAACAAAATATATGCAAAAAAGCAGTTGACATGGTTTCGAAATCAACTACCAACTACTAATTGATATACCTTTTCTTATCAAGACTTTTTAATTGTGGCTAACCAGATTATTAATGATTTAGAAGCTAGTAACTATTTATCTTCGCAATAATTAATATCTTAAAATTGTTTTTAGCCAGTAATTAAATCAACAATCATTTTTACAATTGAAATTCAAATTAAAATAATTAAAATTCATAAAATAATGTTTTCTTTTTTTAAATATTTTTTGACAAAAATAGCCCCAATTGTCCCCCCAACAGCTCCCACTAGCATTGGGACTAAGACATTTGTCATCACCGGGGTATCTAAAAAGTAGTTATGGTTGCCCATTGTTGGTTCAATAATAATTGCTAATAAACTGGTAATCATAATAATTGAATGTGAAATTGGGGTTGAATCCTTAATATTTAACTTCACAAACAATAATAAGAAGGGCATAATAATAACCCCACCACCCATTCCTGTTAAGGAAGTTATCATTGCCGCAATAAAAGAAATTGCTGCTAAGGAAAAAATATTTAAATATTTTGGGGGATTATCTTTTAAAACAATATGGTACCATTTTTTAACCAGTTCTTTTTGAACTATGGTTTTTTTCTTTAATAAATACTGGTTAATAATTAATTGAATCGAAATATAACTTAAGAGTACCACAATGATAATAGTCGTAATTCGTTCATCAATTTTATCATTAAGTCAGTTCCCAAAGAAAACAGTCGGGATTGCAACCAGTAGCGCCACTAAGATTACGGGATAGTTTAGTTTTTTCTTAATAGCACTAATAACAGTACTAATTAAAGCACTAGCAAAAACTAGAATTGTTGAAACAAATTTAATTTCTTTGACTGGGATGGTTAACACTCAGACCATGACGGGGATGTGTAAAACACCACCTCCAACTCCCGATAAATTTCCTAAGAAAGCAACCGCGGCGGCAAAAATTAATAATAAGATAATATAGCCAGTTGGTGGCAAGGAACTAAGGACACTATTAAAAAACATCGCTAAATTATTCCTTTCAATTATTATTTTTGCTAATTATACCATTCTGCTGCTTAGGAATAAAAATTTATTAATTAGTTAATTAAATTTGTTAATAAAAAAGCAAAAATATTGACTTTTTTTTTTTTTTTTAAAATAAGACCATAGAATATCTTCCATATTCTAGCAATTAAATTATATCAAATTCTAAAAGATAGATTTATATTTTTTATAAATTAAGGTATGATTATTACAGTATAATTATGAAAGGATGACAAAACAATGGATGTTATTACATTGCAAAATGTAACCAAGGGATACAGTCCAAATGTTGGGTGCTTTGATATTAATATTACCGTTAAAAAAGGGGAAGTTTACGGTTTTATCGGTCCGAATGGAGCTGGCAAAACAACGGTAATTCGTCAAATGATTGGTTTTATCAAATCAGACCAGGGCACGGGGACAATTCTTGGTTATGATATTTGAAAAGATACAAAAAATATTATGGAAAACTTAGGATATTTAGCCGCCGAAGTTAGTTTGCCAGAATACATGACGGGAATTAATTATTTAAAAACTATTGCTGAAATTAGAGGTAATGTTGATTGAAAATATGTGGAAAAATTAATTGCATATTTTGATTTTGATCCCAAGCGTAAAATAAAAAAAATGTCAAAAGGGATGAAGCAAAAAGTTGCCATTATTGCGGCATTTATGCATAAGCCAAAAGTATTAATTTTAGATGAACCAACAAGTGGTTTAGACCCATTAATGCAGCAAAAATTTGATACATTAGTTAAAAATGCTCAAAAAGAGGAAGCTACTATTTTTATGAGTTCCCATATTTTTGGCGAAATTGATAGTACTTGTGATAAAGTAGCTGTTATTAAAAAAGGAAAAATTGTTTCAGAAGTTGATGTGCGTGAAATCAAAAATAATGCCGATAAAATTTATGAATTAAAATTTAGTACTTTAAATGACTATAATAATTTTGCCACAACTAACTGACGAGTTATTGGCACTGACCAAATGGTTAAAATTATTAAAGTCGAAGTTAAAAATGCGGATGTTAATAAATTTTTAAAGGAAGTCTCAAATTATCAATTGGAATACTTTAAAGAATTACCTTTTAATTTAGAGCAACATTTTATTAAATTTTATAAAGATGAGGTGCAATTCAATGATTAATTTTAAGTTTGTTAAGGCCCAATTTAAAAGTGTAATTATTTCAATTATTATTTTCTTTATTTTATTCGTTGTATTATTAATCCCGGCGCTAATTTTAAATAGTTTTGCCCCCGGAATTACGATTAACAAATCTAGTTCGGGGAGCATCGGAAGTTCGAGTGAGTTAGGCGGGGCAATTTTATTACCATCTACTTTGTATGGTGTGCCAGGGTTTATTTTAATGTTTGCCTTTGGAATTGTTCTGATCCATATTTTACTAGTAAAAGAAACTGATCGGGGTTATTTAGCTTCGTGGTTAACAACTCCCATGACCAGAAGAACAATTTTAAATTCAAAATTATTTGTTATTTTGTCATCAATTATGATGGTTAATATTGTGATGCTAATTTTACAATTAATCTTCTTTGCGGCTCTTTATCGTGATTTTCATCACCAAGCACAAGTTGATATTGTGTTAGCAAGTTTTAGTTTTCTATTTTTATCATTCTTGTGAACAGCAATTAACTGAGTTATTATGGGCTTTTTTAATAAACCAGGAGCAGCCTTATCAGTTGCGATTGGAGTATCAACATGGTTTATTATTTGTGCCATTTTAAGTCAGATGTCAGGGATTGATGCCCAATTTAAATTCTTAAAATATTTTAAATATTTTACTATTACTTCATTCTTTAATCTACCCTTCAATTTTGGAGAATTACCAGATATGAATGATCCATCGATTCCGGTTGGTTTTCATGGTACAATTTATGCCGAAGTAAAACCAATTCATGCCTTAGATTTTGCGTGACAAATGCCCGTGATGATTATCGCCGGTGGTGGTGGTTATTATGGTGGTAATTTAATTGTCATCCATAAAGACTTAGCATTATAATTCAAAATATCTTTTCTTTCTGGTAGTAATTGATATAATAAAATTATTAACAAGGAGGAAAGACTATGTCAGATAAAAAAACAAGTCATAATGAAGCAAGCATTGCTGCCAAAGTATTACATGATCCGAATGCGACACCAACTGCCAAAAGATTAGCAGCGTCAGCGTTAGCACAGTCAAATTCAGAAAAACATACTGGGGATGAAGAAGCAAGTTTTGCTTCGAAGGTTTTAACTGATCCTAATTCATCAAAAATTGAAAAAGAATTAGCAGCGTCAGTTTTAAGCCAAGCAAAGGGGAAACATCAATAGTTTATTTAAAAAAGTCTCGGGGTAGACTTTTTTTATTTTTAATAAGAATTTTAGAAAAGATTATAAAAATAAGGATTTTTATATTAAAATATTATTAACGAAACTTATGAAAAGTGGGCGAGGGATATGTATTAAAAAATTAATAAAAAATTCAATTCAGAATTTATATAAAAAAATTTTAAATTATTTATCAATTTTTATTTTACTGCTCTTATCCGTTGCTGTCTTTGGTGGAATGTTCACTTATAATAGTCAACTTGACCATTTATATAACCAAGCGGTGATTAACTCTAAGCGTTATGATGTCCATGTTAATTTAAATAAGTTAGACTTAAATACTTTTACTTATTCAAAAATTGCCAATGATTGAGTAGGGTTTGATAATTTTGATGGAAATGATAAAGCTGCTTCTGACTGAATTAATTTTATTACCCAAACAAATAATAATAAAAGTGTTTGTTTTGATAGTACTAGCAATGATGGGTTAGATAAACTTTTTGATAAGTTCATCAATGATAATGGCTTAACTTTTAAACCGGGCAAAACAAAAGAGATGTTTTTACGGGACATTAAATTATTAAACTGTAATTATGTATCTTATAGTTTTAATAAATTAATTAAAACTAATGCGAACCCTGATCTTCACTTATCAACGTGAGACTTAGTTGTGAATAATAGTACAGACTTAGTTGTAGATAATATTGATTATCATTTAGTGAATGCTTATCAAAATTCAAGCGATGCGATTTGAACTAATCCTAATCTTAATATTCCCTATATTAATAAAGGTTTAGTAACTGCGGATAATATTACTGATGGGCAAATTATTGTTAACCGTTATTTCTTAGAAGAGATGAATTATAGCTTAGGAAACGGAATTATTATTGGCAAAGATAGTGACGGGAACCCTAATTATTACCAAATTATGGGAGAAGGATATGCTTATAGTGATATTATGTACCAAACCTTTGGTGCTGCCTCGGGAAACTTTGCCAGCAGTGGGAATGTTAAAACAGCTTTAGTCTATATGACTAACAATGATTTTAATAAGATCATGTCTTATAATCCAAGTTTAACAAATAATTACCAGGGCTATCTAAAGTTTGCGCCTGAAGATGATTTTAACCAAGCGTATAATTACTTAAATGAACTAATTTTTAATTATTTTACCGCCAGTTGGTACCAGATTATTACCCAGTATAATGATGTTGGGGAAGCTGGTCAGCAACAAACATTTATTCAACTAAATTATATTATGTTTTCCGTTGTTTGCTTAGCTGCTTCAATTGTGGTGTTAGTCATTGTTTATTTCTTTATTAAACGCGATATTAAATCCCAACGAAAAACCTTAGGGATTTTAAAAGCGTTAGGATACCATACTCCCGAGTTATCGTTTGGAGTTGTTGTACCCATTATTATTACAATTTTTGTAGCTTGTTTATTTGGTTACTTAGGTTCCTTAGGAGTATCTGCCTATTTCACCATTTTAAACAAACCGGTGGCTTTACTACCATTTGATAATGTTTATAATAATTGAATTATTTTTGTTGTCTTTATTATTGGATTTCCAACCATTTTTGCTGCCATTACTTATTTAATTACAATTATTATTTTACGCACCAAACCATTAGATTTAATTAATGAACGCGAACGGGTAAAAGTTAAACGGGCAAAACAACTAGTAAAATATGTTCGAAAACCATTAGTATTCTTACCATTTGGGGTCCGGTTAACAACTTCGTTTGCTCAAAAATCAATTTCCAAATGGTTTACGGTCTTAATAACTTTCTTATTTGGTTGTTTGGTGTTATTATTTGAATTTAACGTGATTGACTTATTTAATGGTTATATTAACGATTTAATGCGCAGTTATGGTCATAATGTTACCCAAATTGTTAATTTACCATCGCAATTTCAATATCAAACCTCAACTAAACCAAACCAACACTTAGAAATTGATTATAATCCTGATAAATGAAACTACACCTGGTTAGAACAACAAGAACTTAGCACTAGTTTAGACTGAAGTGCCTTTAACTGTTCGTATGAATGAGCCAATCAGAACTTACCAATTCATTTTCGTGATCGTCAGGATAAGGAAGAAGTTATTGATCCTAACATTCAAGATATTTTACAACGTTCAATGATGAATGTTTGTATGAACGGGGATTATTTAAAACAAGCTGTTCATAGTGGGTCGTTTAAACAACTAATTGATATTTTAAAAACAATGATTCCGCCTAACCAAGTAGTTGCTTTAACAACCTTTTTACAAAGTGCCAAAACAGCTAATCAACTTCCAAATGTTGCTTTTAGTAAGTTTGTAATTGATAAAAAATTAGACTTATCAATGTTAAGTTCGGCATTAACTCCGAATGCAATTAATGCCGATACTAAAATTAAAAGAGCCGATGTCTACGGCTTAGATCCAAACAGTGATTTTAAAGATTATTTTAATTTTAATGATAAAACAAGTAATATTGATGAGATATTTACCCCGGTTAACTTGGCAACTGATCCAATTCCAATTGTGGTTGCAAAACGGATTTGATATAGTGGGGAAGTTCCGATCAATAGTCCGTTTGAATGAAACTTACGAATTACTCCAAGTGATTCGAAAAAAGTAAAAGTTAAAATTGTTGGTTATGTTACCAATGATACTTCTACCCAAAATATTTTTATGAATATTCAAACTTTACGGCATCTAATGGGAATTCATAATCCTAATGATCCTAATGATGATACGTGGTTTGATAGTCATCCTTATTTTGGAAATAATGTTATTATTTCACGTCGCGTAAATAGTTTCCAACCTGAAGATTACTTAACAATGTTTTCTAAACTAGGAACTACGAGTGCTAATTATCAGTTCTTTGCGACCCCACCGGGTGCTACGCAACCAACCCTCGTGATGAAATCAATGTTAAATATGAGTATTTTAAATGGTCAAAACACAATTTCACCATTAAAAATGGTCCAAGAAGCATTAGAAAAAGTGTTTGGAAATGTTATTTTATTATTAGAAATTACCGCGATCTTTACCTTTATTATTGTGGCCTTTATCTTGGTAGTTTTAATTAACATGACCATTGAAGAAAATAAAATAATTATGGCAACAATGAAAGCAATGGGATATTCAAATGGTAAGGTTTTAACCTATGTTTTAGCTTGATATATCTTTGCTTTTGCAATTGGTCTCGGATTACCATTCCTAATCTCGTATGGTGCCTGAATTATTATTGTCCGTCTGATCTTTAATATGACAGGAATCCTCTTTACCTTTGCTTTTTCATGACAAAGTATTGTAATTGTGGTGTTAGCACTATTAGCTTTAACCGTTGTAGAAACAGTCTTTATTCTATTACGAATGAAAAAACAGCGGTTAATTGATTTAACAAAAAGACAATAACCACTCCTTGTGAGTGTTTTTAAATATTTTATCAGTTATTTGACAGTCATTCTGGAATATGATAAGGTAAGAATAACATTTAATTATCATAAAATTTATAAAATTTTGAATATTTTTATAAAAAATTAATAAAAAAAATTAAAATTTTTTGAATATTTTTATGAATTTTACAAAATTTGCGATATAATGAATTTGTAGTTAAGAAGAAACGGTTAAAACTATGGAAAATATTACTTATTAATTCACGGTCCATGTAATAAATAATTGATTCTAGGTTTAACCTTGCTATCAAGACTACAAAATTGAGAAGTAATTATATTGTTTTGATGAGAAATAATGATAATAGTATAAAAATTTAAGGTCAAATATGCTGTCTGTATTGGATAAATAATTTATTTATATGTAAAAAATGCTTGTTAAAATAATAAAGTTCATTAAACAATATAAGTACTAAAAAATCTATATGTTGCCTTTGGGGGTCTCTTTTACAAGAGGCTCTTTTTTAGTGGGCAGGGGAGATTTTTTTGCCGATAGGGGAGAAAAAAACCTGTTAACCAGCATTAAAATCTTAATTTTAGTTTATAATATATAATGAATGATTAGGAAAAAGGGGTTTCAAAATGAGTGATCAAATCGAAAAACATTTCAATGATAATTTAAAAGGCCAAGAACGATCAATGTTTGATGCTTTACTAAAGAGTTATTTTCTGGATGATGACCAGTTAGATTATTTGCATCAATACTATAAACCAATTTTTACCATTGCGGATAATGAAGATTGCATTTGTTTCAGTGGGAAAAAATACCAAGATTGTTGTAAACCATTAGTATTAGCAACTCCCCATGAACGGGATGAATATCTGTCAATTTTACAAGCAATTAGTGACCCTCAGTTAAAAGAACAATATCTTTACCAAGAAAAAGAACATTATACTAATGTTCGTAATCAACAACAACAAAATGAATGTATTTTAAGAGATTGTCAAAATCCAACTGTTCGCAATGACCTTTATAACCCTGAGTTAATTAAAGGAAATTATTTTATTGATCGCTATCAAGAAAAACATTTTTTTAAAAATATTAAGAATAACTTTTTAGCCTTAGAAGAAAGCGCCTCGGATTGTCCTTATTATTTTTATTTACTTTGTCAAAATCATAGTGATGAGTATTTAAATAATCCAAAGTTATTAACTCCCCAGTTAAAAGCGTTGTTAATGAACATTGGAGATAACTTAATTGATCACCAGGTTTGTTATGAAACTTTTATTAATTTTTATCAGTTATTAAGTGTGGCCGAACAAGTGATCTTAACTTTAAAAATTCGAAAACTTATTAAACTCCATTTAATTTATGAATTAGAATTATACCGCTTAGTTAATGATCTAGATAATACTAATAAAAGCTATCTTAAACACCAAATTGTGCTCAAAAAACCATTAACCTCATTTACTATTAATGATATTTTATTAGCCCAAATTACCCCAATTACTTTTCAAGCGATTAATTCCCCAAACAACCTGTTTTTACCAAATAAATTATTATTTGTAATTAACACGGTCGAAAATAACACAGGGGTTATTAACTTTTATTATCATAAAAATAACCGGATTTATAATTTATACTTTAATGAATGAACAGAAAAAATTAAAACCGAAAAAGAATGGTTAACCTATAGTTCAAGTTTAATTATTAACCAAGCTAACCACATCTTAATTAACCAAAAGTATTATGATAAATTAAATAGTAAAACAAAAGAATTAATTAATATTTATTATTACAATCGTTTTGAACAACCGCGTAATAGTGGGGAAGAATTAATGTTACAAACATTTATTAATAATTTTAATAAAGGGATTAATATTATTAAATAGAAGGGAACGACATGACAACAATTGGGTGAGTATTTATTGGCTTATTTATTGGATTATCACTAATTTTTCTTGGTTTTTTAATATGGTTTAACTATAAGAAAAAAAACCTTATTTTTGAAATTTTTAAAAAATTAGAAGTTGATAATCAAAGTTTTATTAGTAATGATTATCCCCAGTTAGCCGTTAGTCCAATTAAAGTTAAGATTAAATTGCAACCAAATGAGATGGTATATTATACAATAGCGATTAACAGTTATTTAATGCCGTTATTAGGCAAAAAACAAATTAGTAACCATTCTGAATATGTAATTAAATTCCCAGGGGGAATTAACGTTGGTTATGCCGGGAAAAATCGTTTTTTAAAAAGTCCTGTTCCAGTTTTTTTTCAAGAAGGGTATTTATTTATTACGAACCAACGAATTTTAATTGTTAACCCTGAAATTACTACAATTTGGGAACTAGCAAAAATTACGAACTTAGAATTATCAATCGTTCGGATTAATCAACGCTTATACCAGGGATTTTTCTTATATTATGAGCAAAATAAGTATTTTATCATTAGTAATGATTTAAAAATACCATATTTAATTAAAAAAGTGCAAACAGCAGGGGGGTAGCAACATGGAAATTGGATTTATTATTTTCTTTGGTGTAATGGGAATTTCAGTAATGATTACTTTAATTTTAGGAATTATTCAGCAAGTTAAAATTCAAAATTATAAAAAAGTTTATCGTAGTTTTCAAACGGCAATTAATGATCAACATCAAGAATTAACAACCCCTTTACAAGCAATTACCATTAATTATCAACTGCCAGTTGATGAAGTATGTTATGCTAAAGAAGAAGTAGAAGTGTATATCTTAGAAAACACCAAAGAAATTAACCATAATAGTTTTTATTTATATCCCCCGGTGAAACCTGAACAACCCCAATATAAAATTGAAAATTTAAATGGCTATATTAACTTAAAATCACCGCACCGCACGAGAAGATACTATGGAAATCTATATGTTACTAATAAACGAGTATTAATTGATGATATTAAAACTTATAAAACAATCTGGTTAAAAGATATTATTTATTGCTATCCCAGCATTTTTAATCTTAATAGTGCCTTTGAAGTTGGTTTTTTTATTAGTACCAAGGATAATATTTATAAGTTTTTAACAAAAAATGTTAAAATATCAATGATCTTACATAAACTATTATTACAACAACAAAAATTAATTACCACAGAGAAGGGAAGTTAAAATGGAATTACATATAATATTAGTTTTTACCTTAATTTTAGCGTTAGCATTGTATGTTTTTAATTTTTTATTCATGATGCAATATCATCGCCAACGGGATGTTAAAGACTATCGTCAAGAATTTCGGTGAACGGCGATGCTCCGTTTTATTTTTATTTTTATCTATGCTGTTTTAACCCCCGTTATTATTTTTATTATTGTTGATTATATTTTATTATTAACGATCCCCAATATTGCTCCAATTTTTTCTTACTTATATGTTATTATTGGCTTAATTGACTATGGTTTAATCTTAGTTTATTTAATAATTCAAACCCAATGCTTGAATAGCTTATGAATTAAAGTTAATGACAATGCCATCTTCTTTTTAGATGAAGAAGTCCCGCTAACAGCCATTGTCGGGATTGCTGTTAAGGGAATCACAAAAAAATTAATTTATAATGTTGATGGTGAAACCGATAAAAAAACAATTATTGGGAAAAAAACTTTTTCTTTCTTACAAGCAATAAAAACTCCTAATAATGAATAAAATTCGATTAGATTCTAATCGAATTTTATCTTTATGACAATTGTATGATAGAAACATCTACTTTCTAAAAGTGAAAAGATTGAAAATAAACTTATTTTTATAATTAATTATATTGTATTTAATCAGAGATATTTAAAACTAAAAGGGGAGAGATAGTTTCTTATTTTATTAAATATAAAAATTAAAGTTAGTAAATATTTCTATAAAAATTGCTAAATTTATTAGGAAATTATTATTTCCCATACCCATATTATATTCCGTTTCTTAAAAATTACAATAATATTTTCTATTATTTAAAAATTATTTATAATATTTTATAATGAAACTGAAATATTTCATTGTAATCGGTATAATAAAATTTGAATAGGGGAAGTAGATTTATATTAACTTAATTAAATAATTTAAGTCCCCTATTATTTTTTATTTATTTTTTTTATTAATTGCTTTATTAACCGCAGCTTCAATTAATTTTTCAACTTCATCAATTGATAACACCACAGTTTTATTAATTGCTGTTTTTTTATTATTAGGTACTTTCTTATCAATCGTTGATTTTACTGTTGTTGTTTTTTTACCATTATTAGCCGTTTTAACAACTTGAGATGATGGTTTATCCGCTGATTTTGATTTCGATGCAGGAGAACCAGCTTTTTTTTGTTTATTAGGTGTTGATTGTTTTTTTGTCATTTCAGCATTTAATTGATCCAAATCAGCATCTGCTAAGATTGTGGCTGATAAGGTATTATTGTCATCTTGATTATTAGCAATATTTTGATTAAAATGACGATTAACTTGGTAAGCATGATCAATAATTTCTCTTAACCCCGAAGTTGATGAATTAAGAGCAGGGGAGTTACTATCCAAATTACTTTCAACAGGAGCTGGTTGGCCAGTAACGGCTGCTCTTAAACGAGCCATTTTTGCTTTAATATCATTTTCATCAATACCTGTTGACATTCCCTCTTCTGTTTCTAATCCTAATTTTGATTTTAACGAGGCATTATTTTTTTTAGCATTTTGTAAAATATATTGAATTGTCCCCTTTTCGGCATTTCCTGATTCAACGGTCGCAATTGTTGGATTTAACATGCGACTCATTTTTGCTTTAATTTTTGTTTCATTAGCTGAAGAAATTGCTCGGTTAGTATTTTCTGAACATTCATGAATTTTTAAATGAATTGGACAAAAAGTTGGTTTTCCCATAACATTGATTCCCCTTTTCTGTTATTTTACTACCCTATTACTTAATATTATTATATCTTATTTTATTTTTTTAACAAATTGCATTCTAGAAAATAAAAAAAGCTGATTTTAATTTTTCTAATCAGCATTCTTTATAATTGAATTATCTTATTGTCCAAAATAAATGTTATCTAAATTAGCATAATAATAGGCTCCTGAACTACATCAGAACGAATCTTCTTGGCGTTGGAATGCTCAATAAATGTTGTGATCATCATGTCATAGATAGAATCAAACCGCCATAAGTTGATTCCCAATAACACTCCCACTTTTTTTACATTCTCATGTGGCAGGAGAAGTCTTGGGATTATTTAAGGCAATATTTGTTGTTGTCGTTTTCATATTAGTAAGACTGCCATCCTCTCCTCAGGCATGGACACTTAATGAACCGTTTAAGGTTACAGACGGATATTTTTTAACAAAACTATCTCAACTATCAGCATAGTCAAAATAATCTAATAAGATATGAGTTTCTGAATGAAAATCACTAGAAGAAGTGCCGTTATAAGAATCATGTGATTTAAAACCAATATTAATTTGGAACGGAGCGGTTGAATTATTTCGTAAGGTCATTGTTATTGTGGCATGGCCAAAGTATTTTTTTGTATGGGTTCCATCAATTATAATTGTTGTTTTAACAGTACTATTGTTAGGAGGAATTTTTGTCGTTGTACTAACAGTAATTCCAGGGGTTTGCACGGCAGTTTTCAAAATAGGATTGATGTGAGGATCACTTGTAATTGCTTTAATTAGTTCTTCTTGAGTAATACCATTAATAGTATAATCACCATCTGCTGAATAATCACCATTAAAGTAACTTAAATCAATTGTACTAGCAGTTATTAATAATGTTATTTTTGCTTGACCCTTATAATGTTCAGTATTATCAGCATTAATAACAATTGTTATTGGGTGGGGTTTATTATCATAAATTAGTTTTGAAGCTGTTGTGATTGTTAGACCTGGTAAGGTTAAGATATTTTTTAAATCAATAGCTAAACCTTTGACTGTTGTTAAGGCATCTAATAATTCTTTTGAATTTAAATCAGGTTCCACAATTGGTGGTGAACTTGTTAAATCTTGGTTTCAATTAGTAATATCTGTTTTGGGATAAACCATTGAAATTAAAATTTTAGCCGTTCCGGTATAATCTTGTGATTGATTGGCATTAATAGTAATTTCAATGTCATGGATTAAATCATCTTGCGGTAATTTCGAAGTTGTATTAACAATTACCTTCGGATCATTAATAGCACTTAAAATCACCGGATTAGTTTGCTTAATTTGTTTTAGTGCTTTAATTAAAGCTGGTGAATCGACACTATTACTAATAATATTTCCATAACTAGTATAATTTCCCCCATCATTTGTAATATCAGTTTTAATTGTTTTGGTCATTAACTTAATTGTCGCCGTTCCGGTATAATCTAAAGTTTTATAGGCATTTAAGTTAATATCAATTTCATGTGGTAATCCATCATCTGGTAAATTAGAATGAGTGGAAATTAATAAGTTACTTTCTTTTAAAACATTTAAAGTGGTTTGGTTAATCCCTTGTACTTTTTGCAACGCATTTCGTAAACTTTCTTCATCCGTATTTGGTTCAACGACGGGTGGTTTCGTGGTTAGATCTTGGCTAAGAGTGTTAATTTTCATTTTACCAGCAATGGCTGGAATCATAATTGTCAATCTACCACTATAAGCAAGTGTATTAGTAGCATCCATTGTCACTTTTAATAAATGACTTTGACCATCAGCAGGTAATTGCGAAGCGGTAGTTAAAATGATATTAGCATCTTGAGCCGCCGCAATTAAATGTTTATCCATCCCAACTACCGATGTTATTAAGTAAACTAAACTATTAAAACTAGTATCATGAATTGTAACTGGTGATGATGTTGTATAATCATTTTTTAAATTAGAAATATCAAATTTATCCGAAATTAAATTTAGTTCACAATTAAGTTGCCCTTTAAAGTCATTTGTATTATTAGCATCTAGCGTAAAATTAATTGGGTGGGGTAAACCATCATCAATCATTTTGCCTTTAATATTAATAACTTCAATTCCCTTTTCACGTAAAACACTTGCTAAATTAGGATTCAAATTTGGTAATAATTTTAGGGCATTTAATAAATTAGTTGGATCAATATTACCAATATGAACAGCATTCTTATGGGTAAAGTTACCGTCTAACCAGGAAATATCAAATTTATTGGCTTTAATATTCATCGTAAGGCTGGTAATTCCTTTAAAAATTTCAGAATGTTGGGCATTAATATTAATTTTCATTAAGTGATATCCCCCATCATATTGAAGGGAATCACTAGTTGTTAAAATTGTGGTATTATCATTAATTGCACTTTGCAAATCTGGGTTTAAATTGGGAATATGTTGGACAGCGGCTAATAATTCTTTTGAGGAAGTATTATGAATAATTGCTTCGGCTTTATAATAATCTCCCCCATCCTGGGAAATATTAATTCGACGGTCAACATGAGGTTGGGGATGATTTAAATCTTCAAATAGTTGTCATCCACCAATCCCTAAACCAAGTAGTAAAGTTCCAATTAACAATGAAATGATGGTAAAACGATGATTTGATTTTAAAAATAAGGTTTTAAAATAATGCTTATGTTGGTTAAAAACATTTACTTTATAATATTTTAATTGTTGCTTATTAAAATAAGCTAGTTCTTTTTTTCTAGGTTCTAAAGCAAATGGTGAATTAACCGGGGCAAGAGGTCAAGATTTGACGTTAACAAGAGCATTTTTATTTACTTTAACATCAAGATTTTTTTTACTTTCTTTAAACTTCTTAATAACCAAACTAGTAGGTAAAGTTACTGTTTTGGTTTGAAAATTAACTTGGTCCGGATTTTCTCTTAAATTATTTCTTGTAAATAATCCAAAATAATGGTTTTGACATTTAAAAATAATGACAGGATTAATTTTATTTTCTTTACTAAAATTATCAGTTGTAGTAATATTAAAAATAATTAAATTTTTAATATTATTTTTTGTTTTTAAAAAATTAATAATTTTTTGATAACATTTTTTACATAATTTGGATTGATTATGTTGACTTTCCATTCATCATCCCTCCTTTATATATTATGTAAGTTTTTCATTTTTTTCAGATGTTAATAAAAGAAAAGTACCAAACAAAAATTAATCTGTTTGGTACTTTTCGTACTCTCATTAACTATTTTTATTATAATTGAAAAAAGTAAATTTTGCAATTAATATTTTAGAAAGGTTAGCATAAAGTTAGTTAATTGTTCTTTATATTCATAAAATAACTTATTGTTTCCCCCAAGTTTCTTTAAAGGCATTGGCAAAATTTCAGTTATTTTTTGCATCATAGTTAACAGCTCATGTCATTAACCCACGGGCATTAACATGGTTGTTAACTAAAAGTTCATAAGCTTTTTTAATATCAGCGTTGGTAGCATACCCACTACCAGCTGCATTTGGAGTTGCCGGAAGACCAATTACTAATTTATCAGCGGGAATTTGGACAAAATTATTAATTCCCCCACCATTCGCAATATATTTAGTAATTAGGTATAAGAATTCCCCTTTGTATTGAGTATTATCATTTGTTAACCACCATGGTAAATATGGCATTGCATCATGATCAGCGGCTTCAACACTAATACCATCTCCAAATTGGTTATAAAATTGGGGATTTACCCAGTCATAATATCCTTTTAAATCATTAATATAAGAAACATAACCCCCAGTTGCGCCTCTTAAATAAGGGAACTCAGGTGCTAATGAAATATAAAATGTTTTATTTTGGGTTGAATAATATTGTTTTAAATTAATTAATGATTGCACAATAACTTTTTCATTATCTCCCGCGGTAATTGAACTACCTTCTAAGTCAATGTCAATTCCATCAATTCCATATTCATTAACATATGTTTTAATTTGATTTTCGAAAGTTTGTTGTTGAGATAATGCCATTTTAATATTAGCAGTTGCGCCTCCTAATGAAAGCAATACTTTATGTCCTCAACTGTGTTGATATTCAATTTGTTGAATAAAGTCACTTGCTTGGGGCGTAAAAGTAGGAATTGCTCCTGGGGTCATTGTTGTCATGAATGAAACATCAATTACATTATATGCTTGATCAACATTTTTCATACTAATTTGATCATTTCATTCATACCAATAACCAACTAATAATGGTTTATTTGCTAATGGATCAATTGTATGACTAGTAACCGTTCCTCACTGAAGAACTACATAATAAAGATGATAATAAAGTTAATAAAATTTTCATAATGTTTCCCTCCTTATGAAAGTATTTCTAATAATCTATTTGATGGTTATATTATTAGTCTTAAATGTTTTTTAAACTTCTTAATTTTAATACAACCCTCATTATTAGGAAGTTTTTGCCCTCCTAATTCACATTATATAACTATTTTCTATTATTTACCTAATTTTTTTATTTTTTATTAAAAAATTTTCTAGTATTATGTATGTTACTTTAATAATAAAAATCTAATAATTTATAGTATAATCGATAATTTTTAAAAAAATTAGAAAAATAATTATTTATAGAGTTATAATCAAGGTAGAAAGAAGGGAAAAATATGGGAAATTGTAATAATCAATGTACAGGATGCAATTGCAGTTGTAACTTATCAGGAGCCCAACACACCAACGGAACAAAATGCAGTGAATGTACAAAATGCCAACCGAATGATGATCATAGTCGAAAATAAAGTAAAAAAAGATTATATTAAATATAATCTTTTTTAATAAAATTATTTTTTATAAATCATCTTTAAAATTTAAATAAAAATATCAAGACGTTAACGGAGTATAAAAGATTGACTTATCAACAGTTTTATTTCCAAACATTAGATCAAAACTTCAGTATCATCTTTTATTAATCCCAATTGTATGTTCATCGCGGGTAACTCATGAATGTTTACTTTTTGTTTCATCTCCCAGGGTAAACATTTCAATATCGGGCAATTTCTTAATATCTTCCTGTGCTAAAAAATCATTATTAAGATCAATTAAGGCCCCATCATATTTTTTGGTTTTAATTTTATTAAATAGTTCTTTTGGTAAGTGAATTATTCAGTGGTCGCTTGCTGATTCAATTCGATAGTGTTTCATAAAACTAGTAATAATCGTTGCAAAATTTATTAGTTTTTGTTTTAATCCTTCTTTGGAAATGGCAATAGTAACAGTTAAAGGTTTTCCACTATTAGTTACCACACTTGATAAGGGCATGCCTGCAATGTTTATTTTTGCTAAATTAACATTAAAACTAGCTAATTGTAATTTATCTTCAGTGATTTTGAAGATTTTTAACATGTCAGTATAAAAATTTAAAAAGTTTTCGGGAGTAATTTGCTCTGGTTGGAATCCCACCCCTGCTCAGCGATCAGAAGAATATTTAGGGTTGGCAACACCCATTCCATTTGTTGTTTGGTCAATGGCAGAAGATAATAATGTTAAAATTGATTGACTATCATTTCAGGTTACTTGCTGCATAATTTCGCTAAGATCCGGGTCATTATTTAAAAAATTAATTAATTCTGATTGGACAATGTTATCTAAAACTAAATGGGATTTTGTATAATTAATATCAAATTTATCGTATAACTTTTGATATTTTGGATTTTTATCAATAATAATATCATTATTGTTAAAGTATTTATAAATCGCACCAGATATTTTAGCAATTGATTTAGTTTGAAATTTTTTAATTCTTTGGGGGTCATTTGTAACAATGAAATTAAAACCAAAATTATTCATTGCCGTTAATTTTTTATAATTAATAGTATAACTAATATTAAGTTGATAATTAACAGCTTGTAAACCATTAATATTAACACTTGGATTTAGTTTATTTAATTTAATTAAGTTAATATAACTTAACATACTAGTGTTTTTATCCAGATTTCAAGTTAACGGATAACTGTTAACATACACATTGGAGTATTCTTGGGCAATTTGAATATTAATTTGGTTTAGATAAGTTTTAAAAATTGCATTAATACTAGCAATTCCTTCTTGAAATTTTTTATCATCTGTTTTAACTGTTAAAGTTGGTTGGCTTGCACTAACGCTATTAAAAAATTCACTAAATACCTGAGAACCATATTCAGTAGCATCAATAAACTGATTTGAACCTAAAAAATCTAAAAAATATTTAGTTGTCATATTAGCAATATCGTTTAAAACTTTAGCATCTTTGGTTGTTGTAGTATTTGGAGTAGCGTTATTTATTTTAGAACCAGTACAAGCAATTAGTGTCGTTGCCACTCCGGTTGTTAAACTAATTGTGCCTAAAATTGTTAATATTTTTTTCATAGTGTCCTCTCCTTATTTTTGCTTTTTTGCATTAACAATTTTTTTCCATTTTCAAAACCTTTGCTTCTCATTGTAATATTAATTTTATTTATTATGTTGTCGATTTATAAAGATACAAATATATTGTAATAAAAAAAAAAAAAAAACTTGCTTTTAAGTTTTTTTAAATTTAAATTATTTTTTTTATGGAAATTATTGATAAATTTAATTTAAATGACTAGTAAAATAACATTACTAAAAAAAGATTATATTTTAATTTAATATAATCTTTTTAATGTTATTTATGTTGTTTTATTAAAATTGTTTTAAAAATTTTATTATATTAATTGAACCATTTTTAATTCCGATTAACATATAAATTAGGTAGGTAAACAGCTGACCATGGTGAATATGAAATTGAGCCATCAAAAGTATGATCCCCAAACATAAAGCTAAAACTATAACCATGTCCCCCATCTTTATATTTTAATTGATTCTCATTAATAGTTGTTCAACTACCAGGACGACCTACAGTATTAACAATTGTATCGTCACCTAGATAAAATAAACCAATATCGGCAAGGTTTTTAATGTTTTCTTTTTCTAAGAAATTATTAAATAAAAATGGTAAGGATTCAGTATAGTTTGGCGCTGATTTTAATTCATCAAAAACCTTACTTGAAACATGCAGAATTTGATGATCTTTATAAGATTCAATTCGATATTCCTTGTAGAAAGACACTACAATTTGGGAATAATTCATTAATTTTTGTTTTAACCCTTCTTTCGAAATCCCAATAATAACATTTAATGGTTTACCATCTTTGCTAGCTACTCCCGATAAGGGCATTCCTGCGACACTAATTTTTGATAAGTTTACATTAAAATTAGCCAATTGTAATTCACCATCGCTAATATTAAATACTTGTAATAAGTTAATTAAAAAGTTATAAAAGACATCCGCTGTTACTTTATTAGCATCAAATGGTCCTTCTCCAGCTCAAACAAACGAACTATTTTGGGGTAGTTTGGGTACTGCGTGCCCACTTGTAACATCATTTAACGCTCCACTTAATAACGTTAAAATTGATTTATCATCATTTCAAGTCACATGCTGCATTAAATCAGTTAAATCAGGATCTTTATTTAAAAAGTCAATTAATTCTGTTTGCACAATATTATCTAAATTAATGTGGGTACGAGAATAATTAATATCAAATTTATCATATAATTTTTGATATTTTGGATTCTTATCAATAATGGTATTTCCCTCACCAAAATATTTTACAATATTCCCAGATAATTTAGCCATTGATTCAGTTTGAAATTGTTTAATTTTATCAGGACTATTTGTTACAATAAAACTAAAGGTAAAGTTATTAATTGATGTTATTTCCTTATACTTAACCGTATAGTTGATATTAAGTTGGTAATTAACAGCTTTTAAACCATCAATCTCCACACTTGGATTTAAACTATTTAAATCCTCTAAATTAATAAAATTTAGGGTACTAATATTTTTTTCGAGATTTCAAGTTAACGGATAACTGTTAACATAAACATTGGAGTATTCTTGGGCAATTTGAATATTAATTTGGTTTAAATAGTTTTTAAAAATAGTATTAATATTATTAATCCCCTGATTAAAATTACTATCAGCAATATCAATAATAGCAGTTGGTTCTTGATCATTAACTTTATTGAAGAAGTTAGCGAAGACTTCTGAACCATATTGTGTAGTATCAACATATTGGTTAGAATTTAAAAAGTCTAAAAAATACTTATTAGTTTTATTAACAATATCATTTAAAACTTTCGCATCTAAGGAAGCTGATGATTCAGCTTCATTTTTATTATCTTTATGTGAGGAACAAGCAACAATGGTTGTGGTAGTGGTCGCTGTTAAACTTAAGGTACTTAAAAATGTTAATAGCTTTTTCATTTTATCCTCTCCTTTGATAAGTTATTTTTGGTTATGGGTAATTTTTTGATTTAAAAAATTAAAGGTAAACTCTGCAGTTGAAATTTTAGTGACCGGAATTTTATATTTAAGCGCAAAATTAGTAATATAAAATAGTGATAATGGGGATGGAATGATAAAGAATAAGCGATTAGTATTTTTATCATACCAATTAACTGCTTTATTGATTGTTAGAAATCGCGAAATTAAATCCGGACGTTTACATTCAATGAAGTAAGTGTTACTAAGGTTAAATTGTTTGAAATTACCAGTATAGTATTGCTGGCCATTCATCACCATTGTAAATTCATCAATATAATCTTTAATTTCATTTAACAAGTGCGATGAAAAGAAGACTGTTTTTCCTCGCAATGTTAATGCTTTTAAATATTTAATAATTTTTTCCCGGTTTTCAACATCTAATCCTGCTTCTGGTTCATCCAAGATTAAAATTTCGGGGTCATGGATAATTCCCTGAATAATCATCACCCGCTTTTTCATCCCGGACGAAAATGAATTAACATCTTTGTTTCGGGATTCTCAGATCCCTAAGGACTTCATTAAGTATTCCAGTCGATATTTTAAATATTGCCCATGGATCCCGTTAGCTTTCCCAAAGTTTTTTAAAAAACTTCAGGCACTAATATTTTCTGGGAATGTAATATACTCAGGAACATAACCAATTTTTTGTTTAGCGGCAATTTTACCTGCCTTCTTACCTTCAATTGTAATTGAACCCTTGTATCCCTTTAAACCACCAATTAATGATTTAATTAAAACTGTTCTTCCACTTCCCGATGCCCCTAAAATAGTATGGAGTTTTCCTTTGGTAACAGTGAAATTAAAGGGTCCAATTGTATTTTTTTTAAATTTTCGAACAAAATTATCAACAATAATAACTGGTTGTTTTGATGAAACAATAACTGGTGCATTAGTTACCTTTGTGATATTTTGTTTTCTCATACTTCACCTCCCTTCCGTGTTATGTAATATTTTTACGTTGTAAAATTAACGCCGATAAAATAATTAACCCGGCTGCTAAGTAAAGATAAATATCGCGAATCAAGGTAATGTTTAAGTAAGGCTGATAATTAAGAGCAATTTTATTATCAGCTGTTAACTGTAAAGGAAAATCTTGATAACTCATTAGTAAGTTTTTTTGGTTATCAAAATCAATATGACTATTTTCTAGCGGTGCAAAACCAGTTGGTAAATAGGAAAGCGAACTTGTTCAAATTTGATTTCAATGTTCAATAATATTTACTTTTGAAATTAAACTATATTTTTCCGACAATGATTGATATTGTTTTAGATTATTAGTAATTTTTACTGGTTGAGTTTGAATTATTTTATAGTCATAAACTTTTTGAATAATATTTTTTTCAAGTTCTTGAGTGACAAATAAAACTGGGTTTTGAAAAAAATCTTTAAATTTTTGTTTAAATGTTTGATCATTAATAACATAGTAAGGTAACGAACCACCATTATCTTGTTGATAAAAAGTTTGAAAAATATCAATGGGATCAATCCCTTTATCATTAATTGTTGGTTCGGAATCACCGCTACCGTACACATTAAAATAAGTTTCGTTAGAGTCAAAAGTTACTAAAGAATTAAAATAAAATAATCTTAAATTATAATATGTATTTCAATCAAAGTTTTTTGCATAATAATTAACTAATTGTTTTAGTTCTTGTTGGTAAGGATTATTATCATCGAACTCCTCAATTGTTTTAAAAGCAAACTTGTTAGTAACTGTAACATTAATATTAGTATCTTTTCCATTGGCAACATTTTTAGTAATAATACTACTAATTGACTGACCATTAAAAGTACCCTTTCAACTTGTAACATCACTTCCGGTTAGTTTATTCAGTTGCTGAAATTTCGTTAAGTCAAAAACTTGATGATATAAATTTTCTAATCGTTCAGTGCGGGAATTACTATCATCATTATTAGCTAAGATTAAGTTAATTGTTGGCAAATCTTTTTGCATATAAAAATCATAAATGGCTTTTGAGATTTTTGGATATTTAACATTTTCCTGTTCAACATTTTTATTAAATAATAATGCATTTTTAATATTTTTGACTTGATAATCTTGGGTCACATTTTCAAAATTTAAACTAATGTTATTACCAATATTCATAATTAATGAATATGGCATTCCACCAATTAGAAACAAACTACAAAAGATAACATTAATAATTA